>NZ_NEVP01000012.1:0-357252 GCF_002261315.1 Bordetella genomosp. 5
ACAAACTCCGTCTTCTGATCGCTCACGGTAACAGCACTCCAAGGCATGGAACTCTCCCGGGCATCTAGTCCGGAAAAGTGTCACCCATGTCCTCGTACACCTGTTACCTATCTGTCCGGTCCATACACGCTTTTTGTCTTGGGGCGGCCCGGCGACAAAAAAGCGGCCCCGGCCGCTTTTTTGTTGTCTGCTCTGTCGTCGCTCAGGCCGAGGCGCCCTGCACCACCACCGGCTCGGGCTCGAGCGTGACGCCGTAGCGCGACCGCACATCGTCCTGGATCCGGCGGGCGAGTGCCAGGATGTCGGCGGCCTGCGCGCCGCCCCGATTCACGAGCACCAGCGCCTGGCGTTCGTGCACGCCGGCCGCGCCCAGATCGCGGCCCTTCCAGCCGCACTGATCGATCAACCAGCCCGCGGCGAGCTTGTAGCGGCCATCGGGCTGCGCATACGACACCAGGTCGGGAAAGCGCGCCAGCAAGGCCTCGCGCTGCTCGGCGGACACCAGCGGATTCTTGAAGAAACTGCCGGCGTTGCCGATGAGGGCGGGATCCGGCAGCTTGGCGCGGCGGATCTCGCACACCGCATTGAAGATGTCCTGCGCACGCGGACCCGCGCCGTTGGCACTGGCCGCCGCGAGTTGCGGATGGCGCTGCAGATCGGGATAGCCCAGCACCGGGCGCCACGGCCGCGGCAAACGGAATCGCACCGATACGATGATCCAGCGGCCCGCGGGTTCGTGCTTGAAGACGCTATCGCGATAGGCGTAGCGACATTGCGCGGCGTCCATCTCGACCATCCGGCCTTCATGCAGATCCCAGGCCGTCAGGCTGTCGAAGCGATCGGCCAGTTCGACGCCATACGCGCCGATGTTCTGTACCGGACTGGCGCCGACCGTACCGGGGATCAACGCCAGATTCTCGAGCCCATCCCAGCCACTGGCCAGGGTTTGCGCCACGACCTCGTGCCAGATTTCGCCCGCGGCCGCCTCGACGATCCACGCATCCGGGCGCGCCTGCAACAGACGCAAGCCGCGCAGCGCAACGCGCACGACCAGTCCGTCGACATGACGGGGCAGCACCATATTGCTGCCCCCGCCCAGCACCAGCACCGAGGCGAATTGCCGTGCCAGCACCGTGAGCGCGGGCAGCTGGGCAGGGTCGTCCAGCGTGAAGCACGCTCGCGCATCGCAAACGAGGCCTAGCGTATTGCGCGCGGTCAGCGACTGCGGCAGAACCGGCAGCGCGACGGGAGGTTGCGGAGAATCAGACGCGGGGGTTGTTGACATTGATGCTACGAGTTGTGCTATAGTTTCTGTCTTCGCTCAGTTTACTTGATTCAAGTAGCGCGGCTCGGTTGGCCAAGGTTGCGAAACCAAGATTGCCAACCAAGAAGTGACAACCAAGAAGTGGCAACCAGGCGAAGACGTTTGAGAGCAGCGCGCTCGAAAACACATGTTTGATGCAAACCATCCCGACACGGCGCAAGCCACGCCAGGATGCCAAGCAGAAAGGTTCGAACCAAAGAATTTTTCAGCCCAGTTTGCAGATTTAAAAAAACATGTATAATGCGCGTCTTTCGCTGAAACACAAATGCAGCGAAAACAAGCAAGACAGCAGTTTGCAGTACCCATGCGGGAGTAGCTCAGTTGGTAGAGCGCAACCTTGCCAAGGTTGAGGTCGCGAGTTCGAGACTCGTCTCCCGCTCCAAATTCTCAAAAGGCCCAAACTTCGGTTTGGGCCTTTTGTTTTTGCCGCGCGCCTTTGCGGGTCGCGCGCGGTAAGGTGTGCTTTTGACGGAACACGAGGCATGGATTTTGCATTGACGTTGTTGTTGGTGTTTGCCGCGTGGCAGTTCTTGCGCGTGCAATATCAGCGATCGCACATCGCCCTGCTCGGGCGCCACCTGGCCAACCTCCAGCTCGAAAAGCACATGGAGACTCTGACCCAGGGATACGCGCGCGCCATCCGCGAAGAAAGCGAACCGCGCCAGCTTCAGATCCTGGAGACCTTCGCGCCGTCCGAACGCTCGCTGGCATCGCAGGCTCGCGCGCTGGCCAATAGCCTGCGCGACGAAAACCCGCAGGCCACGCGCATGACCGCCCTGTCGTTCTGCGTGCCGTATGCCGAGCGCTTTCTGCCGAACGGCATGCTGCGCGACTTCCGTGTGTTGATCGCGATTCACGCGAACGGCCTGCGTCATGTCGTGGACAATGCCGAGGGCCTCGATCCCAAGGCCCGTGCGTTTCATCTGTCCGCCGAGCTCTACCTGCTGCAGCACAGCTGCCACTGGTTCTGCAAATCGCGCGCGGTCGCGGATGCACGTCTGCTGCTGCGCCATCAGGTCAATCATCGCAAGGTGCTGGAGTCCGTGTCCGAAGTGACGCGCCGCCCTTATCTTGAGTGGCTTCAGGGCCGCGCACCGCGCGCGGACGACGAGTAAATCGCGAGCACGTTCGTTTTTTTGCGTTGTCATGTCGGCAACTTGAACACGAACCAAAAAACCATGTATAATTCTTTTCTTCGCTGATCACGCAGCCCTTGTGAAAACAAAGCGCTCGCGATCCGAAACCCAGCAGGGCATGAACACTTTTTGAGTGTTTACCAACCGCCCTGACGCCTGATTCGCAAGAGTCGCCGGGTTTCTAAAGTGAAGAGCGCAGTAAATCTGCGGGAGTAGCTCAGTTGGTAGAGCGCAACCTTGCCAAGGTTGAGGTCGCGAGTTCGAGACTCGTCTCCCGCTCCAGACATCTAAAAGGGAAGCACCTGGCTCTCGCCTCGCTTCCTTTTTTCTTGTGATCTGCCGGCGCAATGGCAGAGTGGTTATGCAGCGGATTGCAAATCCGTGTACGTCGGTTCGATTCCGGCTTGCGCCTCCAGCTGAACAGGCTGTGACCCGGCAGTGACCCAGTAATGACCCAGGCCCGCTTGATGCGGGCCTTTGTCATTTCTGCGCCAGGCGTTTGCGCTCACCGGTTCCCGATGCGCGGTATGCTGGAATGCCCTGATCCACCGGTGTTCGTGATGCCTCAATCCCGCAACTTCGTGCTGTACGACGGTGACTGCCCGTTCTGCACCAACTACGTCAAACTCCTGCGTCTGCGCCAGGCGGTCGGGCAGGTCGATCTGCTCAATGTGCGCGAACATCCCGAGCTTGCGCGCACCTACGCCGAGCAAGGCTACGACCTCGACAAGGGCATGCTGCTGCATCTGGACGGCCAGGATTACTTCGGCGCCGACTGCATCAATCGGCTGGCGCTGCTGTCCACCGGCAATGATCTCTTCAATCAGTTCAATGCCATGGTGTTCAGCAACGCGTGCCTGTCGCGCGCGCTCTATCCCTTCATGAGCGCGGGTCGCCACCTGGCCCTGCGGGTGCTGGGCCGCAGCCGCTTCACGGCCTGACCTGACGGTCCACTATCGCGCGGACCCCCGCCACTTAAGGCACGGGCGGACGCGCGATAGACCGATGGCGGCCAGGCCGCGCATGCCGGCCGCGCGTCAGCGCACGAACATCCGATAGGCCGGATTGCCGGTCTCGTCCCAATACGGGTAGCCCATCGCGTCGAGCACCTCCGGCAAGCGGTTGCGTTCTTCTGCGGGCACTTGCAGGCCCGCCGCCGCCCTGCCCTCGGCCGCGCCGTGATTGCGGTAATGGAACATCGTGATGTTCCAGCGCCCGCCCAGCTTGCTCAAGAAATCGAACAGCGCGCCCGGCCGCTCGGGAAACTCGAAGCGAAGCACGCGCTCGTCCTCGATGTTGTCGGCCCGGCCGCCCACCATGTGCCGTACGTGCAGCTTGGCGAATTCGTTGTCCGTCAGATCCAGAACCGAAAAGCCCTGATCGCGCAGGCTGGCAAGCAGCGACTCGCGCGGATCACGCTCGGGATGGGTTTGCACGCCCACGAATATCTGCGCGTCGGCGCCCGCGTGATAGCGATAGTTGAACTCGGTGACCTGCCTCGCGCCGAGCGCCGCGCAAAAGGCCCGAAAGCTGCCCGGCCGCTCCGGTATCGTCACGGCGATCAAGGCTTCGCGCTGCTCGCCCAGCGTGGCCCGCTCGGTCACATGACGCAGCCGGTCGAAGTTGATGTTGGCGCCGGAGTCGATGGCGACCAGCACCTCGCCCCGGGCGCCACCCGCTTGCGCATACTTGCGCAGCCCCGCCACCGCCAGTGCGCCGGCGGGCTCGGTGATGGAGCGCGTGTCGTCGTAGATGTCCTTGATGGCCGCGCAGATCTCGTCGGCGCTCACGAGGATCACCTCGTCCACGTAGCGCCGGCACACCTCGAACGGATGCGCGCCGATCTGCGCCACGGCGACACCATCGGCGAAGGCGCCGACGCGATCGAGCACCACGCGCTCACCGGCGGCGAGCGCCGCCTGCAGGCAGTTGGAATCCGCGGGCTCCACGCCGATCACTCTTACGTCGGGCCGCACGTGCTTCACGTAGGCCGCCACGCCCGCGATCAGCCCGCCGCCGCCCACGGGCACGAAGATGGCGTCGATGCGGCCGGGATGCTGACGCAGAATCTCCATGGCCACCGTGCCCTGCCCCGCGATCACATCGGGATCGTCGTAAGGCGGAATGAACACGAGGCCTTGCGCCTGGGCCAGCGCCTGCGCGTGCGCCAGGGCTTCAGGAAAGGCATCGCCGTGCAGCACGGCCTGCGCGCCATGCGACAGCACACCCTGCACCTTGAGCTCGGGCGCGGTGCGCGGCATCACGATCGTGGCCGGAATGCCCAGCCGCCGGGCCGCCAGCGCCAGCCCCTGGGCATGGTTGCCCGCCGACGCGGCGATCACGCCACGCTCCCGTTCCTGCGCACTCAGACTGGCCACGCGGTTGTAGGCGCCGCGCACCTTGAAGGAATACACCGGCTGCAGGTCTTCGCGCTTGAGCAACACCTCGCAGCCCAGCTGACGCGACAGGCGTGCGGCCGGTTGCAGCGGCGTCTGCACGGCAACCTCGTAGACGGGCGCGTTGAGGGTCTTGCGGGCGTAGTACGCGGCCAGGTCCTGTCCGGGATCGGTGGCGAGCGGGGCGGTGGCGGCGGTATGAGGCGCGGCGGGCGCGGCTAGGGTCTCGTACAAGTGGGGCTCCGGTGATTCGACAGCGCCCACGAGACAGAAAAAAAAGAACCCGCCTCGTAGGCGGGTTCTTTGAAATTTGCTGGACTATTTCGTGGCCTGACCCGCCATGTGGATAATGGCGGTAATAATGCTCGAAGCGAGAAAGGTCAGGCGTGCGTCCATGGGTTCAGACAGTAGCGTCTTTCGCCCCCTCCCGTCAAATCCGCTCGCCTGCCCATCACCATGACATCCACCGATACCTCTTCCCCCGACGCGCTGCAGCAGACGCAGGAGCGCCTGACGGAACTCGAGATCAAGTTCAGCTTTGCCGAAGACTTGCTCGACAGTCTGAACACGATCATCGCGCGCCAACAGCAGCAGATCGAAGCGCTGGCGCGCGAAGTGCACGACCTGCGCGAGCAGGGCCGCAATGCCCCGTCGGCACCGCGCAGCCTGCTCGACGAAGTGCCGCCGCACTATTGAAAAGGCGGCGCGGCGAGCGGCGCGCGGCGAGCGGCGCGCGGCGCGTGCCGCTCCAACACGCCGGCCTGTGCTGGCGAGCATGGCGCGCAGCGTGCGGCGAATGGCAAGTCGTGAGCGGCGAGCCGCGGCGAAAGATGTTGCACGCACCACGCGCCTCCCTAGTGGCAGTCGCGGCATTCTCTGCATATCGTTACCCTTGCGCACGCTTGCGTACCCATGGCCTCGGACCGGGTTGCTACCTTACGAACCGTTGACAACTCTGCGTGCCTGTCGGGCGCCTTAGCCTCCATGCCGATCGCGACGCCTTTGCGAACCCATCTGGGCCGAGCCCTTGCCACCCTCACCCTGAGCTGTGTCCCGCTGGCTGCCATGGCCGACCATGACGACCGTCATCGTCACCGCCACCATCATCATGGCGAGTACAAGGACAAGTACTGGGATGGACAGTGCAAGGTCGAGCGCAAATGGAAGAAGAACGGGCGCTACGAAGAGAAGCGCAAGTGTCGCCCGTCGTATGCCTACCCGCAGGCGGCCTATCCGCAGCCGCACTACGTGGCGCCGGGCGAGCCCGCCATCATCATCTCGCCCTCCATCGTCATTCGCCCCTGAACATCGCCGCGCGTCCGCGCGCAGCGCCCTCTCAACCCGCCGCCGGCGTGAGCCGGTTCGATGCGCAACCCTACGAGTGCTGCCCCATGGATGATGATGTGAAAGCCGCGCTGGTCCGCTGGCCCAACGTGCCCGCCGTCGCGGGCTGGCTTTCGCTCGATGGTCGCGGCCGCTGGCACCTGCATCCGCAAGGCGATGCGGCCGAAGGCGGTCCGGGCGAGTCCATCACGAATACCCAGATCCTCGCCTTCATCGAACGCAACTACGAACACGACGAGCAAGGCCGCTGGTTCTTCCAGAACGGCCCGCAGCGCGTGTACGTGCGCATAGACGCCGCCCCCTACATCCTGCGCGGCGCCGAGCGCGGCGCAGGGCTGCATACGCACACGCGGCGTGAGATCCAGTCGATCCAGGCGTGGTGGCTGGACGAAACCGGTCTGCTCTACGCCAGCACCGACGCCGGACCGGGCGTGATCGAGGATCGCGATCTGGCCGGCGTGATCGACGTGCTGACGCTGGCGGACGGCACCCCGCTGTGGGACCACCTGGAGTCGTCCGCCCCCGACGACGAGGCGCTGCATCTGCGCCATCCCGCCTTCGCCGAGCCGGCGCCGCTCTTGACGGTGGCACGCTCAGCCTTGCCGGCAAGGCTGGGCTTCGTGGCACAGCCCACGGTCTAGCGCCCTTACCTCACCGGCACCGCATCTCGCCGTCGCCCTGTGCGACAGGGCCCGGCCGGCCCGCCGGACAACGCGTCGGCGCGACGTGTGCTGCGGGAGAACGCGTCGTCACGACGCGGGCTGCGGGATAACGCGTCGGCGCGACGCGCGGTGCGGTAGAAGCGTCAGCGCGTCGCGCGGCGCTGGCTGCCAAGCAGCACGAACTTGCCGTCGCCCAGCAGGGCAAGCGCAGCCGCGGCCACGGCCAGGAACACCGGATATTCCCAACCGCCGCCCGTCGAGGCAAAGCCCCAGCCATTGCCGAAGTGCACGCTGGCCGCGGCCAGCAGTTGCACCGCCGCGATCGCCGCGACCCAGCGCGGCAGCACGCCGATGATGAGAAACAGACCGCCCACGATCTCGAAGGCGGTGACCGGGTAGGCGAGCCACCCCGGGAAGCCCACGCTGGCGAAAAACTTCGCGGTGCCGGGTAGCGTGAACACCATCAGCTTGGTCAGGCCGTGCGCCAGGTACATCACGCCCAGGGCGAGACGCAGCAGCAAGGCGGCGTACGGGGCGGTGCGGGTATCGATCATTTTGTTATCTCCAATTCGGAACCGAAAAACATCGCGGATACGCGATGGCGGCATTCTGTCGGTTCCTAAAATCAAGATAAACATGCAGAATTGCAAATAATTATTCCCCGAATTGAAACAAAGCTGGAGCGCTCATGGATACGGTCACCGCCATGCAGACCTTCGCCAAGGTCATCGAACTGGGGTCGTTCGCCGCCGCCGCCGAAAAAGCCGGACTTGCCCGGTCGGTGGTGACCCGGCAGATCGCTTACCTGGAGCAGAAGTACGGCGTGCGCCTGCTCAATCGCACGACGCGCAAACTCAGCCTGACCGACGCCGGCCGGGCCTTTCTCGAGCGCATCCGCCCGATCCTGGGGGACCTCGCAGAGCTCGATCTGGCCCTGCAGGTTCAGGGCCGTCAGCCCACCGGGCGCCTGCGTGTGAGCGCGCCCGTGTCGTTCGGGGTGCTCAACCTCGGGCCGGCCATCGCCGAGTATCTGGCGGCGTATCCGCAGGTCGTGATCGATCTCGACCTGAACGACCGCGTGGTGGATCTGGTCGAAGACGGCTTCGACGTGGCGGTGCGGATCGGGCCGCAGCAGGACTCCTCGCTGGTGGCGCGCCCGCTGGCCCCCCAGCAACTCGTGGTGTGCGCTGCGCCCGCCTATCTCGAGCGGCACGGCACGCCGCGCGAGCCCGAGGCCCTGCGCCAGCATCGCTGCCTGCACTACAGCTACGCCAGCACCGGCAACGACTGGCATTTCGAACGCGACGGTCACACGCATGTGATCCGCATCGCGCCCGCCTTCCGCGCCAATAATGGCGATGTCCTGCGCACCGCGGCGCTGGCCGGGCACGGCATCATCCTGCAGCCCGATTTTCTGGTGGGCGACGACGTGCGCGCGGGCCGGCTCGTGCCGCTGCTCACCGAGTATCGGCACACCCCGCTGACGATGGTGGCGGTGTATCCGCATCGCCGCCTGCTCTCGCCCAAGGTGCGGTCCTTCGTCGAACATCTGGAGCGGCGCTTCGGTGGCGCGCAGCCCGGCGTCAGGCCCTCCCGCGCCGGCGTGCAACCGGTAGAATCAGATTCATGACTTCGCCCATTCGCTACTTCCCCGCCCCGCGCCGCGCGCGCTTCTGCAGCCAGTGCGGTTCGACCGTCAACCACCGCGTGCCGGAAGACGACAATCGGGAACGCGACGTCTGCGATCACTGCGGCGCCATCCACTATCAGAACCCGCGCATGGTCGTGGGGACCGTGCCGGTGTGGCAGGACCGTATTCTCCTGTGCCGTCGCGCCATCGAGCCGCGCTACGACACCTGGACGCTGCCGGCGGGTTTCATGGAACTCGGCGAAAGCACGGCGCAGGGCGCCGCGCGCGAAACGCTCGAGGAGTCTGGCGCCAAGATCAAGCTGGGCGAGCTCTACACCATCATCGATGTGCCGCAGGTCGAGCAGGTGCATCTGTTCTACCTGGCGGAGTGCCTGAGCGATGAGCTCGATCCGGGCCCCGAAAGCCTGGAGGCGCGCTTTTTCAGCGAGGCCGAGATCCCCTGGGACGAGCTGTCGTTCCGCACCGTGGCCACCACGCTCGAACGCTTCCTGGCCGACCGCCGGGCCGGCGCGCTGCGCACGCACCACTACACCCTCGAATCGCATCGCTGATACCTTGAAGCTGCCCTGGCTCGCCGCCGACACGCCCTTCCCGCCGCCCGAGACGGCGCTCAGCGAACCCGACGGCTTGCTGGCCGCGGGCGGCGAACTCACCGTCACGCGGCTGCGCCAGGCCTATTCCAACGGCATTTTTCCCTGGTATGCCGAGGGTGAGCCCGTGCTCTGGTGGAGCCCGGATCCGCGCATGGTGCTGCCCTGCGCCGACTTCGCGCCCTCGCACAGCCTGCGCAAACTTCTACGCAAGCTCGCGCGCGACGAGCACCCGCATGCCAGTGTGCAGGTGCGCGTCGACACCGCATTCGCCGACGTGATCCTGGCCTGCTCGCAGGCGCGCAAGACCCAGCACGGCACCTGGATCACCCAGGAAGTGCGCAATGCCTACATCGCCTGGCACGCCGCGGGCCAGGCCCACAGTATCGAGACCTGGATCGATGGCAGGCTGGCCGGCGGCCTGTACGGCGTGAGCCTGGGCAAGATGTTTTTCGGCGAATCGATGTTCGCCCGCGTCACCGACGCCTCGAAGATCGCGCTGGCCTACCTGGTGGGCTTTCTGCGCGCGCAGGGCGTGGCCTGGATCGATTGCCAGCAGCAGACCTCGCACCTGGGCAGCCTGGGCGCCGCGCCGATTCCCCGGGCCGCGTTTCTGCGCCATGTGCGCACCGTGGTGCGCGAAGCGGCGCCCGACTGGCATCCCGGCTGGCTCGACGCCGCCGGCCGCCTCCACCCGCTGCCACCGCCCGCCTGAGTCGGCGCCGCTCTCACGCGCCCGCGACGGCACGGCGGCGCTGCCCCCTGCGGTGTGTGTCGTCCGTCCGGCGAACGATGTCAGCGCCCCCGGATCGGCGTTAATATGTTCCGAACCGGTCCCGGCAAATTCGGACCTTTTCGGCAGTCCCGATGAGCCAGCTCAAAGAACTACCTTTCTCCACGCTGCAGTTCTACGCCACGGCGCCCTACCCGTGCAGCTATCTGCCCGGTCGCCAGGCGCGCTCGCAGGTCGCCGCCCCCGGCCACCTGATCAACGCCGGCACGTACTCGCATCTGGTCGAACAGGGCTTTCGCCGCAGCGGCCTCTTCACCTATCGGCCCCATTGCGACAGCTGCCGCGCCTGTATCCCGGTGCGCGTGGATGCCGCGCGCTTCATGCCCAGCCGCAGCCAGCGGCGCGCCTGGCGTGCGCACGATACGCTGCGCCCGCTGGTGGCCGAGCTGGCGTGGTCGCCCGAACACTACGAGCTCTACACCCGTTATCAGCAGGGCCGCCACCCCGGCGGCGGCATGGACGAAGACAGCCGCACGCAGTACGCGCAGTTCCTGCTCACCACACGTGTCAACACGCGTCTGGTCGAGTTCCGCACGCCATCGGGGCACCTGGCCATGGTGTCCATCATCGATGTCCTCGACGACGGCCTGTCGTCGGTCTACACCTTCTATGATCCGGCCCTGCGCGGCAGCCTGGGCACCTACAGCGTCATGTGGCAGATCGAACAATGCCGCACGCTCGAGCTGCCCTGGCTCTATCTCGGCTACTGGATCGGCGCGAGCCAGAAAATGGCCTATAAGGCGGGATTCCGGCCGCTGCAGATGCTGGTCGATGGCGTCTGGCAGGACGACATCGCCGAAATCGCGGGCGCCTGATCCCCGGCGCTGCCGGAGGTGCGCCGCCGTGGCGCCGACACACTACAATTGCGCCTCATGTCTATCCTCTTTCACGCCTACCCCCTGGCCCGCACGGCGTTGTTCGCCATGGATGCGGAAACCGCCCACGAGGTCACCCTTGCCGGCCTGCAGCGCGCCTACGATTGCGGCGCCACGCGCAAGCTGCTGCACGCGCAGCCCGAATCGCCCACCACGCTGATGGGACTGCGGCTGCGCAATCCCGTGGGCCTGGCCGCCGGTCTCGACAAAAACGGCGCCTATATCGATGCGCTGGGCAATCTGGGGTTCGGCTTCGTCGAGGTGGGCACGGTCACGCCGCGGGCCCAGCCGGGCAACCCGAAGCCGCGCATGTTCCGTCTGCCGCGCGCCAATGCGCTGATCAACCGCCTCGGCTTCAACAACCAGGGGCTCGACGCCTTCCTGGCCAACGTGCAGAAGAGCAGCTTCCGCCAGCACGGCGGCATCCTGGGCCTGAACATCGGCAAGAACGCCGACACGCCGATCGAGCGCGCCGCCGACGACTACCTGATCGGGCTCGCGGGCGTGTATCCGCACGCCGACTACATCACGGTCAACATTTCGTCGCCGAACACCAAGAATCTGCGGGCGTTGCAGGGCGGCGACGAGCTGTCGCAACTGCTGGCGCTGTTGCGCGACAAGCGCGCCGAACTCGCCCAGCAGCACCAGCGGCAGGTGCCCCTGGCCGTCAAGATCGCCCCCGACCTGACCCAGGAGCAGATCGACGTGATTGCCGACGCCCTGCTGGCACACGGCGTGGACGGCGTGATCGCCACCAACACCACGCTGGCCCGCGACAAGGTCGCGGGACAGCCGCATGCCGACGAAGCGGGCGGCCTGTCGGGCGCCCCGGTGCACGAGCTGTCGCTGGCCGTGATCGCGCGCCTGCGCGAGCGGATCGGCACGGCGATGTCCATCATCGGCGTGGGCGGCATCCTGTCGGGCCAGCAGGCCCGCGAAAAACTCGCGGCGGGCGCCGACGCGGTGCAGCTCTACACCGGCCTGATCTATCGGGGTCCGGCCCTCGTCGGCGAGTGTGTCGGCGCGCTGGCCAGACGCTGAGCCCCGGCTCCGTGCCGCCAAACGAACAGCACCCCTGGGGTGCTGTTTTTCATTGTGCCGTTTCGTTCAGACGAGGCATAAAAAAAGGCCACCCGAAGGTGGCCCTAATTCCAGCTCTGCTCTGTCACTCAACGGTACTACAGACTCCGGGTCGGTCGCAACCTCCCCGGCGACCGGGCCTTCGCACGCCCGGGAGACCCCAGGGCGAAGGCCGGTCGGACCGGCTGCCAGGCTGCCTTAGGCGGCGCGGCGGCTACGGCCGGCCACTTTGGTGGCGGCGTCGGCGGCGTCGGTCGCGGCCTTGAACGTCGCGTTGGCGGCGGCGTTCAGGTTCGACTCGGCCACTTCGGCGGCTTGCTTGGCGGCCTTGCTCAGCGAGTCGTAGGCGCTATTGGCGGTGGCCAGCGACGACTTCATCAGGGCAACGGCGCTCTCGGAGCCGGTGGGCGCATTCTTGGAGAATTGCTCGACGGCTTCGGTCAGTTGCTGCTGGCCTTCGGCGATGTGCGCCTCGGCGAGCTTGGTCAGGTCGGCTTGCACGCCGGCCACGATGTCATACACGTGCTTGCCGTAGGCCAGGGCCTTTTCGGCGCCCGGCTGAACCAGGGTGCTGGCAAACGCGGTGGCGTCCTGCGGATCCTTCAGCTCGACGGCCTGTTGCGACTTCTGGGCGACTTCGTCCAGGGTGGCGCGAACGACCTTCAGGTTCAGGTCGACCAGCTTTTCGAAGCCGCTGAACATCGCCGATTGGGCGGCGACCAGGGATTGCAGGGTGGCTTGCTGGCGGGCCAGCACTTGTTGGGGAATGGCGCTCATCATGTCTCTCCTTCACGGGTGCCGGTTTGGACCGGCGAATAAGGATGATCTAAGACCGAAAGAACTTCGGTTCATCGTGCGCGTCCGGGAAGTACTGCCACCGCAGGCGCGTTTGCTGCATTGCACAATCGATATTCTAGACACTTGATTTTTCGTGTCAAGTAAAAGTTTGTGCGCCGCAACAAGTGACACAAAACGGTCAACTGGCGCTCCCGGGCACGGGCGCCTGCACGTCTCGGACACATTCCCGGCAGGGCCCGTGCGCCTTCCCGGCGCGCCCCCCGCGCAGGCCAAAAACCACCGGGGGAACCGTCCCCGACTTGCTCGGGAATTCCCCGAGGTGACGGAACAGGGTGAGTTCCTTACACTTGGCCCACGTCGAGCCGCCAATAAAAACCATCACAGGCCGGCCATAACTATATAAACCCTCGCAGCCAAAATCCCCCCTGCATTGGAGACTTCATGATCCGTCCTTCACGCTTGCTGTCGGCCCTGTTCGCGGCCGGCGCGCTCACCGCGGCCGCTTCCGCGGTCGCCGAGTACCCTGAGCGTCCCGTCAACATGGTTGTGCCCTTCGCCGCCGGCGGCCCGACGGACAACGTCGCCCGTTCGCTCGCGGAAGCCATGCGCGGCACGCTGGGTCAGACCGTCGTGGTCGAAAACAAGGGCGGTGCCGGCGGCACCATCGGCACCACGCAAGTGGCGCGCGCCCAGCCCGACGGCTACCAGATCCTGCTGATGCACGCGGGCTTCTCCACGGCCCCGTCGCTCTACAAAAACCCCGGCTACGATCCCTACACCAGCTTCGAGCCCATCGGCCTGGTCGTGGACGTGCCCATGACCATCGTCGCGCGCAGCGACCTGCCGCCCAACAACATCAAGGAGTTGGCCGACTACGTCAAAAAGAACAGCGACAAGATCTCGCTGGCCAACGCCGGCATCGGCGCCGCCAGCCATCTGTGCGGCACCATGCTGATCGAAGCGCTGGGCGTGAACCTGCTCACGATCCCGTACAAGGGCACCGCCCCGGCCATGAACGATCTGCTGGGCAAGCAGGTCGACCTGCTGTGCGACCAGACCACCAACACCACGCAGCAGATCAGCGCCGGCGCCGTGAAGGCCTACGCCGTCACCAGCCTGAAGCGCGTGCCGACGCTGCCGAACCTGCCCACGATGGACGAGTCCGGCTACAAGGGCTTCGAAGTCGGTATCTGGCACGGCATGTGGGTTCCGAAGGGCACGCCCAAGCCCGTGGTCGACAAGCTCGTCAAGAGCCTGCAGGCCGGCCTGGCCGATCCGAAGTTCCAGGAACGCATGAAGCAGCTGGGCGCCACCGTGCTCACCGCCGAAGCCAATCCCGAAGGCCTGACCGCCAAGGTCAAGCAACAGGTGCCCCAGTGGGAAGGCCTGTTCAAGAAGGCCGGCGTCGAAAAGCAGTAAACCCGCAACGAAAAAAACTGGTCCTCGGACCAGTTTTTTTTTGCCTGCGTTTTGTGCAGCCGGGACGAGATCGGTGCGGCCCGACGGGATCGGATCCCCGCCGCGGCGCCTCAGCGCCTCAGCGCGCCTCGGCGAGCGGCTCGTGGCCGCCCGGTGCGAGCGGCTCATGGCCCAGCGCCTCGGAAATCTGGGCGGCGGTATCGACCAGCAGCCGGATCCATTCGTCCTGCAGGCGTTCGGCAGGCGCGGAGATGGACAGGCCCGCGACCAGCTTGCCGGTATCGTCGTGGATGCCCGCGGCGATGCACCGCACGCCCAGCTCGAGCTCTTCGTTGTCGCGGGCGTAGCCATGGCGTCGCACCAGCGCGAGCTCGCGTTCGAGGCGTTCGAGCTCGGTCAGGCTGTTGCGGGTGTGTCCGGCCAGCCCCGTACGGGTCGCGTAGGCCCGCACCTGGCGGCCGTCACAGGTCGAGAGAAACAGCTTGCCGGTGGAGGTGAGATGCAGGGGCGCCCGGCCGCCGATGGCACGCACCACCTGCATGCCGGAGCGCTCGCTCCAGGCCCGATCGATATACACGATCTCGTCGCCCTGCTGCACCGACAGATTGATCGTCTGTCCCGTCTGGCGGTGCAGATTGCGCATCGCCCCGATGGCGGCCTCGCGCACGTTGAGCCGTCCCTTCACCAGCGAACCGAGCTCCAGCAGGCGCATGCCCAGCTGATACACGCCGTTGTCCACGCGCTCGACGTAACGCCCCACGACCAGGTCGTTGAGGATGCGATGCGCGGTGGAGGCATGCAGCCCCGTGGTGGCCGACAGCTGCTTGAGCGTGACCGGCTCGGGCTGCGCGGCCAGGGCATCGAGCAGGCTCATGGCGCGCTCGATCACCTGGATGGCGATGGGCGCATGAGCGGCGGACTCCTGGTCGGAGCCCGGCAGGGACGCGGCGACTCTGGGCAGGCGTGACATAGGCGGACGTAAGAGCGAAAAGGATGGCGGCGGAACCCGCCGGCGAGCGCCCTCATGGCGCTGGCTGGCTCGGCCTTGTCGCAGCGCAACAAGGCAGGCTTATCGTATTGTGAAATTCTGACAGGGATTTGGCAACCGCTTTTTGTGCGCGGCGGCGCAAAGCGGCAAAGCACGCCGCCAGACTGAATACCGCCTGAACGCCGTGCCGCCAAAAACGCTCGTGATCGACCCGGCCGATACCGATCAGCGCGCCGGCGGCGCCAGCTGCCCGCCCAGGCGCAGCACGTCGGCCCGCAGGAAAGCGAGCGCCTCGGCGCAGGCCTCGGGATCGCCCTTCACACCCAGTTCGATGTGCGGAGCCGCGCCGCTCTCGCCCACGCTGGGCAGGCTGAAGGCGCGCACGCCGGGCCAGCGCCGCTCGATCTCGACCATGGTGGGCGTGATGCGGGACTCGGGCATGCTGAACACCAGGAACGAGTGCTCGGCATGGCGGGTGATGTGCTGCAGATCGCGATAGCGCGTGTCCAGGGTCCATTCGAGCATGGGCCACGCCATGACCGGGAAGCCCGGCACGAAAGTGTGATCCTGGATGAAAAAGCCCGGAATCCGGTTATAGGGATTGGGCACGACCTCGCAGCCGACCGGAAACACGCCCATCTGCAAACGCTGCTGGTTTTCGGGGGTGCTCATGTCGGCGCTGCCCTGCCCCTTGGCGGCCATTTCGGCCGTGCGCAGCGCGATCGCCTCTTCGGCCTCGGGATGCAGGGCCATCTCGACGCCCAGCGCCGCGGCCACGGCCTGCCGGGTATGGTCGTCGGGCGTCCCGCCGATGCCGCCACACGAAAACACCACGTCGCCGGTCGCGAAGCTGCGCCGGTACGCCGCCGTCAATGCGGCGCGATCGTCGGAGTGAAACTCGGCCCACGAAAGTTGCATGCCGCGCGTGGCCAGCATTTCGACGATTTTGCCGAAATGCTTGTCCTGACGACGGCCGGACAGGATTTCGTCACCGACGATGATGAGGCCGATACGGCGCGGGGTTACGGCTGCGGTCATGGCGCAAGGTCCTGAAGAACGAAAATCGGAATCGGAGGGGCGGTGTCGCGCGGCGATGATCGTGCGTGAGCGGAGGCCGGCCTGGCAGGGACCGGCCGTCCGCCCCGATCAGGGCGGCAGGCGCGTCAGATCGTCGGCGGCGGGCACCGCAGGCTCGGCGGCGCGCAGTTCTTTCAGCGCCTGCAGCCCGTAGTGCGCGTAGACCAGCGCCGAATACACCGGCAGGATGATCCAGGCCGGCGGAATCAGGTTGATCAGCGCCAGAATGAAACCGATGATCCAGAAGCCGCCGTTACGCTGCTTGATCAGCAGCCGCCGCTCGGCGGGCGTGGCGTGTTCCACGATGGCGTCGACGCGCAGCATGCGCGAGAACGCGAACGCCCACCAGAACACCGACAGGATCAGCGCCATGGGCGGAATCAGCCAGAACGGCAGGGTGAACAGCCAGCCGATCGCGAACACCACGCCGACCCAGATGGCATTCCAGACGCTGACCGCCGTGGCGTTCGTGCCCAACCGCGCGAGTCCGGTGTACTCGCGCTTGTCCACATGGCGCAGCACCAGCGGCATCACGAAAATGGCCGCGATCACCAGACCGAGGATGCCGGAGACCGGCAGCAGAATGGCCGCGGCGATCACCGGCACCAGCCAGATCTTGAGCGAGAACAGCCCCACGCTCACGAGCCAGGCGTCGACATCGTTGACGGTCTCCCACTGCCCGGCCTCCAGGCGCAGCCAGTCGGTCAGGGGCGACCAGAACAGCCACAGCAACAGGATGGCGCCGACGAGCGCGATGAGGAACGGCAGCAGCACCGCGAACAGCATGTTCGGATGGCACTGCGAGACCAGCGCGCGCTTGAAGGCCTGCGCGATGCGCGCGCCTTCGGTGACGGGCGAGCGCTGCGCGGGAGCGGATGAAGAAAACGGCATGGAGCATCCAGAGTCGAAACGTGTGTCGCCCGGCCTGCGGCGCGGGTGGCAAGACGCAAGATAGACGCGCCGGGTATCATAGTCAAACACAGCGGAACCCCGATATGCCCCTCTACGAACCCGGCACCGATACGCAGGCGCTGCGCGCCGCCCTCGCCCGGCCCGACAGCCGGCTGGTCGCGTGCTTCTGCGCGGCATGGTGCGACACCTGCACCCAATACCGGCCCAAGCTCGACGCGCTCGCGGCGCAGTTTCCGGGCCATACCTTCGTGTGGGTCGACATCGAAGATCACCCCGATCTTCTCGGCGACGAAGACGTGGAAAACTTCCCCACGCTGCTCGTGCGCGAGGACGGCCGCACGCTCTTCTACGGCACCATGCTGCCGCACATCGGCCATCTCGAGCGCCTGCTGTCCAGCCTCGACACCCATGCGCCCGGCCAGAGCACCGGCCTGCCCGACGTCGAGGCCCTGCTCGGCGGCACGGCCACCGCCTGACACCCCCGCCCCAATGACAACGCCCCCAGGCATCGCTGCCGTGGGGGCGTGATTTTTTGCGCCGAGGCCCGGATCAGGGCTTGCGGCTGCCACCCAGCAGGACCGCCAGCTGACGCTTGGGCGCGACGCCGTTGCGCGGGCTGTCTTCGGCGGGCGCCGTCGGCGGGGCCGACGACGAGGGCTCGTAGGGCTTGAGGAAAAATTCGTCGACATGCTGGCGCGGCGCGCTCGAACGGCGCTCGCGCTCGGGACGGTCGCCCCGGCCTGCCGAGCGCTCACGGCCACGCTCGCCTCGATCGCCTCGATCGCCGCGGTCACCGCGCTCCGCGCGATCGCCGCGTTCGGTGCGCTCACCGCCGCGGCCATGGCTGTGCGCCAGCAACTCGCCCGGAATCTCGAGCGAACCACGCGGCACCTTGCGCTTGATGAGCTTTTCGATGTCGAGCAGATAGCGCTCTTCGTCGGGCGTGAACAGGGCGATGGCCTCGCCGCTCGCGCCCGCGCGACCCGTGCGGCCGATACGGTGGACGTAGTCTTCGGCGTTGTAGGGCAGGTCGTAATTGATGACGCACGGCACGCCGGCCACGTCCAGGCCGCGCGCGGCCACGTCGGTGGCGACCAGCACTTCGAGTTCGCCCGCCTTGAACGCCTCGAGGGCCTTCATGCGGTCGGCCTGGGTCTTGTCGCCGTGGATCGATTCGGCCTTGACGCCGTCGCGCTCGAGCTGGCGCGCCAGGCGCGCCGTGCCGATCTTGGTGTTCGAGAACACGATGACCTGATTCAGGCCGCGCGACTTCACCAGATGCACCACGGCGGCGCGCTTGGCCTCGCCGGTCATTTGATAGGCGATCTGCGTCACGGTGTCGGCCGTGGCGTTGCGGCCCGCCACTTCGATCTCGACCGGGTGGTTGAGATACGAGCGGCCGAGCTTGCGGATTTCGTTGCTGAAGGTGGCCGAGAACAGCAGGCCCTGGCGCTGTGCCGGCAGCAGACGGATGATGCGTTCGAGGTCGGGCAAAAAGCCCATGTCGAGCATGCGGTCGGCTTCGTCCAGCACCAGGATGCCGACCTGGCTCAGGTTCACGTTTTTCTGTTCGACGTGATCGAGCAGGCGGCCCGGCGTGGCGACCAGCACCTCGCAGCCCTGACGCAGTGCTTCTTTTTGCGGACCGATATCCACACCGCCGAACACCACCGCGCTGCGCAGCGGCGTCTGCTTGCTGTAGCGCTTGACGTTCTCGAACACCTGGTCCGCCAGTTCGCGGGTCGGCGTGAGAATCAGTGCGCGCACCGGATGGCGTGCGGGCGACGCGCTGCTGTTGGCCAGCGGCATCAGGCGATGCAGGATGGGCAGCGTGAACGCGGCGGTCTTGCCGGTGCCGGTCTGGGCGGCACCCATGACGTCGCGGCCCTCGACCACGACCGGGATCGACTGCGCCTGGATCGGCGTGGGTGTCGTATAACCAGTCTCGGCGATGGACTTCAGCAGAAGCGGATGCAGGCCGAATTCATCGAAGGTGCGCGTAGGCGTTTCAGCGGCAGGCGCTGCGGAAGAGATAGAGTCAGTCATCAGGTTGGGCAGATTCCGGGGCCACGAAAAAAGAACAAAACGGCATGCGGTCGTGCCCGGATTGCTGTGGATAACTTTTATTTTAGCGCAGCCGGGCCGTTCTGCCCGATCGGGGGCCGGATATCGGCGGCGACGCCGCCGCGGCGGTGCCGCCCGGGCCTACCCCGCCGCCCAGCGCAGCCCCCACAGGACCAGCATGCCGGAGACGATCACGGCCACCGCGCTGCGGGTGCGCAAGAACACGATCACCCCGATGATGCCTGCCACCAGCTTGTAGTCGAACACCGGCCCGAGGCCCGCCTTCCAGGGCAGCATGTCGGGCACGACGATCGCCGTGAGCGCCGCGGCGGGGGCGTAACGCAGCGCGCGCCGCACGCCGTCGGGCAACGGAATGTAGTCGCCAAACAACATAAAGCCGGCCCGCGTCAGCACGCTGCAGAGCGTGAGCAGCAGGATGGCGCTGTATACATAGAGCTCCGAAGGCCACATGTCAGGCTTTTCCCTTGAAGTAGCGCTCGGCCCACATGCCGGCCACGATGCCGGCCACCACGGCCACGGCGAGGCCCAGGCGCAACGGCAGGGTCTGACCGACCCAGGCGGTCACGCCGGCGGCGAGCATCGACACCAGCATGGGCTTGGAGTTGGCCAGCGGAATCGTGATCGCCAGCAGCGCCAGGACCGCCGCGAAATCGAGCGACCAGGTGGCGGGCACCATCGAGCCCAGGAAGATGCCGATGATCGACGACGACTGCCAGACGAACCAGCTCGGCGCGATCGTGCCGACGAAAAACCACAGCTGCTCGCGCGTGCCGCGCTGGGCCGCGTCGCCGTAGCGGGGCATGAACAGCACGAAGCCCATGTCGGTCGTGAAATAGCCCAGGCCCAGGCGCTTGGGCCAGGGCAGATGGCGAAAATACGGTTGCAGCGCCGCGCCGAAAATCACGAAGCGCAGGTTCACCACGAAGCCGGCCGCGAAAATCAGCCAGAGCGGTGCGCCCGAGGCGATCAGCGGCAGGGAGGTGAGCTGGGCGGAGCCGGCGTAGAGCAGCAGCGTCATGGCCAGCGCCATCGACTCCGTCAGGCCGGATTTGACCATGGCCACGCCGGTGACCATGCCCCACGTCCCCGTGGCGATGAGGGCGGGCACGATCGCGTGCACGCCGCTTTTGAATGCTTCGATGCGCTCGGCGCGGATGGCGCGCGCGTCGTCGAGGAGTGTTGACTCGGGTTCAGCGGCCACGGACGGGCCCCTGGCGATGCGGACGGAACGACATGGAATCCAGTGGGAAGCGACAGGCGTGCCGGTGTGTCCGGAGCGCGGACGGAAGGCGCCCCGCGCCCTCATGACACCGTCCCGGCCACATGGCGCGGGAGGCGGTCATTGTAACCCCGCCCTTGATACAATACCGGCCTCTGGAGAGGGGGACACCAGGACGACGGCAAATCGCGCCCGACCGCCCTCTTCGCCGTCCAACCCGTATCACCCCAGGAATTGCCATGACTGCTGCTGCTCCGGCCGGCGCCCCTCATCAAGAAGTCATCGAACTCGGCGCGGAAGACCTGCCCGTCCACTGTCCGGGCCCCAAGGCTCCGCTCTGGAGCATGCACCCGCGCGTTTTCCTCGACGTCACGCATACCGGTTCGGCACGCTGCCCCTACTGTGGCGCCGAGTACAAGCTCAAGCCCGGCACGGTCGTGCACGGTCATTGATTTACGATTTCGCATCCAACACGAGGTTACGCAGCCGCCATGTTCGCCACTCCCGATGAAGCGGAACACGCCTTCTACGAAGCCCTGGAGCAGGCCGATACCGATCGGCTGATGCAGATATGGGCCGACGACGAAGAAATCGTCTGCATTCATCCTGGCGGTCTGCGCATCGTGGGTCACACCGCGGTGCACGAGTCCTGGCAACAGGTCCTTGCCAATGGTCCGCTCCATATCCGGCCGCTGCGGCCGGTCGTGGTGCAGAGCATGATGTGCGCCGTGCACGTGCTGGTCGAACAGGTCAGCGCGAGCACGCGCGAGGGCACGCAGTTCGTGAACTGCTACGCCACCAACGTCTATCACAAGGGACCCACGGGCTGGCGCATGGTGATGCACCACGCCTCGCCGGCACCGGCGGAAGCCGGCGTGCTCGATCTGCACGACGTTCCCGACCGATTGCATTGAGGCGTAGACCCCGTTGGCCGCTTCCCGCATCGATCTGACGCCCTGCCCGGTACCGCCCTGGCTGCCCGACCGGCATAGCCAGACGGTCTATGCCTCGACGTTCGCGCAATATCACCGCATCGCGTTCGTGCGCGAGCGGGTCGATACGCCCGACACCGACTTCGTCGACATCGACTGGACCGGCCCCGGCCTGTCCCCGCACAAGGTGGCCGACGGCAGCCCTATCGATGCCATTACCCCGCTCTCGAACATCAAGACAGCCGCCGCGCGCTGGATGACGACGGCCGACTGGGGCTCGCTGCCCCGCACGGCCGACACGCCCGCCCTGCTGCTGTTTCACGGGCTCGAAGGCGGCAGCACCAGCCGCTACGCCCAATCGATCGCGCATTACTTCCGTGCGCGCGGCTGGATCGTGGCGGTCGCGCACTTCCGCGGCTGCTCCGGCACGCCCAACCGCCTGGCCCGCGCCTATTACTCCGGCGACTCCGCAGAGGTCGGCTTCATGCTGGCCACGGCGCGCGCGCGTATTCCCCATGCCCGCTGGCACGCCGTGGGCGTGTCGCTGGGCGGCAATGCCCTGCTCAAGTATCTGGGCGAGCACGCCGAAGAAACCAACTGGCTCGCGGGCTGCGCCGGCGTGTCGGTGCCGCTCGATCTGGTCGCCGGCGGCAAGGCGCTGTGCTCGGGCCTCATCGCCCGGCGCATCTACACGCCCTACTTCCTGCGCACCATGAAGCGCAAGGTGCTCGAAAAAGCCAAGCGCTTCCCCGGCGCCATCGACGTGATGCGCATCGCCCACGCGCGCGACCTGCGCGACTTCGACGATGCCTACACCGCGCCCATGCACGGGTATCGCAACGCGCTCGACTACTGGACGCGCGCCTCGAGCAAGCCGTGGCTGCCCAAGATCCAGGTGCCCACGCTGGTACTCAACGCGCGCAACGACCCATTCCTGCCCGAAGACGCCCTGCCCACGCCGGCCGAATGCTCGCCGACCGTGTTGCTGCACCAGCCGGCCGAAGGCGGTCATGCGGGCTTCCCGACCGGGCCGTTCCCCGGCCACCTGTATTGGCTGCCGCAACGACTGGGCCGCTTCTTCGAAACGGGCAAGTAAGCCCGGCCGGCGCGACCCTATCGCAGACGCACGAAGGGCCGCGATCCGCGGCCCTTCGTGTTTGACGCCGGATGAGGCGTCGGCTCAGCCCTTGAAGCGCTGCAACAGCGAGCGCTCGTCGGCCAGCTTCTGCTGCACCTCTTTGATCTGCACATCGATCTGCGACTGCTCGTAGAAGTCGCGCGACAGACCGCGAGCCTGCTGCAACTGCGACTCGGCGGCTGCGTAGGCACCGGTGGCCACATAGAAGCGCGCCATGCCGCGTCGCGCCGCCACCGCGTTGCCGGTGCGCTCTTCGCTCTGCGCCAGCAGCTGGTAGAAGGTCGGCTCGTCATCGCCCCATTCGCGGATGCGTTCACGCAGATAGGCCTGCGCATCGGCGTTGCGGCCGGCGCCCTGCAGCGCCTGCGCATAGGCCATGCCGAGGGCGCGCCGATCGGGCCAGCGCTTGATGGCCGCCTGCGAAAGCTCGAGCGCCCGCGCCGTGTCTTTGCGCGCCATCGCGATGTCGATGCCCAGCTTGGCCAGCTCGGGCGTGTTGAGACCGCCGGTCGTTGCCTGCGCATGCGCGCTCTCGGCCGCCGCCAGGTCGCCGCGCTGCAGCGCGTAGAGCGAGAGACCATAGAAGGCGGCCGATTGGCGAATCCCGGTCAGGGCGCGCGATTCGTCCTGCAACTGCTGTTGCGCCGTACGCAGGCTGACCGCGTCCCGGCCCTGCACCACGCGCATCTTGGCGCGGATGAACCAGAAATCGTCGCTGTCGACGTAGCGCGAGGTTTTGAGGTCGCGGATGCGGTTCTGCACATCCGACATCCGCTCGATCGACAGCGGGTGGGTGCTGGCCCACGCGCCGCCGCCCATGCCTTCGTTCAGGCGCGATGCATTCATCAGGCGGCCGAACATCTTGGCCATGCCATCCGGGTCATAGCCGGCACGGGACAGCATCTGCAGGCCGGTGCGGTCGGCCTCGCGTTCGGCATCGCGCGAGAAACCCAGCTGGCGATTGATCGCGGCGGCCTGCCCGAAGGCGGCCACGCCCATGGCGAGATCGCCGCCGCCGCCCGCCAGCGCGGCGAGCAAGGCGCCGGCCAGCGTGGCCATCATCATCATGCCGCTCTGGCTCTGCTGCGTCATGCCGCGCGCGATGTGGCGTTGCGACACGTGTCCGATTTCGTGCGCCAGCACCGAGGCCAGCTCCGACTCGCTCGCCGACGAAACGATGAGGCCGGTGTTCACGCCGATATAGCCGCCGGGCATGGCGAACGCGTTGATCTCGGGATCCCGCACGCCGAACACCTCGACATCGGGCACGCCGCCGGGCGCGAACGCCGCCAGCTTGCGTGCCATCGTGGTGAGGTACTGACGCAGTTCGGGATCGTTGACGTAAGTCGGGTCGCGCCGACCCTGCGCCATAATGGCCGCGCCGAGCTCGCGCTCAAGCATGGGAGAGAGATCGGACGCGGAGGCCGCGCCCATCGAAGGCAGGCCGACCGGCTGCGCGCGCGAGGGCAGCGCCGGCAACAGCAGGGTGAGGCTCAAGGCCGCCGCCAGCGCCTGGCGGGCCCACTTGCACGTCGGTGTCGTGTTGAAGCGGTTCATTGCTCTATGATAGCCAGATGGGCAAAAAGTTTGCGCCGCCCGTCTACGCTGGAACAGTTTTTTTTGGGGAACTTCACATGATCGCAGTACGCAAGGCCGTTTTTCCCGTCGCAGGCATGGGAACGCGGTTTCTGCCGGCCACCAAGGCCATGCCCAAGGAAATGCTGCCGGTCGTCGACAAACCGCTGATTCAGTATGCCGTCGAAGAAGCCGTGGCCGCCGGGGTCACCGATCTCATCTTCGTCACCGGCCGCAACAAGCGCGCCATCGAAGACCACTTCGATGCCGCCCCCGAGCTCGAGGCCGAGCTCGAAAAGAAGAGCAAGAACGACCTGCTTGAGCTCGTGCGCGACATCCTGCCCGCGCATGTGAACTGCATCTATATCCGTCAGTCGGCTCCGCTGGGTCTCGGTCATGCCGTGCTGACCGCCGCGCCCGCCGTCGGCGACGAACCTTTTGCCGTGCTGCTGGCCGACGATCTGATCGATGCCGATCGGCCGGTGCTGGGTCAGTTGATCGACTGCGCCATCAAGCATGACGCGAGCGTGCTGGGTGTGCAGGAAGTGCCGCGCGCCGACACCGGCAAGTACGGCATCGTGGCGGCCAGCGCCGTCGAGCCGCGCACCGAGCGTGTGTCTCATATCGTCGAAAAGCCCAAGCCCGAAGACGCGCCCTCGACGCTGGCCGTGGTCGGCCGCTACGTGCTCGAAGCCCGCATCTTCGATCACCTGCGCGCCACCCAGGCGGGCGCGGGCGGCGAGATCCAGCTCACCGACGGCATCGCCTCCCTGATGCGCGAGCGTGCGGTCTATGCCTACCGTTACGAAGGCCAGCGCTACGATTGCGGCAGCAAGGCCGGCATGTTCCAGGCCACCGTGGCGCTGGGCCGCAAGTACCACGGCCTGATTCCGGAATAACCCGGCCGGGCGCGGCCACCGCGCCCGCCTCCACACGCGGCTCAGGCCGCGCAGCGCTCCCACACGCGGCTCAGGCCGCGGAGCGCTTCCACTCGCGGCTCAGCCCGCGAACCGCTTTCTCTTTTGACTCAGCCCGCGGGCCGCTCCGATCGAGCGGCTACGCGCGCGCGTGCCCGCGCCTCGCGATCCACGCGGCGCAGGCGCCCTCGCGCCGACAGGCGCATCAGCGTGCCCAGGGCGACCAGCAGGCCGATGACTTCCACGAGCGCCGCCGGGATCCACATCGTGAGGCCGCCGATGGTCTGGTCCGTCTGTGCCGACATGGCGATGGCACGGCCGCACAGCTCGAACAAGGGATAGAGATCGCGCTCGGTAAACGCAATCACGGCGCCCGCCACCATCTGCGGCGCCATGGTCAGCACCGGCGACAGCACGCGTCCGCCAGGCGTCATCGCCGCGGGCGGCGAAGGCCGGCGGTCGAGGATCAGGTTCCAGTACATGAAGCCGCTGAGGACCACCGACCAGTTCATCAAGCGGTACAGGCGCCAGTCGAGCATGGAATAGAACTGCACCGACGGGATAAGCCAGATCAGGACCAGCGCGACGAAGAGCGCCGGCACGAAGATGCGATGCGTGAGCAGGCCCACGGTGAACCGGCCGGGCGCGGTCGTGCACCACGTGCGCAGGCGGTGACGCCAGGTCAGCGGCAGACCGGCGCGCATGACCGATCCCGGAAACGCGGCCATCACGAGCAAGGGCCCGAGATGATGCAGCACCAGATGCTGGGCGCGATGGATGAAGAACATGCGCTCGGCGTAGTAGTCGAGCCGGGTGTGCATGGAGAGATAGAGAATGACCACGCCCGCCCAGAACAGGGCCTGGCGCGCCGCCGTCACATGGTGCACGCGGGTCCCGCGCACGAACAGCGCGATGCAGACCACGAACGCCGCGACCAGCGTGGGCGAAAACTCCCAGGGAACGAGCCAGCCAAGCACATCCATGCGTGAGATCCGACGAAGCAATCCCCTGATGAAGGGAACGCGGGCCACGGGCGGACGGCCTCTCGTGCGCCATCCGGGCGGTGGGGGGAGCTCGCCCCCTCTCGTCGATTGTAGTGGAGGATTTCCGGGGCCCCGCCCTGCGGCGATGCGCGGGCTTGGGGCAGATCAAGGCGGGCGGTCGGCGGAGCACGCGGCCGGCGCCCCGGACAGCACCGCGCAACGCGTCGGGGCATGCCCGCCGGGAACTCAGAAGGTGTGATTCAGGCCCGCCATGTAGCGGGTCGTGTGACCGGCCCCCTGCACGAACGGCTCGTCGAGCGTGCCCTGCCACAGGCGGCCGACAAAGCTGTAGAGCGTCGTGCGCGGCGACAGCGCATGGCGGTAGCCGAGTGTGAGCAGGCGCACCCGCTCCGCGCGCGAGCCGTCGTCCCAATGCCAGGTCGGCCGCGCCATCGAAAACTGCATCAGTACGCTGTCGTGCGCACGCAGCTCATACTCGGCGCCCACCAGCCAGGTGTCGGCACGACCGCCGTCGATGAAGGCCAGCGGGCCGAGGCCGTCGACGCCGCCGCCGTTCTGGCCGGTGAACCCGTCGCGCTGCCGTGACCAGGCAAGCGACACGCGCAGTCCGTCGAAGTCTCGCGCCACGCCGGCCTGCCACGCCGTGGGCGTGGCGCCGTGCGCCGGGGAGCCGGATGGCAGGGTCAGCCGGTCCCAGGTCAGGACGGCAAGCCATGGATCGGATTCGTACTTCACGCCGGCCGACAGCGCATGGCCCCGGCCACGGTCGGCGGGACCATCGGGGCCGGCCGTATCGAAGGCGTAGCCCACGCCCGCCTGCCAGCCGCCGAGGTCGGCGCTGGTGATATTGACAAGATTGTCGCGGCGGAAATTATCGGAAGCGCGCAACAGCGCGCCCATCCCCATCTGACGCCATGACGCCACCTCGAGCGCGCTGCCGTAGCTCATGGCGATGGTGCGCTGGCGCCCCAGCCGCAACTCGCCCACGCCGTCGCGCCGCAGTCCGACCCAGGCGTCGTAATCGAACAGCCGGCCGGGCTCGTTCGATTGCCCGGTGGTCAGATCGTAGCCACTCTCCAGAGCGAAGACGGCCGCCGCGCCACCACCCAGATCCTCGCTGCCGCGCAAGCCCCAGAGGTTATCGCTGAGACCACCACCGAGCACGCCCGTGCTCGAGCCCATGCCGGTGGTCCGAGTCGAAGCGATGCCCGCGTCGACGACGCCATAGAGGGTGAGCGTGGTGCCGCCCTCGCCGGTCTCGGCGTGCGCGGACAGCGCCAGCAGGGCGCAAAGCGCGGCGCTGGCGCGCGAGACCGCGCGCATCAGCCGGCTCGCGGCGAGGTGGCAGGAAGAAAGAGGCTTGACCATGTAGCACCCGAAGCGCGTCAGTGAGGAGCCGTGTTCGACGTTGCGCATCGCGGGCCGGCGACGCGGGGCGCGTGCGGAGGCGCAGAGCACTGCCCGCGGCAAGGTTGAAAACGGCGAACCATTATCACCAGCCGCCCGGCACAGCGGGCAGCCCGATCACCGAATCAGCAAGGCCCCACAACAGGCTCGGCATCATCCCACACGCGCGTGCGTCGTGGCCCATGCGTACCCCAGTAAAACGCTGTCGGCGCGAGGGTGCTTTGTCTTTAGCCAAAAAAAACCCCCGGCGATCATGACGATCGCCGGGGGCGGGTGTGGCGGCTCAGGCTCGGGGGCGAGGCCGCTCAGGCGTTGGCCGGCTGGCGCGCGGAGAAGCGCACATCGCGCACGGACGGGTGCGCGCTCAGGCGCTTGGCCTGAGACATGAGTTCGGCGCGCAACTCGGGCGGGCAATTCACGGTGACACAGGCGGATGCCAGGTCACTGTGCCTGCCGCTGTCGACGTGAAAACGCGCGACGGACAGGCCGGCGGCCGAAAAGTCGAGGCAGATCTGCTTGCGCAGTGCGCCTACTGCATCGCGGGGGCAGACGACGGTGAGTCGCGTACCACGACGCTGGGCTTGGACGGCCGCGCGGTCTACACCGGCACGACGCAGAAACAAGTCGAAGAAACGCATGACGACCTCCTTGCAGCTTGAGGTTTTGGTCGGTGAACCAAGGAACACGAAGCCGCTTCCGGCGCAAACGAACCCGGGCCACGCACCGCAAGGTGCAAGACGTACGGAATCGTGCCCGGATGCTCGCGCGCAAGACGCAAGCCGGCATCGATATCGGTTCTGGCGGTATGAAGCTGGGAGATTTTCCAGTGCCAGCCCGGGCGAAATGCCGGGTGGTGTGCCGCCCTGGAGGGTTCGTGGACTACCGGCGGACCTGCCGGTGAAAAGCCCTGGAATCCTGGGTGACGCTGGAGAAACGCCGCAACCTGTTCAACACTGATGACAGGCGCGGCAGAAGAAATTCTGCGGAAATACGCTCGTCAGGCAGTGCGGTCGATACAAGATCGACTACTACTGTCGCCGGAATCGGAATTCACAGAACAACTCCTGTTGTGGATAACCCATTCATTTTATGCGGGTTTTCACTGAGTGGCAATGCCTGATTCGAAAGAATCGGGAGAAGGCGTTGCGCGCACCCGCCCGCCACGCGGGAGAGCGGCGCGAACACAGGCGTCAGGCCGCGAAGTGCCAGCCCAGGTAGACGGCGAACAGCGCATACAGCCCGGCCACGGACGACAGGGCGGGCACCGTCATGGTGGCGGTGCGGAATCGCATCCAGAGCATCATGATCGAGACCATGGTGAGCATGCCGGCGGCCAGCAGCGGGCCGTCGAGCAGCCAGGGCGTCAGGAAGATCCCCAGCGCGCTCGGGATCGTGGCCTGAATCATCATCGCGCCGGAGATGTTGGCGAGCGCCAGGCGCTCTTTGCCCTGCCGCACCCAGATCAGGGCATTCATGATCTCGGGCAGCTCGGTGGCGACGGGCGCCAGCAGCAGGGCGGCCACGTGCGAGGACAGCCCCATGGCCACGCTCAGCACCTCGATCTGCCGCACGAACACATGCGATGCCAGCGCGATCACGACCAGCGCCAGCACCGATTGCGTACAGGCCCAGAAGAGCGAGGGGTTCGGGTCGCGCGGACGCAGCTTCAGCGGCTCGAGCGTCTCGGCTTCGATGCACTCGTCATCGTGGGAGAGCTCGCGCTTCACGTAGAGCGCGTAGACCCCGAGAAACAGAATGCCGAGCCAGGGCTTCCAGGCGAAGGCGAGCACGCCCAGCGCGACCTTGAAGATGAAGATGCCCATGAACCAGGCCTGGTCGCGCGCCAGACGGCGCTGGTCGGCGTTGATGCCGGTGCGCTGGCGGGCCGTGCCAGCCGCCGACTTGCCGCGCAGCAGGGCCAGACCGACCACCGCGTAGGCCAGGGTGGCGAGCACGAGCGGGCCGCCCATGGCCGCGCCCACGCCGATGTCTTTCTGCTCGGGCGTGGTGCCGAACACCACGGCCATGAAGGTGACGGCGCTTTCGGGCAACGCCGTGCCGAACGCCGCGAGCACGGTGCCGGTGGCCGTCGCGCCCAGCTTGAAATGATGGCCCAGCCATTCGACGCCGTTGACGAAGAACTCACAGGCAAAGTAGATCACTGCCGCGGACAGCAGGAACAGAACAATGGACAACAACATGATGACAACAGCCGGACGAGCGGAAACCAATGGCGCGACGACGCGGCTCGCCCGGCTGGGTGAACGCATCGCGGCCAAAGGTCTCGCCTGGCTGGTCCGTCGCGAATCCCGATGGCGCGCGAAGCGCAACAGGATGGACGGATGCCGTCAGCGCCATGGGGTAGGACCACCAAGTTTGTTGACGCTGACTCCCTTGGGGCTCAAAGGATGGCTACTCCCCAATGACAGTGGCGGGATTGTAGCAGCGTGGGCGCGGTACGTTAAGCTCTAGGCCACCCCCGAACGGATGATGCCTGTCATGAGCCTGCCTGTTGCCGATCTCGCCCCCTTCGCCGAGCGCCGCCGCCGCGTGCTGGACTGGATGCGGGGCCAGGGCGGCGGCGTGGCCGTGCTGGCCGCGGGCAAACCGCCCACGCGCAACCGCGACAGCGAGTATCCGTTTCGGCCCGACAGCGATTTCTACTACCTCACGGGCTTCGTCGAGCCCGACGCCTGGCTGGTGCTCATCGCGGGCGCCGACGACCGCGCCCTGCTCTTCTGCCGCGCGCGTCATGCCGAACACGAAATCTGGGAAGGCAAACGTTTCGGCCCGCAGGCGGCGGCCACGCATTTTCAGATGGACGACGCCTATTCGGTGGAGAGCCTGGACGAACTGCTGCCCGCCTGGCTGATGGATCAGCCCACGCTGTGGCTGGGCCTGGCGGATGATCTAGTCGCCCCGAAGGCGCGCGGCTGGCTGGCGCAGGCCCGCGAGCGCACCCGCGCCGGCGCGCGCGCGCCCGAGCAACTGCGTGACCTGAGCGGCCTGCTCGCCGAGATGCGGCTGGTGAAAGACGCGAGCGAGATTGCCACGATGCGGCAGGCCGCCCGCATCTCGGCCCATGCCCATGCCCGCGCCATGCGTGCGGTGCGTCCCGGCATGCACGAATACGAGCTCGAAGCCGAGCTGCTCTACGAATTCCGCCGTCAGGGGGCGCAGGCCGTCGCCTACAGCAGCATCGTCGCCGGCGGCGCCAACGCCTGCGTGCTGCACTACCCCGCCGGCGATGCGGTGCTGCGCGACGGCGACCTGGTGCTCATCGATGCCGGCTGCGAACTCGATTGCTATGCGTCGGACATCACGCGCACCTTTCCGGTCAACGGCAAATACAGCGGCCCGCAACGCGCGCTGTACGACCTGACCGTCGCGGCCCAGGACGCGGCGGCGGCCGCCACGCGGCCGGGCGCCTCCTGGAACGATGCCCATCTGGCGGCGGTACGGGTACTGACGCAGGGCCTGATCGACGAAGGCCTGCTGCAGGGATCGCTGGACGGCGCGATCGAGTCGAGCGCCTATAGCCGCTTCTACATGCATCGCACGGGGCATTGGCTGGGCCTCGATGTGCACGACGTGGGCGATTACCGCGGCAGCCCCGCGGCGCAGGCCGCGGCGGGCGAGCGGCCCTGGCGCACGCTGGAGGCCGGCATGATGCTCACCATCGAGCCGGGCCTTTATGTGCGGGCGGCCGACGACGTGCCGGCGCGGTTCTGGAATATCGGCATACGCACCGAAGACGATGCGCTCGTGACCGAGACCGGCTGCGAGCTGATCACGCGCGCGGTGCCGGTCAATGCCCGCGAGATCGAAGCGCTGATGCGCGAATAGGCGCGAGCGGCATCGCCGCGCCGAAGCGGCGGCTACAGCACGTAGCCGTCGAGCCAGCCCAGCGCGACCCAGGTGTAGACCACCACCATCGCGATCGCGAACATGCTGCAGATGGCCCCCAGCAGACCGCCGAAGATCGCGGTGAGCACTTCGGGCCAGCCGCTGCGCGAGACGCTGCCGAGGCCGGGGTTGTAGCGCTGGTCGAATTTTTCGTCGGGCATTAGACAGAACACGACGCCTTCGATGAAGCCGTCGATCATCGGAATGAACACCAGGAAAAACGCCGGGTTGTCCCACCAGACGGGGTAGCGCGTCGCGAGTGCGAGGCACAGCAACGAGAAGGCGGTGACGAGCCAGGCATGACGGCGCCCGAGATACCACCAGTGCGCGCCGGCCCAGCCCAGCAGACATCCCAGCAGACCGGCGACGACCTTGCGCCGCGGCCGTGCTGACGTGCCCGCGGCAGCGTCCGGCATGATCGTGGCGGCCGAAGTCGAGCGGCGGGACGAAGACGTCATGTCGAGGAATCCTGGGAGCGAGAGGGTCAGGGGGCGTTGCCGATTCTACGGGAGATGACGAGCGAGAAGGCCCGCGGCCCGGAGGGTAAAATCCCTGAATGACTTCGTCCGTGTTCGACATCGCGATCCTGGGGGCCGGGCCAGTGGGCCAGGCGCTCGCCCTGCTGCTGGCGCGCACCGCGCGCGATCCCGCGCGTATCGCGCTGCTCTCCGCGCCCGCCGGCGCCGGGGGCGCGGCCGGCCTGCCGCCGCTGGCCGACCCGCGCGTGCTGGCGCTGAACCGCGGCAGCCGCGTGCTGCTCGAGTCGCTCGACGCGTGGCCGACCCGGACCGCCGACATCCGTCATATCCACGTGTCGCAGCGCGGCCGCCTGGGACGGGCCCTGATCGACCATGCCGACTTCGGCGTGCCTCAGCTGGGCAGTGTCGTGGCCTACGGACCGCTGCACGAGCGCCTCTCCGAGCGCGTGGCCGCCAGCGGCGTCACGGTGCTGCCCGGCCCGCCGGCCCGGATCGGCGACACACTCACCGATGCGGTGCAGGTCCTGCAGGGCGACGTGGCGCTTGCCGCGCGCGTCGCGGTGCAATGCGACGGCGCCGCGGGCGCCGACGTCCATCGCAGCTACGGCCAGCATGCCGTGCTCACCACCGCCCGCGCCTCGCTGCCGCGGCCCGGTTGGGCCTGGGAGCGCTTCACGCGCGAAGGTCCGCTGGCCATGCTGCCCCATCCGCAAACGCCCGACACCTACTCGGTCGTCTGGTGCTGTGCGCCCGAGCGCGCGGCCGAACTGGTGCAGCTCGACGACGAGCGCTTCTCGCAGGCCCTGAGCACCGCGTTCGGCGGCCGGCTCGGCCGCCTGCACAGCCAGGCACCCCGGCATGTTTTCCCGCTCGAGCTCAAGGCCCGCCGGGCCCAGGCGCAGGGCCGCACCGCCACCATCGGCAATGCCGCCCAGACGCTGCACCCGGTGGCTGGACAGGGGCTCAACCTGGGTCTGCGCGACGCCGCGCAATTGGCCCAGGCGCTCGCCGCCTGGATGCAGGACCCCACGCCCAATCCGTCGCCGCTCCTGGCCGGCTTCGCGCGCGACCGCGGCGCGGATCGCCTGCTCACGGCCAGCCTGACCGACCTGATGCCGCGGGTGTTCGCGACGGGCCTGGCGCCCGTCGAGCATGCCTGCGGCCTAGCGCTGCTCACGCTCGACCTCGTTCCGGCGGTGCGCGCGCCCCTGGCGCGCCACCTGCTGCAGGGCCTGCGCACCTGATGCAACCCCGTTTTTTTATTGCGGCGCGCCGGGCGGGCGCGCCCGCCGGCCTGCCCGTTTTTGCCCGATGCATCGAGGCGAAAACGGGGTGCCATGCCGAAGCGGTTAAAATGTGACCATGCGCATCGGCCCCTGGACCCTTCCCAACAACGTGCTCGTCGCCCCCATGGCCGGGGTGACGGATCGTCCGTTCCGCCAGCTTTGCAAGAAGCTGGGCGCGGGTTATGCCGTGTCCGAAATGGCCGCCAGCAACCCCCGCCTGTGGGACAGCGTGAAGACCTCCCGCCGTCTCAATCACGATGGCGAGATCGATCCGATTTCGGTGCAGATCGCGGGCGCGGATCCGGCCATGATGGCCGAGGCCGCCGTGTTCAACGTGAACAAGGGCGCCCGCATCATCGATATCAATATGGGTTGCCCGGCCAAGAAGGTCTGCAACCTGGCATCGGGCTCGGCGCTGTTGCGCCACGAAGACCTGATCAAGCGCATCCTGGATGCGGTGGTCGAGGCCTGTGCGCCGCTCGGGATCCCGGTCACGCTCAAGACGCGCACCGGCTGGGACCGCGAGCACAAGAACGCCCTGCGCGTGGCCCGTATCGCCGAAGACAGCGGTATCGCCGCGCTGACGCTGCACGGCCGCACGCGCGCCGATCTCTATACCGGCGAGGCGGAATACGACACCATGCGCGCCGTGCGCGACGAGATCCGGATCCCGCTGATTGCCAACGGCGACATCACGACGCCGCAGAAGGCCCGGGCCGTCCTGGATTACACTGGCGCCGACGCGGTGATGATAGGCCGTGCCGCCCAGGGCCGGCCCTGGATCTTCCGCGAGATCGATCATTTCCTGCGCACAGGCGCCATGCTCGTCCCGCCCTCCTGGGACGAAATGCGCAACCTGCTGCTTGAACACCTCGACGATCACTACCGCTTCTATGGCGAGCACACGGGCGTACGCTCGGCGCGCAAGCATATCGGCTGGTATCTGGAAGACCTCCCCGGCGGGCCGGCATTCTGCGCCCGCATGAACCTGATCGAAGACACCCGCGGCCAGTGGCAGGCGGTGGCCGACTGGTTCGACACCATGATGCGCGACGGCCCGCACCCCGGCACCGACAACGCGCAACCCCTGCTGGCGGCATAACCGCCAGTACCCCCAACATAAAAATATCTGTACTCCGATGAGCAAGAAAGATGTCCTGGAAGAATGCGTGCGCGCCAGCCTGGAGCGCTATTTCGAAGATCTGGGTGACTCCGAACCCCACGACATGTGGGACATGGTGATGCGCTGCGTCGAGCGCCCCGTTCTCGAAGTGGCGCTGGAGCGCTCCGGCGGCAACCAGTCGCGCGCTTCCGAAATGCTGGGCATCACCCGCAATACCCTGCGCAAAAAGCTGCTGGCCCATAACATCCAGCCCTGACGATTTCCTCGATCCCCCGCCCGTGGCCTGGGCCTGGCCCCACCCGGACGCAACATCTCCCACCGCTATGAAAATCGAAACCGCCCTGCTTTCGGTGTCCGACAAGACCGGCATCGTCGAATTCGCCCGTGCCCTGGCCGCTCGCGGCGTGCGCCTGCTCTCCACCGGCGGCACCGCCCGCCTGCTGTCGGAAGCGGGCCTGACCGTCACCGAGGTCGCCGCTCACACCGGTTCGCCCGAAATCCTGGACGGTCGCGTCAAGACGCTGCATCCGAAGATCCACGGCGGCCTGCTGGCCCGCCGCGACAGCGCCGAGCATCTGGACACCATCGCCGAACACGGCATCGACCGCATCGACATGCTGGTCGTGAACCTGTATCCGTTCCGCGAAACCGTGGCCAAGCCCGACTGCACCTTCGCCGATGCCGTCGAGAACATCGATATCGGTGGCCCGGCCATGCTGCGCGCCGCCGCGAAAAACCACGGCACCGAAGCCGGTGGCGTCACGGTCGTGATCGACCCGGTCGACTACTCGCGCGTGCTGGGCGAAATGGACAAGGGCGGCTCGACCTCGTATGCGCTGCGCCTGGAGCTGGCCGCCAAGGTCTATGCCCACACCGCGTCGTACGACGGCGCGATCGCCGCCTACCTGACCAGCCTGGCCGACGCCGCGCCGGCCCAGGACGCCGTGCCGGCCCGCAACGAATGGCCCGCCACGCTGACCCTGCAGGTCAAGCAGGAGCAGGCGCTGCGCTATGGCGAAAACCCCCACCAGTCGGCCGCGTTCTATGTCGACGCGCAGCGTTCGGCCGGCCTGCTGGGCAACTATCGCCAGCTGCAGGGCAAAGAACTTTCGTATAACAACATCGCGGACGCCGACGCCGCGTGGGAATGCGTGCGCAGCTTCGACACGCCCGCCTGCGTGATCGTCAAGCACGCCAACCCCTGCGGCGTGGCCGTGGCGGACGGCACGCTGAACGCCTATCGTCAGGCCTTCAAGACCGACCCGACCTCGGCGTTCGGCGGCATCATCGCCTTCAACCGTCCGGTCGACGCCGCGACGGCCGAAGCCGTGAGCGGTCAGTTCCTCGAAGTGCTGCTGGCGCCCGCCTATGACGGCGCCGCGCTGGCCATCCTGGCCGCCAAGAAAAACGTGCGCGTGCTGGAAGTCCCGGCCGGCACCGGCCAGAACGCCTTCGACGTCAAGCGCGTGGGCGGTGGCTGGCTCGTCCAGACCCCCGACGCCTACAACGTGCCGCGCGATGCGCTGAAGGTGGTGTCCAAGCGCCAGCCGACCGAACAGGAAATGAACGACCTGGCGTTCGCCTGGAAGGTCGCCAAGTACGTCAAGTCCAACGCCATCGTGTTCGTCGGCAACGGCATGACGCTGGGCGTGGGCGCGGGCCAGATGAGCCGCATCGACTCGGCCCGCATCGCCTCGATCAAGGCCGAGAACGCGGGCCTGACGCTGGCCGGTTCGGCCGTGGCGTCGGATGCGTTCTTCCCGTTCCGCGACGGCCTGGACGTGGTGGTGGCCGCCGGCGCGACCTGCGTGATCCAGCCGGGCGGCAGCGTGCGTGACGACGAAGTGATCGCGGCGGCCGACGAACACGGCATCGCCATGGTGCTGACCGGCACCCGCCACTTCCGCCACTGATGCGTATCCTCGGCATCGATCCCGGCCTGCGCCGCACCGGCTTCGGTGTGATCGATGCCGAAGGCATGCGCCTGCGGTATGTGGCCAGCGGCACGATCGTCGTGCCGCCGGCCCTGCCGCTGCCCGAGCGGCTGAAGGTCATCCTCGACAACCTGCGCGAGGTGGCCCGCGAGACGCGGCCCGATGTGGCCGCGCTCGAAATCGTCTTCCTGAATACCAATCCGGCGTCGACGCTCCTGCTGGGCCAGGCCCGCGGCGCCGCGCTGTGCGCGCTCGCCGACAGCGCGCTCGACGTGCACGAGTACACGGCGTTGCAGATCAAGAAGTCGGTGGTCGGCACCGGCCGCGCCGCCAAGGAACAGGTGCAGATGATGGTGCAGCATCTGCTCAAGCTCGACGGCACGCCCGCCCCCGACTCGGCCGATGCGCTCGCCTGCGCGATCTGCCATGCCCACGTCGGACCGCTCCAGGACCGCGTGGCCGCGTTGTCGGGCGTGCTCAACGCCAGCGGCCGTCCGCGCATTCGCAACGGCCGGCTGCTCGGCTGATCCGCCGCCGCCGAGCGTATAGAATCGCGCCATCGGCGCAAGCGCCCTATTCCCCTCTGCCATCGCCATGATCGGACGCATCACCGGAACCCTGATCGAGAAATCGCCCCCCGTCGTCTGCGTGGACGTGAACGGCCTGGGCTATGACATCGACGTGCCCATGAGCACGCTCTACGCGCTGCCCGAAAACGGCGCGCGCGTCACCCTCTACACCCACCTGGTGGTGCGTGAAGACGCGCACCTGCTGTATGGCTTTGCCACCGCCGCCGAACGCGCCGCGTTCCGTGAGCTCGTGAAGGTGAGCGGCATCGGCGCGCGCACCGCGCTGTCGGTGCTGTCCGGGCTGTCGGTGGCCGATCTGGCGCAGGCCATCACGCTGCAGGAAGCCGGACGCCTGATCCGCGTGCCGGGCATCGGCAAGAAAACCGCCGAGCGCCTGCTGCTCGAAATGCGTGGCAAGCTGGGCGCGGACATCGGCGCAAGCGCCCATCCGATCCAGGAAGGCCAGGCCGACATTCTCAATGCCCTGCTCGCGCTGGGCTACTCCGACAAGGAATCGCAGGCCGCGCTCAAGGCGCTGCCCGAGGGCGTCAGCGTGTCGGACGGCATCCGCCTGGCGCTCAAGTCGCTGGTGCGCTGAGCGCATTTGGCCGGGCGGCCCGGAGCTGCCCGGGCGACGCGCGGTCAGCGACGCGCGTTAGCGGCGCGTCGGCGTGGGTCCGAGATAGGACGGCGCCAGCGCGTCGAGCGCGGTGGGCACCAGCTTGAGTTCGGGCGCCAGCGGGCCGCTCAGCACGCTAGGCACCGACAGCGAATCGAGGTTATCGCCCGACATCAGCGGCTCGCCGGGCAACAGGCCGAGCATGCCCGCCTGCAAGCGCCCGACCGACATCGGCAGGCTGATGACGGGCCTCGGATGGCCGCTCCAGTGGGCACACAGCCGGACGAGCTCGCCCAGTGTGTATTCCTGCGGGCCGCCCAGCTCGTAGACCTTGCCGCGCGTGTGATTGTTGTTGAGCGCCGCCACCATCGCATCGGCGACATCGCCGACGAACACGGGCTGCATGCGGGCATCGGTGCCCGCGATCGGCAGCACCGGAAACCAGCGCGCCAGCCGCGCGAACATATTGGTGAAGTTGTCGTCGGGACCGAACACGACCGAGGGTCGGAAGATGGTCCAGGCGCTTTCGTGGGCATCCGCGAAGGTGCCGATGATGGCGGCCTCGCCGTCGCCCTTGGAGCGCAGATACATGCTGGCGCCCGCGGGGTCGGCACCGAGCGCGCTGATATGCAGCATCCGGTGCACGCCGTTGCGGCGGCAGGCCTGCGCGATGCGCTCGGGCAGCAGCACGTGCGCGCGGGCGAAGTCGGAGCCATAGGGACGGCCCCGGTTGCCATGCAGAAGGCCGACCAGATTGATCACCACGTCGGTCTGGCGCAGCAGGTTGTCGAGCACGGCATCGTCGTGGATGTCGGCCTGCACCAGCGTGACGGACGGCAACACCTGCAGATCGCGGCCGCGTGCCAGCGCGCGTGTCGGCACCAGCACCGCATGCTCGGCCGCGGCCAGGCGGGCAACCAGATGACGGCCGATGAAACCGGTACCGCCGATGACAAGGATACGCATCGTGCTGCCCTCGTTCGTCAGGAGTGGATTTGATTCTGCCCTGCCCGGGCGCGAGCCGCAACCCGCGCCCCATGCGAAAATGGCGGTTTGCCGGCCCCGCGCCCCACCCGGGTGTACGATGCCAGCTCGGGCCCGCCCCGCTTTCCTGATCGCCATGGCCATACAGTCCGATTCGCTTTCCACCCGTCCCGACGCCCCGCGTCTGGTCACGCCCCAGCCCACGTCGCCCAACGAGGAGTCGATCGAGCGCGCGTTGCGCCCGAAGGCGCTCCAGGAGTACGTGGGCCAGCGGCGGGCGCGCGAACAGCTCGAGATCTTCATCGCCGCGGCGCGCAAGCGGGGCGAATCCCTCGACCACGTGCTGCTGTTCGGCCCGCCGGGCCTGGGCAAGACCACGCTGGCCCACATCATCGCGCACGAGATGGGCGTGCAACTGCGCCAGACCTCGGGCCCGGTGCTCGAGCGCCCGGGCGATCTGGCCGCGCTGCTGACCAATCTCGAAAAGAACGACGTGCTGTTCATCGACGAGATCCACCGGCTCTCGCCCGTGGTCGAAGAAATCCTCTATCCGGCACTCGAAGACTTCCAGATCGACATCCTGATCGGCGAAGGCCCCGCCGCGCGCAGCGTCAAACTCGACCTGCAACCGTTCACGCTGGTGGGCGCGACCACCCGGGCCGGCATGCTGACCAATCCGCTGCGCGATCGCTTCGGCATCGTGTCGCGGCTGGAGTTCTACAACACCGAAGACCTGACCCACATCGTCACGCGCAGCGCGGGCCTGCTCAACGCCGAGATCACGCCCGAGGGCGCGCGCGAAGTGGCGCGCCGCTCGCGCGGCACGCCGCGTATCGCCAACCGGCTGTTGCGCCGGGTGCGCGACTACGCAGAAGTCAAGGCGGGCGGGCGCATCGACGCCGAGTCGGCCGGCCTGGCGCTCGCCATGCTCGAGGTCGATCCGCAGGGCCTGGATCTGATGGACCGCAAGCTGCTCGAGGCCATCGTGCACAAGTTCGACGGCGGGCCGGTGGGTGTCGACAGCTTGGCCGCCGCCATCGGCGAAGAGCGCGACACCATCGAAGACGTGATCGAGCCTTACCTGATCCAGCACGGCTATCTGCAGCGCACGCCGCGCGGCCGCATGGCCACCCAGACCACCTGGCGCCACCTCGGCCTCACGCCGCCCAGCGGCGTGCAGGGCGGCAGCGGCGAGCTGTTCAAGTAGCGCCGGATAAACGCAAAAGGGACCCGCGGGGTCCCTTTTGCATGGCCGCTCGCCGCGCTTACAGCCGCGGACTGGACACCGTGCGCAGGATCTCTTCGCCGTAGGCTTCGAGCTTGCGCGCCCCGACCCCGCTGATGTGCCCGAGCTCGTCGATCGACCCCGGCTGGGCCAGCGCGATCTCGCGCAGCGTGGCATCGTGGAAAATGACGTAGGCGGGCACACCGTGGCTCTTGGCGACCTCGCCGCGCCAGGCGCGCAGCGCCTCGAACACGGGCAGCGCTTCGGCCGGCAGATCGATCACCGGCGCCTTGGTGCGCGTGCCGCCACCGCGACCCGAGCGCGCCTTCTTCTCGGGCTCGCGCCGCAGCATCAGCTGGCGCTCTCCTTTGAGCACCACCCGGCTTTCTTCGGTGAGGGCGAGCGTGCCGTAGCCGTCGGTATCGACCGTGAGCAGGCCCTGCGCGAGCAGCTGACGCAGCACGCCGCGCCAGGCCGTCTCGGACAGGTCTGCGCCGATGCCGAAGACGCTGAGCGATTCGTGGTCGTTCTGACGGGTGCGGTCGGTGCTCTTGCCGCGCAGGATGTCGATGATGTGACCCGCGCCGTAGCGCTGGCCGCGTTCGCGGCCCAGCCGGTACACGGCCGATAGCACCTTCTGGGCGGCCACGGTGCCGTCCCAGGCTTCCGGAGGATCGAGGCAGACGTCGCAATTGCCGCAGGCCGTGATGGTCTGCCCGAAGTAAGCCAGGAGGCGCACCCGGCGGCATTCGACGGTTTCGCACAGCCCCAGCATGGCGTCGAGCTGCTGGCCCAGGCGGCGGCGATACACCTCGTCGCCCGGCGACTCGTCGATCATGCGCCGCTGCTGCACGACGTCTTGCAGACCATAGGCCAGCCAGGCCGATGCCGGCAGGCCGTCACGGCCGGCACGGCCGGTTTCCTGGTAGTAGCCCTCGACCGATTTCGGCAGGTCGATGTGCGCGACGAAACGCACGTCGGGCTTGTCGATGCCCATGCCGAACGCGATCGTGGCGACCATGACGATGCCATCCTCGCGCAGAAATCGCGATTGATTCTGCGCGCGCACCTGGGCACTCAGCCCGGCGTGATACGGCAGCGCGTTGATGCCGTTGTTGCACAGGAACTCGGCCGTCTCTTCGACACGGGCGCGCGACAGGCAATACACCACGCCGGCATCGCCCTCGTGCTCGCTCTGGATCAGATCGAGCAATTGCCGGCGCACCTCGTTCTTTTCGACGATGCGGTAGCGGATGTTGGGACGATCGAAGCTCGAGACGAAATGACGCGCGTCGTCGAGGGCGAGACGCTGCGCGATCTCGCTGCGCGTGGCCGCGGTGGCGGTGGCCGTGAGCGCGATGCGCGGCACGTCGGGCCAGCGCTCGTGCAGCATCGACAGGCCGAGGTACTCAGGCCGGAAATCGTGCCCCCATTGCGATACGCAGTGGGCTTCGTCGATGGCGAACAGCGAAATGTGGCCGCGCTCGAGCAATTGCAGACAGCGGTCGGTGAGCAGCCGCTCGGGCGCCACGTACAGCAGATCGAGCTGGCCATTGAGGAACTCCTGCTCGACCTCGCGGGTGATGCGCCAGTCCTGCGTGGAGTTGAGGTAGGCCGCGCGTACGCCGAGCTCGGTGAGCGCGTCGACCTGGTCCTGCATCAACGCGATGAGCGGGGACACCACGATACCGGTGCCTTCGCGCACCAGCGCGGGCACCTGATAACAGAGCGACTTGCCGCCGCCGGTCGGCATGAGGACCAGCGCATCGCCGCCGTCGATGACGTGCTGGACGATCGCTTGTTGGTCACCGCGGAAGGATTCGTAACCGAAAACGCGCTCGAGCACGCCCAGAGCGCGCGATTCAGACATGGGTAGCAGCCAAATGCATCATGACCGGGATTTTAGACCCCATTTGGCCGCACGCCGATCCGGCCCGTGAATCCGTTGCCATCCCCGGGTCAGAACCCCAGCCAGCGGCCGCGCATGAAGGCGTCGACGGGCATGGACAGGCGGGCCCGCCATTCGTAGTCGCCCGAGACCAGATCGCGATCTGCCCCGAGGGCGAAGCGCACCTTGGGCGCGAGCATCATGCTCTGCTCCAGACCCACCCGGCGCTCATTGGGGTCGCTGCTGGCCGTGACGCCCGACGAGTAGGTGCCGCTCAGCGTGCCCCACCCCGAGATCGGCACGCCGGCCGAGAAGGTGCTGCGCAGTTGCCGGGCGTTGGAGCCGCCGTTGTTATAGGACGAGAGGTCGTTGTAGCCGGCGCCGATGTCTTCGCCGCTCACGCCGAGGGTGACGGCGTCGGCCATGTTGACCGAGTAGCCGAACCGGTAACGCCAGGCGTTGACCGCGTCGAACGTGCTCTGCGTGGCGCCGGCCTGGAAGGTGCCGATGTCGCCCGCACGGTATGTCGTGCCGAAGCCGCGGGTGGTGAGTTGCGGCGCCGTCTGCAGCTGGCCCTCGACGGTCAGATCGGTGGTCAGGCCGTAGCGCACCATGCTGCTGCCCGCCGAGGCGCCGTAGTCCACCGCGCCGGAGGTGGCGGCCGGATCCATCAGGTTCAGACGGCCCAGCGACGAGGCATAGCCGAACTCGCCGGGCTTGAGCGCGGACCCGGTGGCGCGCTCGGAAAACTGGATGCCGCCGATGGGCGCGCTGTTGCCCCAGGAGGGCGCCAGGCTGGTGACGTTACCCACGCCGACCGACGGCCCCGCGCCGACCGAGGGCGTGTAGCGCCAATTTTGACCGGTATAAGACGTGGTGGGCACCGAACTGACGGCGGAGAACCAGCGGCGGCGCTGCGGGGCGATGCCCGTGCCGCCCACCGGCCGCGACGCGACCAGTTCGGCGGCCTCCAGATCGAAGGAGTAGGCGGCGCTGCTCTGGCTCACCGGGTAGTCGGGATAGGGCGAGGCGCACAGCACGTCGGGACTGGCGGCCACACCGGCGTCGGGCGCCGCCGCCCCCGCGTCGAGGCCGAGCGGCGGGGTGGTCTGGGGCTGGAGCCCCTCGCCCGGCGCGGGACCGGTGTGCGGGTCTTCGGGCAGGCCGGCTTCGGCCGTCGACACCAGCCCGGCGCACGGGTCGGCCTCCGGCGGGAGCGCATAGGCGTCGATCTCGGACGGCGGGGTCACGCGCTGCGGCTGCACGGGTGACAGCACGCCGATGCCGTAGCGGGCGATGTCGTTGGCGGCCGCCGTACGAACGGCCTGACGCGGCTGCGCCGCAGCGGCCGGCGCGGACGGAGTCTGCGTGGCGGTGGCCGAGGGCGTTGCCGGGGGGGAAGCATCGGGCGGGGCGTCGGTGGAGGCGCAGGCGGCCAACGCCATGTTCGCGGCGAGGACCGTTCCCAGAATGGTGCGCGACACCCGCTTGTCTACACGTTCGCGAGCAACCATAACGCGAACCAGTTTAAAAAGTCCGGGACGGCACATCTGTAAACGATCTTAAAAAAACACCACGGGAGGTCTCGCCAGGATCGCGGGGGCCGCGGCGCGAGCCGGCTATTCTAAGCTCTGGCGCCCGCCGCCAGCGCGGGCGAGTTGCAACGGTTATATTTTTCAATCGATTTCTTGCCCCTTGCCCGCAAACAGCCCGGGCACCACACTGGCACCCATGGAAAATCCGCATACCAAGCTGTTGGTGGTCGACGATGACCCCGCCCTGCGCCAATTGCTGGCCGATTACCTCAATCGCCACGGCTACGACACGCTGCTCGCGCCCGATGCCAGCGATCTGGCCGCCCGCATCACGCGCTATGCGCCCGATCTCCTGGTGCTCGACCGCATGCTTCCCGGGGGCGATGGCGCCGATGCCTGTCGCCGCCTGCGCGAACAGGGCGAGGACCTGCCCGTCATCCTGCTGACCGCGCGCGACGAGGCGGTGGACCGCATCATCGGTCTCGAGGCCGGCGCAGACGACTACCTCGGCAAGCCCTTCGATCCGCGCGAGCTGCTCGCCCGCATCGAGGCCGTGCTGCGGCGCAAGCGCGGCCCCTCCGCGCTCACGAAAGACGCGCCGGTGTCCTTCGGCCCCTTCGTGTTCGATCCGACCACGCGCCAGCTGATGCGCGAAGGCGTCGTGGTCAAGCTCACCGGTGGCGAGATCAATCTGCTCGAAGCGCTGGTGCGCAACGCGGGCAAGCCGCTGTCGCGCGAGCGTCTGCTGGCCCTGGCGCGCGACGACGACAGCGGCGAGCGCAATGACCGCGCCATCGACATCGCGATCCTGCGGCTGCGGCGCGCCATCGAAGAAGATCCCAAACAACCCCGCTGGATCCAGACCGTCTGGGGCATCGGCTACCGCTTCGCGCCATGAAGCTGCCTTTCGGCCGCCTGATGCCGCACTCGCTGCGCGTCAGGCTCATCCTGCTCGTGCTGGGCTCGGTACTGCTGGCGCAGGCCGCCACGCTGGGCACCGTGTCGTACTTCCGCCAGAAGTTCATGGAAGAGGTGGCGATCGGCTACATCGCCACCACGATTCGCACGCTGCGCGCGGCCCTGGCCCAGGTGCCGGCCGAAGACCGCGCTGACTTCGTCCGTGCCGCCTCGCAGAACCAATGGCGTCTGTGGTCGCGCATGCTGCCCGCCGAGGCGCGCCTGCAGCGCCTCAATCTGCCGCCGGCCGATCGGTTCATGCCCAACGCCATGCCGCCGCCGCCCCCGCCGCAGCCGCGCGAAGACGAGTTCGAAGACCCGGCCGACCGCGAACAGCGCATGGAGGCCTATCGCAAGATGGAGGCGCAGCGCCGCGCGCGCTACCCTCACGGCGAGCCCGACGACGTGCGCCGCGATCTGCGCGGGCTGGTGCGCGAGCTCAACATCCGCCTGAACGACGGCACGCGCGTGGCGCTCTCGCGCGGTCCGCGCGCCGAAATCTATATCTCGCTCGCGCCCAATCCGGCGAGCGAAGACGCGCCGCTGTTGCGCGAATGGCTGGTGATTCCGCTGGAGCGCCTGGACCCACCCGTCTCGTCGCCGCTGGTGGCGTTCTGGCTGGGCGGCCTGGGGCTGGTGCTGTTGCTGGCGGCGGGCTTCTCGTGGCACATCACGCGTCCGCTCACGCGGCTGGCGCAGGCCGCCGACCAGCTCGCCGCCGGGCAGCCGCAGCGCGTGGAGCCGTCGGGTCCGCACGAGACGCGCGCGCTGGGCGAGCGCTTCAATGCCATGCTCGACGCGCTGGCCGAATCCGACTCCGTGCGCCGCACCCTGCTCTCCGGCCTGCCGCACGATCTGAAGGGGCCGCTCTCGCGCATGTGGCTGCGCATCGAGATGGCCGACGACTCCGTGCTCAAGGAAGGTCTGCGCAAAGACCTGCAGGACATGCAGCACATGGTCGATCAATTCATCGGCTTCGTGCGGGGCACCGATCCGGCCGCCTACCGCTACGCGCCGCTGGACCTGAACGACTGGATCCATGACCGCGTGGGCGCATGGCAAAGCACCAACACCGCCGTCACCCTGCGCACGCCCGAAGACGCCAATCTGCACATCCAGGGCGATGCGGTGGCGCTGGGCCGCCTGCTCGACAATCTGATCGGCAATGCGCTGCATCACGGCGCCGCGCCCATCGACGTCAGCCTGAGCCAGGACGGCAGCCACGCCGTGCTCGAAGTGGGCGATCATGGCACGGGCATCAGCCCGGAACGCCGCAGCGAGGCCTTGCGGCCCTTCGCCCGTCTCGACGACGCGCGCACGCGCACCGGCAATGTGGGCCTGGGGCTGGCGCTGGCCGACGCGATCGCGCGGGCCCACGGCGGCACACTGGAGCTCGGCGATCACACGGGCGGCGGCCTGCTGGTACGCATCCGCCTGCCCCTCGCCCAAGCCTGATCCAACGCCTTCTCGAAATGACGCAGGCCGCCCCGAGGGGCGGCCTGTTTCGTGTTGCGGCGAATCCCGTCCCGCCGCGCCCGTCAGGAGGCCGACGGCGGCGGCAGCAGCGCCACCGGGCGGCGCTCCTTGCCGAACACCGAGCGATAGGCAAGCAGATTGAAGATCAGCACCACCGGCACACCGACCACCACGCCGGCCAGCACCAGGCGCATGGACCCCAGCGCGCCGCTGCCGTCCCAGATGGTCATGTCGTCGAGGATCAGATACGGGAAGAAGCTGTACGCCAGCCCCAGCAGCATCAGCACATAGAGCACCACGCACAGCACGAACGGCATCCAGCTGAAGCTGTCCGGCTTGGTCCGCACGCGCGCCAGGAACACCTCGGCGCAGACGAAGCAGAGCAGCATGCAGGCCCAGACCGCCGCGGCCGCGCCCAGATGCGCGGCGTTGCTCCACTTGAAGAAGATGCCGGCATTGGCCAGGCCGAGCGTGACCGCGATGGCCACCATGCCCGCGGCCGTCCAGCGGATCGAGTGGCGCGCCCAGTTGGCGGCACGGCGCTGCAGATCGCCGTCGACCCGCATCACGAGCCAGCAGGCACCCAACAGCGCATACGCGGCCACGGCGCACAACCCCACGAACAGCGAGAACCAGCCATAGCCGGCGTCGCTCTGGTAGTCGGTGGCGATACGGCCGAGCACCATCCCCTGCCCGATCGCGGTCAGGAGCGATCCGATCCAGAAGCCGAAAATCCAGCGCGGCTTGTGCTCGTGACGTGCGCGGATGCGGAACTCGAACGCCACGCTGCGCAGCACGATGCCCAAGGTCAGCACGATCAGCGGCCCGACCAGCTTGCCGGTGATGGTGCCCCAGGCAAACGGGAACGCGGAGGCGAACAGCCCCATGCCCAGCAGAGGCCAGAACTCGTTGGCATCACGCCAGGGCGACAACAGGCCCATCATGCGGCCGCGCTCGTCGGCCGGCGCGATCTGCAGCAGGATGCCCACGCCCAGATCGAAGCCGTCGAACACGATACCGGCGGCGATCAGCAGCAACAGCAATGCCATGAACACCATCGGCATCCAGAACATCGGATCGTCGGGGGCCAGGCCCAGCGACGCGGCCAAGGTGGCGATCATGGCGTACCTCCCGTCTTGCGCACCGGCACGACGCCGTAGCGCGCCGCATGAAACAGCATGCCGACAAAGGCGCCCAGCAGAATCAGATAGAGCAGCCCCCACGCCGCCACGCCGTAGCCCAGCGTGGCCGGTGTGGCCGGACTCAGGACCTCGGACTGCGTGATGGTGCGGTTGACCATATAGGGCTGCAGGCCGAGCTGGCTCACCCACCACGACGCCATGACGGCCAGACCGCCGGCGAACATCATGCCGCTCTGGAAGCGCAGCCACCAGCGCGGCATGACGGCGGGATCGAAGCCGCGCCGGGCCGTGCCGCTGAAGCTCACGAGCGCGGCGATCACCATGAGGACGCCCAGCACGATGGCCAGGCGCAGCGACCAGAACACCATCGCCACGGGCGGCTGCATGCCGGAGTATTTGTCGAGCCCGATGTAGATGCCATTGGGATCGCGCGCCAGCCAGCGCGCGCCGGTGTTCTGCAGGGTCCAGGCGCCGGCGGTCGACTGGCTTTGCGCGTCGGGCCAGCCCCAGATCGTGATTTCGGGCTTGCCGCCGCTGTGCCAGTAGCCGGCCAGCGCGGCCGCCTTGGCCGGCTGGTGCCGCACGGTCAGGTCGCGCAGGCCCAGCGCCACCGGCAGTTGCAGGATCGAGGCCACGAGCGCGACCACGACGGCCGCCTTGAACGCGTTGCGCTCGCCGTCGTCGAGCGGCCGGCGCAGGGCCTGGAGGGCGTGCACGCCGAGCATCAGGAAGGCGGCCGCCAGCGCGGCGCCCACCGCAGTGGCGCCCATGCGCCAGCCGAACGAGGGGTTGAAGATCACCTCGAGCCAGTCGTAGACCTGATAGCGCCCGTCGATCAGGGCCGCGCCGTCGGGGGTCTGCATCCAGGATTGCAGCGCCAGCACCCAGCCCAGCGCCACGAGCTGCCCGATGGCGACCATGAACACGGCGAAGGTGTGCGCCAGATCGGAAACCCGGCGCTGGCCGAACAGCATGACGCCCAGGAAACACGACTTCAGCACGAAGACCGACAGCACGCCGAAGCCGACCAGGGGTCCGGCCACATTGCCGATTTTGTCCATCAGGCCGGGCCAGAGACTGCCCAGCTGGACCAGCACCGGCACGGCGAACGCCAGTGCGAGCACGAAGGACAGCGCGAATATCCGCACCCAGAGCCGATAGGCGGCGGTCCAGCCGGCGAGGCCGCTGACGCGCGCCCGGAGCTTGAAAAAGAGTAGAAACCAGGCCAATGCCAGGGAAATGGCCAGGAACAGGGCCAGGAAGCTCAGGCTGGTCATGAACTGGGTTCGGGCCAGCAGGAGAGGGGCGATATTCATGATGGGCGGTAGTGTAGAGCCTGTTCCGCCCCCGTGGGAGGCGTGATTGCAACGGCATCGCCGCCCGAACGTGGCAAAATTGACGCTTTGTCGCCGCTTTTTCCTATTCTTTCAGAATGACCCACGCCCCGACGCCGCCTGCCGCCAGCAATTATCTGCGCAACATCATCGACGAAGACCTGGAATCGAACCGCTTCCAGGGCAAGCGCTGGGCCGGCCGGCCCGGCCCGGCCAGCGTGCAGACGGCGGGCGAACCCGACCCTGCCCGTATCCGCACCCGCTTCCCGCCCGAGCCCAATGGCTACCTGCACATCGGTCACGCCAAGAGCATCTGCGTGAACTTCGGTCTGGCCAAGGAGTACGGCGGCGTCTGCCACCTGCGCTTCGACGACACCAATCCCGAAAAGGAAGATCAGGAGTACGTCGATGCCATCGAAGAGGCCGTGCACTGGCTCGGCTTCGACTGGAAGGCCGATGGCCGCGACAACCTGTATTTCGCCAGCGACTACTTCGGCTACATGTACGAGTTTGCCGAAGCGCTGGTCGAGGCCGGCCACGCCTACGTCGATGCCCAGAGCGCCGACGAGATCCGCGCCCAGCGCGGCACCCTGACCGAACCGGGCACCAACTCGCCCTGGCGTGACCGCGCGCCGGCCGAATCGATCGCCCTGCTGCGCGAGATGCGCGACGGCAAGCATCCCGACGGCAGCCTGGTGCTGCGCGCCAAGATCGACATGGGCTCGCCCAACATCAATCTGCGCGACCCGGTCATGTATCGCGTGCGCCACGCCACGCACCATCGCACCGGCAATCAGTGGTGCATCTACCCGATGTATAGCTGGGCCCACCCGGTCGAGGATGCGCTCGAAGGCATCACCCACAGCATCTGCACGCTGGAGTTCGAAGACCAGCGTCCGTTCTACGACTGGATCCTGGCGCGTCTGGCCGAGCTGGGCAAGCTGGCCCAGCCGCTGCCGCGCCAATACGAATTTGCGCGCCTGAACCTGACCTACATCGTCACCAGCAAGCGCAAGCTGCTGCAGCTGGTGCGCGACGGCCACGTCGATGGCTGGGACGATCCGCGCATGCCCACGCTGTTCGGCCTGCGCCGCCGCGGCTACACGGCCTCGTCGATCCGCCTGTTCTGCGACCGCACCGCGGTGTCGAAGTCGGACTCGCGCATCGACTACAGCCTGCTCGAGCAGGCCGTGCGCGACGACCTCGATCCCGGCACGCCGCGCTCGGTGGCGGTGCTCGATCCGATCAAGCTCGTCATCACCAATTACCCCGAGGGGCAGACGGAATCGTGCACGGCGCCGCGCAACCCGCACGATCCGGAAGCGGGCGTGCGCGAGTTCCCGTTCTCGCGCGAGCTCTGGATCGAACGCGACGACTTCCGCGAGGAGCCGCCCAAGAAGTACTTCCGCCTGTTCCCCGGCAACACCGTGCGCCTGAAGTACGGCTACGTGGTCCGCTGCACCGGCTTCACGAAGAACGACGCCGGCGACGTGGTCGAGGTGCAGGCCGAGTATCTGCCCGACACCAAGAGCGGCACGCCGGGCGCCGACAGCGTCAAGGTCAAGGGCAACATCACCTGGGTCAGCGCGGCGCACGCAGTGCCGGCACAGGTCCAGCTCTACGACCGCCTGTTCGCCGATCCGCATCCCGATACCGGCGACAAGGACTTCCTGGCCGCCCTGAACCCCAACTCCAAGCAGACCGTCCAGGCCTGGCTCGAACCCAACATCGCGACCGAACCCGGCGCGACCTGGCAATTCGAGCGGCTGGGCTATTTCACCGTCGACGCCAAGGACTCGCGCCCCGGCGCCCCGGTCCTGAACCGCATCGTCACGCTGAAAGACTCCTGGGCCGCGGGCTGAGCGCCGCCTGACCGGGATGAAAAAACGCGGACCTCGGTCCGCGTTTTTTTACGCCCACCGCCGAGCCGTCTCAAGGTGGGCGCGCCCCTTTACGCCCACCGCCGGGCCGTCCCAAGGTGGGCGCGCCCCCTCGGGGGGCAGCAAGCGGGCGAAGCGCGCGCGGCGTGGGGGCTCCCCCCCACCGCCGGGCCGTCCCAAGGTGGGTGCGCCCCCTCGGGCAGGCGGGCGAAGCGCGCGCGGCGTGGGGGCTCCCCCACCGCCGGGCCGTCCCAAGGTGGGCGCGCCCCCTCGGGGGGGCAGCAAGCGGGCGAAGCACGCGCGGCGTGGGGGCTTGTCTAGTCCAGGCGGATGCCGGCCGCCTTCACCACCTCGCCCCACTTCGTCGTCTCGCTCTCGAGATAACTGCGGAACGCCTGCGGCGTGCCGCCCAGCGGCTGGCTGCCCTCGTCGGCCAGGCGCCGCTTCATCTCGGGCTGCGCCAGCGCGGTCTGCAGTTGCGCGTTGATCGCACTGACGGCGGAGGCCGGCATGCCGGCCGGGCCGACGAGGCCGGTCCAGGCCGAGGCCTCGAAGCCGGCGAAACCCGATTCCGCCACGGTCGGGACGTCGGGCAGCGCATCGAGCCGCGCGGTCGACGTGACGGCGAGCGCACGCAGCTTCTCGGCCTTGAACAGCGCGAAGGCGGTCTGCGGCGTAATGAAATAGAGATCGGTCTGACCGCCCACCAGATCGGTGACCGCGGGCCCTGCCCCCTTGTAGGGCACGTGCAGAAACTCGACCTCGGCGCGCCGGGCCAGCATCATGCCGGCCATGTGGCCGATCGTGCCGTTACCGGCCGAGGCGAGCTTGAGCGCGCCCGGCCCGCGCTTGCGCGCGTCGTCGAGCAGGTCCTTCAGGCTGCGGTACGGCGAATCCGCCCGCACCACCAGCACCACCGGCTGCGCCGCCACCAGACCGATGAGGGTGAAGTCGCGCGCCGGGTCGAACGGCATGCGGGGATAGATGGCCGGGTTGATCGCCAGATTGGCCGCCTGCCCCATGCCGACGGTGTAGCCGTCGGGCGCGGATCGCGCCACGAACTCCATGCCGATGTTGCCGGTGGCGCCCGGTTTGTTCTGCACGACCATCGACCATCCCGCGCCGCTCGCGCCCACGCGCTCGGCGACCAGGCGGCTGATGGTGTCGGTCCCGCCGCCAGGCGGCATCGGCACGATGAGGTTGATGGGGCGCTCCGGCCAGGCGGCCTGAGCCGGCGGGGCGAGCGCGGCGGCAAGCGCGGCGGCAAGCGCGGCGGCAAGCGCGGCGCAGGCCATCAGCCGCTGCGCAAACCGCGTGAGCAGGCGAGCGGCATGCCGCCCAGCGGCCTGCCGCCCAGCGGATTGCCGCCCAGCGGCATGCCGCCCAGCAGTACGCCGCCCGGCGTTCTGCGGCCCGGTGCCCGAGATGATGCATGTCATGGTGTTGTCTCCGTGTTGTTATGTTGCCGTCGACCGCCGGAACGCCACCGTCCGCACGCGCCTTCGACCTTCGCTACCACCGGCCGATGAGGCCGCTCCTTGAAACAGGGGCCGCGCCGGGCGTCGATCCGACGCCCGGCGCGGCCCGGGTCAGGTCACCGGCCCCAGGACGCCCGCCTCGATCAGCGCGGCGCGCGCCTCGGCATCGATGCCAGCCTCGTCGAGCACCGCCGCCCCGCAGGCACCCAGCGCGGGCGGCCCGGCACGCACGCCCGGCCGGCGTCCGCCCAGCGTGATGGGCAGCAGCGGCACACGCGTGGCCTCGCCGGCGCGCGCGCCGTCGGGAATCGCGATCTCGGCCAGGCCACCGGTGCCGGCCAGGTGCGGATCGTCGAAGAGGTCCTGCGGACGCGCGATCGGCGCATACGGCAGCCCGTGCTGCTCGAAGCGCTGCGCGAGCGACGCGGCGCTCATGCCGGCCAGCCTTTCGCGCAGGATCGGCATGAGCCAGGGCCGCGCGTCGACGCGGGCATTGTTGGTGGCCAGACGTGCGTCGTCCGCCAGATCCACGAAGCCGAAGGCCTCGCAGAAGATCCGCCACTGCGTGTCCGACACCACCGCCAGGAAGATCTGCCCACCCTCGGCCACCGTGAACACGTCGTACACCGCCCAGGCCGAGATGCGGCTGGGCATGGGGGCGGCGGCCTGGCCCGTGACGGCGTACTGCATCATGTGATGGCCCACGAGAAATACGTTGTTCTCGAACAGCGCACTCTGCACCTGCTGGCCCCGGCCGGTGCTGCGCCGTTCGATGAGCGCGGCCATCGCGCCCAGCGCGCCGAACATGCCACCCATGATGTCGTTGACCGCCGCGCCCGCGCGCAGCGGCCGGCCTTCCGGACCGGTCATGTAGGCCAGCCCGCCCATCATCTGCACCACCTCGTCGAGCGCGGTGCGATGCTCGTAGGGGCCCGGCAGAAAGCCCTTGTGCGACACGTAGATCAGTCCGGGATTGAGCGTCTGCAGGCTCTCGTAATCCAGTCCAAGGCGCGCCATCGCGCCCGGCTTGAAGTTCTCGCTCACGATGTCGGCCGTGGCGATCAGCCGCAGCACCAGTTCGCGTCCGCGCGGATCGTGCAGGTCGACCGGAATGCTCTTCTTGTTGCGGTTGAACATCGCGAAGAATCCGGCGCCCGAGCCCTTCAGCCGGCGCGTGTTGTCGCCCTGCACCGGCTCGATCTTGATGACTTCGGCGCCCAGGTCCGCCAGCACCATGCCGCAGGTCGGGCCCATCACCATATGCGTGAATTCGATGACGCGGATGCCGGCCAGCGGCAACGGGGGCGCGTCTTGCGCGGCGGTGTCTGCCTGCGCCGTATGGGCTTGGTCGGCGCGACTCATGCGGCCTCCCGTGCGTAGACGAAATCCTTGGGCAGCCCGGCATCGGGCAGGTGACCGTAGAGCGGCTCGTCCGGCAAGGCGGCCCGCAGGATCGCGCGCGCCTCGAGCAGCGCGGCGACGTCGATGCCGGTATCCAGACCCATCGCCTCGAGCAGAAACACCAGGTCTTCGGTCACGATGTTGCCGGTCGCGCCGGGCGCATGCGGGCAGCCGCCCAATCCGCCCTGGCTCGCATCGAACGTGCGCACCCCGGCCTCGAGCGCCGCCACCACATTGGCGAGCCCCTGCCCGCGCGTGTTGTGAAAATGCGCCCCGCCCGCGCGCTCGCCGAGCTCGCGCTGCAACGCGCTGAACAGGCGCCGAACCTGCGCCGGATTGGCGTAGCCGGTGGTATCCGACAACCCGACCTCGTCCACGCCGCAGTCGGCCATGGTCTGCGCCAGGGCCAGCGTCTGCGCATCGCTGATCGCGCCCGCCAGGGTGCAGCCGAAGGCCGTGGACAGCCCGGCTTCGATGCGCGCCTCGGGCCAGTCCTCGTCGCGCAGCGCGACCACCTCGCGCACCGTCTCGATCATCTGCGCGTGGCTCTTGCGCACGTTGGCCAGCGAGTGCGCCTCGCTCACCGACACGGGCAGCGTGATCTTGTGCGCGCCCGCCTGCAACGCCGCACGCGCGCCCTGCAGATTCGGGGCGAGCACCGCCACGTGCAGATCGGGCAGAGCCAGCGCGTCTTGCACCACCTCGGCGGCGTCGGCCATCTGCGGCATCAGCCGGGGCGGCACGAACGAGGCCACTTCGATTTCGCGCAGGCCGGCGCGCGCCAGCGCTGCGATCCAGCGGCGCTTGGCGTGCGTGGGCATGACGGCGGCGATGCTTTGCAGGCCATCGCGCGGCCCGACTTCGCTCACCAGGACGGAAGGCATTGACGGTCTCCTTGTTGTTCTATAAGATAGAACGACGTTCTATTAATTTATTATTCGCCGACCCTGCCCCCGATGTCAATCGGGGGCGCCCTGCAAGGGGCGCCTGCTAGGGGCGCGTGCTAGGGGCGCCTGCTAGGGGCGCCCGCAGGGGCGCGCGCAAGGGGGCGTCCGCACGCCTGATCTCATGCCTCGTAAAGCCATCCAACCCTCGCTCGCCGATCAACATGCCGCACCGGGCGGCGCCGCCGCCGTGGATCGCGCGTTGTCGGTACTCGGTGCCTTTCGGGCCGGCGACGGCGAGCTCGCCCTCACCGAGCTCGCCGCGCGCACGCAGCTGTACAAGAGCACCGTGCTGCGGCTGCTCGCCTCGCTCGAGCACGCGGGCTGGGTGCGACGCACGCCCGCCGGGCACTACGCGCTGGGTGCCGAAGTCGCCCGGCTGCACGGCGTGTACGCGGCGTCTTTCGCCTTGCAGGATGTGGTGGTGCCCGCGCTGCGGGCGCTGGTCGCCCGCACCGGCGAGAGCGCGGCCTATCACGTGGCGCAGGGCGGACACCGGCTCTGTCTGTATCGCGTGGATTCGCCGCACCCCGTGCGCGACCACATCCGCGCCGGCGACCTGTTGCCGCTCACCCGGGGCGCCGGGGGCCGGGTGCTGAGCGCCTACGCCAGCCCCGACGCGCGCGCGGACGACGAGGTCGCACGGCGCATCCGCGCCGAGCAGGTGATCGTGCTCGAAGGCGACCGCATGCCCGAGCTCTCGGGCATCTCCGCGCCGGTGTTCGGCGCCGATGGCACGCTCGCCGGCGCGGTCACCCTCACCATGCCCACGCCGCGCCTGATCCGCGCGCAGGCCGACGATGTGCTGGCCGCCGCGCGGGCGCTCACGAAGGCGCTCGGTGGCACGCCGCCCGCGCCCGAACCCTTGCCCTGAACGCAGGGCGGCGCCGCGTCCTTTCTACGTTTCGGGCCGTCCCGCCGCGGGTTATCATGCCCGACATTGCAGAGCCGGCTCCGTGCGCACCCTGTCCTGGCGCGCGCCCCGTCTCACACTCGACCCATGAACAGCGAACCCCTAGCACTGGATTTCAAAAGCGCCACGCTCTACGCCATCCGCGTGGTGCTTCACAACGCCGACCTCGCTGCGCTGCGCGCGGCGCTCGACAAACGGATGGCCGACGCCGGCAGCTTCTTCGAGAACGAACCCGTGGTGATCGACGCCAGCCGCGTCGACGCGCCCATCGATTGGCCCGAACTGGTGCAGGCGCTGCGTGACCACAACCTGCCGGCGATCGGCGTGGTGGCCACCGAGGCCAACCTCGCCGCCGCGCGTGCCATCGGCCTGACACCCGTGGAGCTCTCGACGCCGGGGCCGCGTGTTCCGCCCGCGATCGACACCGCGCCGCCCAACGACGTCGCCACGCCGGTGCCGTCGGTGCCGGCTGCCGCGCTCGACGTCGCGCCCGACGGCCCGACCGCGCAGCCCGATGTGGGCACCGGCGCGAACAGCGTGGATCCGGTCGACGCGCCCGCCGACGCCGCGGTCGATGCCGACGAGGCCGCCCCGGCCGCGTCTTCCGATGCCGCGCCGCCCGCGCGCGCGGCAGGCGCCACCGCCGAGTCCGGCCGTCTTACCTCGGCCGGCCCGCAAAGCAGCTCGGCTTTGGTCATCACGCGGCCGCTGCGTTCCGGCCAGCGCGTCTACGCGCGCGGCACCGACGTGGTCGTGATCGGCATGGTGAGTCAGGGCGCCGAAGTGATCGCCGATGGCAACGTGCACGTTTATGGTCCGCTGCGCGGCAAGGCCATGGCTGGCGCGCGTGGCGACACCTCGGCACGCATCTTCACCACGCAGCTCGATGCGGAGTTGCTGGCCGTGGCGGGCGTGTATCGCGTGGTCGAAGACAAGCTCGATCGCGCCCTGCACAATCAGCCGGCGCTGGTGCGCCTGGCCGGCGACACGCTGCATATCGAGGCACTGAAAGGCTGAATCCGAGGTGCCGCGCATCGCGCTCGCCAGGTATGCGCGCGGCATCGCGCCGCGAATCGGCGAACGCGCTGCCGGCCCCGGTTTTCCAGGCCTTCGCTACACACATGTAAGAAGCCATTAGGGGCTTTTTGCTTTACGATAACGCGATTTATTCGAACATAAAGGGTTTGATCGTCATGACACGTATTGTTGTGGTGACCTCCGGCAAAGGCGGCGTGGGCAAGACCACCACGAGTGCCAGCTTTTCCTCTGGCCTGGCGATGCGAGGCCACAAGACCGCGGTCATCGACTTCGACGTCGGCCTGCGCAACCTCGACCTGATCATGGGTTGCGAGCGTCGCGTGGTGTACGACTTCGTCAACGTGATTCAAGGCGAAGCCTCGCTCAAGCAGGCCCTCATCAAGGACAAGCAGCTCGAGAATCTGTTCGTCCTGCCCGCCTCGCAAACGCGCGACAAGGATGCGCTCACGCAGGAAGGCGTCGAGAAGGTCATGAACGACCTGAAAGACATGGGCTTCGACTACATCATCTGCGATTCGCCCGCCGGCATCGAAACCGGCGCGCTGATGGCGGCCTACTTCGCCGACGACGCGCTGGTCGTGACCAACCCCGAAGTCTCGTCCGTGCGCGACTCCGATCGCATCCTGGGCATCCTGGCCGCCAAGTCGCGCCGTGCCGTGCAGGGTGATGATCCGGTCAAAGAATATCTGCTGCTCACGCGCTACAACCCCAAGCGCGTGAACGACGGCGAGATGCTGTCGCTCAGCGACATCGAAGACATTCTGCGGATCAAGCTGATCGGCGTGATCCCCGAGTCCGAAGCGGTGCTGCAGGCCTCCAACCAGGGCCTGCCCGCCATCCACCTGAAAGACACCGACGTGTCCGAGGCCTACAAGGACGTGGTCGCCCGCTACCTGGGCGAAGACCGTTCGCTGCGCTTTACCGAATACGAAAAGCCCGGCCTGCTGAAACGCCTGTTCGGAGGAAAGTAATCAATGTCGTTCCTGTCGTTCCTGCTCGGCCAGAAGAAATCCACGGCAAGCGTTGCCAAAGAACGCCTGCAGATCATCCTCGCCCACGAACGCTCCGGACGCGGCGATTCGCCGGACTACCTGCCGCAATTGCAGCAGGAGCTCATCGCCGTGATTTCCAAGTACGTGAAGATCAACCCAGACGACATCAAGGTCCATCTCGAGCGCCAGGACACGCTGGAAGTGCTGGAGGTGAAGATCGAGATGCCGCAGGCCGAAGCGCAGGCCCAGGCCCAGGCCTGATCCGAAGCCGCCGCGGATCGCCCGCGCCACCGCGCGCGGCGCCCGATCCCGCGAGCCCTTATGCCCAAAAAAAACCATCCCTAGGGATGGTTTTTTGTCGCCGGGCCGCCCCAAGACAAAGACGGCCCCCTCGGGGGGCAGCAAGCCGAAGGCGCGGCCCAGGCGGGCGTTCAACCGGGCGCGCCCTCTTCCAGCATGAGCAGCGCCCCCGCGATCAGCGCCTGCATGCCCTGCTCCAGCTCTCCCTCCATTTCGGCTTCCTCCGCCGACCGGTCGGCCTCGACCTCGGGTGCGCGACCGGCGACCGTATACACCGTGTCGGCCACCGCCATGCCATGAAAGGCGATGGTGGCGAGAAGCCAGCGCGCCTGCTCCATCGATAGCTCACAGGCCTCGGCGATATGGCGTTGATGCGCCACGATCTTCTCCAGCATGGCCGGCGTCGCCGCCAGCCGACGGATCGTGAACGGCGTCACGCCCGGGTGCGCTCTGACAAAGTCGCGCACCGCGGCGGCAAACACCTGGAGGTAGGCCTTCAGGCCTGCGCGCCCGGTCCCGGCCTGCGCCCGGGGAATTTCCCAGCGGCGGAACATCTCCTCGGCGACCAGGCATTTCAAGCCATCGAGGCTCGCGACATGCTTGTAGAGCGCCATATGACTCACGCCCAACTCCGCCGCGACCAGCGCGTAGGACAGGTTCGGCAGTCCGATTCGCACGCCCGCCTCGGCAATGCGCTCGTGCGTGATGGTCCGGGGGCGCCCGCGCGGGGCGGGCCGCTCTGATGAGGTCATGGATACGCCGGTGAGTCGCGATACGAAAGCCGAGACTTTAACCTGTTTCGCGATTTAGTTTATTTGCTTCAACTATTTCAAGATTTAGCTTATAGTGTTGCAACTCATTCTCATCCCCGTGACGGAAACGCAACGGCAGCACGCCGATTCCGGCGCCATCACGGACATGCAGAAGGTCCGCCGCCACGCGGCAAGTGTTTGATTTCCTGCGCTTTTCATGAACTCCCGCGTTTCCGATCCTGGCGCGTCCGCGAGCCCGTCCACTCGCCCACCCGGCCCGATCCGTCAGATTCTGCATCCGATCCGCAGGCTGCTGGCGGTCGCCAGCGTGCTGGCCGGCCTCGGCGCGATGCTGACCTTGGCCCCGCTTGCCGGCATCGCGCATGCCGCCGCCCTGGCCCTGGCGGATACCGCCTCGTCCGCCCATGACGACATCGCCCGAACGCTCGGCTTCAGCGTGGCGAGCCTGTTCCTGGGGATGGCACTGGTGTCGGCAGCCGAGCTGGTCGCGCACCTTGCCGACAACCGCCTCACCCACCGCCTGCGCCTGGACGTCGTCCAGCGCCTGGCCCAGGCGCCGCTGGGTTGGTTCACAGACCGGGCTTCCGGCGAAATCAAACAGGCGCTGCAGGACGACATCGGCACCCTGCACAGCCTGACCGCGCATTTCTATACGGCCGTGGGGCGTGCCGTGGGCGCCATCGCGATCTCGGTCGTCTATCTGTTCGCGCTGGATTGGCGCATGGCGGTCGTCGCCCTGCTGCCCTTCCCGGGTTTTCTGCTGTTCCTGCGCCACGCAATGAAAGCCGGCAATGCCAACATGAATGTGTTCGTGGCGCGGCTGGGACGCATCAACGCAACGGCAGTCGAGTTCGTGAGCGGCATCCCGGTGGTCAAGGCCTTCGGCGCCACGGGCCGCGCCCACGCCAGTTATCGGGAAGCCGTCGACGCCTTCGCCGAGGCGTTTGCCGACTTCACCCGCCCGCTGGTCGCAGCGATGGCGCACGCCCATGCCCTCATCGCTCCGGTCACAGTGCTCGCCTTCGTCCTGGCCGGCGGCACGCTGTTCGCGAGTCTGGGATGGATCGCGCCGATGGACGTGCTGCCCTTCGCCCTGGTCGCCCCTGGCATCTGCGCCCCGCTGCTGTTGCTGCACACCCTGCTGCATGACCTCGGCGCTGCCGTCGGCGCAGCACAGCGTGTGTCGGCGATGCTTCAGACGCCGGTCATCGCACCAGTCAGCCCCGAGCAGCAGCAACAGCCGGACGGCCATGAGATCCGCTTCGAACAGGTGAGCTTCGGCTACGGCTCCGATGACTGCGCGCTGTCCGACGTCACCTTCACGCTGGCCGCCGGTAGCGTGACCGCCATCGTCGGCGCATCGGGCGCGGGCAAGTCGACCGTGGCACGCCTGCTGCTGCGTTTCTTCGATCCCGCGGCGGGGCGCATCACACTGGGCGGCGCCCACCTGCGCCACGTCGACAGCAGGCAGCTCTACCAGCGCATCGGTTTCGTGTTGCAGGAGTCGCGGCTGCTGCATGCCAGTGTGCGCGAGAACATCGCGCTGGGTCGCGCCGCCGCAAGCCTGTCCGAGATCGAAGCGGCCGCGCGCGCCGCGAACATCCATGAGCGCATCGCCGCGCTGCCGCGGGGTTATGACTCCGTCGTCGGCGAGGACGCCGTGCTCTCGGGCGGCGAACGCCAACGCGTGAACATCGCCCGAGCCATGCTCCTCGACCCGCCGGTCCTGGTACTCGACGAACCCACGGCCAGCATGGACGCCGTCAATGAAGTGCTGGTCCAGGAGGCGCTGGCCCGCTTCACGCAAGGCCGCACCGTGCTGGTCATCGCACACCGGCTCGAGACGGTGATGCACGCGGACCGCATCCTCGTCATGGAAGGCGGGGCCATCGTCGAACAGGGCACGCACGCCGAGCTACTGGCCCGCCCCGGACGCTACGCGCGCCTGTGGGCTGAGAGTGCGGCGTCCACGCCCCGGGAGGGAGCGCCATGCTGAAGACCCTTTTTGCGTTGCTGGGCGAGACGTCGCCGGTGCTGCGGCGATATCTCGCGCTTGCCGTCGTTTATGGACTGCTGTGCGGTCTAGCCCTCACGGCGCTGGTGCCGGTCGTCGGCGCGCTGCTGACGGGCGACATGTCCGCCGCGAGGATGTGGCTTGCCGTCCTGCTGGCCGGCATGGCGGCATGCTGGGCACTCCGGGGCGTGGTGGAACGTGCCGGTGTACGGGTGGGCGTGGCGCTGCTGCAGGACGCGCGTCATCGCCTCGGCGACCACGTCGCGCGGTTGCCCGCGGGATGGTTTACGCCGCAAAACACTGCCAGGCTCGGCCATGTGATGACGCAGGGCATGATGAGCATCGCCCAGCTTCCCGCTCACGTACTGACGCCAGTGATCAGTGGCGTGGTGACACCCGCGGTCCTGCTGGCTGCCCTGTTCTGGCTGCACGCGCCGCTGGGTCTGATCGGCCTGGCCGCCCTGCCGCTTACCGCCGCGCTCATGGGACTCACGCGCCGGCTCGCACGCCGCGCCGACAGCCTCTACCAGCAGCGCTTTGCGGACGCCAGCCAACGCGTGGTCGAGTTCGCGCAGGCGCAGGCGTTGCTGCGCGCCTTCAACGGCGAGGGCGGCAGCACGCGCTGGCTGACCGAGACCTTCGAACGGCAACAGCAGGCCGGCGGACGGCTGATCTGGCTCTCGGCGGGATCCTCGGTGTTGACGATGTGGGGCGTCCAGGCCGTCTTTGCGGTCATGCTGTTCGCCGTGGTGACGTGGGCGGGCGCGGCGCCGCAAGGCGGGCTGCCGGGCGAGTCGGCCGGTGTCGTGATTGCCCTGTTGCTGGCCGCCCGCTTCATCGACTCGCTGCTCGAAGTGGCGAGCTACGGAGATGTGCTGCGCGGCGCCACCGGGCAGCTCGACGAGGTGCAGGCGATCCTCGCCGCCGCCCCGTTGCCGGCGCCCGCGACGCCTCGCGTGCCGCACGATGCGGGCATCGAGCTGCGCAACGTGCATTTTGGCTACGACGATAACGGCCCCGACGTGCTCAACGACGTCAGCCTGCGCATCGCGCCGGGCACCATGACTGCGCTGATCGGCGAATCGGGATCGGGCAAGACCACCCTCGTCCGCCTGATCGCACGCTTCTTCGACGTGCACCAGGGCAGCGTGCTCGTGGGCGGCGTCGACGTCCGCGACATGAGCGAGCCGCAACTGGCGGCGCAGATCAGTCAGATCTTTCAGGAGAGCTTTCTCTTCTCGGGCACGATCGCCGATAACGTCCGGCTCGGCAGGCCCGACGCGGACGACGCGCAGATCGTGGCGGCCCTGTGCGAGGCGGGCGCCGAATCGCTATTGCTGCGACTGCCGCAAGGACTGGACACGCCCGTCGGAGAAGGCGGCGCACGTCTCTCGGCCGGGGAACGCCAGCGTGTTGCGATCGCGCGCGCCTTGATCAAGAACGCCCCGATCCTGCTCGTGGACGAGGCGACCGCGGCGCTCGACGCCGAAAGCCAGGCCGTCATCGCCCAGGCACTCGCGCGGCTGCGAGGCCGCCGCACGTTGGTGGTGATCGCGCATCAGCTCGCCACCGTCGCCATGGCCGATCAGATCGTCGTCCTGGAGCGCGGCGCGGTCGTCGAGCAAGGCACCCCGGCGCAGCTGGCGACAAGCCAGGGCCACTACGCGCACTTCCTCGAGCAGCGCCGCATGGCGAAGCGCTGGCGCGTCGTCACGCCTCGAGGGGCTCGCTCCTGATGTCCGCACGCTGGCTGGCCCTCTTCGCCGCGCTATGTGGCGCGTCGCTCTTCGTGGGCGCGCGCGAGGTGGCGTGGTCGCAATGGGCCACCCTGTCCGGTGACGCCTGGCTCACGCTGACCGCCAGCAGGCTGCCCCGACTCGCCGCGCTGGTGCTGACGGGCGTGGGGCTATCGGTTTGCGGCGTGATTCTGCAGCACATCGTGCGCAACAAGTTTGTCGAGCCCGCGACTTCCGGCGGACTGGATGCGGCGAAACTCGGCATCCTGGTATCGATCACGCTCATCCCGGGCGCCGGCGTGGCGGCACGCATGGTGTGCGCGCTGGCGTTCTGCTTTGCCGCCGGCCTCATGTTCGTGGCCATCGTGCGGCGCATCCGGGTCAAGAACACGGTGCTCGTGCCGGTGATCGGGCTCATGTATGGCGGCGTGCTCAGCGCGCTCGCCGAGTTCTACGCCTACCGCAACAACATTCTTCAGAGCATGCAGGGCTGGTTGCTCGGCGACTTCTCGAAGATCGTGCAGGGCAACTACGAGGTCGTCTACCTGATCCTGCCGATCGTGGTGCTCACGTATTTGTACGCGCACCGCTTCACGGTGCTGGGCATGGGCGAAGACGTGGCGCACAGCCTGGGGCTGAACTACGCCGCCACCGTCGCGCTGGGCCTGTTGCTGGTCGCCGTCACGGTGTCCGTCACGGTGATTACGGTCGGCGCGATTCCGTTCGTCGGCCTGGTCGTGCCGAATCTGATCGCGCTGCACTATGGCGACAACCTCGGGCGCACCTTGCCCATGGTCGCGCTGGGCGGCGCGTCGCTGCTGCTGGTGTGCGACATCCTCGGTCGCATCCTCATCCACCCCTACGAAGTGCCCATCGGCTTGACGGCCGGCGGAGTCGGCGGCGTCCTGTTTCTCGCGCTCATCCTCAGGAGCCGGCGATGACACGTGCGCAGCGCTTCGGCTGGCGACTGCCCGCGCTCTGGACCAGCGTTGCGGCGCTGGCCCTGATCTTCGTGTTCTTCCGGTCGGGCCTGGACTTCGGCTATGTGATCCCGAAACGCCTGATCCGCCTGGCCGCCATGGGCATCGGCGGCGTCTGCGTCGCGTGGTCATCGATCGCCTTTCAGACCATCACGGGCAACCGCATCCTGACGCCGGCCATCATGGGATACGAGGCCATCTACCTGATGCTGCAGGCGCTTCTGATCCTGGCGCTCGGTACGCAGAGCCTGGCGCTGCTGAGTGCCACCGGCAACTTCGTCGTGTCGGCGCTGACGATGCTCGGCTACTCATGGGCCATCCACCGCTGGCTGCTGCGCGGCGATCAAACCAATGTGTATTTCCTGCTGCTGGTGGGCCTGGTGCTGACGGTGGTGATCGGCACCTTCACCCAATTCGTCCAGCTCACGACAAGCCCGGGCGAATTTTCCATGTTGCTGGGCATGAGCCAGGCCTCATTCAATCGCGCCGAGCTCGCGCAATTGCTGCCGGCGGCGCTGGTGGTACTGGCCGTGTGCGCGGCGGGGGTCCGGACCCTGCCCACGCTCGACGTGCTGTCGCTGGGCCGGGGGCAGGCGATCTCGCTGGGCGTGGACCATGGCCGCGCGGTTCGGTGGCAACTCGCCCTGATCGCGATGCTGGTCGCGGTATCCACCAGCCTGCTCGGCCCCACCGCTTTCATGGGCATCTTCGTGGCCAACCTCGCCTACGCGCTGGCTCGAGATGGCCGCCACCGCACCACCTTGTCCACCGCCTGCGCGATTGCGATCGCGATCTTCATCGTGGCGCAGCTCGCGGTCGAACACCTCTTCAACTACCGGACGACCGTCGGGATTCTGGTGAATCTGGTGTGCGGCGCCTGGTTTCTCACTCGCATGGCACGGCAGCGCGGGGGCCACCCATGACACACGCGCCCTGTGCAACCCCTTTCATCAGGAGAACGACATGATTCGCCCTCATCGGCCCGGACGCTGGACGCTACCTGTGCTGCTCGGCGCCGCACTCGCCCTGCAGGGCTGCGAGCGCGCGCCCGCCCCGCCCGCACAGCCGGCCGCCACACAGGGCGCCACACCGAGCGCAACGCCGCAGAGCGCGGCGGCTAGCGCGGCGGCCGGCGCGGCGGCTGGCGGCGCGCCGATCACGGTGCGGCACGCACTCGGCACCACGGAGATCGCCACACGGCCCCAACGCGTCGCGGCGCTCGATATGAACGAGGTCGATTTCCTGGATCAGCTGGGCGTACCGGTCGTCGGCATGCCGAAGGACTTCGTGCCCGATTTTCTCGCCAGGTACAAGGACGATCCCAAGGTGCTGGATCTGGGCGCGATCGTGCAGCCCAATCTGGAGCGTGTCCACGCGGCCAGGCCCGACCTGATCCTGATCACGTCGCTGCAGGCCAATCAATACAAGGCCTTGACCGAGATCGCGCCGACGCTTCATTTCGACGTGGACTACCGGGACAGCCAGTCCAATCACATCGAGCTGATCAAGCATCACCTGACGACGCTGGGCGACATCTTCGGCAAGCAGGAGGCCGCGCGTGAAAAGGTGGCCGAGATCGACGCGCAGGTTGCAGCGGCTCGCGACATCATCGCCGGCCGACCGGAAAAGGCGCTGGTCATCATTCACAACAACGGCGCCTTCAGCGCATTCGGCGAACACTCGCGCTACGGCTTCATCTTCGGCGCGCTGGGTGTAAAGCCCGCCAACCCGGGCGCGCAGAGCGGATTGCATGGACACCCGGTGTCCAGCGAATTCATCCAGCAGACCAATCCCGACGTGATCTACCTCGTGGATCGCACGGCGGTCATGGAACGCCGGCCCGTGCTCACGGCCGAGTCCATCGGAAACCCACTGCTGCGCCAGACCAACGCCTGGAAGAACGGCCGCGTGGTGTTCGCCGACCCGTACGCCTGGTATGTGACGGCCGCCAGCCCGGCCTCGATCAAGCGCGTGATCGACGACGTGCTCAAAGGCTACGCACCCTGATGCGCGATCTGTTTCGTTTTTCATCTGACTCAAGTACGAGCGCGCCGACCCAGCCGGGCCCAGGCGCACAAAGCCGAAGGAACCTCATGACTCACCGACACCCGCTGCGTGATCCTGCACGCGCACTCGCGCCCGCGCCCCTCACCCCTGCCTCGCTGACGCGGCGCCCCCTGCCTGATGCCGTGCGCGCCGCGCTGGTCTACGGACTGAGCGCCGGCACGCTGTCTCTACTCACGCCGGCGGCGCTGGCGCAGTCGACGGACAACGCGGCGCCTGCCGTGAGCACCCTGCCGGCGGTCACCGTGCAAGGGCAGACCGTGCTGCCCGACTACCCGGGCGGACAAGTGACCAGCGGCGGGCGCATGGGCTTTCTGGGGGAAAAGGATTTCATGGAAACGCCGTTCTCCACGATCACCTATACCGAGAAGTTCATGGAGGACCAGCAGGCCAAGGACATCAGCGAAGTGATCGCCAAGACGGACCCCAGCGTCTTCGTGAGCGGAATCCCCGGCGAAAGCAACGAGAGCTACTCCATCCGCGGTCTGCCCTCCAACGTGGGCGACGTGATGGTCAACGGCCTGGCCGGGATGGCGGCGTACTACCGCAACTCTCCCGAGATGTTCGAACGCGTGGAAGTGCTGAAGGGCCCGTCGGCCCTGCTCAACGGCATGCCGCCCAAAGGCTCGGCGGGCGGCGCCGTCAACCTGGTGACCAAGCGCGCGGGCGACGATCCGCTGATGCGGGTGACCGGTACCTATATGTCGAATTCGCAGTTCGGCGGACACCTGGACATGGGGCGCCGGTTCGGTGACAGCCAGCAGTTCGGCATCCGCTTCAATGGCGTGTACCGCGACGGCGAAACGGCGGTGAAGTCGCAGGACAAGCGCGTTTCGCTGGCCTCGTTGGGCTTGGATTGGCGCGGCGAACAGACGCGCCTCTCGGCCGACTTCTATCAGAGCAAGGACCACGCCAATGGGCTGACACGCGGTCTCACGCTCGCGCCGGGCCTGGCGGTGCCCAAGCCGCCGAAATCCGACGTGTCGTGGAATCCCCCCTGGGCCTTTTACGACTCGACGGACGAGGGCGCGATTCTGCGTGGCGAAGTCGATTTGAATGAGGACTTCATGGTCTATGCCACGGCGGGCATGAGCAAGACCGCGTTCGATTCGAACATGGGCGCGGGACAGGTCATCAACAGCGCCGGGGATTTCCGCATCAACTTCAGCGGCGTGGCCGACCGGACCGAACGCAAGTCCGCCGAGGCCGGGCTGAAAGGAAAACTGGAGACCGGCCCGATCAAGCATCAGTTCGCGGTCAATGCCACCTACTACAAGGAAGACTATCGGCTGAATGGCTTTCGCAATCTGCTGGCCCGCGATTGGGTGACCAACATCTACAACCCGGTGTGGGGCCCCGCACCCCGGCTGCCCAGTGATATCCCGGCCATCAGCCGCACCGTCACCGAGCTGTCGAGCGTGGGCGTGGCCGACACGATGTCGTTCGCGCAGGATCGTCTCCAGCTCACGCTCGGCGCCCGCCGCCAGCAGGTGACGAGCGACAGTTTCAATGGCGCGACCGGCGCACGCATGGGCGAACGGTACAAGACCCATGCCACCACGCCCGCGGCCGCCGTGCTGTTCAAGGCGACCGAGCGCGTGTCGCTGTATGCCAATTACATCGAAGGTCTGAGTCAGGGCGCCATTGCCCCCAATACCGCCGCCAACGCCGGCGAGGTCTTCGCGCCGTACAAGACCAAACAAAAGGAAGTCGGGATCAAGCTCGATCTGGGCGAGTTCGCCCACACCCTGAGCGTCTACGAGATCAATCGCCCCAGCAGCTACACCGATCTGCTCACCAATGTGTATTCCTTCGGTGGCGAGCAGCGCAATCGTGGCGTGGAATGGGGCTTCTTCGGCACCCCGATGCAGGGCGTGCGATTGATGGGCGGCGTCGCATTCTCGGACCCCGAAGTGATCAAGGCGGCCAATCCCGGCAGCGAAGGCAAGCTGGCGACCGGCCTGCCCAAATGGCAAGCGAAGCTGGGCGTGGAATGGGACGTCCCGGCCGTGCGCGGCGTCACGCTCACCGCCAACGCGACGTCGGTGTCCAAGCAATATCTCGACGCGGCCAACGACGTTTCCATTCCGGGACGCACGGTGTTCGACGTGGGTGCGCGCTACGCCACCAAGGTCTACGGCCGCCCGCTGACCGTGCGCGCGGCGGTCACCAACGTCACCGACAAGGGCTACTGGGCCAAGCCCCACTTCACCAGTCTGGGCATGGGCGCGCCACGCACCTTCCTGCTGTCGGCTTCGATGGACTTCTGACCGGCTCAAGACCCGCGCGGCCCTCCTGTCGACCAATAAAAAAACCATCCCTAGGGATGGTTTTTTTTGTCGCCGGGCCGCCCCAAGACAAAAACGGCCCCCTCGGGGGGCAGCAAGCCGAAGGCGCGGCGTGGGGGCACTTTCCTATAGGGGTGGTCGGCACCGGATCAGGGCTTGAACGCCCCGATGAAAATCGCCGGGTCGACGCGCGCGTCGTTGAGGCTGACGTTCCAGTGCAGATGCGGCCCGGTGGCGCGGCCGGTGGCGCCCACCTTGCCCACGACGCCGCCACGCGCGACCTCGTCGCCCACCGCGACGTCGATCGCCGACAGGTGGCAGAACATGCTGATGAAGCCCTGTCCGTGGTCGACGAAAACCGTCTTGCCGTTGAAGAAGTAGTCGCCCACCAGCACCACGCGGCCCGCGGCCGGCGCGCGGATCGGCGTCCCGGTCGGCACCGCGAAGTCCAGCCCCGAGTGCGGGTTGCGCTCTTCGCCATTGAAGAAGCGGCGCAGCCCGAAGGGGCTGGACAGACGCCCCTGCACCGGCGCGTCGAGCACCACGTTGCTCGGGACCACGCCCGCGCGAAATGCGCGATAGGCTTCGGTCTGCTCGGCTAGCTCGCGCTCGATGCGGCGCAGATCGGCCGGATCGGGGTTCACCTGCCGCTTGTTCTTGAGCGTGATGTGCTGCGCGGTGTAGGTCTTGGCGCCCACCTGAAACGCCACGCGACGGGCCGCGCTGCCGCTACCCACCGTGAGATGTTCCGTGCCGGGCTTGACCGACAGCGGGATGCCCACGATGGCGAGCCAGGTGCCGCCCGCCTGCGGCAGCACCATCACGCGCTTGTTGAGATAGCGCGCTTCGGGCTCCTGCGCCGACGCCTCCAGACGCAGCACCGCCACGCCGCCGGGTACCGGGAAGTTGAGCTTGCGCGAGATGTAATCGGCGGCGTCACCCTGCGCGCGCGCCAGCAGCGGCATCGCGCCGGCGAGGCTCAGCGCCGCGACACCCGCCAGAAAAGCGCGTCGCTGCATCAGAGGCACAGATTGGCGGAGTCGGACAGCGTGACCGCGCGCGACGGACGGCGCGTGTTCAGTTTTGCGTCGGTCTTGCCGCGCCACGTGGTGGCGCTCAGCACGGCCTCGACGCCCAGCGTGCCCTCGACCACGAGTTCACCGCCGTTCTTGATTTCATTCTGCTTGAAGTCCACGCCCTGCCCCTTCCAGGCGGATGCCACGCACGACAGATACTCCTGGGCGGGACGCGCGGTGGAGCCGTAGAACACGGGCTCGCTCTTGTTGACGTCCTGCACGCTCGCGCATGCGGAGAGCATCAGGACGGCGGCGGCGAGGGGCAATGCAGACAGAACCTTCATTTTGTTTTTCCGATGAATCAGCAGACGACGCGGCCAACTATACCGCACGCATTCGGGGCGCCCGGGCACCGGCAATCAGGCTTGCGGCGCCTGACGCAGCGCCGATTTGGGGCGGAACGCCTTCACGATCTCGGCACGCGTCTCGATGTACGGACCGCCGATGAGATCGATGCAATACGGCACGGCCGCGAAGATGCCGCTCGCCACGACGGCGCCGTCGTCACCGCGCAGGCCCTCGAGCGTTTCGCGGATGGCCTTGGGCTGTCCGGGCAGATTGAGAATGAGCGCGGCATGACCGTCGATCTCGCGCAGCACACCCACCTGGCGCGACAGGATCGCGGTGGGCACGAAGCGCAGGCTGATCTGACGCATCTGTTCGCCGAAGCCGGGCATTTCGCGCGTGGCCACCGCCAGCGTCGCCTCGGGCGTCACGTCGCGCCGCGCGGGGCCGGTGCCGCCCGTGGTCAGCACCAGATCGCAACGCTCCTGGTCCACCAGCTCGGTGAGGGCCGCCGAGATCTGCGCGGCGTCATCCGCCACCAGGCGTTCGGCGGCGCGCCAGGGCGAGGACAGCGCCGTGCCCAGCCATTCGCGCAGCGAAGGCACGCCCTGGTCGGCGTAGACGCCCGTGGAGGCGCGGTCGGACACGGAGACCAGACCGACGATGAGTTCGTCGGGGTGGGCACGGACGGAGGAGGCTTGCGTCATGGACATATCCCGGTCGGAGGCGCCCGAGGGGACATCGTCGTCCCGAACCGTCGCGCCACGTTTTTGTAACAAATTGCAGTCGCCCGGCGGCCGGATGTCCGGGCCGCGCAGGGAAACCCCGATCCTAACCCACCCGGCCACCCCGGCAGCGCCGATCCGGCCCGTGAGTCGCTTTAACAAGCATGCAATAATTTCGTCACATCACATCCCCTCCCCCCTCCATTCCCATGTTCGACATCTTCGCCGGGCTCGACCCCTGGGTCGGTCTGAGCCTCGTCCTGGCGCTCACCTTCGTTCTCGCATTCGAATTCATCAACGGTTTCCACGACACGGCCAACGCCGTGGCGACGGTGATCTACACCAAGGCCATGCCGGCCCACCTCGCGGTGGTGCTGTCGGGGATCTTCAATTTCCTGGGCGTGTTGCTGGGTGGCGTGGGCGTGGCCTATGCGATCGTGCATCTGTTGCCGGTCGAGCTGCTGATCAACGTGGACACCGGACGTGGCCTGGCCATGGTGTTCGCCATGTTGACCGCCGCGATCGCCTGGAACCTGGGCACCTGGTATTTCGGCATTCCCGCCTCGAGCTCCCACACGCTGATCGGATCGATCCTGGGCGTGGGCCTGGCCAATGCCCTGCTGACCGATCTGCCGATCGGCGCCGGCGTGAACTGGGGCAAGGCGATCGATATCGGCATGTCGCTGGTGGCGTCACCGATCGCGGGGTTCGCCGTGGCGGGCGGCGTGCTGCTTCTGTTGAAACGATGGCTACCGCTCTCGAAGATGCACAAGACGCCCGACCAGCGCCGCGCGGTCGACAATAAAAAGCATCCGCCCTTCTGGAATCGCCTCGTGCTGGTGCTGTCGGCCATGGGCGTGTCGTTCGTGCACGGCTCCAACGATGGCCAGAAAGGCATCGGGCTGATCATGCTGGTCCTGATCGGCATCGTGCCCGCGCAGTTCGTGCTCGACGAGAACGCCACCACGTATCAGATCGACCGTACCCGCGATGCCGCCACGCACCTGTCGGCGTTCTACCACCGTAACGAGGCCACGCTGGGCGAGTACCTGGCCCTGCCCGCCGCGGGCCGGCGCGCCGATCTGCCCAGCAACTTCAGCTGCGATCCCAAGTCGACGCTGGCCACGATCGACGCGCTGCAGCACGCCCTGACCGGCGTGTCGCACTACAAAGACATGCCGCCGGCCACGCGCGTGGACGTGCGCCGCTACCTGCTCTGCCTGGACGACACCGCCAAGAAGGTCGCGGCACTCGAAGGCCTGCCGGCGCGCGAGCGCGCGGACCTGCAGCGCCTGCGCGGCGACCTGACCGCCACCACCGAATACGCGCCGCTCTGGGTCATCATCGCGGTGGCCGTGGCGCTGGGCGTGGGCACGATGGTCGGCTGGCGCCGCGTCGTGCTGACGGTGGGCGAGAAGATCGGCAAACAGGGCATGACCTACGCGCAGGGCATGGCGGCGCAGGTGACCGCCGTGGGCGCGATCGGTCTGGCGAACGTGTTCAGCCTGCCGGTGTCGACCACGCACGTGCTGTCGTCCGGGGTGGCCGGCACCATGGTGGCCCACGGCAGCGGCCTGCAAGGCAGCACGGTGCGCAACATCCTGCTCGCCTGGATTCTGACGCTCCCCGCCTCGATGCTGCTGGCCGCCGGTCTGTACTGGATCGGCATCATGATCTCCGGCTGATCGCCGGAGCCGCCGGCGCCGGACCCGACGAGGGCCGCGCCGGCGCGATATGACCGTTTGGCGCAACACACTTGTCGGCGCCGGGCTCTAGGCCGGGGCCGCCGGCTGGCCTAAGATGCAGCCCATGAACGCCGCTCATCTTCCCGTCCTGCATTACATCCATGATCCCCTGTGCGGCTGGTGCTACGGCGCCGCGCCGCTGGTGCGCGCCGTGCGCGACCTGCCGGGCCTGCGCATCCTGACCCACGGCGGCGGCATGATGACGGGCGCGCGCCGTCAGCCGGTCACCGAGGCGCTGCGGCATTACGTGATGCAGCACGATCAGCGCATCGCCGCGATCACGGGCCAGCCCTTCGGCGAAGATTATTTCGAGGGACTGCTGCGCGACGCCGGCGCCGTGTTCGACTCGGCGCCGCCCAGTGCCGCCGTGCTTGCTGCGGCCTCGCAAGACGGCGACGGGCTGGACATGTTGGCGCGCATCCAGCACGCCCACTATATGGAAGGCCGGCGCGTGGCCGATCCGGTCGTGCTGCACGAGCTGGCCGACGAGCTCGGCCTGGACCTGGCCCGCTTCGAGCGCGACATGCAGATCCTGGCCGGCGCGCCGCTCGCGGGCCATTTCGATGACAGCCGGGCGCTGCTGCGCCAATTGGGCGCCAACGGCTTTCCGACCTTCGCGCTGCAAACGCAGGCGGGATGGCAGGTGCTGGACCCGGGCCGCTACCTGGGCCAGCCCGACGCCTGGCGCGAAGCGCTGGCGGCCGCGCTGCACTGAGCCCGGACGGGCCGCCGGGGCTCAGTACCGCTCGTCACGCAACGCCGGCATGACGAGTTCGCGCACGAACGACGCGGGCGAAAGCCGCATCAAGGTGCGCACCACGGCCACCACGTCGTGCACCGGCACAAGCTGGCCCTCCCCGCGCGCGGCGGCGTCCACCAGCGGCACCGACAGATCGTCGTCGGTGTTCAGATAACCCAGCTGCAGCGTCGTCACCGCGAGCCCGTCGCCGCGAAAGCCTTCGCGCAAGGCGTCCGCGATGCCATCCAGCGCGAACTTGCTCGCGCCGAAGGCCACCTCCGGACGGCCGCTGCGGCGCAGGCCGGAGGTCGAGCCGGTCAGGATCAGGCGCGGCTGCCCCGACGCGATCAGGCGCGGCACCAGGCGCTTGAGCAACAGCAAGGTGGCGCCTACATTCACATTGATCAGGTCGAGCAGGGCCTCGTCGGCCTCATTCAGAAAGGCGTAGTCCGGGGTGAAAGCCGCGGCCTCCCAGATGCCCAGGTTGTGAATCAACACGTCGATCTGGGCCGGCGCCTCGGCGGCAATGCGTGTCGCGGCCTCCAGCGGACGGCTCAGGTCGGCCTCGATCCACTGCTGCGCGACGCCGGCGGGCAGCGACAGCGCGCCGGGGCGGCGGCGCGATACGCCGATGACGGTGTCTCCCGCGTCAGCCAGGCCTACCGCAAACGCGCGGCCCAGCCCCTTGCTCGCGCCGATAATCATGATGTTCATGGCGTGCTATTCCCTCGATGCGATTGGTGCGATGTCGTGCCGGACCCGGCAGGCGTATGAAGCAATGGCCTTCACATGACGGCCAGCAGGCCGCCGTATCCGGCCAGACCGATGATCACCGCGAGGCCCGTGTTGCCGGTGATGCGCGCGGCGAGCGCGGTTACGATCAGTCCGCCCACGTAGGGCGCGACCTGGGCCACCTGTTGCTCGCCCCACAGATCGGGCACGATGACCGCCGCCGCGATCGCGGCCAGCAGCGCGGGGCCCAGCACGGCCAGGCGCGAGCCGTCCTGCGACAGGCGCTTGAGCAACCAGTGACGCGACGACAGCATGAAGGGCAGCGCCCGGGTCATGAACGTGATCACGGCCATCGCCAGCACGGCGACCCAGAACTCCAGACCACTACTCATTGCACACCTCGCGCCGGGCGAAAACACAGGCAACCCGCCAGCGCGCCCGCCAGGATGGCGAGCGTGCCGTAGCCGGCGCCGGCGAGCACGGCGCCCACGCCCAAAGCCGCCCCCAGCGGCAGCCAGAGTTCGCGCCGCGCGCTCTGGCACACCAGCGCCACGAACAAGGCGGGCAAGGCGAAGCGCATCACTTGCGCCAGCATCGGAAACTGGCGCTCCAGCCCTTCTCCGGCATACACGCCCACGGCGGTACCGGCGATCCATGTCAGCCAAGCGGCCACGCCCAGACCCGCCATCCAGCGCGCACGCGCCCGCGTGTCGACCGCATCGAGCTTGTGCAGCGCGGTGGCGAAGACTTCGTCGGTCAGGAAAAAGGCGAGCCGCAGCCGGGTGGACAGCGCCGGCGGCAGCCAGCGCGACAGCAGCGGGCCATACAGCAGATGGCGCGCGTTGAGCAGCGAACACAGCGCCACCACCCAGGGCCAGGGCGTGCCGGCCTTGATCGACGCCAGCAGCAGAAACTGGCTTGCGCCGGCATACACCAGTACCGAAATGAGCACGACCTGATAAGGCGCGAGCCCGGTGCCCACACCGGCGATGCCGAATGCGACCGCCACCGGGAAATAGCCGATCATCACCGGCACGCAGGCCTTGATGCCGGCGAGCACGGGCCGGCCGGCCGCCACGGGCAGCGGTGCGCCCGAAGAGTCTGAATTCATGAGACGTACAGCACAGGAGAACGAGGCCCCGATTCTATCGCCGCCCCGCGCAACGGGCGCCGCCGCGCCGCGATCCTGCCGGACGAACGTTCAGCCGGGATGTCCCAGGGCGCGCAACTGTGCCTTCAGGCGCCGCACTTCCTGGCTCAGATCGAGGATCAGCGCCGCGGCGTCCAGCCCGGCGCCCAGATCGCGCTCGAGGCGGCGGGCGTCGAGCGCGCGGCGCAGGTCCACGCTTTGAAAGCGCCACTCCGCCGGGCGATCGTGCGACACGCGCACGATCCCGACCTCGACCAGACGCGCCACCCACTCCACCTGGGCGTCACACGCGCGCGCCAGGTCTTCGGCGGTGAGGGGTTGTTCCTGGCACACGACGGTGGCATGCGCAACGAAGACTTTGCTCATGGTCATACTCCGAGGTTGCGGCGCGGATCAAACGCCAGGTCCTGGGCCATGCGGCGATACGCATTGCGAGCGGCGTCGGTGTCGGCCGGGGGCAGCACGACGTCGAGCACCAGGTAAAGATCGCCCGCGGGCTCGCCGGGGATGCCGCGGCCGCGCAAACGCAATTGACGTCCGTTTTTCGAGCCCGGCGGTATCGTCACCTCGACGGCGCCCTTGGGCGTGTTCACCTCGACCGACGCACCGAGCGCCGCTTCCCAGGGCGCGACGGGCAAGGTCATGTACAGGTCGCGGCCTTCGGCGCGGTAACGCGCATGCGGCTTGAAACGCACTTCGAGGTAGAGATCCCCGGCATCGCCGCCGCCATAACCCGGCATGCCCTGGCCGGCCAGCCGGATGAACTGCCCTTCGCGGACACCCGCGGGAATGGTGACCGACAGTGTGCGGGTGCGCATCTGCGGCTGGCCCTGCGCGTCGGGCTGCACCGAGCGCAGGCTGATCTCGCGCGTGGCACCCTGCAAGGCGTCTTCGATGTCGACCTCGACCGCCGCGTGCTGGTCTTCGCCGCGCGCGCGGAAGTTCTGCCGGGCGGCGCGTTCGCGCGCCTGCCCGCCGAACAAGGACGAGAAGAAATCGCTGAAGCCCTGGTCGCCTGCGCCCTGACCGCCAGGGGCGTAATGGAACTCGAAACCCTGGTCCCAATCGGGCGGCGGCGCGAAGCCGCCATCCGGCGACACGCCGGCGGCGAGCTTGTCGTAGGCGCCGCGTTTTTCGGCGTCGCGCAGCACGTCGTAGGCTTCGTTGACGTCGCGCATGCGGCTTTCGGCGTCGGCCTCTTTGCTGACGTCGGGGTGGTACTTGCGTGCAAGTTTGCGATAGGCGTGACGAATCTCGTCATCGGAGGCGGAACTCTCCACGCCGAGAACTTTGTAGTAGTCCTTGAACTCCATCGTCCGGCTTCCTTGTGGGGGCTACCGGCGCACCTTTCCCGCCGGTCGGGATAGTCACAAGATAGGGGTTCCCGCCCGATTTTTCAACGCGTAGGGAAGCGCCACCGGGCGCGGCATAATGTCGGATTGCGCATCCACCGCCGAGAGTCTGCCTTGATCACCATCACCGAAGCCGATTTCCGCAATGCCGAGCACGGCGCCGCCATCGTGGAGCTGCTCAACGAATACGCCACCGATCCGATGGGCGGCGGCGAGCCGATCTCGGCGCACGTGCGCGCCAACCTGATCGGCGAACTCGCCCGCCGCCCGACCGCGCATGCGCTCGTCGCCTGGGACGCCGACGGTCAGCCGTGCGGTCTGGCGATCTGCTTCGAAGGCTTTTCCACGTTCGCCTGCCAGCCCCTGCTCAATCTGCACGACTTCATGGTGTCGGCACGCACGCGTGGCCAGGGCGTGGCTCAGAAGCTGCTGGCCGAACTCGACGTGCTGGCCCGGCGTCTGGGCTGCTGCAAGATCACGCTCGAGGTCCTCGAAGGCAATGCGCCGGCCCAGGCGCTCTACCGCAAGGTGGGCTACGCCGGGTATGTGCTGGGCGACGGCGGCAGCGCGCAGTTCTGGCAGAAAAAGCTCACCGGCTGAGCGCCCCCCCTCGCCCGCCATGCCCTCTCCCGCCGATCTGGCCTTGCTGGCCGACTACAACCAGTGGATGAACCAGCAGCTTCTGGCCGCCTGTGCGCGTCTGCCCGAAGCCGAGCTGCACGCCGCGCGCGGGGCGTTTTTCGGCTCGCTGCTGGGCACGCTCAATCATTTGATCGTGGGCGACACGATGTGGCTCAAGCGCTTCGCCACCCATGCCGGCACGAGCCCGGCCGCGCGCGCGGCGCTCGCCGAGGTTCGCGCCGCGCCCGACCCGGGCCCGCTCGACGGCCAGCCGCACGGCACGCTCGACGCCCTGCGCGACGCGCGCACGGGCCTGGACGCGGCCATCGTGCAATGGGTGGGCGCGCTCAGACAGGCCGACCTGGATCGCGCGCTCGACTACCGCAACAGCCGCGGCATCGCCTCGCGCCGGCCGCTGGGCGCGCTGCTGCTGCATTTTTTCAATCACCAGACCCATCATCGCGGCCAGGCCACCACCCTGCTCTCGCAGGCCGGCATCGATGTGGGGCTCACCGACCTGCTGGTGCGCATCCCAGACGCGCTGGCGCTCCCCTCTCATTGAAGGTATCCCCATGAAGATGCAGCAGATTCCGTTCGGCACCACCGATTGGTCCGAGGTCGAACCCACCGAGCACCCCGGCGAAACCGGCCATGCGATCTGGCGCACGCGCCAGTTCGGCGATATTCGCGTCCGCATGGTCGAATACACCCCCGGCTACCTCGCCGACCACTGGTGCACCAAGGGCCACATTCTGTTTTGCCTCGAGGGCGAGCTGCACACCGAACTCGAAGACGGCCGCCACTTCGTGCTCAAGCCCGGCATGAGCTATCAGGTGGCCGATCAGGCCGAGCCGCATCGCTCGTCCACGCCCATCGGCGCACGGCTTTTCATCGTCGACTGAGCCCGCAACGTCGCGCGCACGAGACAGGCGGGCCCATGCCCGCCTGTTTTTTGGGGGCAATTGAGGGCAAGCAAGCGGAAGGCACCACCGGCACGTCAGCCGGCCGCGGCAAGTGCGGTACGCTGTAGCTTCGTCCGGAGACCCTATCTTGGCCCCCTCACTCACGCTTTACGTCGACGCCGATTTCCTCAGCCCTTACGCCATGTCGGCGTTCGTGGCCCTGACCGAAAAAGGCCAGACTTTCGAGATCCGCCTCGTGGACCTCGCGGCGGGCGAGCAGCGCATGCAACCCTATCAGCATCGCGCGCCCACCTGTCGGATTCCCGCGCTGACGCACGATGGTTTTCATCTGAGCGAGTCGAGCGCGATCACCGAATACCTCGAAGAGCTTTACGCGCCGCCCGAACACATCGCCCTGTACCCCGCCGACCGGCAGCAGCGCGCCCGCGCGCGCCAGCTGCAGGCGTGGCTGCGCAGCGATCTGGCGGCCCTGCGCGCCGAGCGTCCCACCGAACACGTGTTCCACGCGCCGCTCGGCACGGCGCTGACTGATCCGGCCCAGGCCGCGGCGAACAAGCTGGTGCGGGTGGCCGGGCTGCTGCTGGTGCCCGGGCAGACCGATCTGTTCGGCCAGTGGAGCATCGCCGACACCGAACTCGCGGTGATGCTCAAGCGCCTGGCCGGCGACGAGCTGCCCGACTGGCTGCGCGACTACGCCGACGCCCAGTGGCAGCGCCCCTCGGTGCAGACCTGGCTCGAACACAACCGTAACGCCCGCGGCTGAGGCCGCGACGCCGGGCCCCGATCCGGCCCCACCTGTCATCTGCGTGATGTTGCACTGCAACATCATTTGCGGTGTAATGGTCTGACGATATCCGTGGCTGCCTACGGGCAGCCGGCCGGCGATTTCTCTCGCCGGCTTCGCAGCAGGAGACAGTCATGGCCAGCAACGGCACCCGCAAGACGTCCGAGTCCCCCACGCCCGCCGCCGCGGCAGCGCCCGCAGTCAATCCCGAGTTTCCGTTCAACTGGAACGCCTTTCCGCTGGCCGCCACGCCGGCCGGCGCCGCCGGCACCGATGCCTGGTCGTACCTGGTCGACGCCTGGCAGCGCGGGGTGCTCTACACCGACGTGCTGCGCCAGCGCGGCAATCAGTACCTGAGCCACATGGCCAAGAAGGCGCCGAATGTGCTGTCGATGGAGTCCGAAGTGATTCTCGACGGCCGCGAGCTGGCCCGACCGGTCAATTACATGCTGCTGCGGATCATCCCGCCCGCCGACGCGCCGGTCGATCCCGAAAAGCGTCCCTTCCTGGTGGTGGACCCGCGCGCCGGACATGGTCCCGGCATCGGCGGCTTCAAGCCGGAAAGCGAAATCGGCGTCGCCGTGCGCGCCGGCCACCCCACCTACTTCGCTTCGTTCCTGCCGCAGCCCACGCCGACCCAGACCGTCGAAGACGTGATGCGCGCGGAAGCCCGCTTCCTGGAAGAAATCATCGCGCGCCATCCCGAGGCCGAAGGCAAGCCGGTGGTGGTGGGCAATTGCCAGGCAGGCTGGCAGATCATGATGACGGCCGCGATGCGGCCCGAGCTGTTCGGGCCGATCATCGTGGCGGGCGCCCCGCTGTCGTATTGGGCGGGCTGGCGCGGCATGAACCCGATGCGCTACTCGGGCGGCATGCTGGGCGGCAGCTGGCTCACCGAGCTCACGAGCGACGCCGGCAATGGCCGCTTCGATGGCGCCTGGCTGGTGCAGAACTTCGAAAACCTGAACCCGGCCAACACGCTCTGGAGCAAGCAGTACAACCTGTACGCCAAGGTCGATACCGAAGCCGAACGCTACCTCGAGTTCGAGAAGTGGTGGGGCGGCCATGTGTATCTGAACGGCCCCGAGATCCAGTACATCGTCGACAACCTGTTCGTCGGCAACCGCCTCGCCACGGCGGGCCTGGTCACCTCCGACGGCATTCGCATCGATCTGCGCAACATCCGCTCGCCCATCATCGTCTTCTGCTCCAAGGGCGACAACATCACCCCGCCGCCGCAGGCGCTGGGCTGGATCCCCGACCTGTACCAGGACGATGCCGAAGTGGTGGCGCACGGCCAGACCATCGTCTACGCCGTGCACGAGAGCATCGGCCACCTGGGCATCTTCGTGTCCGGCAGCGTCGCGCGCAAAGAACACCAGGAGTTCACCAGCAACATCGACCTGATCGATGTGCTGCCGCCCGGCATCTACCAGACCGAGATCGCCGACAAGACCCCCGAAACGGCCAACGCCGATCTGGCCTACGGCAATTACGTGCTGTCGTTCGCGAGCCGCAAGCTCGACGACGTGCGCGGCATCGTGCAGCGGATCGAGGAAGACGAGCGGCGTTTCGCCGCGGTCGCGCGCATCTCCGACATCAATCTGGGCCTGTATCGCAGCTTCCTCAAGCCGTGGATCCAGGCCAGCGTGACGCCGCACACGGCCGAATGGGCTCAACGCATGCATCCGCTGCGCCTGCCCTACGAGCTGCTCTCCGATCACAACCCGCTGATCGCCCCGTTCAAGCAGGTGGCCGAACAGGTGCGCGCCGACCGTCAGCCCGCGGCGCCCGACAACCCCTTCCTCATCATGCAGACCATGATGTCGCAGGCGATCGAGAGCAGCCTGGACATCTGGCGCGAGCTGCGTGATGACACGATCGAACGCGTGTTCATGAATGTGTACGGTTCGCCGCTGGTGCAAGACTGGGCGGGCCTGGGCGCGCGCCCGGGCGCGCCGCGCAAGCATCCCGGCGTGTCGCCCGAGCACCACGAGTTCATGGGCGATCGCGCCCACGAGCTGCGCGACAAGATTCTCGAGGGCGGCCTGCACGAGGCCGCGATGCGCATGCTGCTGTACGTGACCAGCGCCGAGGGCAGCATCGACGAGCGCAGCTTCTCGCTGATCCGCGAGATGCGCGCCAACGCCAGCAACGCACTCGCGCTGCAGACCTTCAAGGACATGGTGCGCGAGCAGGCGCTGATCCTGCGCCTGGACGGCGCCGCGGCCATTCGCGCGATTCCGCACCTGCTCGAAGACGTCGACGCCGACGCCATCGCCACCACGCTCGCCACGATGAAGCGCGTGCTCGAAGCCGCCGAGCCGTTGAGCGACCGTGCGCGCCAGAGCCTGGACGAAATGCAGCATCTGTTCGAGTCCTGCGCGCAGCGCGCGCGCCGCCGCCGCGGCAAGTCGGCCACCACGCGCCCGATCCTGGATGCACAGGCCGATGTCGAGGCCACGGCCGAGAAGATCGCCGGCCGTGCCGCGGGCCGCCGCCCGCTCGCGCGCCTGGCGCCCGATGGCGACGGCGCCCCGAAGCCCGTCGGCCCGGCGCGCAAGAAGGTCGAGGCCGTGCCGGCGCCCGCGCAGGGCGAGGGCTCCGACCGCGCGGCGGTCAAGGCGCCCGCGAAGACAGCAAGAAAGGCGGCGACCAAGACAGCGGCAAAGACGGCGACCAAGGCGCCAGGCAAAACGGCGGCGCCGCGCAAGCGCGCGGCGGCCAGGGCGGACACCGGCGCGGCCACGACGGCATTGCCCAAGCGCAAGGCGGCTCGACAGAAAGCGCAGTAAAACGGAAGACCTTCCTACAGGACGCGCCATGACCGACACGTTTGCAACGACCCGCCCTGAATCGAATGTCCATGCCCACCCTTCGCCCTACGACCGGCTGATCGCCGCCGCCCAGGCGCTCCCGGTCTCCACCTGCGCCGTGGCGCACCCCTGCGACGAAACCTCGCTGGGCGCGGCGGTGGAGGCTCACCGCCTGGGCTTGCTCAAGCCGATCCTGGTCGGCCCGCAGCACAGAATCCGCGAAGTGGCCGAGCAATGCGGTTACGACCTCACCGCGCTACCGATCGTCGACGCGCCGCACAGTCACGCGGCCGCGGCGGCGGCCGTGGCGCAAGTCCGCAGCGGCGCGGCAAGCCTGCTCATGAAAGGCAGCCTGCACACCGACGAACTCATGCACGAGGTCGTGGCGCGCGACACGGGGCTGCGCACCGCCCGGCGCATCAGTCATGTGTTCATCATGGATGTGCCCACGTATCCCGAGCCGCTCTTCATCACCGACGCGGCGATCAATATCTTTCCCGACCTGGCCACCAAGGCCGACATCATCCGCAACGTGATCGAACTGCATCACGGCCTGGGCCTGGGCACGCCGCGCGTGGCCATTCTGTCCGCCGTCGAGCAAGTCATGCCGGCGATCCCCGGCACGCTCGAGGCCGCGGCGCTGTGCAAGATGGCCGACCGCGGCCAGATCACCGGCGGCGTGCTCGACGGCCCGCTGGCGCTGGACAACGCCATCAGCCCCGACGCCGCCCGCGTCAAGGGCATCGTCTCGCCCGTGGCCGGCCGGGCGCAGGTGCTGGTCGTGCCCGACCTGGAAGCGGGCAACATGCTCGCCAAGAACCTGACCTTTCTGGCGAATGCCGAGGCCGCGGGCGTCGTGCTGGGCGCCCGCGTTCCCATCGTGCTCACCAGCCGGGCCGACAGCGCACGCTCGCGCCTGGCTTCGTGCGCGGTGGCCGCCATCTACGCCAATCATCTGGCGCGCACCGCGCCGCTGATCTGAGGAGGCCGGCATGACCGACGGCATGCAGCACGACGCTGTCCAGCGCGGCGCTGTTCAGCGCGACTCCCTTCTCGTGATCAACGCGGGGAGCTCGAGCATCAAGTTCTATCTGTACGACATCGGGCCGGGCGACGAACTCACGCCGCGTCTGGGCGGCCAGGTGGAAGGCATCGGCACCTCGCATCCGCGCCTGCGCGCGCGCGACGCCGAGGGCAAGATCATGGTCGAGCGCGGCATTGCGCCCAGCCATGCGGCAGACGTGCCGAATGCCCAGGAGGTCGTGGGCATGTGGCTGAGCGGCCACCTGACCGGAGTGCCCATCGCGGTAGGCCATCGCGTCGTGCATGGCGGGCCCGAGCTCTCCGCGCCGGTGCTGATCGATGATGATGTGCTGGCCCGGCTCGAGTCGTTCACCTCGCTCGCGCCGCTGCATCAGCCCAACAACCTCGCCCCGATCAAGGTGATCCGCGAGCGCCGCCCCGGCATCGCGCAGGTCGCCTGCTTCGACACGGCCTTTCATCGCTCGCACGATGCGCTGGCCGATCATTACGCGCTGCCCGAGCGCTTCTACGAAGAGGGCGTGCGCCGCTACGGCTTTCACGGCCTGTCGTACGAGTATCTCGTGCAGCGGCTCGGTCAGACCTTGCCCGAGGTGCTGCCCGGCAAGATCGTGGCGGCGCATCTGGGCAACGGCGTCTCGGCCTGCGCCATCCATAACGGCCGAAGCGTCGACAGCACCATGGGATTCACGGCCCTCGAAGGGCTGCCGATGGGCACCCGTCCGGGCCGGCTCGACCCGGGCATCGTGCTGTGGATGATGGAACAGGGCATGAGTCACGACGAGATCGAGCACCTGCTCTATCACGATTGTGGCCTGAAGGGCCTGTCCGGCATGGGCAACGACGTCCGCGAACTGCTCGAGAGCGACAGCCCGCGTGCGCGGCTCGCGCTCGACTACTTCGCCTGGCGGGTGGCAGAGGGCATCGCCGGCCTGGGCTGCGCGATGAACGGCATCGACACGCTCGTGTTCACGGCCGGTATCGGCGAAAACGCCGCGCCCATCCGTGCCGCCATCTGCGAGCGCCTGGGCTGGCTCGGCATCGCCATCGATGCCGAACGCAACGCGCACCATGGGCCGCGCATCAGCACCGGCGACAGCCGCGTCGGCGTCTACGTGGTGCGCACCAACGAAGAGCTGGTGATCGCGCAGCACACGCTTGCGCTGGTGCGTGGCCGATGAGCGCGCCCTTCGCCCCGCTGGCCGGCCGCCGCGGCCTCATCACCGGCATCGCCAACGATCAGTCCATCGCGTGGGGCTGCGCGCGCGCCTTCCGCGCGCTCGGTGCCGACCTCGCCCTCACCTTTCTGAACGATCGGGCCCGTCCTCATGTGGAGCCCCTCGCGGCCCAGGTCGACGCGCAGCTGCTGCTGCCGCTCGACCTGCTGGTACCTGGCCAGCTGGAGGCCGTATTCGAGCGCATCCAGACCGAATGGGGCAGCCTGGATTTCGTGATGCATTCGATCGCCTACGCGCCGCGCGACGATCTGCATGGCCGCGTCACCGACTGTTCGCGTGACGGCTTCCTGCTCGCGATGGATGTGTCGTGCTGGTCGTTCATCCGCATGGCCAAGCTGGCCGAGCCGCTGATGCCGCGCGGCGGCACGCTGTTCTGCATGACGTATTACGGCTCGCAGATGGTCGTGGAAAACTACAACATGATGGGGCCGGTGAAAGCCGCGCTCGAATCGGCCACGCGCTATCTGGCCGCGGAGCTGGGCCCGCAGGGCATCCGCGTGCACGCGATCTCGCCCGGGCCGCTCAAGACGCGCGCGGCCAGCGGCATCGCGGGCTTCGATGACCTGCTCGAGCAGGCCCAGACCAAAGCCCCCACGCGCAGCCTCGTCACCATCGAGGACGTGGGCGAAGCCACCGCGTGGCTGGCCACCGATGGCGCGCGCCGCATCACGGGCCAGACGCTCTACATCGACGGCGGCTACTCGATCATCGATTGAGCGTCACGGCCGCCCGCAGGCGTCGGCCGGGCCTCGGCGTGCATCCTGCCTCAGGGGGCATTGAAATCCGGCACGATGGCGCCGTTGCGCGGCGCGCCGAAACGCCCGGCCTCGATCGCATCGACGGCCTGCTCGGGCGTCACGAAGATGCGGTCGCGCCCGATCGCGTCGGCCAGGCCGGAACGATCCAGCGCCATGCGGAACGCGCCGTGGCCGCCCGCCAGCAGCAGCATCATGCCGCGCGCCTCGGCCTCCTGCTTGAGCCGGGTCAGGGCTTCCACCGCATCGGCGTCGGCGTGGGTCATGGCCTCGGCATCGAGCACGAACCACTGCGCACCCGCCGCCAGCGCCAGCACCTCGCGCGCGCGGCGCCGGAAGGCATCGGCGTTGAAGAACCAGATCGATGACTCGAACAGCCACACCACCGTATGCGCGACCGGCGTGGCGGTCGGGTTGAGGTGCAGCTTGCATAACGCGGTGTCGCCCGGCAGCCGGCCGAGCAAGGCATCGCGCGGCGTGGCGGTGACATACATCACATACATCAGCGTAGCCGTCACGGCCACCACCACGCCGGTCAGCACGCCATAGGCCACCACGCCCACGGTCGCAAGGACCGCGAAGGCCAGCTCGGTGCGGGAAATGCGGGCCAAGGTGGCGAACGCGCGCCAGTCGAACAGGTGCAGGGCCGCGAGCAACAGGATGGCGGCCAGCGCGGGCTGCGGCAGCCAATAGAGCACGCCCGTGGCCAGCGACACGACCAGGGCCAGCGCCAGCGCCGCCACGACGCTGGTCACGGGCGAGCTGGCGCCCGCGGCCAGACCCACCGCCGTGCGCGAGTCGGCGCCGGTGACGACGAAACCCTGAAACAGACCCGAGGCGATGTTGGCTGCGCCGAATCCGAGCAGCTCGCGATTGGGTTCGACGTTTTCGCCGGTGCGTGCCGCGAAACTGCGCGCGGTCACGATGCCGCTCGAAAAGCTGACCAGCAGCACACCGGCCGCCCCCATCAACAGCGCATCGACGTCGTGCACCCGCTCGGGCAATGCCAGACCGGGCAGGCCCGCGGGGATGTCGCCCACCACCGCGATGCCCAGCCCCGGAAAATGAAACAGCCACGACAGCAGGCACGCCAGGGCCACCAGCAGGATCGGCGCCGGCCAGGTCGGGCGCCACCGGCGCAGGACCACCAGGAACGCGCAGCAGGCCAGGCCGAAGATGAACGTGGGCCAATGCGCCTGCGTGATGAGACGGGAGACCTCGGCGAACGGACGCAGCAGATCGTGCGGACGCGAGCCCGCCCCCGTGATGGAACCCAACTGCGAGCCCGCCAGCGTGATCGCCACGCCCGCCATGTACCCCACCAGCACGGGCCGCGACAGCAGATTGGCGAGCGCGCCCAGCCGGAATACGCGTGCGGCGAGGCAACCCAGCCCCACGACCAGCGCCATGCCCGCGGCCGCGCCCAGCCGCTCTTCGGGGCTCACCAGCGCCATGCCGGTGAGCGTGGCCGCGATCAGCGTGCAGGTGGCGGTGTCGGGGCCGACAATCAACGTGCGCGACGCGCCGAAGAACGCGTAGCCCAGCATGCCGGCGATCGCGGCCCACAGGCCCGAGGCGGGCGGCAGCCCCATCATGGAGGCGTAGGCCAGCCCCACCGGCAGCGCCACGGCGGCCACGGACAAGCCGGCCAGCGCATCGCCACGCGCCTGTGCGCGGGTGATGCCGCGCCATTTGTCCAGACTGGGAAGAAAGCGCCACCTCGGTGCCAGCATCGTATCGAGTCCATCAATGAAAATCGTCGGGCCCGTGCCAGGAATGCGTCCTTCCGGATGCACCCTTGCACGGGCCCGACGATAGTACCGCTGAGCACAGGGCGGGGGCATGACAGAACGCCCCCTTTCCCGTCTTACTTGTCGGCGCGCTCCTGCAGCACGGCCACGGCCGGCAGCGACTTGCCTTCGAGGAACTCGAGGAACGCGCCACCACCGGTCGAGATATAGCCGACCTGCTCGCCGATGTTGTACTTGGCAATGGCTGCCAGCGTGTCGCCGCCGCCGGCGATCGAGAATCCGGGCGACGCGGCGATGGCCTCGGCCACGACCTTCGTGCCGTTGGCGAACTGGTCGAACTCGAACACGCCGACCGGGCCGTTCCAGACGATGGTGCCGGCCTTTTCGAGGATCTCGGCAAGCGTCTGAGCGGTCTGCGGACCGATGTCCAGGATCAGGTCGTCGTCGGCCACGTCGGCGGCCGCCTTGACGGTGGCGGCGGCATCGGCGCCGAACGCCTTGGCCACGACCACGTCGGTGGGGATCGGCACGGCGGCGCCGCGCTTTTGCATGATGTCGATCACCGCGCGGGCCTGGTCGACCTGATCGGGCTCGGCGAGCGACTTGCCGATGGGCAGGCCGGCGGCCAGCATGAAGGTGTTGGCGATACCGCCGCCCACCACCAGCTGGTCGACCTTGTCGGCCAGGGCCTGCAGGATCGAGAGCTTGGTCGAGACCTTGGAGCCACCGACGATGGCGACCAGCGGACGCTTGGGCTCGTGCAGCGCACGGCCCAGCGCGTCGAGCTCGGCCTCGAGCAGCGGACCCGCGCAGGCCACCGGCGCGAAGCGCGCGATGCCGTGCGTGGTGGCTTCGGCGCGGTGCGCGGTGCCGAACGCATCGTTCACATACACGTCGCACAGCGCGGCCATCTTGCGCGCCAGCGCCTCGTCGTCCTTCTTTTCGCCCACGTTGACGCGGCAGTTCTCGAGCAGCACCACGCGGCCCGGCTCGACCTTCACGCCGTCGACCCAGTCCTGCTTGAGCGGCACCGGCATGCCGAGCAGCTCGGACAGGCGCTGGCCCACGCGCGCGAGCGAATCCTCTTCGGTCAGCACGCCCTCTTTCGGACGGCCGAGGTGCGACGTGACCATGACGGCGGCACCGGCGTCCAGCGCCAGGCGGATGCCGGGCACCGAGGCGCGGATGCGGGTGTCTTCGCTGATGCGGCCGGCATCATCGAACGGCACGTTGAGGTCGGCGCGGATGAACACGCGTTTGCCGGAGAGTTCGCCGGCACGGGCCAGCGCGGAGAGCGTTTTGACTTGGGACATGAGTGTCGATTCCTTTCGCGAGCGGCGTAGCCGGCATGCCGCGGATGAGCCGGGCATGCGACGCCCTCGGGGCGCTTCTGATGCAAAAAAAGCCAGACTTCGTCGTTGTGCAAGGGCGTGCGCCCCACAACGCGCCGTCTGGCCCGTTTTGAGGCGCCGCCACGCGGGCGGCGCCTGGGTGGTACTGCCTGGGATTACTTGGCCGACATCAGCGCGACGGTGGTGTCGAGCATGCGGTTGGAGAAGCCCCACTCGTTGTCGTACCAGGACGAAACCTTGACCAGCTTGCCCGACACCTTGGTCAGCGTCGCGTCGAACGTGCTGGAGGCCGGGTTGTGGTTGAAGTCGACGGACACCAGCGGATCGGTGTTGTAGTCGAGGATGCCCTTGAGCTCGCCGTCGGCGGCAGCCTTCAGGATGCCGTTGACTTCTTCGACCGTGGTCTCGCGCTTGGCCGTGAAGGTCAGGTCGACGAGCGACACGTTGATCGTCGGAACGCGGATGGCGAAGCCGTCGAGCTTGCCGTTGAGTTCGGGCAGCACCAGGCCGACCGCGGCGGCGGCGCCGGTCTTGGTCGGGATCATGCTCATCGTGGCCGAACGCGCACGGCGCAGGTCTTCGTGGTAGACGTCGGTCAGGACCTGGTCATTGGTGTAAGCGTGGACCGTGGTCATCAGGCCGGTCTCGACGCCCAGCTTGTCGTTCAGCGGCTTGACCAGCGGGGCCAGGCAGTTGGTCGTGCACGACGCGTTCGAGATGACGGTGTCGGTCGACTTCAGGACGTTGTGGTTCACGCCGAACACGACGGTGGCGTCCACATCCTTGCCGCCGGGGGCCGAGATGATGACTTTCTTGGCGCCGCCCTTCAGGTGAGCCGAGGCCTTTTCCTTCGAGGTAAAGAAGCCCGTGCATTCCAGCACCACGTCGACCTTGAGCTCGCCCCACGGCAGTTCGGCCGGGTTGCGGTTGGCCAGCACGCGGATCTTGTCGCCATTGACGACCATGTGTTCGCCATCGACCTCGACGGTGCCCGGGAACTTGCCGTGCGCAGTGTCGAAGCGCGTCAGGTGCGCGTTGGTCTTGGGATCACCCAGATCGTTGATCGCAACGATCTCGATGTCGTGCTTCTTGCCGTTTTCGTAGTGGGCACGCAGGATGTTGCGGCCGATGCGGCCGTAGCCGTTGATGGCGACGCGAATGGTCATGACTAGAGCTCCTTTTTACAAAACCTGCTTGACGGTCTCGGCCACCTTGTCGGCGGTCAGCCCGAAGAACTTGAACAGTGCACCGGCCGGGGCCGATTCGCCGTAGCGGTCGATACCGACCACGGCGCCCTCGAGGCCCACGTATTTGTGCCAGAACGCGGTCACGCCGGCTTCGACGGCCACGCGCGGCAGACCTGCCGGCAGCACGCTGCGCTTGTAGTCGGCGTCCTGGGCGTCGAAGGCGTCGGTCGAGGGCATGGAGACCACGCGCACCGCGATGCCTTCCTTGGCCAGCGCTTCCTGAGCGGCCAGGGCGATCGCGACTTCGGACCCGGTGGCGATGATAACGGCGCGGGCGCCCTCGGCGTCCCGCAAGACGTAACCACCGCGGACAATCGCTTTCAGCGTGGCGTCATCGCGCTGCACGTAGGGCAGGTTCTGGCGCGACAGCAGCAGCGCGGTCGGGCCGCCGTCGTGCACGTCCATGCCGATCGAGGTCGGACGGCTCACGGCGTAGTTCCAGGCCACCGCGGTTTCGACCGTATCGCACGGGCGCCACAGCGACAGGTTGGGGATCAGACGCAGGCTGCTCGCGTGCTCGATCGATTGGTGGGTCGGGCCATCTTCGCCCAGGCCGATCGAATCGTGCGTGAACACGTGCACGACACGCTGCTTCATCAGCGCGGCCATGCGGATCGCGTTGCGCGAGTAGTCGGAGAAGGTCAGGAAGGTGCCGCCGAACGGCAGGTAGCCACCGTGCAGCGCAATGCCGTTCATCACGGCGGCCATGCCGAACTCGCGCACGCCGTAGTTGATGTGACGGCCGAACTGGATGTGGCCTTCGGCGCCGGCGCGCACGGCGGCCACGCCCTTCCAGTCGGTGAAGTTGGAACCGGTCAGGTCGGCCGAGCCGCCCAGCAGTTCGGGCAGCAGACCGGCCAGCTCGGTGATGGCGAATTGCGAGGCCTTGCGGGTCGCGACCGTCTCGCCCTTTTCGTTGGTGGCGGCGATGTAGCGCTCGAACGCCTGCGCGTAGCTGGCGGGCAGCTCGCCCTTCATGCGGCGCGTGAACTCGGCGGCTTCGGCGGGGAATTGCTTGGCGTAGGAGTCGAACACCTGTTGCCATTCGGCCTGGGCGGCGGCGCCCGGCTTGCGGCCATCCCAACCGGCATAGATGTCGGCGGGAATCTCGAACGGCGCGGCGTCCCAGCCCAGCGCGGTGCGGGTGGCGGCGATTTCGTCGTTGCCCAGCGGCGCGCCGTGGACGTTGTGGGTGCCGGCCATGGTGGGCGCACCCTTGCCGATCACGGTACGGCAGATGATCAGCGTGGGCTTGTCGGACTGCGCGCGCGCGGCCTTGATCGCGGCGTCGATGGCGGCGACATCGTGGCCATCGATGGCGCGCACGACGTTCCAGCCGTAGCCTTCGAAGCGGGTCGCGGTGTCGTCGCCGAACCAGTGTTCGACATGACCGTCGATCGAGATGCCGTTGTCGTCATACAGCGCGATCAGCTTGTTCAGCTTGAGCGTGCCGGCCAGCGAGCAGGCTTCGTGCGAAATGCCTTCCATCAGGCAGCCATCGCCGAGGAACACATAGGTGTGGTGATCGACCAGGGCGTGGCCCGGGCGATTGAATTCGGCGGCCAGCAGCGCTTCGGCGAGCGCCATGCCCACGGCATTGGCGATGCCCTGGCCCAGCGGGCCGGTGGTGGTCTCGACGCCCGGGGTGATACCCACTTCGGGGTGACCCGGCGTGCGCGAATGCAACTGGCGGAAGTTTTCGAGCTCCTGCATGGGCAGGTCGTAGCCCGTCAGGTGCAGCAGCGCATAGATCAGCATCGAGCCGTGGCCGTTGGACAGCACGAAGCGGTCGCGGTTGGCCCAGGCCGGATCGGCCGGATTGTGGCGCAGATTGTTGACCCACAGCGCTTGCGCGATTTCGGCCATTCCCATGGGCGCCCCGGGGTGGCCGGAGTTCGCTTTCTGCACGGCGTCCATCGCGAGTACGCGGATGGCATCCGCCAGGGCAAGTTTAGGGGCGGTCGGATTGCTCATTGGGAAGGCTCTTGAGGTGGCGCGGCGCCGCGGCAAGGCCGCACGGTGCTGCCACTATGTGGGATTGGAAAGCTCACAATTTTAGCATCCAGGGATTACCCCAGCCTACCCGTCGGCGGCGATAGGTCGCCATTCGGTTGACATGCCGTTGCCATTACGTCGCAGCGGCGCCGCCGCCCGCCTCCTACACGCGGTTACACTCATTCCTGTCATCGACCGCGCTCCGCCTGCCCCGCCGCCCTGCCCCATGTCCGTGCCCCGTTTCTATTGCGATGCCGCGCTTTCCCCGCATTCCGAGCTGACCCTGCCCGAAGGCCTGGCGCACCACGCCGCGCGCGTGCTGCGCCTGCGGGATGGCGCCGCGATCGTGCTGTTCGACGGCAAGGGTGGCGAGTATCCCGGCGTGCTGCATATCGAGGGCAAACAGGTCAGCGCCAGCCTGGGCGCGCACGCCCCCCGCGAAGCCGAGCTGCCCGGCCGCATCACACTGGTGCAGGGCCTGCCCTCGGGCGACAAGATGGATTGGGTGATCGAAAAAGCCGTGGAACTCGGCGCGGCGGCCGTCGTGCCCATCGCCGCGCAACGCAGCGTCCTGCAACTGAGCGGTGCGCGGCTCGACAAGCGCGTGCAGCACTGGCAGCGCATCGCGCAATCGGCCGCCGAGCAGTGCGGACGCAACCGCCTGACCACCGTCGAGGCGCCACGATCCTTGCGCGACTACCTCGCGGGGCCTGCCGCCGGACTGCGGCTGCTGTGCCATCCCGATGCGCCGGACGATCTGCCGGCCGCGCTGGCGTCCGGGAAAGTGGGCGAGCACGGCCTGACCTTGCTGGTGGGCCCGGAAGGCGGCTGGTCGGAGAGCGAACTGCAGGAGGCGCAGCGCGCGGGCGTCACTGCGGTGCGCTTCGGGCCGCGCGTGCTGCGCACCGAGACCGCCGGGCTGGCCCTGATTGCGGCCAGCACCGCCCTCCTGGGCTGGAACGACTGATCCCTGGCCTGTCAGACTTCGCCGTAGGGCTGCGCGGCCACGCCGGGTTCGGGGTCGGGGTGCTTGCCCGCGTGCTCGACCACGTAGCAGAAAATCTTGCCGTTTTCGGTGGCGAAGCGGGCCGCGTCGGCGCAAACCTCTTCGATACTGGCCGCGTCGTCTTCGAGCGCCGGATCGCCGGAGTGCAGCCGGTAGAGCCACAGCACCACGCCGGCCGTCTTGTTGTCGAGCACGGTGTCGCACAGGCAATCGTAGAGCGCGTCGAGGTTGCCGCCGAAGAATTCGGGAAAATCCACCGCCTTGGCAATGGCGCGCAGGACCGCCGAGCGGCTGCGTGCGCGGTCACAATCCGCCACCATCAGGGACATGCCCAGCTCGTGCGTGGCATTGACCATGTCCTGCTTGTCCAGGTCCGCATGCTCGATTGCCCCGCTTCGGCGCAATTGCCGTTGCAGCGTCGTCTGGCCGTTCCGCGTCATGCCCGGGCCTCCTCGAAAAACGTCACGACTTCTTCATTACGCCGCATCGTATCGGCATAACCCAGTTCGATCAATCGCTGTGTATAGGCGGCTTCGAATAGCAGATACGACATCAACGCGCCGCCGCCCTTTCGGCTTGGGTCGGACGATACACCGAGAACCCGAAAAAGGGTACGTGCCTGCGCCGGAAGGGCGTCGAAATGCGCCAGCGCGAGCGTGTCGAGCGATTGACTGGGCGTGATCGCCAGCACGTCGACCCGCCGCAGGTTGAGCCCCGGGTCGACCTGCGCGCCCATTTGGTCGAGCATGCGATTGGTACGTTGCAGCCGTTCGAGGTCGGTCGAGAGGCCGTCCAGAAAGATGCTCGACAGGGTATGGCCGCCCACCTGGGCGAGCGATGGGTAAGGCGGCGCCGCCTCGCGCTGTTCGGGGTGGGTTTCGTCGTGATAGCTCGTGCCGATCACCAGGATGCGCTCCGCGCCCAGATGGATCGCCGGGCTGATCGGCGCCAGCTGCCGCATCGATCCGTCCCCGCACCACTCGACCTGGCCCTGCACCTCCACCGCCTGGGACGGAAACACGAACGGAATGGCGCTGGAGGCGAGGATGTGTTCGATCCCGATGGGTGTGGGAATCGCCCGGCGCAGGAAGCGCTGCCACGGTTCGATGGGCCGGTCGGACTGGTAGAACGTCAGGTGTTCGCCGCTGGTGTAGCCCGAGGCCGTGATGGCCAGCGAGGCCAGCCGGCCGCGGTGCAGATTGTGACCCAGGCGCTTGAAGTCGAGCACCCTGCCCAGCAGGTCGGCGAGCGGCTGGTTGTCGAGCAGCGACTGCGGACGTTTGGCCGCCTTGGTCATCATCCAGCCCAGCGAGAGCAGGCCCAGCCAGCGCACGCCCGTGCCGACCAGGCCCGGCGTGTCGGCACGGTAGACCATGCCGGTCTCGAGCGAGGCCCACAGCCGGCGCATGCGGCGCACGGCGCGATGCGGGCGATCGGTGCCGCACGCCAGCGCGGCCGCGTTGATCGCGCCGGCCGAGGTGCCGCAGATGATATGAAAGGGATTGGGAAAACCGGGCCGCGATCCGGGATCCAGGATCTCCAGGATCGCGGCGAGGACACCGACCTGGTAGGCGGCGCGCGCGCCGCCTCCGGTCAGGACCAGCGCGGTCGGCCGCCGGAACAGCTGCCCGGCGTGCTGACCGCTACGCGCGCCGTCATCTCGGGAGATTGGCATCGACCACGGTCAGGGCCGTCATGTTGACGATGCGTCGTACGGTGGAGCTCGATGTCAGGATATTCACCGATGCGTTTGCGCCCAGCAGGAAAGGACCCACCGCGACGTTACCGCCCGCCGCCGTCTTGAGCAAGTTGTAGGCGATGTTGCCCGAGTCGACGTTGGGGCAGACCAGCAGATTGGCCTCGCCCTTGAGCGTGGACGACGGCAGCAGACGCAGGCGCAGCGCCTCGTCGAGCGCGCAATCGCCGTGCATCTCGCCATCGATCTCGAGCTCCGGCGCCTGGGCGCGCACGATCTCGAGCGCCGCGCGCATCTTGGCGCCCGAGGCCGAGCTGCCGGTGCCGAAGTTGGAGCGCGACAGCAGCGCCACCTTGGGCGCCAGATTCAGGCGCTGCATTTCTTCGGCGGCCGCGATCGAGATCTCGGCGATCTGCTCGGCCGTGGGGTCGTCGTTCACATGCGTGTCGGCCAGGGCCACGGTGCGCTCGTTGAGCAGCAGGATGTTCATGGCCGCGTAGGTCTTGGCGCCCGGCCGCATGCCGATCACTTCGTCGATGAAGCGCAGGTGATCGTGGTAGGCACCGACCGCGCCGCAGACCATGCCATCGGCATCGCCCAGCCGCACCATCATCGCGCCGATCAGCGTGAGACGGCGGCGCATTTCGACGCGCGCCATTTCCTTGGTGATGCCGCGACGGCACATGAGCTCCCAGTAGGTGGTCCAGTACTGGTGGAAGCGCTCGTCGTATTCGGGATTGGTGACTTCGACATCCTGACCCAGGCGCAGGCGCAGGCCGAACTTCTCGATGCGGGCGGACAGCACCGACGGGCGGCCGATCAGGATCGGACGGGCCAGGCCTTCGTCGACGATGACCTGCACGGCACGCAGCACGCGTTCGTCTTCGCCCTCGGTGAACACGATGCGCGCGCGGCCGCCCTCGCGCACGATGCGCTTGGCGGTGCCGAACAGCGGCTTCATGAACGCGCCGGAGTGATACACGAACTGCTGCAGCTGCTCGACGTAGGCATCCAGGTCATCGAGCGGACGCGTGGCCACGCCCTCTTCCATGGCCTTGCGGGCCACGGCCGGCGCGATGCGCACGATCAGGCGCGGATCGAAGGGCTTGGGAATCAGGTAATCGGGGCCGAACGACAGATCGTAGGTGCCGTAGGCCGCGGCCACGACTTCGCTCTGCTCTTCTTCGGCCAGGCCGGCGATCGCATACACCGCGGCCTTTTCCATCTCGCGCGTGATCGTCGTGGCGCCCACGTCGAGCGCGCCGCGGAAGATGTACGGGAAGCACAGGACGTTGTTGACCTGGTTCGGGTAATCGGACCGGCCGGTGGCCATGACGATGTCGTCGCGCACCGAGTGCGCCAGCTCGGGCAGGATCTCGGGCGTGGGATTGGCCAGCGCCAGGATCAGCGGCCGCGTGCCCATCGCCGCGACCATCTCGGGCTTGAGCACGCCACCGGCCGACAGGCCCAGGAACACGTCGGCGCCGCCGATCACGTCGGCCAGCTTGCGCGCTTCGGTTTTCTGCGCGTAGCGCGCCTTGTCCGGATCCATCAGCGTGGTGCGGCCTTCGTAGACCACGCCCTCGATGTCGGTGACCCAGATGTTTTCGAGCGGCAGGCCCAGATCGATCATCAGGTCGAGGCAGGCCAGCGCGGCGGCGCCGGCGCCGGAGGTCACGACCTTGACCTGCTTGATGTCTTTGCCCACGACCTTCAGGCCGTTGATGAACGCGGCGCAGACCGTGATGGCGGTGCCGTGCTGATCGTCGTGGAAGACAGGAATCTTCATGCGCTCGCGCAGCTTGCGCTCGACGATGAAGCACTCGGGTGCCTTGATGTCTTCGAGGTTGATCCCGCCGAAGGTCGGCTCCAGCCCGGCGATGATCTCGACCAGCTTGTCGGGATCGGTCTCGTTGATCTCGATATCGAACACGTCCAGGCCGGCGAACTTCTTGAACAGCACGGCCTTGCCTTCCATCACGGGCTTGGAGGCCAGCGCGCCGATGTTGCCCAGGCCCAGCACCGCGGTGCCGTTGGAGATCACACCGACCAGATTGCCGCGCGCCGTGTAGCGGAAGGCATTGGCGGGATCGTCGACGATTTCCTCACAGGCCGCCGCCACGCCCGGGGAATACGCCAGGGCCAGGTCGCGCTGGTTCGTCAGTTGCTTGGTCGGCGTGACCGAGATTTTGCCGGGGCGGCCGAGCTCGTGATATTCAAGCGCGGCTTTGCGAAGATTGGCATCCATGGAATGGGCTCGTGAGGACGGACAGAAGGGGGTGAATTCTAGCGCCAGGGCCGCGCGTGCGGTACGCGCAACTGCCCGGATGGACAGGGGCGAAAGTCGCGAGACGGCCCCGGCGTGGCGAGGGGTGCGGCCGCCTGCCGGCGGCCTGACGGCCCGCGGTGCGCGCGGCCGATGCTGGGTATCTTATACCAACCTGACTACAAGCTGAACGAAGTGCACGGCCGAGCGCCCGGAGTAGACCGCGGCGAGCCGCAGGCGGCGCAGCGCCCGGAGCGAGACCGCGCCGAGCCCCGGGCGGCAGAGCGCCAGGAGCCAGACCGCCCCGATATCCGCGTGCGGCAGACCGGACGGCGCGAACGCGCTCCGACTTCCCTGCCCCGCGTCCGTCCTATTCTCAGGCCGCCGGCACACTCGCGAAGCAAGCGGCCGGATCGAAGCGCTCTCGCACGCGCTCGTCCAGCCGGCGCGCCGGGGCGGGGTCGGCTTCGTCCGGCGTGGCGGGCAGCGACGGCGTGCCGGCCACGAACTCGAGCTCTTCGATCCAGGCCAGGGCGCCCCCGTGGCCCAGAAAGAGATGGGCCAGGTTGACCTCGCCATCCCGCCCGGCCAGCGCATCCAGACGGAAGCGCGGCGCCCACGCCGCTTGCGCCAGACAGGCCTGCGCGTCGTCGCTGCGCAGCAGTTCGAACAGTGCGGGCACCAACTGCTGCACCCGCACGGATCGCAACGGCTGTGTCGCGGCCGCCCCGAAGGCGCCCAGGGTTTCGACCGTGCCATCGGCCAGCAGCACCGTGGCCGACACCAGGCCGCTCGCGGCGGTGCCGCCCGTGGGCCAGCCTCCGGCCTGGGCCAGCCATGCGGCCACGGTCAGAGAGGGGATCTCGCTCTGAAACTGCGCCAGACCGGCGGCGGCCAGCCCGCCGACGCGGGCGCCGGGCGCCACGCGCCAGCGCCCCTGGGATTCGTGCATGGCGCCGAGCCGGGCGGGGTCGACCACCAGACACGGGCCGAGCGCCGCGCGCGCCGCGCTCGTGCCGGCGAGCGCCAGCGCGATGCCGTACTCCGCGCACAGCCGGCGCGCGATGCGGGCATCCGTGCTGTCGGCCGCGAGCAGGCGCGCGCGTTGTTCGCCCAGCGGCTCGATGGGCCCGGTCGCAACGGCCTCCAGCCGCTCCAGAAAGGTCAGCCAGACCGAACGCGGTGGACGTTTGCCCATGAGAAAAGCACGGCGGGACGGCTGCATGACTACAATCCCTCTTTCGCTGTGAGAATCACCATGCCTGCCCTCGCATCACGTACCAACGATTTTTTGACATTCCAGGTCGTCGAACTCTTCAAAGAAGCCCAGGCGCTTGCCGCCACGGGACGCGACATTATCAGCCTAGGTATCGGAGAACCCGACTTTACCGCGCCGCCCCAGGTGATCGAAGCGCTCGAGCGCGCCGCGCGCGCCGGCATGAGCGGCTATAGCTCGCCCGCCGGCATCACGCCGCTGCGCGAAGCCATCGCGCAATTCTACGAAGACGAGTTCGGTGCCCCGATCAATCCGGCGCGCGTCATCGTGACCGCGGGCGCGTCCGGCGCGCTGGCGCTGGCGTGCGCCGCGCTGGTGAACCAGGGCGGCGAAGTGCTGATGCCCGATCCCTCGTACCCGGCCAACAGCAACTTCGTGCTGGCCAGCGGCGGCCGCCCGCGTCTCATCCCCAGCAGTGCCGAAAAGCGCTTCCAGCTCTCGGCCGCCGATGTGCGCGAGCACTGGGGCCCGGCCACGCAGGGCGTGCTGGTGGCGTCGCCCAGCAACCCGACCGGCACCTCGATCGCGCAGGACGAACTGGTGGACCTGCTCGCCGCCGTGCGCGAGCGCAAGGGCTTCACGATCATGGACGAGATCTATCTCGGCCTGTCGTACGAAGGCCAGCCGCGTTCGGCGCTGCGCCTGGACGACGACATCATCGTCATCAACAGCTTCTCGAAGTACTTCCACATGACGGGCTGGCGCCTGGGCTGGATGATCGTGCCGGAGTCGATGATCGCCTCGATCGAGAAGATGTCGGCCAGCCTGCAGATCTGCGCGCCCACGCTGGCGCAGCACGCCGCCGTGGCCTGCTTCGAACCCGACGCACTGAAGATCTTCGCGCACCGCCGCGACGCCTTCCGCCAGCGCCGCGACTACCTGCTGCCCGAGTTCGAACGCATGGGCATTCCCGTGCCGGTCAAGCCCGATGGCGCGTTCTACATTTACGCCGACATCGGCGCACTCGGCATGGACAGCGTGGCCTTCTCGCACCGCCTGCTGCACGAAGCCGGCGTGGCCGCCGTCGCGGGCCCCGACTTCGGCCCGGCCCACGGCCACCGCATGATGCGCTTCTCGTACGCGACCGGCCTGGATCGCCTCCAGGAAGCCGTGGCGCGCATCGAAAAGCTGCTGTGATGCCGCGCGGCCCGTGGCAACGCCCGGGCCGCCTCGATCGATGACAAGCGCGGCCGCCGGCCGCGCGTTGTCTTAATTGCGCTCGATGTTGTTGTCGCGCGCGATCGGACCGAGCTTGGCGATATCCCCCTCCACCCGCGACACATAACCCGCGGCCGGTTCGAAGCCGGGCTCGATACCGACGCCGGCCAGCCTTTCTTTCAACGCGGGGTCGGCCAGGGTTGCGGACAGGGCGTTGGCGAGCTTGTCCTGCTCGGCCTTGCCCAGGCCGCTGGGCGCTACCAGGGCGAACCAGGTCTGCATGGCGAAGCCCGGATACCCGCTCTCGGCCACCGTGGGCGCTTCGGGCATGAGCGGCGAACGCTTGTCGCTCGTGACGGCCAGCACCTTGACGCGACCGCCCTTCGCGGCCGCCACCGCCGCGGGCAAAGCCTCGACACTGATCGGGATCTGGCCGCCCATCAGATCGTTGAGCGCCGGCGCCGAACCCTTGTAGGGCACGTGCGTGACCTTGACCTTCGCCGCCGACCACAACATTTCGGCCGCGAAGTGCACCGGCGTGCCGTTGCCGTGCGAACCATACGAATACTTGCCGGGGTCCTTGCGCAGGTTCTCGATCAAACTCTTCAGATCCTTGGCCGGCTCGGCCTGCGTGGCCATGATCGCCAGCGGCGTCGTGCCGATCACGCCGATGGGCGTGAAGCTCTTGAGCGGGTCGTACGACAGCTTGGGATAGAGAATCGGGTTGATGGTGAACGTGGTGGCGGTGCCGAGCAGCAGCGTGTAGCCGTCGGGCGCAGACTGGGCCACGGCATCCGCGCCGATAATGGTCGCCGCCCCCGCCTTGTAGTCCACGATGACCGACTGCCCGAGCTTCTCGCCCATGCCCTGCGCGATGAAACGGGCCACGGTGTCGGTGGTGCCGCCCGCCGGAAACGGCACGATCAGCTTGATCGGACGCTCCGGATACGCAGCGTGCGCGGCCCCGGCGCCCAGCGCCGCACCCATGACGGCAAGGACGATGGGCGCGATGGTCTTGATGGCGTTATTCATGGTGTTTTCCCCTTGTGATCGCCGCAGCGTTCAGTGCGCCTGGCGTTGGTTCGTATCGAGCGTGACGATACGGTTGAAATCGTCCTGATCGGCCAGCGTGTTTTCACTGGCTTGCCAGATCGCGCCGACCGCGCTGCTCACCGGCAACGCCAGTCCCGATTCGCGCATCAGCGACTGCGCCAGGCGTACGTCCTTGCGCATGAGCTGCATCGTGAAGCCGGAGTCGAAGCCCTCGTTGAGGATGCGGCTCGGATAGTTGTAGAGGGTGACGCCACTGCGGCCCGATCCCGCGTTGATCGATTCGAGCAGCTGCTCGGTGCGCACACCGGCCGCCTCGGCGATGCGGAAAGCCTCGCTGGCGGTGAGCAGGTGCGACGCGACGAGCAGGTTGTTGACCAGCTTGGCGATGTAGCCCGCGCCCTGCTCGCCGATGTGAAAGCGCTTTTCTCCCAGCGCTGCAAGCACCGGCTCGGCCGCGGCCAGGTCGTCGACCGAGGCGCCGATGAACATGGTCAGCGCGCCCTTGGCCGCGCCGGCCGGTCCGCCGCTTACCGGCGCGTCGATGAAGCGCACGCCCGCGTCGCGCAGCGCCGGCGCGAGGGCCTGCATGGTCTTGGGATCGGCGGTGGTGGTGTCGATCAGGATCGTGCCGGGGCGCACCTTGGCCAGCAGACCTCCGGGGCCCTCGAGCAGCGCGCGCACGATGTCCGAATTGGGCAGCGACAGCACGATCGCGTCGGCCGCGCCCGCCAGCTCGTCGAGCGAATCGCTCACCCGCAGCCCGTCCGCGGCGCACGCGGCCCGCGCCGCCTCCTGGGCATCCAGCCCGATGACCGTCAGGCCGGCTCGCTGAATCGAATTCGCCATGCCACGGCCCATCTTGCCCAGGCCAATGACGCCAATGGTGGAAAGCTTGCTCATATTTTCTGTGGTCCGTTCAATGGCGCTCAGGCGCCGTGGGCGTAGGGCACCCAGACGTTCTTGGTCTGGGTGTATTCGTGCAGTGCTTCCTCGCCGCTGCCGCGGCCATAGCCGCTGTTGCCATAGCCGCCGAAGGGCGTGGACGCGTGCATTTCGCGATACATGTTGATCCAGAAGATGCCCGCGTCGACCTGAGCGGCGACCCGGTGCGCACGCGCGATGTCGCGCGTCCAGACCGCCCCGACGAGGCCGAACTCGCTGTCGTTGGCCATCGCGACCGCTTCGTCTTCCGTATCGAACGGGATGGCCACCACGACCGGGCCGAAGACTTCCTCGCGGGCGATCCGCATCGTGTTGGTGACATTCGCGAGCACCGTGAGCGGAATGAAATAGCCGCGCGCATCGGACGCGGGCGCGGCCTGCCCCGTCATCAGCGTCGCGCCCTCGGCCAGGCCCATGGCGATCATGTCCCACACCTTGCGGTACTGCGCGGCGTTGTTGATCGGGCCACAGTCGGCGCTCTCGTCCAGCGGCGCGCCCACCTTGTAGCGCGCCGTGGCTTGCTCCAGGGCTTCGACGAAGCGCTCGTAGATCGGCCGCTGCACCAGCAGCCTCGATCCGGCGGCGCAGTTCTGGCCGGTGTTGGCGAAAGCGGCCACCACCGCGGCGTCGACCGCCGCCGGCAGATCGGCATCGTCGAACACGATGTTGGCCGACTTGCCACCGAGTTCGAGCAAACAGGGGATCGGCCGCAAGCCGGCCGCACTGTTGACGCGCCGCCCCGTCTGCGTCGAACCCACGAAGACGACCTTGCGGATCGCCGGATGCTCGATCGCGACCGGTCCCACCGTCTGACCCAGGCCATTGACGACCTGCAGCACCCCCGGCGGCAGCCCCGCCTCGATGGCAAGACGACCCAGCACGAGCGACGACAGGGGCGTCAACTCCGAGGGCTTGAGCAGCACGGCATTGCCCATCGCCAGCGCCGGCGCCATGCTGCCGCCGGCCAGATACAGCGGCGAGTTCCACGGCATGATCTGCAGCACCACGCCCAGCGGCTCGCGCAGGGTGTAGTTGAGTTGGCCGTTGGGCACGGATGTCACCTTGCCCGCGAACTTGTCGGTCCAGCCCGCGTAATAGCGCAGGCTCTCGGCGACGGCTGCCATCTGAGCGCGGCAGCCCTTGACGGCCTTGCCGGTGGACCAGGCCTCCAGCCGCGCCAGGTTGTCGGCATGGCGGCTCACGAGCTCCGACAGACGCGCGAGCACGATGCCGCGTTCGCGCGCCGACGTGGCCGCCCAGCCGCGCTGCGCGACGCGGGCGTCGTCCAGCGCCGTGCGCACGAGCTCCACGGAGGTGTCGCGGTACGTGAGCAAAGGCGTGCCGTCCTCGGGGTTGAGGAGCGCGATCGCGTCGCCGCTGCCCGCCACCAGCCGGCCCGACACGAAGGAGCCCACCTCCGCCTCCGGGCCCATCAGATGGCGGTACAGATGCTCGGGCGCGAGCGTGAGTGGCGCCGGCGTCATGCCTTGCCCTGCTCGGCGTCGTATTCCGCGAAGAACACGCGGGCGATGCGCGTGGCATCGCTGCCGGTCGGCACGCCGCAGTACAGCGCCACCTGCAGGAAGATCTCGCGGATCTCGTCGCGCGACACGCCGTTATTGAGCGCGCCGCGCAGATGGACCTTCAGCTCCGCCGGGCGATCCATGGCGGCCAGCATGGCCAGATTGATCATGCTGCGCATGCGCCGATCGAGACCGGGGCGATCCCAGACGTCGCCCCACAGGTTGCGGATGGCGAACGCACGCATCGGCTCGCTGAATTCGTCGGTCACGGCGGCCGAATTCTTCACATAGGCCTCGCCCAGCACCTCGTTACGGATTTCCTCGCCGCGCTTGTACAGATCCTTGCTCATCTCGTATGCCCTGTTCGTTTCGTTGCGGCCCAAAGGCAGGCCATACGAGGCAGGATAAGTAAGGCATAGCGATAATGTAAGATGCGAAAACAGTTCTCGTGAGAATGCAAGGTTATCGGGGTAAGCACGCAGCGCGCGTCGCCGCCCGGGGCCCGTACCGCCATGACTCTGGACCAACTCCGCGCCTTCGTGGCCATCGTCGAACACGGCAGCATCCGCGCCGGCGCCCGCGCGCTCGGCGTCGCCCAGAGCGGGCTCACCCAGCAGCTGCGCCGCCTCGAGCAATCGCTCGGCACCACGCTGCTGGTACGCGCGAGCAGTGGCGTGGTGCTGACCGAGCACGGCCACATCCTGCTCACGCGCGCACGCATCATCCTCGGCGAATGCCATCGCGCCGAGCAGGAGTTCGATTATCTGAAGGGCGAACTGCAGGGCAGCGTGAACGTCGGCGCCTCATCCGAGGCCTGTGCCCGGCTGGTGCCGGCCGCGCTCCAGCAGTTGCGCTGGGCCTATCCGAAGGTGCAGGTGCATCTGGCGAGCGGACCATCGGCGTCGCTGCTGTCGGGCATCCGGGAAGGCCGGCTCGACTTCGCCGTTACGCTGGTCTCGCATGCGAGCGACATGAGCGACCTCTCCAGCACGAAGATCGCCGACTCGCGTCCGGCCATCCTCTGCCGCCGCGGCCACGCGCTGGCGGACGCGACGTCGATACACGCGCTCGCGAACGCGCAGTGGATCAATACCCGCCCGCTCGGGTGGTCCGGCACGCCCTCGAACCGGCTTGGCGACTGGTTCGCCGCGCACGGCATGAACGAACCGCACATCGCGGTCACGGTGGACTCGCTGCTCGATACGCTCAAGCTGGTGGCCGAAACCGATTATCTGTTCCTGGGGCCCGGGTTCGTGGTCGAAGACGGCACGTTCACCCGCTCCCTCAAAGCCCTGGACCTGCGCGAATCGATTCCGCACGCCGACATCGGCCTCGTGCAGCGCACCGCGGTGCCGCTCGCCCCCGCCGCTCGCGTCTTCGCCGCGATGCTGCTGTCGGTCAATCGCGAGCGCCGCGCGCGCAAGCCGAGCTGACGCGGCCACGCGCCACGCACCCGGCGCGCGCCTGACCGCCGTGCCGATCTCCCACGCCGAGTTTCAGTGCTGTCCGGCCGGACACACGGAGCGCGTGGGCGGCGGCGGCGCGCCCTCGACCACGAGCGTCATGAATTCCATCACGCCGACCTCGTCGTTGCGTCGCAATGCCAGGACCTCGCCGTCGGCACGTTGCACGACCGAGGTCCCGGCCGTGATCTCGCCCTGCCCCGCGCGGGTCGCCGGTGCGTCTTCGCGCGGGCTGAAGACCCAGGCCTGGGTATCGCTGCCGTCGCGGCCGGCGCTGCGCACGCGGGTGCCGGCCGGGTAGGCGATGCCGCCCAGATCGAGCGGGCAGACCAACTCGCCCGATTCGACGCGCACGAGCTCGCGGCCGGCATCCAGATAGATCGACGGGCCGTCGATCAAGAGTCCGCGCAGTTCGATCGCGCGCCCCGTCGACAGGTCCACCCGCCAACGGTCATCGGCCCGATATCCACCGATGTAAACCGTGCCACCGGTCGCCAACAGCCGCGCGGCGGCGGGCAGTTCGCGGCCGTCGAGCAGGTTGCCGCCGGCCAGCGTGCACTGGTACAGCGCGGCCGGCGCCTCGTCGGCGCCTGCATGAAACTGGATCCCGGCGGTGGCGTCGCAGCGCCAGCCATCGGCGACCTGGTCGCCGGGCCCGACCAGCGTGACCTCTTCGGCGCGCACGCGGCGCACTTCATACGCGTCGTCGTAGTCGCGTCGCACTTGCCGCTGAATCGAGGTCGTGGTCACGCCCGCGATCACGGCGGCTTCGGGCAACTCGGCACGGACGAAGGTGGCGGGTTGATCGGCCTGATCGAGCTCCAGGCGTGTCCCGGCCGGCAGGCGGATGCCGCCCAAGGTCATGGCCTCGCCGAGCACGAAGCGCTTGGCCGCCTGCCGCTGCGCGATATCGCGCTCGATCTCCCGATAGCCGAGATAGAGCCAGACATCGAACGCGGCGAGCGCGGCGAGCAGCGCCATGCAGAGGCCCCAGAGCACCGGATGTCGTCCGAAGGCGCCGCGGGCGCGCCGGCTCAGCGCGAGAACGCACCACCACCCCACCAGCACGAGGCCGGCGACGAACGAGAGGACCAGCATCAGATAGAAGCTGGCGGAAGGCAAGGCGACAGGAATCATGGCGAGATGATAGCGGTCGGGGCCGGAGCATGACGGCAGACATGACAACGGGCCACCGAAGTGGCCCGTCGGGTCGGCGGCCAAGCGGCCACCCAGAGGCGCTGACGCTCAGTCGCGCGCCAGCGCGATGCCGGAGGCGAGCGCCAGGCGGCGGCGCTCGGCCTGGACCTTGGCGCCGTAGCCGCCGTCGTCCGGACCGGTGGCGCCCACATAACAGGCCAGACCGCCGTTGACCGAACCGCGCCGGTCGATGCAATCCTTCAGGATCGTCGCGCCGACATGGATGTTGGCGATGGGATCGAGCGGATTGCCCTTGCCTTTGCCCGCCGCCACATAGGCGTCGAACTTGTCCTGGTGCACGCGCGTCATGACCTGCATCAGACCCTGCGCGCCCACCGGGCTCTCGGCGAACGGGTTGTAGCGCGATTCGATCGCGATCACGGCGAGCAGCAGCAAGGGGTCGAGCTGCTTTTCGCGGCCGACCTTGTAGACGGCATTGACCAGCGTGCCGGTGGCGTCATAGGCCACCTTGTACTTGCGCGAGATATAGTTGCGCAGCGCATCCACCTGGCCGTTGTTGGTGACAGCGGCGGAGGCTTTGCGGACATGGGGCGGGTTCTCGCTGCGCAGCGGACCCAGGAAACCGGTCGCATTGCTGGGCGTATTCGGAACGGCCATGACGACGGCCGATGCATTATCGGCACCGGACTCCAGCCCCGGATCGGTATCGGGAGCGGGCTGCATGGATGTAGGCGCGAGGGCGGTCAACAAGGCTTTGTGCACCTGCAATGCCTGGTCGCGCAGACCGGGCAGGGCGAAGCCCATGCTCACCGTGACGATAACCGCGATGCCAAGATAAACAGAGCAAAGCCGCAGTGCTTCAGCGAGATGGTGGTGCACTCCTTGGGCCAGCTGACGAAAGACGCCGGCCACTGACGCATCGGGCATAGGACCTCCTGCGTGGGGAATGGGAGCGGGCAATGTTAACCTTTGTTCTACCCCAGATATGTAACCAAATTGCCGGGATCTGTAGTGAAGTACCGCGACCTCCGAGATTTTCTGACCCAACTCGAAAACCAGGGCGAGCTCAAGCGCATCAAGGCGCCGGTGTCCACCGAGCTCGAAATGACCGAGATTTCCGACCGCGTTCTGCGCGCGGCCGGCCCCGCCCTGCTGTTCGAAAACGCCCAGCATCAGGGGGCCCGCGCCGACATGCCGGTCCTCGCCAATCTGTTCGGCACGCCCCGCCGCGTGGCGTGGGGCATGGGCGCCGAGGACGTGGGCGCGCTGCGCGATGTGGGCGAACTGCTCGCCTCGCTGCGCGAGCCCGAGCCCCCGAAGGGCTTTCGCGACGCGCTGGGCAAAGTGAAGATGCTAAAGGCCGCGCTTTGGGACATGAGCCCGAAAGCGGTGCGCGGCGCGCCCTGCCAGGAAGTGGTCTGGGAGGGCGACGACGTGGACCTGTCGCGCTTGCCGATCCAGAGCTGCTGGCCGGGCGACGTGGCGCCGCTCCTGACCTGGGGTCTGGTGATCACCCGCGGCCCGAATGCCAAGCGGCAAAACCTCGGCATCTATCGCCAGCAGGTCATCGGCCGCAACAAGCTGATCATGCGCTGGCTGTCGCATCGCGGCGGCGCGCTGGATTTCCGTGATCACGCCCTGGCGAATCCGGGCACGCCGTTCCCGATCGCCGTGGCCCTGGGCGCCGACCCGGCCACCACGCTCGGCGCGGTCACCCCGGTGCCCGATTCGCTGTCCGAGTACCAGTTCGCCGGTCTCCTGCGCGGCTCGCGCACCGAGGTGACGCAGGCGCTGGGCAGCACGCTGTCGGTGCCCGCGACGGCCGAGATCGTGCTCGAGGGCTACCTGCTGCCCTCCTCCGACCCGCGCGCGCTCCCGCCGCAGGCCCCGGAAGGCGCGCCCGCCGCGCCCGACACCGGCTACGAGATGGCGCTCGAAGGCCCGTATGGCGACCACACCGGCTACTACAACGAGCAGGACTGGTTCCCCGTGTTCACGGTCGAGCGCATCACCATGCGCCGCGACCCGATCTATCACACCACCTACACCGGCAAACCGCCCGACGAGCCCGCCGTGCTCGGCGTCGCGCTCAACGAGGTGTTCGTGCCGCTGCTGCGCCGTCAGCTGCCGGAAATCGTCGACTTCTACCTGCCCCCCGAAGGCTGCAGCTACCGTCTGGCGGTCGTCTCGATCCGCAAACAGTACGCGGGCCACGCCAAGCGGGTGATGTTCGGTCTGTGGAGCGTGCTGCGGCAGTTCATGTACACGAAGTTCATCGTGGTGGTCGATGAAGACATCAACCCGCGCGACTGGACCGAGGTGGTGTGGGCCATGACCACGCGCATGGACCCCGTGCGCGACACCGTGCTCGTCGAGCGCACGCCGATCGACTACCTCGACTTCGCCTCGCCCGTCTCGGGCCTGGGCGGCAAGATGGGCATGGACGCCACCAACAAGTGGCCGGGCGAAACCGACCGCGAATGGGGCACCCCGATCAAGATGGACCCCGCCGTACGCAGCCGTGTCGACGCGATGTGGGGCGATCTGGGTCTGTAAGGCCCCATGACGAAGCCCCCGGGCGAACCGGGGGCTTCGGGTACTGCGGGCGACGACGAGATCAGTCCGTTGCGCCGTTCGGCGAGGCCGCCGTAGTGCGCGAACTGATCTGCTCGGCGGGCCGTTCGCGCACGGGTGGCGGTGAGAGCGCGTCGAAATTTCGCGTTGTCACCTCGTCGATTGCGCCAGCGGCATACAGCTCGCGCATATCCGCTCGCAGGGACTCAATGATCTTGCTCACAGCGGATCTCCAATAAATGCCGGTTCCGACGCAGCATCCAGCCTGCGACCTCGTGCCTAAAAACACCTACCTCGCGAATTGCAGCGCACCGTTCCTGCTCCGAGATGCTGTCGCTCTCGTTCTTCGCAAACCCGCATACCCACGTATCTGGTGTCCACTCATGCGGATATGCCCCTATCGAGTACGGGCATATCCAACGTGAAGGCGGCAGTTTGACGGGTTAGCGCCCTGGCAGAGCCTTCCTCGGCGCTAAAGGCGGACGGAGTTCCATGCGGAGGGTTCCGAATTGCCCACGGCACCCGCGACGCTTCTGGCCCTCGACGCGGCGAAAAAAACCCCCGGGCGAACCGGGGGCTTCGGGTACTGCGGGCGCAAGAGCGCGGGTCAGCGCGGGCCGGGGCCCGGGCGCTGCGAGGCGCGCCAGGTCTGGAAGATCTTCCAGCCGGCCAGCATGCCGCCGGCCACCTTCAGGAGGCCGGCGCGCTTGCCGCCCCCCATGATGAAGGCCGACAGGCTGGAGGTGACCATGGGGTAGCGGCGCACCAGATTGAAGCCCTGCCAGAGCAGCTGCGAGGTGTTGCCTCGCGACAGCCTGGGCCACAGGCCGCGCAGCAGGGCCGAGGGTTCGAGCGATTGCCCGGCCTCGGCGATGCTGTGCGCCAGCGCCTCGCGTTCGATCGCGGCGCGGGCGCGCAGCAATTCGATGCGCACCTGGCGGTCGACATCAGCGGAATGACGGGCCATGGTCAGCGCCTCCGGGCGCGTTCGTGCGCCGCTCTACGTTCTTCACGGGCCTCGCGCTCCTCGAGTTCGTCCTGGGCATCGCGCACCCGATCGAGCAACTCGGCATCGCGGCCCAGTTCTTCGAGCGTGGCCGCGAACGGCACCGGTCCGTCGACGAGCGTGCGTCGTACGACCAGCAACAGCACCAGACCGATCAAGCCATAGATGCCGGCAAGGCACCCGAGGGCGAGATAGCGATCCTCGGTGGGCCAGAAGGCCACCGCGATCGTGATGGTGAACACCAGCACGGCCAGGGTCAGGAACAGCAAGGCGGCGAACGCCATGCCGAGCACCTTGACGAGGCGTGCCTTTTCGCCGCTGGCTTCGAGGGCCAGCAACTCGAGACGTGTCCGCAATAGCCCGACCAGGCTGGCGGCCACGCCGAATACCGATCTGCGCAAACTCATAGGCTTGAAAATGCGAACGGCCGCGTGGACAAGCGTCACGCGGCCGTTCGCATCTTGCCTTAGCGTCGGCTGATCAACAGGCCGATCAGCAGGCCGGTCACGCCTGCGATGCTAATGGCCTGCCAGGGATTGTCGTGGACATAGTCGTCCGTGGCGCGGGCGGCGCGACGGCCGCGCTCGAGCATGGCGTCCTGGGCGTCGTACAGCGCCTCACGGGTGCGCTTGAGCGTGAGCTGGGCGCGTTCGCGCAGCTCGGAAGCCTTCTCGCCGGAGGCCGATGCGGCTTCGCGCAGCAGGGTCTCGGCGTCGTTCAGGCTGGTCTTGACACTGTCAATCAGTTTGTCCTTGGCTACGTCTTCGGATCTTCTCGCGTTCATGTGCGCTCCTTTCATGATGTGTCGATGACAATTGATAATACCAGTCGCACCTGGCGCGGCAAGCGCCTGGTGCTACCGGTTACTACGATCCGTTCACTTCATTTGCGTGATCTCGACGGCCGACTTGATGCCGCCCTGATCGATGTCCTGGCGCATCACCAGATTCTCCGACGGGCAGTACCAATCGGTGACCGTCGTGTTCAGGCCGGGGATGGGCAAGGTGATGCCCTTGAAGGTGGCCATCGTCGGGTCGCTGTTGCGCGTGTAGGTGATCGGCCAGCACGAGCGCTTGCCCAGCGCGGTGTCGATCTCGCGCCGCGCACCCACGGTCTTTTCGCCGATGCGCACGGTGGTGCTGGGCTGACCGCCCACGGGCGCTTCCTTGCCGATGTTCAGGCGATACGCGGCGCCCGGCAGGCGCTGGCCTTCGCCGGTGACCTTGTCGTAGGCGAAGAGGCCCAGCATGCGCAGGTCGAACTGGCCGTCGTTGCGCGGTGCCTCGCCGGCCTGGTCGTAGCGCACGAACGTGGCCTGGCCGTTTTTCACGGTCATGAGGTAGTCGAGGCGCGACTTGCCCGGCGGCAGGCCGGCGTAGGCAAAGCTCGCCACGCCACGCACGCGCGCCCGGCAGCCGTCGCCGCTCTTGCTGACTTCGGCGAAACCGAGGTCGGCGCCCATATTGATGTTGCCCGAACCGGTCAGGACGACCTGACCGCCATCGTGCATGAATTTGGCGTCGCACACGCCCGCGGCCAGCGCCGGCGCGCTGGCGAGGCCGCCAGCCAGAGCCAGGGCGGCCATGGGAAAAAACACACTGCTTGCTCGCACGGGGCACTCCACGATCTGAGGCCGGCAAAAGCCGGACGATGGATCGATACTACACCGGGCCGGTGACCGCGCTTGTATCCAGGTCTGGCAAGGCGCCGCGGCCCGCTGCCCGGGGGGAACACCGGACCCGCGGCACGGCCGACCATCATGCCCACGCCCCGGGAAGTGCGACGCCCCAAATAACTTTTTCACATATCAATTCAATCAATCAAAAGTTGTGGGGATGAAGCGCGCTCCCTATGATCGGTGGATATTTTGCGGGCGCAGCCCGCGTTGGCGCCCATTCAATGAAGCTCTTCCCGATTTTCACCGACCTCGCCCAGCGCCGCGTGCTGGTGGTGGGCGGTGGCGAAGTCGCGGCCCGCAAGGCGGCCGCTCTGCTCGAAGCCCAGGCCGACGTGGTGGTGGGCGCGCCCGCCCTCGATCCCGATCTGGCCCGGCTCGCGGCCGACGGTCGCATCACCCACCTCGCCGGCACTTACGACAGCCACTGGCTCGAACAGGTCTGGCTGGTAGTCGCGGCCACCGACGATCGGGCCGTGAACCAGCAGGTGCACGACGACGCGGTCGCGCGCCGGCTGTTCTGCAACGTCGTGGACGATGCCGCCCTCTCCACGTTCCAGGTGCCGTCCATCGTCGACCGCTCGCCGCTCATTGTGGCGATCTCGTCGTCCGGCGTGGCGCCGGTACTGGCCCGGCGTCTGCGGGAGCGCCTCGAATCTCTGTTCGATCACACCCTCGGCCCGCTGGCCGCATTGGCCGAACGCCACCGCGCCCGCATTCGACGCCAGCGCCCGGATCTGGGACAGCGCCGGCGCTTCTACGACTGGCTGCTCGACGGCCCCGTGGCCCAGGCGCTGCGCCAGCAGCAACCCGCGCAGGCCGAACAGCTGCTGCACGAGGCGCTCGAACAGCCGCAGGAAGCGCGCCAGGGCAGCGTCGTGCTGGTCGGCGCCGGCCCGGGCGACCCCGGCCTGCTCACACTCAAGGCGCTGCGCGCGCTGAACGAGGCCGACGTGATTCTGCATGACCGGCTGGTGAGCGACGCCGTCCTGTCGCTGTCGCGCCGCGATGCCGAACGCATCACGGTGGGCAAGCAGTTGGGCGAGGATCACCAGGCCACCCAGTCGCGCATCCACCGGCTGATGGTCGAACACGCGCGCGCCGGCCGCCGCGTCGTGCGGCTCAAGGGGGGCGACGCCTTCATCTTCGGCCGGGGCGGCGAAGAGCTCGAATATCTGCGCGAACACGACGTGCCGTTCGAGGTCGTGCCGGGCATCACCGCAGCGCTGGCCTGTGCGGCCCACGCGGGCATCCCGCTCACCCATCGCGACCACGCGCAGTCGGTGCGCCTGATCACGGCGCACTGCCGCGCCGACGAAGACTCGCTCGACTGGGACGGCCTCGCTCGTCCCGCACAGACCCTCGCTTTCTATATGGGCGTGGGTCAGCTCGACACGCTATCCAGCCGCCTGATCGCGCATGGCCGCGCGCCCGACACGCCGTTCGCGCTCATCGAGAACGGCAGCCGTCCCGAGCAACGCGTCGTGGCAGGCCGCCTCGCGGACCTGGCCGCGGTGGCCGCCGCTCACGCGGTGCGCTCCCCTGCCCTGCTGGTGGTCGGCGAGGTCGCCGGGCTGGCCGGCAAGCTGCGCTGGTTCGGCAGCTACGCCGAAGGCCTGCCGAGCGGAGCGCCGGCGTAGGCGCCCGCGCCTGCCGGCTGACAGCGAGACGCGTTTGTCCTGCCCAATAAAAAACCCTCCCGCGCGAGCGGGAGGGTTTGGGGGCTGCGATCATGGCCGTCGCCGGGACGGCGCGCCGATGCGCGAGCGCCGCTTATTCGACTTTTTGCTTGGTGCCGAAGATGCGGTCGCCGGCGTCGCCCAGGCCCGGCATGATGTAGCCATGCTCGTTCAGGCCCTGGTCGATCGAGGCGGTGTAGATGTGCACGTCGGGGTGACGGTCGAGCACGGCCTTCACGCCTTCGGGCGCGGCCACGAGCGTGAGCGCGCGGATTTCGCGGGCGCCGGCGCGCTTGAGCATGTCGATGGTCGCGACGAGCGAGCCGCCGGTGGCCAGCATCGGATCGACGATGAGCGCCAGGCGCTGATCGAGCTCGCCAACCAGGCGCTCGAGGTAGGTCTGGGCTTCGAGGGTTTCTTCGTTGCGGGCCAGGCCCACCACGCTCACTTTGGCGCCCGGGATCAGGCTCAGCACGCCGTCGAGCATGCCGATGCCGGCACGCAGAATGGGCACCACGGTGACTTTCTTGCCGGCGATTTTCTCGACGTCGACGGTGCCGCACCAGCCTTCGACCTGGGCCGGCGCGAGCGGCAGGTCTTTGGACGCTTCATAGGTCAGCAAGGCCGCCACTTCCTGCGACAGCTCGCGGAAGCTCTTGGTGCTCAGATCGGCACGACGCATGATGCCGAGCTTGTGGCGGATCAGCGGATGGCGGATTTCATGCACGGGCATGTCCGGTATCTCCAGTAAATAGACTCAGTAATTCTTGCGCGGGCATACCGCGCCTGGCGCTATCGTAATCCGATTGCGGCCGGCGCGCCCCGGCATGGCCGTTTCATTGCTCGGCCAGCCACGCCACCAGCGCATCGTCGAAGGCCCGCACGGCGGCCGCGTTGTCGTGATTGACGATGCTGACCACCACATAGCGCTTGCCGCTCGCGCCCAGCACGTAGCCCGCGATGGCCCGCACATCGCGCAGCGAGCCGGTCTTCAGATGCGCCATGCCGGCCGCGCCGTTGCCCTTGAGGCGGCGGCGCACCGTGCCGTCGACCCCGGCGATCGCCATGGACGCGATGAACTCGGGCATGACCGGCGATTGCCAGGCCAGCGTGAGCATCGAGGCCAGACTGTCGGCCGACACCCGCGCGTCGCGCGACAGGCCGGCGCCGTTATCGATCACCAGCTCGGGCATCACCAGGCCCTGCTCCTGCAGGATCTGCTTGGCGACGGCCTCGCTCGAGGCCACGGTGGCCGGCCGGCGGCCGCGCTCGGCGCCCAGCGTGAGCAGCACCGTGCGCGCCATCACGTTATTGCTGCGCTTGTTGATGACGCGGATCGCCTCGCCCAGCGTGGGCGACTCGTGGCTGGCCAGCGGCATGGCATCCGGCGGCACCATGCCGGTACGAACCGTGCCCTTGAACGTGCCGCCCAGCTCGCGCCAGAGCATGCGCAGCACGGCGTCGGCGTAATCCTGTTGCGACAGCGCCAGTCGGTACAGGCTGAATTCGCCGCAGGAACCCGCCACCTTGCCGGCCAGCCGCAGGCTCATGCCCTGCTGCGTGACCACCGGCTCGGTCGTGACAACCGGCGGTCCGGGGCAACGCACGTCGCTCCATTCCACCTGCCCTTCCAGGCGCAGGCCGGGCACCGGCGGGTCGATCACCGGCAGCCATTTATTGGCCAGCGGGTCCGGCGTGAACAACAGCCGCACGGCGCCGAAGCCCACCATCAGCGCATCGGGGCTGGCGTTGTAGGCGCGGTCCGGGGCACCGTCGAAGGCGCCCGGGTCGATGGCGACCTGACCGAAAATGCTGCGGTCGATCACCAGGTCGTTGATCTGTTTGACGCCGCGCAGGCGCAGCTCGCGCAGCAGGGTCCACATGTCCTGCAACAGGAACTGCGGATCGCCGCTGGCCCGCAGGTACAGGGGGCCCTGCAGCGCGCCGTGGGCATCGGGCCGGTTGCCCGGGCCGGTCAGAAACTCCGTGCGCCAGACGTAGTTGGGTCCGAGTTCGGACAGCGCGGCCCAGGTGGTGACCAGCTTCATCACCGAGGCCGGATTGCGCGGCGTTTTGGCATTGACGGCCAGCAGGCGCGGGCCGTTGATCTCCTGCACCACCACCGACAGGGCGTCATCGGGCAGCTTGGCGTTGCGCCAGGCGGTTGCCAGCTTGGCGGGCATGCCGGCCTGCGGCGTGGGCTGCGCCACCGCGACACCGCAGCAACTCACGATCGCGGCCACGATCCATTGCCCCAGCCGCGTGGCCCGCCGCCGGCCCGCGCCCGCGCGGCTCCGGTGGCTGTCTTGCGCCTGTATCTGCGTGCCTTGCCCTTGTGCCATGCCCCACCCGTTACATCACTTTGCGGTTGAAGCCGAAAGCATACCGAAACGCCACGACCCCGAGTCGGCCGGGCAAGCATTCCGGCCGCACGCTGTTGGCGCCATGGCACGGCCGCGCGCCGGGCTACAATGGCCGGTTGTGTCGGCTCGGCCTGTCCGGGACCGCCCCGGGCCGCCTGGCCGCGGGCCTTCCTCGACCCCGCGCAGCCCGGCCCCGGCGCGCGCATCGCCGTGCCCCTATCGAGTTTTCCGCTGTGTCTCACACCTATACCGTCGCCGATTTCGATTACGACCTGCCCGATGAGCTGATCGCGCAGACCCCCGCCACGCGCCGCGATGGCAGCCGTCTGCTGCACCTGGACGCCGGCAGCCAGTTGCACGACCGCCAGTTTCCCGATCTGGCCGGGCTGCTGCGCCCCCATGATCTGCTGGTGTTCAACGACACGCGCGTCATCAAGGCCCGCCTGACCGGACAGAAAGCGACCGGCGGCAAGATCGAAGTGCTGGTCGAGCGCATCGTCGACACCGATCGCGCGCTGGCGCATGTGCGCGCCAGCAAATCGCCCGGCGCCGGCATGCGCCTCGTGCTGGCCGACGGCGCTTTCGAGGCCGAGGTGCTTGGCCGCCAGGGCGAGCTGTTCGAGCTGCGGTTTCCGGCGCCCGTGCTGGATCTGCTCGACGCCCACGGTGCCACGCCGCTGCCCCCCTACATCACGCACGCCGCCGACCAGGAAGACGACACGCGCTACCAGACCGTGTATGCGCGCGAGCCCGGCGCCGTCGCCGCGCCCACGGCGGGCCTGCATTTCGACCAGCCCATGCTCGAGCGCCTGGCGGCGCAGGGCGTGGCGCGCGCCTTCGTGACGCTGCATGTGGGCGCCGGCACCTTCCAGCCGGTGCGCGTCGACAATCTGTCCGACCACATCATGCACGCCGAGTGGTACACCGTGCCGCCCGAGACCGTGGCCGCCATCGAGCGCGCGCGCCAGGCGGGCGGACGCGTGATCGCGGTGGGCACCACCAGCGTGCGCGCCCTCGAGTCGGCCGCTGCCCAAAGCCAGGCGCAAGGCGCCGCGGGGCCGGCCGGCATCGGCGCCGCCAGCGGCGACACCCGCCTCTTCATCACGCCGGGCTACACCTATCATGTCGTCGACGCCCTGCTCACCAATTTCCACCTGCCGCAGTCGACGCTGCTGATGCTGGTGTCGGCCCTGGCCGGCGTCGAGCCCATCCGCCGCGCCTACGCCCACGCCGTCGCCCAGCGCTATCGCTTCTTCAGCTACGGCGACGCCATGTTCATCGAAACTCCCCAGCCATGACCGGATTGCAATTCGAACTGCTCGCCACCGACGGCGGCGCCCGCCGCGGTCGCATGACCCTGAACCACGGCGTGGTCGAAACGCCCATCTTCATGCCGGTCGGCACGTACGGCAGCGTCAAGGCGATGCTGCCCCACGAGCTCAAGGGAATCGGCTCGCAGATCGTGCTGGGCAACACTTTCCACCTGTGGCTGCGCCCCGGCACCGCCATCATGGAAAAGCACGGCGGCCTGCATGGCTTCATGCAATGGGACAAGCCGATCCTGACCGACTCGGGTGGCTTCCAGGTGTTCAGCCTGCAGGGCATGCGCAAGATCACCGAAGAGGGCGTGAAGTTCGCCTCGCCGATCGACGGCGCGCGGCTGTTCCTCACCCCGGAAGAGTCGATGCGCATCCAACGCTCGCTCAACTCCGACATCGTGATGGTGTTCGACGAGTGCACGCCCTACGAGATCGACGGCCGTCCGGCCACGTCCGAAGAGGCCGCTCGCTCGATGCGCATGTCGCTGCGCTGGGCGCGGCGCTCGCGCGAGGCCTTCGATCAGCTCGAGAATCCCAACGCCCTGTTCGGCATCGTGCAGGGCGGCATGTACGAAAACCTGCGCGACGAGTCGCTCGCGGGCCTGACGGACATCGGCTTTCATGGCTACGCCATCGGCGGCCTGTCGGTGGGCGAGCCCAAAGAAGACATGATGCGCATCCTGGCGCACGTGGCCCCGCGCCTGCCGCAGGACCGCCCGCGCTACCTGATGGGCGTGGGTACGCCCGAGGATCTGGTCGAGGGCGTGGCGCGCGGCGTCGACATGTTCGACTGCGTGATGCCGACCCGCAACGCGCGCAATGGCTGGCTGTTCACCCGCTTCGGCGACGTGAAGATCCGCAACGCCAAATATCGCGACGACACCCGACCGCTCGACCCCAGCTGCGCCTGCCACACGTGCCAGCATTTCTCGCGCGCCTATCTGCATCATCTGCAGCGCGCCAACGAAATCACGGGCGCGCGTCTGAATACGCTGCACAATCTGCACTTCTACCTGACCATCATGGGCGAAATGCGCGAGGCGATCGCGGCGGGCCGCTTCGAGGCCTGGCGCGCGCAGTTCGCGGCCGACCGCGCCCGCGGTGTCGACTAGCCGCCACGCCCGGCGCTAGGCGTAAACCCTGACACCGCACCCGTGCGACGGGCCCCTGCCGGGCGCATACCCCGGGCGGGCCCGCCCGGCCGATCGGCCGGCGGGAGCGGCCCGGGGTGCGCGCCGCACAACCTCGCTACAATAGCCGGCTTGCCCTACCCATGGCTCGCGCGGGGGCTAGGGACAGAACAACATTACGACATACACAACTGAATAACCTAGGAGTCATTCCATGTCTGCTATCGACACCGCCGGCATCGTCCTGGCACAAGCCGCCGAAGGCAATGCGCTGATGGGCATGCTGCCCATCATCCTGATGTTCGTGATCCTCTATTTCCTGATGATCCGTCCGCAGATGAAGCGCCAGAAAGAACACCGCAACATGGTCGCCGCACTGGCCAAGGGCGACGAAGTCGTCACCGCCGGCGGCATCCTGGGCAAGGTCTCCAAGGTCACCGACAGCTACATCACCGTCGAAGTCGCCGACCTGGCCGAAAAGCCCGTCGAAATCACGCTGCAAAAGGCCTCGGTCACGACCGTGCTGCCCAAGGGAACCATCAAGGCCCTGTAATCGTCAGATCAGGCCCCGCCTTCGTGCGGGGCCTTGTTCCGCTCCACCCCTTGATAAGTAGCCGGCAATGAACCGCTATCCCCTCTGGAAGTACATCACGGTCCTGGTTGCGGTCGTCATCGGCCTGCTCTATACCCTGCCCAATTTCTACGGCGAATCCCCTGCCGTACAGATCTCCAGCGCCAAGGCCACCATCAAGGTGGAACCCGCAATGCTGGAACGCGTCGAGCAGATCCTGAACGACGCCAAAATCCCGGCCACGAGCGTCTATTACGAGCTCAACGGCACGCTCGGCACCGTCCGGGCACGCTTTGCCTCCACCGACATCCAGCTTCAGGCGCGTGACCTCCTCGATCGCACCCTGAACACCGTCGCGGGCGACCCCCACTACACCGTGGCCCTGAACCTGCTGCCCGCGTCGCCGCCCTGGATGCGCACGCTGGGCTGGTTCGAGCCCAAGCCCATGTACCTCGGTCTGGACCTGCGCGGCGGCGTGCACTTCCTGCTGCAGGTCGACATGCAGGGCGCCCTGACCGCCCGCTACGACTCGCTCGCCACCGACGTGCGCGCGACCCTGCGCGACCAGAAGGTCGAGGTCGCCAACGTCGAGCGTACCGGCATGGCCGTGCAGGCCACGTTTGCCAATGCCGAGCAGCGCGACCGCGCCCGCGACGCCCTGCGCAACCGCATGGCCGATCTGCAGTTCGTCGAAACCGACAACGGTGGCCGTCCGGCCCTGGTCGGCGAGCTGAGCCCGACCGCCATCACCCGCGTGCAGGACACCGCGCTCAAGCAGAACATCAACACCCTGCACAACCGGATCAACGAACTCGGCGTCGCCGAACCCGTGATCCAGCAACAGGGCAACGACCGCATCATCGTGCAACTGCCCGGCGTGCAGGACGTGGCCAAGGCCAAAGAACTGCTGGGCCGCACCGCCACGCTCGAAATCCGCATGGTCGACGACTCGCCGGGCGCCCAGAGCGCGCTGGCCTCGGGCTCGGTGCCGTTCGGTCTGGAGCGTTACACCGACCGCGACGGTCGTCCGCTGCTGGTGCGCCGTCAGGTCATTCTGACTGGTGAAAACCTCCAGGACGCCCAACCCGGCCGCGACTCCCAGACCCAGCAGGCCGCCGTCCACCTGACGCTCGACACCAAGGGCGCGCGCATCTTCCGCGACGTGACCCGCGACAACATCGGCCGCCGCATGGCGATTCTGTTGTTCGAAAACGGCAAGGGTGAAGTGGTGACGGCGCCGGTGATCCGTTCGGAAATCGCCGGCGGTCAGGTGCAGATCTCGGGCTCCATGAGCCCCGAAGAAGCCGCCGACACCGCGCTGCTGCTGCGCGCTGGCGCGCTGGCTGCCCCGATGTCGATCATCGAAGAGCGCACCATCGGCCCGAGCCTCGGCGCCGACAACATCGCCAAGGGCTTCTACTCGACCCTGTACGGCTTCCTGGCGATCGCGGTCTTCATCATCATCTACTACCACCTGTTCGGCGTGTTCTCCACGATCGGCCTGACCTTCAACGTGTTGCTGCTGCTGGCCCTGCTGTCGATGCTGCAGGCCACGCTGACACTCCCCGGGATCGCGGCTATCGCGCTCACGCTGGGCATGGCCATCGACTCGAACGTGCTGATCAACGAACGGATCCGCGAAGAATTGCGCAACGGGGCCACCCCGCAGCAGGCAATCCATCACGGCTTCGAACGCGCCTGGGGCACCATTCTCGACTCCAACCTGACCACGCTGATCGTGGGCCTGGCACTGCTGGCCTTCGGCTCGGGTCCGATCCGGGGCTTCGCGGTGGTGCACTGCCTGGGTATCGTCACCTCGATGTTCTCGTCGGTGGTGGGCGTGCGCGCCCTGGCCAACCTCTGGTATGGCCGTCAGAAAAAGCTCACGAACATCTCGATCGGCACCGTGTGGAAACCCACCAACAAGGCAAACTGAACCGGCATGGGCGGCTGACAACGCCGCCCTTCCGGGCTACCTGCAAGGCGTAACATGGAATTTTTCCGGATTCATCGCACCATCCCGTTCATGCGCAACGCGCTGGTGCTGAACATCATCAGCCTGCTGACTTTCGTGGCCGCGGTGTTCTTCATCGTCACGCGCGGCTTCCACCTGTCGATCGAATTCACCGGCGGCACGGTCATGGAAGTCAACTACGCGCAGACCGCGCAGCTCGATCAGGTGCGCGGCGCCGTGTCCAAGCTCGGCTACACCGATTTCCAGGTGCAGAACTTCGGCACCTCGCGCGACGTCATGATCCGCCTGCCGCTGGCCGAGGGTCAGACCTCGGCCACGCAGAGCGAGACCGTGATGGCCTCGCTCAAGGCGGCCGACGACTCGGTGCAACTGCGCCGCGTGGAGTTCGTGGGCCCGCAGGTGGGCCAGGAGCTGCTGCACAACGGCATGATGGCGCTGCTCGTCGTGGTGATCGGCATCATGGCCTATCTGGGCATCCGCTTCGAATGGAAGTTCGCCGTCGCCGGCGTGATCGCCAACCTCCACGACGTGGTGATCATCCTGGGCTTCTTCGCGTTCTTCCAGTGGGAGTTCTCGCTCGCCGTGCTGGCCGGCGTGCTCGCGGTGCTGGGCTACTCGGTCAACGAGTCCGTGGTCATCATGGACCGGATTCGCGAAAACTTCCGCAAGTACCGCAAGGCCAGCGTGCACGAAGTGATCGACAGCGCCATCACGCAGACGATCTCGCGCACGATCATCACCCACGGCTCGACCCAGATGATGGTGCTGGCCATGCTGTTCTTCGGCGGCCCCACGCTGCACTACTTCGCCCTGGCCCTCACCATCGGCATCTGGTTCGGCATCTATTCCTCGGTGTTCGTGGCCGCGGCGCTGGCGATGTGGATGGGCGTGAAGCGTGAAGACCTGGTCAAGCCGGTCAAGAAAGACGAAGACGGCGTCGAAGCCGCCTGAGTCCGACGGGGCGCGCCGCCCACGAGGCGGCGCCACCAGAAACGAAAACCCCGGGTACGGCCTCGCCGTCCCGGGGTTTTTCATTGGGCATCGCCCCGCGGGGCGCGCGCCTTCGGCGCGTGCCGCAGACTCAGCCGCGGCGCCAGCGCCACGGCGCCCGCAGGGGCCACTGATAACGCGCCGACAGCACGCGCGGCGCGAGCAAGGCGGCGCAGACGATGGCGATCATTGCGCCACCCACGACATCGCTCAGGTAGTGATCGCGATTGACCACCCGGCTGGCCGCCACCAGGCTGGCCACGGCAAACACCGGCCAGCGCCAGCGCGGCGCCACGATCGCCACGACGGCGGCCACGGCAAAGGCGGCCTGGGTGTGACTGGACGGGAACGAATCGAAGGGCTCGCCGGCGAACAGGTCGCCGCGGCCATAGAACTTGTCGTCCAGCAGCTCTTCGGGACGGGCCCGCGCCACGATGCGCTTGAGCAGCCAGGTCACGATGCCGCCGGTCGCCATGGTGGCCATCAGCAGCACGCACACGCGCGCGATGCGATCGAAGCCGAAGCGCACCGGGCAGTTCCAGCCCCGCTGCTGGCCCATCAGCGACAGCACGTACGCGGCCAGCGCGGCCGCGAGATAAACATCCGGATCGCCCAGCTCGCCGATCCACTCGAAGGTGTCGTTGACGGCGGGGCTCACGTGCGCGTGGATCCAGAGGGTGAAGTCCTGGTCGATCCAGTGTGCGCTGGCGGCCATGGCGGCCAGCACCACGCACACGGTCAGGCCACCGCGCCAGGCGGGCATGCCCGGCGGCTCGGCCAGGGGCGGGGTGGGAAGCGGAGGAATGAGGTTCATGCGAGGCGAAGTCGACCGGCCAGGCCGGCGGGGAAATCGATGCCGGGCGACGGACCCGGCGCAAGCACGGCACCGGCTCCGGTTCCGGCGGGGCCCGCGGGGCGGGCTGTAGGCCGGGACTGGCGCGGCCGGGGCAGTGGCCGCCGGCGGGAACGGTACCGTTCCGGGCGGCTATGGTAACGGCGCAAAGCGGCCGCTCCAAGACAATCCCGGCGAAAAGGCTAAAATTCGGGGTTCTCCCCAAGACTTTCACCATTTTACGCCCCCGGGATCTACACCCGTCACGGCGCACGCCATGCAAGAAACGACCCTGAAACGCGACGGCTCCGCCGCCGCCCCCTCGCCTGCCCCCTCCACCCCGGCCGCTGACCAGGCCACGCCGCTGCATATCCCCGCCGGCGCCCGCAAGCTCTTCATCCGCACCTTCGGCTGCCAGATGAACGAGTACGACTCCGACAAGATGGTCGACGTCCTGCGTGCCGACCAGGGCCTGGAAGTCACCGACAATCCCGAAGAAGCGGATGTGATCCTGTTCAACACCTGTTCGGTGCGCGAAAAGGCGCAGGAAAAGGTGTTTTCTGACCTGGGCCGCGTCCAGCATCTCAAGCGCCTGAATCCCAATCTGGTGATCGGCGTGGGCGGCTGCGTCGCCAGCCAGGAAGGCGAGGCCATCGTCAAGCGTGCCCCCTACGTCGACGTGGTGTTCGGCCCGCAGACGCTGCACCGTTTGCCCGAACTGATCCGGCGCCGCCGCAGCGAAGGCCGCTCGCAGGTCGACATCAGCTTTCCCGAGATCGAAAAGTTCGACGCCATGCCGCCGCCGCGCGTCGAAGGCGCGACCGCGTTCGTCTCGATCATGGAAGGCTGTAGCAAATACTGTAGCTTCTGCGTCGTGCCGTATACCCGGGGCGACGAGGTCTCGCGGCCGTTCGACGACGTGCTGATCGAAGTGGCCGACCTGGCCGACCAGGGCGTGAAGGAAGTGACGCTGCTGGGCCAGAACGTCAACGCCTATCGTGGCCGCATGGGCGACACCGACGAGATCGCCGATTTCGCCATGCTCCTCGAATACGTCCACGAGATCCCCGGCATCGAACGCATCCGCTACACGACCTCGCACCCCAAGGAAATGACCCAACGCATGGTCGACGCCTATGCGCGTCTGCCCAAGCTGGTGTCGTTCCTGCACCTGCCCGTGCAGGCCGGCAGCGACCGCGTGCTGGCCGCCATGAAGCGCGGCTACACGGCGCTCGAGTTCAAATCGGTGGTGCGCAAGCTGCGCGCCGCCCGCCCCAACCTCACCCTGTCGTCCGACTTCATCGTCGGTTTCCCGGGGGAGACCGAAGAAGACTTCGAAAAGACGATGAAGCTGATCGCCGACGTCGGCTTCGACACCTCGTTCTCCTTCGTGTACTCGCGCCGTCCCGGTACGCCGGCGGCCGACCTGACCGACGACACCCCGGCAGACGTCAAGCTCAAGCGCCTGCAACGCCTGCAGGCCCTGATCAACGAACAAGCCGCCGCCATCGCGCAAGCCATGGTCGGCACCACGCAGCGCGTGCTGATCGAAGGCACCTCGCGCCGCGACGTCAATGAGCTGATGGCGCGCACCGAGAACAACCGCATCGTCAACTTCCCCGGCCCGATCTCGCTGATCGGCCGCATGGTCGACGTCGATATCACGCACGCCCATACCAATTCGCTGCGCGGCCGCCTCTCGGCCACGCAACCCCATCTCCAGGGAGCCGCATGAGTCAACCCCGCAGCAAGAGCCGGCGCGGCATGCCGGTCGTCGTCACCCTCGACGGCGACAACATCCATCTGTCCAACCTGTGCGGCCCGCTCGACGAGAATCTGCGTCAGCTCGCCGACGGCATGGGCGTCACGCTCAATCGGCGGGGCGCGCGCGTCACGATCGAAGGCGAACGCGCCGAGCTGGCCGGCCGCGCGCTGCGCCGCTTCTACGAGCAGGCCACGCACCGCGCCCTGAGCGTGGACGACATCCAGCTCGGGCTGGTGGAGATCGGCGTGGGTCGCCAGGAAGAGCCCGCCCCCGAGCAACGCGCGGCCGACCCGCGCGCGCTCGATCCGCTGCCGCCGGTCGACGACGAAAGCAACGGCGTGCTGCTGCGCACCCGCCGCACCGATCTGCGCCCGCGCACCCCGCGCCAGCGCGATTACCTCAACAACATCCTCAAGCACGACATCACGTTCGGCGTCGGCCCGGCCGGCACCGGCAAGACCTGGCTCGCCGTCGCCTGCGCGATCGACGCCATGGAGCGCGACACGGTGCAGCGCCTGGTGCTGACGCGCCCGGCGGTCGAGGCCGGCGAGCGCCTGGGCTTTCTGCCCGGCGACCTGGCACAAAAGGTCGACCCCTATCTGCGCCCGCTCTACGACGCGCTCTACGACCTGATGGGCTTCGAGCGCGTGCAGCGTCTGTTCGAGAAGCAGAGCATCGAGATCGCCCCGCTGGCGTACATGCGCGGCCGCACGCTGAACCACTCCTTCGTCATCCTCGACGAGGCGCAGAACACCACGCCCGAGCAGATGAAGATGTTCCTCACCCGCATCGGCTTCGGCAGCAAGGCGGTGATCACGGGCGACCCCTCGCAGGTCGACCTGCCGCGCGGCCAGCAGAGCGGGCTGGCGCACGCCGTGCAGGTGCTCGACGACGTGCAGGGCATCGCCATGACGCGCTTCACGAGCCGCGACGTGGTGCGCCATCCGCTGGTGGCGCGCATCGTCGACGCCTACGACAAGGCGGAACAGGAAGACGGCCGGCCATGAGCGCGACGCTTTCCCTGTCGGTGCAGTACGCCGTGGCCGAACCCCGTCTGGCGCGCCACCGTGTGCGGCGCTGGGCGGGCTACGCTCTCGAAGGCGCCCAGGCCGATGGCCTGACCGCCTTCGACGCCGCCGAGCTCTCGATCCGCCTGGTCGGCCAGGCCGAGGGCAAGCGTCTGAATCGCGATTTCCGCGGACGTGACTACGCGACCAACGTGCTCACCTTCGAATACGGGGTCGATCCGCTGGGCGTCGCCCGCGGTGACATCGTGATCTGCGTGCCGGTGCTGGCCCGCGAGGCGCGCGAGCAGAAAAAAGCCTTCACCGACCGCGCCGCGCACCTCACCATTCATGGCGTGCTGCACGCGCTGGGCTACGACCACCTCAAGGCCCGCGACGCCCGCCGCATGGAAACGCTCGAGGCGCAGATCCTCGCGCGCATGGGCATCACCGACCCCTACGTCATCGAAGACTAAGGCCGCCCGGCCGGGGACGGACCGGTTCGGCGGATCGCGTCCAGGCACCGCCGGATCGGCGCCGTTGCGGGCATGTTCGGGGGCAGATCGCGTCGTCGTTACAACTATGTCTGCAACTTGGGTTATGCTGATCTTTTAGCAACGAGTCCATCTGGACGATGTCCGACCCTTATCCTGCTGCCGAAGCGCCCCGCGCTCGCTCCTCCAAACCCACCAAATCCCTGCTCGACCGCCTGCTCAGGCTGGTCCGGCGTGAGCCCGAAGACCGCGAAGGCATCAAAGCGGTGCTCGACGCCGCGCACGAGCGCGCTCTCCTGGACGTCGAGTCGTACACCATGCTCAAGGGTGCGCTGGCCGTGTCCGAGCGCACCGTCGCCGACATCATGGTGCCGCGCTCCCGCATGGACCTGCTCGACGTCGGCGTGCCCCTGCCGCAACTGCTGGCCACCGTCGTCGAAACGGCTCACTCACGCTTCCCCGTCTACGAAAACGACCGCGACAACATCCTCGGCATCCTGTTGGCCAAGGATCTGCTGCGCGTGATGCAGGATCCCGAGCTCGAAGTGCGCTCGCTGATCCGCCCCGCCGTGTTCATCCCCGAGGTCAAGCGGCTCAACGTGCTGCTGCATGAGTTCCGCGCGAGCCGCAATCACATCGCCATCGTCATCGACGAGCACGGCGGCATCTCCGGCCTCGTCACCATGGAAGACGTGCTGGAGCAGATCGTCGGCGACATCGAAGACGAGTTCGACGAGGAAGAAGAAGAATCTATCTTCCCCGAGGGCGACAATCAGTGGCGTCTGCTGGCGTCCACCGAGATCAGCCACTTCAACGAAACCTTCGGCACCACCCTGCCCGACGACGAGTACGACAGCGTCGGCGGCTGGCTGGGCGGCAAGCTCGGCCGGATCCCGCGCCGCGGCGACCACGCCGAGTTCGATGGCCTGAAGATCGAGGTCATTCGCGCCGATCCGCGCCGCGCCCTGTGGCTGCGGGTCTACCGCGACAGCGCCACCGATAGCGCGGCATGACGCGCCGCCCCTGGTTGCGCCGGCCCTCGGCCGGCACGCTGCGGGGCGCCGCCCTGCTGGGCGCCGCGGGTGCGCTGCATGCGCTCACCTTCGCGCCCGGGCCGCTGCCGGCCTGGTCGCTGGCACTGATTCAAATCCTGACCCTCGCCGTCGCGGCGCACGCCACGCTGCGCGCGCCCACCTTGCGCGCGGCGTTCGCGCGCGGCTGGTGGTTCTCGTCGTTCAGTTTCAGCCTGGGCCTGTACTGGCTGTTCGTCAGCATGCACCGCTACGGCGGCATGGCCGTCCCGCTCGCCGTGGGCGGCGTGCTGGCGCTTTCGCTGTTTCTGGCCATCTTTCCGGGCATGGCCTGCGCCGCGGCGCGCTGGCTGTGTCCGCCGCGCGTGCTCGACGGCGTCGCGCTGCGCGCCCGTCAGGCCCTGTGGGCGGCCGCCACCTGGGGCGCCTGCTGGGCGTTCTTCGAGTGGGTGCGCGCCACCCTCTGGACCGGCTTTCCGTGGCTCAACATCGGCTATGCCCACGTCGACGGCCCGCTCGCCGGCTGGGCGCCGATCCTGGGCGTGCACGGCATGGCGCTGTTCGCCGCGTTCGCGGCGGCCGCGCTGGCGGGCCTCTGGCGCGCGGAGCATGCCGACGTGGCCGAAGGCTCTGAGGGCGCCGAGCGCTTCGATGCGCGTCACGGGCTGGCGTTCGGCGTGGCAATGGTGTTCGTGCTGGCAGGCTGGCTGCTCGGCCTGATCAACTGGTCGCGCCCCACCGGCGAGCCGGTGTCGGTGCGGCTGGTGCAAGGCAATGTCGAGCAGTCGCAGAAGTTCGAGCCGGCGCTGCTGCAGCAAGGCCTGCTGCGCCATCTCGAACTCGCGGCGCTCCCCGCCGCGGCGGGCGTGCCCGCGCCGCAGCTCATCATCCTGCCCGAGACCGTGCTGCCGGTGTTTCAGGATCAGCTCGATCCCCGCATCTGGGAAGCCTGGCGCGAGGTCGCCGCGCGCCAGCAGGCCACCATCGCGATGGGCGTGCCGCTGCACACGCGGCGCGCCGACGGCAGCCCCAGCTACACCAACAGCGTGCTGGGCTTCGATGCCAACACGCCGGTTGCGCAGTTGGCCACCGGCACCACCGCGATGCGCTACGACAAGCAGCATCTGGTGCCCTGGGGCGAATACGTGCCGCCGGGGTTCCGCTGGTTCGTCGAAATGCTCGACATCCCGCTCGGCGATTTCGACAGCGGTCCGCCGCGCCAGAAGCCCTTTGCCGTGGCTGGCCAGCACATCGCGTTCAACATCTGCTACGAAGATCTGTTCGGTCCCGAGCTCCTGCCCGCGCTTCTGCCGGGCCCGGACGGCCAGCCTGGCGCCACGATTCTCGTCAACGTGAGCAATCTCGGCTGGTTCGGTGACACGTGGGCCTTGCGCCAGCACATGCAGATCGGCCGCCTGCGCACCATCGAGACCGCGCGTCCCATGCTCACGGCCACCAACACCGGCCTGACCGCGGCAATCGACGCGCGCGGGCACGTCGCGGCCCAACTGCCGGCCCATCAACCCGGCGTGCTGCCGGTGTCGGTACAGGGCATGACCGGCCTCACGCCCTATGCGCGCTGGGACGACAAGCTCGCGCTGGCACTGATCGGCCTGGTGCTGATCGCGGCGGCCGGCCGCGGCCGCTACAATCGCCGTCCCTGATCGCCCCTGCCGGCAACGCGCCGGCAGGCTCGCCCCGTGCGCGCAACGCGCGGCGGGGCCGATCAGCCCAGCAGATTTTTAGGCAGCTCGCCGTCTTCCTGGGGCAGCGCGGGGCCCGTGCCCGCGCCGCTCAGCGCGATGGCGTCCGCAATCTCTTCCATATCGTCGCGATCCAGCTCAAGCGTGGCGGCGCCCAGCCAGCCGTCGACCTGGGCCGCGCTGCGCGCGCCGACGATCGCGCCGGTCACGCCGGGCCAGGCCAGCGTCCAGGCCACCGCAACCGCGGCCACGGTCGCGCCATGGCGTTCGGCCACCGGCTTGAGCGCCTCGGCCAGCGCCAGATTGCGGTTCAACTGGGGCGCGGCGAACTCGGCATTGCGCGAGCGCCAATCGTCGGCGCCGAGCTGCGCGGCACGCGCCGCGTCGAAGCGGCCCGACAGCAACCCCGATTGCATGGGGCTGTAAACGATCACGCCGGTGTCGTGCGCTTCGCACCACGGCAGCAGATCGTTTGCCGCGTCGCGCCGGATCGCGGAGAACGGCGGCTGCAAGGTGTCCACGTGGCCGATGGCCTCGGCATCCTGCAGCGCGGCCAAGCCGTGATTGGAAAGGCCGATCGCGCGCACCTTGCCCTCGCGCTTGAAATCCAGCAGCGTCTGCCAGTAGAGCTCCAGCGGCGTGCCGTCGCCCGCGGGCCAGTGCATCTGATAGAGATCGATGCACTCGACACCCAGGCGCCGCAACGACTGCTCGAGCTCGCGCCGCAGACTGTCGGGCGCGCCGGTGCGCCGCGGGTTGGCCATGCGGTCTTTCGCCGACCAGGTCAGCCCGCCTTTGGTGAAGATGTAGGGCCGCTCTTCGCTGCCCAAAGGCGCGAGGGCCTCGCGTACGAGCGCCTCGGAATGCCCGAGGCCGTACACGGCGGCCGTATCGATCCAGTTGATGCCCCGCTCCACCGCGTGGCGTATCGCGCGTATCGACGCCGCGTCGTCCTGCGCGCCCCAGCCCACGGCCCAATCGCCGCCGCCGATCGCCCAGGCGCCAAATCCCACTCGCGTGATGCGCATGTCGGTGCGCCCCAGCGCACGCGTGATAAATCCGGTACTCGCCACCCGACTCTCCTCCTGCCCGCTTCCTTCGGCGCCCTGCCCCGCGCACCGTTGGCGGCGGGGAGCAGATTCCGTCTTTACGTCAATGACTTACGTTGCTGTCTTTGATTGCGCAGCGACTCGCTCGCGGCCCCACGTAAGGCGCGCGCGCAGCCCTCGCAACGGAGCAATAACTGTACCGCGCCACTTTTTTTCAGTTTTTTTTCACCCTGACTTGCACACACCTAAAAACTTGTGCATAATCTCGTTTCTTCGCCAGCGACGCGAAACAAAACGAAGCGAAAGCCGCAGCAACATCGCAGTTTTCACCGAGTTTTACGACGCGCCGGACAGCAAAGTGATGTGAGCAGGTGACACTGCAAACGTCGTTGATGTCGGGAATATGGGGGTATAGCTCAGCTGGGAGAGCGCTTGCATGGCATGCAAGAGGTCAGCGGTTCGATCCCGCTTACCTCCACCACCTAAGCGAAGACGTAGCAATACGAAGCAGTACACTGTTTGGTCCAAGTCCCCTTCGTCTAGAGGCCTAGGACATCACCCTTTCACGGTGAGTACAGGGGTTCGAATCCCCTAGGGGACGCCAGCTCTGTTTTGCAGAGATCTGGCTCGGTTGTAGTAATACACCGCTGCGGAGCGGTAGTTCAGTTGGTTAGAATACCGGCCTGTCACGCCGGGGGTCGCGGGTTCGAGCCCCGTCCGCTCCGCCAAAATCGCTTGAGAAAGCCGCAACTCACGTTGCGGCTTTTTCTTTTTGCGCTTGTGATTGCTTCGAAGTGGCCGCGACCTTGTCGCGGCTTTTTTGTGCCCGCTTCGAATGCGGACGGCGCTCTTGCTGCTGCTTCTGCCGCGTGCTGCTGCCATGTATCTGTCGCGCGCTTCCGCTGCCGTGCTTCTGCAGTTGTGCTTCTGCAGTTGTGCTTCTGCTGTTGTGCTTCTGCTGTTGTGCTTCTGCTGTTGTGCTGCTGTTGTGCTGCTGTTGTGCTGCTGTTGTGCTGCTGTTGTGCTGCTGGAAGTGCCGCTGTTTTGGTGCCGCCCGCGCACGGCATCCGGCGGTTCCGCACAGGCAGGACACCGGCACGACATCTTCACGCCGATGACGCGCACAGAGGCGCGCAGAGCCTCGTAGACGACACAACGACAGGCCGGCCCTCCACCACCCTGCCCCGCCGCCCAGAAGCGCGCTGACAAGCGCTCAGACAGCCCAGGGCGTTCACGGGTGCACCGGCAGTGCGCACATGGCGTCCGAGCATGCTCACGACCCACGCCGCCCGCCAAACATGCGGCGCGCAAATGACTGGCGCGCATGCGCGACGCGTGCGCTCGTACGATCGTGCGGCCGCGCGGTCGTGCGGTCGTGCGCAGGCACGATGTGCGGTGACGCGACGCGCAACACCGCGGCCGCGCGATGACACGGAGCGATCACGACAGACGACAAAAAGCCGCAACACAGGTTGCGGCCACGTCGGAGCACGGATCGGAAGCACAAAAAGAAAAAGCCGCAACCGAAGTTGCGGCTTTCTCGAGCGATGGTGGCGGAGCGGACGGGGCTCGAACCCGCGACCCCCGGCGTGACAGGCCGGTATTCTAACCAACTGAACTACCGCTCCGCAGCGGTGTATTGCTACAACCGAGCCAGATCTCTGCGTATGCAAAGCTGGCGTCCCCTAGGGGATTCGAACCCCTGTACTCACCGTGAAAGGGTGATGTCCTAGGCCTCTAGACGAAGGGGACTTGGACTTGCCGTACTACTTTTTACTGCACTTGCTGCGTTCGTTGAAGTGGTGGAGGTAAGCGGGATCGAACCGCTGACCTCTTGCATGCCATGCAAGCGCTCTCCCAGCTGAGCTATACCCCCACGATCCCGATTTCGTTGCTCTGGCTTGCTGCCGCATCGCAGGGCGTGCCCTGTGTGTTGCTGCTTGCCGTCGCTTCAAATTCGCGTTTCGTCGAACGGGGCCGAATTATGCACCATTTTTTAAAAGCGTGCACGCGACCATCGAATTTTTTTGATTTGCGTATGCGCACTGCGCAGATTTTGCGCAATGGCCGGATACGACGGCGCGGGGTCTGCCGGGCACGCGATGAGTTGCGCGCGCAACCAACTGCACGAGATCGATGTCGCCACGCGCGGCGCCATCCCTTTCAGGATGGCGCGCCGCTGGTGCGATCACCTCAAGACGTTGCGGCCTTGCCGCCGTCGCACTCGACGTACATGGCACCGACGGCCTGGCACAGCCGGGGCGGCTCGTGAAACAGCCGCGAGCTGATCAGGCAGCCCTGCACCGTGGAGAACAGCGCGCGCGCCGTGACCTCGGGCGATCCGGAGAACTTCAGCGTGCCTTGTGCCGCGCCTTCGCGCAGCACCCGCGCCAGCCAGCTCTCGTGCGCGTTGAAGAAGCCTTGCAGGGCCAGGCGGACCTTCTCGGGCAGCGACATCACCTCGGCGGCCAGCATGCCGCCCAGGCAGAGCTCATCGCCGTCGCCACAGGCCTGCGTCTCGAGCAGGTGCAGATAGGCATCGAGCTGCTCTTGCGCGGGCAGCGTGGTGTCGATGGCGCGCAGCGCGGCCAGCGCGCGGGTGCTGTACGACTCGACCGCCTCGTACAGGAGGTCGTCTTTGCACGGGAAGTAGTAGTGGATGCTGGACGTCTTGACGCCCACGTGATCAGCCAGGTCGCGATAGCTGAAACCATTGCAACCACGCGTGCGGATCAGTTTTTGCGCGTGCGACAGCAGTTGGTCGCGCGTGTTGGTCGGGGTTTGCGTATCCATGGCTGAATTTTACCTACACATAGATCGGGATGCATCGAGGGGAAACCAGCCTGTGTCGGGCATCCCTGGACCCGCGCGCAGCCTGCACGGCGTCATCCGACGTCGCGGGGCGCGCGGGTTTCTTGGCGACACATAGGCCGTCCGGCTCAGCCGGCCACGGGCGGGTAGTCGAGCTCCCCGGCCGCGGTCTGACCTGCCTGGCGCGCGGCCAGCAGTGCGGACTGAACCTGATCGCGGCTGACTGCGCTCGCGTCGGCATATGCCGTGATCGGATACTCCTGCTCGCCGGACGCCAGCTGCCCCAAGGCGCGGGCGGCATGCAGCTCGGCCTGGACCTGGGCACGGGTCACCGTGCTGGTGCTGGTATCGGCGGGCGGCCAGTCGAGTTCGCCAGCCTGGGCCGAACCCAGGAACGCGAGCGAGGTGATGAGGCCGGCGGCGAGAACACTGAGGGTTTTCATGGTGGACTCCTGGTTGGAAAAGGGGACGGCTCAGCCGGCCACGGGCGGGTAGTCGAGCTCACCGGACATGCCGAGGCCGGCGGCCTGGGCGGCGGATAGTTCCTGGCGTACCTGGGCGCGCGTCACTTGCGAGTCGGCGTGCTGGGCGACGGGCGGGTAAGCCAGTTCGTTGCTGGTCACGAGGCCTTGAGCGCGGGCGTCCTGCAGATCCGCCACGACTTGGGCGCGGGTCAGGGTGCTGGCGTTGGGCGCGTCGAGGGGCCAATCCAGTTCGCCAGCCTGGGCGGTGCCTGCGAAAGCGGCGGTGACGGCGATGACGGCGGCGAGGGTCTTGATCGTGTTCATGATGGGTTCCTTGAGTCGGGAGGGTTCAGTGCAGTGATCGGGAATGAGGGCTTCGGTGCCGCGCGGCTCAGCCGGCGACGGGCGGGTAATCGAGTTCGCCGGAGGCGTTCAGGCCGGCAGCGTCAGCCGCCGACAGTTGCTGGCGCACTTGTTCACGGGTGAGCTGGGTGGCCGATTGCGCGGCGACGGGCGGATAGGCCAGTTCGCTCGTGGTCACGAGGCCCTGGGCCTTGGCGGCTTGCAGGTCGGCGATCACGTCGGCGCGGGACAGCGTGCTCACGCTGGTGTCGACGGGCGGCCAGTCCAGCTCGCCGGCTTGGGCGGTGCCGACGAAGGCGGCGGAAACGGCGATGGCGGCGGCGAGGGTCTTGAGGGTGTTCATGGTGTGGCTCCGATTAGGGCTATCTATCTATAGATAGGTATTCAGGAAAATAAAAAGAGGGTTGCGTTCTTCGTGTGGAATCAGCCAGCGACGGGCGGGTAGTCCAGTTCACCCGAGGCGTCGATACCGGCGGCTTGCGCGGCGGACAGCTCCTGACGGACCTGGGCGCGGCTCACTTGCGTGGCGGCTTGCTGAGCCACGGGCGGGTAAGCGAGTTCGCTGCTGGTGACCAGGCCATGGGCACGAGCGTCTTGCAGATCGGCCACGACTTGGGCGCGGGTCAGGCTGGTGCCGTTGGGGGCATCGAGGGGCCAGTCCAGTTCACCCGCTTGGGCGGCGCCAGCGAAGGCGGCCGAGACGGCGATGGCGGCGGCGAGGGTCTTGATCGTGTTCATGAGAAAGCTCCAGTTCGTAGATTTGAACTCTGAGTTATCTACTAGTAGATAGATAACCGGGTAAATAAAAAAGGCGGTATGCCTTGAATCTTCTGCTGCCGGTGTTGCTGTGGTTCTCTTTCTGGGGACTGCCGGACTGCTTTGCTTGGCTGCCGCGTTCTGTTTGCTGCAGCGTTGAACGAATATTACCTACTAGTAGATAGATAAGGCAAGCGGTTTAGTTGAAACGAGTTGCAACGCCGCGACGATCACCCTGAAGCCAAGCTACGCATTTACACAAAGAAACAACTTTCCGCCCCCTGCCCTCTGTCCGAAGATGACGGCGGGTTGTCGCAGGGCGCGCCGCAACGTCTCCCTACGTCGCCCAAGTTCGACTAAGCTTGCGCCAAATTCGCGCAATATTGCCCGATTGCGGTTTGCCGCCGGGATTTCTACGATCGGGCCGACGCCGATGCCCACCGCCTTGGCGCCGCCCTTCCCTGTCTCAGGAGTCCCCATGCAGACCGTCACCATTCCCCTGCCAGCGCGGCGCGCCACGCCCGCCGCCTGGACGCCGGCCGCGATCGAGGCTCTGTTCCGCCTGCCCTTTCCCGAGCTGATGCATCGGGCGCAGACCGTGCACCGCGAGCAGTTCGACGCCAGCGAGATTCAGCTGTCCAGCCTGCTCTCGATCAAGACCGGCGGATGCCCCGAGGATTGCGCCTACTGTCCGCAGTCCGCGCACCACGACACCGAGCTCGAGGCCGACAAGCTGATGCCCGTGGCCGACGTGGTGGCGGCGGCGCGCGCCGCGCAGGCCAACGGCGCACAGCGCTTCTGCATGGGCGCGGCCTGGCGCAGCCCCAAACCGCATCACCTCGAGCAGGTGGCCGAGATGATTCGCGCCGTGAAAGACCTGGGCATGGAAACCTGCGTCACGCTGGGCATGCTGGCCGAGGGTCAGGCCGAACAGCTGCGTGACGCCGGGCTCGATTACTACAACCACAATCTCGATACCTCGCCGGAGTTCTACGGCAGGATCATCTCGACCCGCACCTATCAGGATCGCCTGGACACGCTCGAGCGCGTGCGCGATGCCGGCCTCAACGTCTGCTGTGGCGGCATCGTGGGCATGGGCGAGTCGCGGCGCGAGCGGGCCGGCCTGATCGCCCAGCTCGCGAACATGGAGCCCTACCCCGAGTCGGTGCCGATCAACAATCTGGTGCAGGTCGAGGGCACGCCGCTGGCGGGCACCGAGCCGCTGGATCCGTTCGAGTTCATCCGCACCATCGCGGTGGCGCGCATCACCATGCCGCGCGCCCGCGTGCGGCTGTCGGCGGGCCGGGAAACCATGAACGACGCCGAACAGGCCCTGTGCTTTCTGGCCGGCGCCAACTCGATTTTTTACGGCGACGTGCTGTTGACCACGGCCAATCCGCAGGTGGAGGCAGACAAGCGGCTGCTGACGCGCCTGGGCCTGCGGGCCGAGGGCGCCGACGACACTTCCTTTGCAGCACAACCCCAGGCCCAGGAATGCCGCACGCGGCAGCCGGCCTGAATCCGGAGAGCAAGACAAGATGAACGCAGGTCTGGGTTTGCTGGCAGCCAGTGTGCTGTGCAGCGTTACCGTGGCGATATTGCTGAAGCTTGCACGCCGCTACGACATCGATGTGCGCCAAGCCATCGCCACCAACTACGCCATGGCCGCGGTGCTGTGCGTGTCGCTGCTCAAGCCGGATCTGGGGCGCATCAACCTGCAGGGCGGCAATCTGCTGCTGCTCGGCGCGTTGGGCGTGCTGATGCCCAGCGTCTTCGTGGCGATGGCACGCTCGGTGCGGTATGCCGGCATCGTGCGCAGCGACGCGGCGCAGCGCCTCTCGCTTTTCATTGCGCTGCTCGCGGCATTCGTGCTGTTCGGCGAGCCCGTCACGACGACGAAGCTGGCCGGCATCGCACTGGCCTTCGCCGCCCTCTTCTGCGTGCTGCGCCGGCCGGCCGATGCGCCGGCGCACGATGGCCCGCCGCACGCCGCCTGGATGTGGCCGCTGGCCGTGTGGGCCGGCTACGGCACCATCGACGTGCTGTTCAAGATCATGGCGCGCAGCGGCAGCGCGTTCCCCGGCACGCTGCTGATGGTCTTCCTGTTGGCCGGCGTGCTGATGACGCTGTATCTGTTGCTGGCACGCACCCGCTGGCAGGCGCGCAGCCTGGCCGCCGGCCTGCTGCTGGGCCTGATGAACTTCGCCAACATCTACACCTATATCCGTGCGCATCAGACCCTGCCCGACCACCCTGCCCTGGTCTTCGCCTCGATGAACATGGGCGTGATCGCCCTGGGCACGCTCGCGGGCGCGGTGCTGTTCCGCGAGAAGCTGTCGGCGATCAATCTGATCGGACTGGCGCTGGCCATCGGCGCCATCGTGGTGATGATGCCGCGCTGATCCCCGAGCGGATCCCGCATGCGACAAGGGCTGCGCTCCGTGAGGAGGCAGCCCTTGGGCGTTGGACCGGTAGCGGCGATCGGCGGGACGGTGCGTGACGGGCGCCGGCCGTCGCTGCGTCAGCTACCCGTGCGCTGATGCTGGGGCGCGGACAGGTCGTCGTTGGAGGCCGACTCGTCGACGGCGGGCGAATCGCGCACCTCGGCCGCCGAGAACGCCGTGGCGGGCTCGACGTTTTCGAAGGCGGCGATCGGCGCCACGCTCTCTTCGACCGGCCCGGGCGGCTGCACCACGCCAGGCTCCGGCGCCACCATTTCCATGCCGGCGTCGGCCACCGGATCCACGCGAGGATCCAGCGCCACGGACGCGGGCGAGCTCTGCAGCGTGTCCGGCATGGGCACGAACTGCACCGGCGCGTCGTGCGCCTGATGGGCACCGGTGACACGCGCCGGACGCACTTGCCACACCAGAATCAGCGCGCAGGCCGACACGAAGATGTAGTACATGGCGGGACCGCCGTAGGTCATCAGCACGCCCGCCACCATCGGGCCCAGGCAGGCGCCCACGCCATACACCATGAGCAGCACGGCGCTCAGACCGACGCGGCGATCCGACTCCACGTGGTCATTGGCGAATGCCGCGCCCAACGGATAGAGCGTGAACATCAGGACGCCGAAAATGCCCGAGAGCACCAGCAGGAACCAATATGGCAGCGACAGCCAGCCCCACATCAACATCGGCAGCGCCACCAGCAAGGCGGCGTTGAAGCGGATCAGCCCGGCGCGGTTGATGCGGTCGGACAACCAGCCCATGGGCCACTGCGCCACCAGCCCCGCCGTCACGCCGGCGGCGACGAACATGGCCGCCTGCGAGGTGGTGAGGCCCAGCTTGGCCGCGTACACCGGCGCCAGACCATAGAACGCGCCCGACAGATTGCCCGCGACGAACAGCACGGTGAGCGACAGCGGCACGCGCTTGATGAAGAAGCGCAGGTCGAGCGGCGCGGGCAGCGGCGTGGGCGGGTGAGAGCGCGCGGTGACGGCGATGGGCACCAGGCACAGCGTGAGACACATCGCCACCAGAATCAGCGGGCCATCGCCCAGCGAGGTATACGCCGTGAGGACCAGTTGACCCAGCACGGTGCCCAGACCCGAGACCATCATGTAGACGGAGAACACCCGGCCACGCTGCTGGTTTTCGGTCTGCTCGTTGAGCCAGCTCTCGATGACCATGAGCTCGGTCACCATCACGATGCCCGCCACCAGGCGCAGCGCCAGCCACAGCGGCATGGATTCGATCAGGCTCTGGGCCAGGATCATGCAGGTGGCGATGGCGGCACAGGCGGCGAAGGCCCGGATATGACCGACCCGGATGATGAGCTTGTGACCCATGCGGGCGCCGCACACGAGGCCGAGGTAGTAGGCGGCGATCAGGGCGCCGATCCAGACTTCGCTGACGGACTGCCCCGTGAGCCGCAGGCCCATGTAGGTATTGAAGATGCCCGTGCCGATCAACATCAGCAACGTGGCGAAGTACAACGAGGAAAACGCGGAAATCGTGGAAATCATGGACGGGCGACCGCTTTTGGGTTGTCGGGCACACGCGGGTAACGATCCGGTCCGCCGTGCGGCGAACCGGACCGGACAAACCCTTTACAGCTGGCGCAGCAGCGTGTCGGCGTCGCTCACTTCGAACTTGCCGGGACCTTCGATATTGAGTTGCGTCACGACGCCATCCTCGATCAGGGCCGAGTAGCGTTGCGAACGCACGCCCATGCCGCGGGCGATCAGATCGAGCTCGAGGCCGAGCTCACGGGTCCAGGTGGCCGAACCGTCGGCCAGCATGCGGACCTTGGCGCCCGCCTGCTGCTCGCGGCCCCAGGCGCCCATCACGAACGCGTCGTTCACGGACACGCACCAGATTTCGTCCACGCCCTTGGCGCGCAGCGCATCGGCCTGGGCCACATAGCCCGGCAGGTGCTTGGCCGAGCAGGTCGGGGTGAAAGCGCCCGGCACGGCGAACAGCGCGATTTTCTTGCCGCGGACCAGGTCTGCGACCTGGAAAGCGTTGGGGCCCAGTTGGCAGCCCGGCGTTTCGGTTTCGATGAATTCGGTCAGGGTGCCATCGGGCAGCCGATCGCCGACTTTGAGCGTCATGGAGTTCTCCAGCAATTACGGAACGTGCGAGACAAAGTGAATTGTGCTTGTGAGACAGGGCCGCGAAGGCGGCCCTGTCTCCCTCAATCATAGTGCCGAAACCCCAGGCATTGTTCCCGCCCCGAAAGAAACACGAACAGTCTGAAACGACTCCAAACGCAGGGATCCGGCGCGGCCGGGGCATGACTGGCCATAATGCAGTCATTGTTCCGACCCGCCTCGTGCCGGGTCTGTCATGCAGGAGGAATTGTCATGCGTGCATTCATGATCGCCGTGCTCACCGCCGCGAGCGGCTGGCTGGCTGCGCCCGCCCACGCGGCCGGCCCCTCGGATCAGCTGATTTTCGAACAGATCGTCGACACGGCCGGCGCCAGCAACGGCGCGGCCCGGGTCTGCGGCGCCTCGGCCCCCGACCTGACGCAGCAGGAAGCCAACTGGCGCAAGAACCTCGAGCGCTTCGCCAAAGAATATCGTTACGACTTCAAGGTCTTCGACGCCGCCTTCCAGCAGGGCCAGTCGAAGGGCAAGGTCATGATGGAAGACATGCGCAAGGGCGGCGTGGATGGCTGCGCCGGCGTGCTGGGCGGTTTTCAGCGCGAACGCACGATGGGCTATGACAGCATGAAGCAATCGATCGCCGAGGTGACGGACGGCTTGCCCGACAAGAAAGACTGAGCGGTCGCGCGGCAGACCAGGCGATACCGGGCCTGCCGCGCGGGGATCCACGGCTTACTTCAGGCCCTTCTCGGCGAACCAGTCGAGCATGCGGGTCCAGGCCTGCTCGGCCTCGGCCTTGCGGTAGCTCGGCCGGTAGTCGGCGTGGAAGGCATGCGGTGCGTCGGGGTAGATGTCGATGCGCGAGGCCCGGGCGGCGGCAGGCCCCTTGGCGAGCGCCACGCGCATTTTGTCGACGTCTTCGAGCGGAATGCCGGCGTCTTTGCCGCCATATGCGCCCAGCACGGGCGCCTGCAGCTTGTCGACCGACTCGAGCACCGAGCGCGGCTTGAGCTCGGAAGCCGCCCCGCCCAACTGGCCGTACCAGGCCGCGCCCGCCTTCAGACCCGCGCGGTGCGCCGCATAGAGCCACGTGATGCGGCCGCCCCAGCAAAAGCCCAGGATGCCGAGCTTGTCGGCGGCGCCGCCATGGCTGGTGGCCCAGGCCGCCGTGGCATCGAGGTCGGCCATGACCTGCGCATCGGGCGCGCGGTCGACCACCTCGGCGCGCAGCTTGGCGATCTCGGTGTACTTGGACGGATCGCCCTGGCGCGCGAACAGCTCCGGCGCGATGGCCAGATAGCCCGCATGGGCCAGACGGCGGCAGACATCCTGGATGTATTCGTGCACCCCGAAGATCTCCGACACCACCAGCAAGGTGGGGAGGTTCTTCTTGTCGGCCGGCGCCGCGCGGTAGGCCGGGATCTTGCCGTCGGTGGTGGGGATCTCGATCTTGCCGGCCGTCAGGCCTTTGGCGTCGGTCTGGATGGCGGTCTGTGCAACGGCCTGGCCGGCGGCCAGCGAGAAGCCCGCGGCCACCGTGGTGGCGATGAAGCCGCGCCGGTCCAGCTTGAGCGGCGGCAACAGACTATCGAATTCGGAATCAGGGCCGGACATGTAGGGGCACTCCTCGAGGGGGTCACTTCAGCGAGAAATCGACACGCGACGGCGGGCCGTCGTCTTTGATGCCATCGGTGCCGAACGTGGGCTCGACCATGAAGACGCGGTCGGCGGGTCCTGCGGCTTGCAGCTTCTCGTATACCGCCTGCGCCCGCAAGTCCGCAAGCTTTCGCAGCTCGTCCTGGCCGGCCGGCGCCGCCTGCCGCAGCAGCGCCTCCATTTCGGCGGCCGGGATGGACTTGGCCAGGCCGATGAAGTTGCGCGGCTTGTTCTCGAGCTTGGTGTCGTCGTAGGCGGCCTCGAGGTACCTGGCGCGCTCGGCGGCGCTCACGGTCACGCCGTCGGGATCGGGCTTCTTGCCGCGCGGCGCGGTCGCGCGCGCCTTGGCGAGCCGGATCTGCCGGTCGACCCAGGCCTGGCGCAGGCCGGCCTCGTCGGTGACGGGATCGGCGCGGCCCGCGACGTCGAGCTTGAGCTGGGGCCGGTCGTTCAGCGCGGTGGCCAGCGTATCCAGGCGTTCGGCGCCCTCGGGCGTGAGCTCGGCGCTGCCCGGCGCGAACGCCACATAAGACAGCTCTTCGCCGCCGCCGAAGGCCGATGCCAGCAAGGTGAACGGCGAGGTGACCGCCTTGACCACCAGATTGACCAGCACCCGGACGATGATGCCGCCGACCGAGAACTGCGGATCGTCGAGCGAGCCGGAAATAGGCAGGTTGATGTCGATGTTGCCGCGGCTGTCTTTCAGCAGGGCCACGGCCAGCAGCACCGGCGCTTTGATGGCATCCGGGCTGTTGGTCTTGTCGCCGAACGTGAGCTGATTGAGCACGACGCGGTTGCTCGCGGTGAGCGCCCGGTTCTTGATCTCGTAACGCACGTCCATCGAGAGCTTGCCGCGCTTGATCGGATAGCCGACGTACTTGGCCGAATAGGTCGTGAAGCGCGGCAGATCCACGCCCTTCGCACTCGCCTTCAGGTCGAGCGACAGATACTGCGCGAACGGCTGCACCGTGCCGCTGATCGAGAACGGCGCGGTGGTGTAGACCCGCCCGCCCACATTGACGCGGGCCGGCTGCGGCCGGCGCGACGACACGGCCGACACCGTGCCCTCGATGGCCGACAGCTCGGCGGTGTAGTTGGGCTTGATGAAGCGGTCGGTGAAGGTCATGCGGCCACGCTTGAGCGTGACGCTGTTGAGCGAGATGTCGGGCATGGCGCCCGCCGCCGCGCTGGCGTCTGCTCGCGCGCGCGTCTGGGTGTCTTGCGTGATCGAGCCGCCGGCCTCGCCGGGCTCGGCCACGAGGTCCATGACATTGAGCCGCCCCTCGGCGTTGAGCAGGACGCGGCCGTAGAAGTCGTCGAGCAGGATGTCGCCCAGATTGGCCGACAGCGTGCCGCCTTTCATGGCGATCTGCATGCCGGAGAGCCCGAGCCTGGACCACTTGAGGAAGTCGTCGCGGTTGACGCGGTCTTCGAGGTTGAGGTCGGTCACGTCGACCGCGCCGTTCCAGGTGGCGGCGAGCGACGGGCCGCTGCCCGCATAGCTGGCCTCGCCACGCGCCGCGACGATGACCGAGCGCACGGTGGCATTGAGGCGCGAGGCCACATAGGGAGCGAAGGCGGCGAGGTCCAGCCCGGCAAGATCGACCTGCGTCTTGACCGAAACGGGCTGCGTGGTGAACGCGCCCTTGAGCGCCAGCGTGCCCTTGCCCTGGATGTCGCGCGCGTTCAACGTGAAGCTGGCCGGCTGCGGGCCCAGGGAGAGCTGGTTCACGCCGAGGTCGAGCTGACCCAGACGGATGTCGATCGCGGGCTTCATGCTTTCGTCGCGCAGGGCGAGACGCGCCAGCCGCGCCTGCACCGCCGTGGCCGACACCACGTTGACCTGACCCTGCTGCACCAGCCGCAACCGCGCGTTCAGCGCCATCCGTCCGTCCTGCAGCACGATGGGGGCCACGCTGCGCACGGCCGGCGCGAACGGCGCCAGCGCGACGTTGGCCAGCTGCAGGTCCAGGTCGAGCGACAGCGGTTGCAACACCAGCGGCCCCTTCGCACGCAGCCAGCCGCCATCGGTGGCGTTGTCCATGGCCAGCCAGACCAGCATGGGGCGGTCTTTCGGTTGCGGCAGTTCGATGCCTTCGACCGTCGCGCCCAGCCCGGTGATCTGATAGTCCAGCCCGCTGCCGGCGTCGCGCAGCCGCAGCTCGCCATCGTGCAGATTGACCGCGTCGACCACGACATGCCAGGGATCGGGCGGCGGCGCCGTGGCCGCGGGCGGCGCCGTGGCCGCGGGCGGCGCGGTGCCGGTCGCGGGTGCAGGCGCGGCGGCGTCGGGCCGGCTGGCGGGCACCAGCCTGGTGGCCGGCTCGGTGCGCGGATCGCCCAGCTTCTGCAGATCGTTGATGACCTCGAGCCAGTTGATGCGCTGATCGGCGTAGCGGCGCGTCTGCGCCTGCGGCGACCACAGCTCGACCTCGCCCACATAAAGCTTGCGCGCGATCGGCTCGGCGCTGATACGCCGCAGCACCAGCGTGCTCCAGGCCATCAGCGCGTCGCCCGAGGTTTCGCGCAGATCGAACTGGCGCAGGCCGACGTCGCCCACGATCCGCACCACCGGCGCGGCATCCCGGGGCTGCTCGAAGCGCACCTGCAGCGCCGAATCGAGCAGGCCGCGATGCAACTCGACCGGCATGGGCAAGGGCCAGATGTCGGCCCACTTGTCCAGCTCCAGGCCCACGAACGACACGTTCAGCGTGGAGCTCGGGACTTTGTCGAAAGGCCGTGTGACGCCATCCAGATCGAAGGCGCTGCCGTTGATGCGCATGTGCACCCTGGGCTGCACATCGATGTCGGCGGCGTAGCCGAAGGTGGAAACGAACGGCACGCCCAGGCTGATGCGGTCGATCGTGTGCGTGCGCCCGGTAACCTTGTCATCGAGCGTGACCTGCCCGCCCTCGAGGCTCAGGTTGTTGAGCGAAAAGCGCGGCAGGGCGTCGTCGGCGTCGGGTGGCGGGGCCGGCTTGGCGGCGGCCATGGCCTCCAGCTTCTGCTGGATATCGGAAAAATTGAAGTGAGTGACGTCGTCGCGCACCAGCGCGGCATGGGGATCCACCACCCGGATGCGGTCGATCACCGGCGCGAAGAAGATCGCCGAGCGCCAGCCGGCGCTCACATCGATCAGGCCAATCCGCAGCAGCGGCGCGGCGCCCTGCGGCTGGCTCACCGCGAGCTCGTGCGCCCGCAGAGTCAGCGTGAACGGATTGAAGGAGATATCGCCGACGCTCACGTCTCGGCCGAGCATGGCGGCCACGTCGGTGGTGAGCGCCGATCGCACGACCTTGGGCACCTGCCAGGCCGCCAGCCCCGCCAGCACCAGCGCCACTCCCACGACCCACGCCAGGATCTTGACCATCCGGCGCGTCACCCGCGGTACCGGCAAGCGCACTGGCATTTGGCATCTCCCGAGATGAGGTGCGGGGATTATCGCGCCCCGTTTGCGCCTCGTCTATCATAGGGCGAGCGCGTACCCGCCCGGGCCGGTACGCTTGCAATCCTTAACCATTCCGAAGGTCCCGTTCATGTCCGGTTCTTCTTCCGGCGCAGGCGCCGACGCCCTGCCCGCCCTCAGCCACCTCGACGAAGACGGGCAGGTCCGCATGGTCGACGTGGTCGCCAAAACCGACACCGAGCGCGTCGCCATCGCCGCCGCCAGCGTGCGCATGAACGCGCACGCCTATGGGCTGCTCACCGCGCCCGGTCAGGGCAAGGGCGAAGTGCTCAACACCGCGCGCGTGGCCGCCATCCTGGCCGCCAAACGCTGCGCCGAGCTGATCCCGTTGTGCCACAGCCTGCCGCTCGCGTTCGTGGGCGTGGAGTTCTCGCTCGACGACGCCGCGCATCGCATCGATATCCGCGCCACCTGCCGCACCCAATACAAAACCGGTGTCGAGATGGAAGCCATGACCGCGTGCAGCGTGGCCGCGCTCACCATCTACGACATGTGCAAGGCCGCCGACAAGGCGATCGTGATCGAGCAGGTTCGCCTGCAATACAAGGCCGGAGGTAAGAGCGGTGAATGGCGCAACGATTGATCTGCTGTATTTCGCGCGCATCGCCGAGCTGACCGGCAAGCGCAGCGAGGTCTGGCCGCTCGCAGGCCCCACGACGGGCACGCAGTTGCTGGCCGCGCTCACCGAGCGCTACCCTCAGCTCGGCCAGACCCGCCGGCTCAAGCTCGCCATCAACCAGACGCACGCCAAGCCCGACGCCGTGATCGCGCCGGGCGACGAAGTGGCGGTCTTCGAACCCGTGACCGGGGGCTAGCATGATCTACGTGCAGGAAGCCGATTTCGACGAAGCCGAGCTGAAGCAGCGATTGCTCGAGGCGGCCGGCAATGCCGGCGCCGTGGTCACGTTCACGGGCTACGTGCGCGACTTCGCCCCCGGGCAGCCCACCGACGCCCTGTTTCTCGAACACTATCCCGGCATGTGCGAGCGCGAGCTCGAGGACATCGCACGGAGCGCGCGCGAGCGCTGGCCGCTGGCGGCCACGCTGGTCATGCATCGCGTGGGCCGGCTGGAGCTGGGCGCGCGCATCGTGTTCGTGGGCGTGGCAAGCGCCCACCGTGGCGACGCCTTCCGCGGTTGCGAATTCATCATCGACGCCCTGAAGACCCGCGCGCCCTTCTGGAAGCGCGAGGCCCTGGCGTCCGGCGAGACCTTCTGGGTCGAGCAGCGCGCCGCCGACGCCGAACGCACCGAATCCTGGCAAGACGAACCGACGCATCCCAAGGAACGCTGATGGATACCGACAAGAAAGTATCGCTGGCCTGCGCCGTCCTCACCGTGAGCAACTCCCGCAGCGCGGGCGACGACACGTCCGGCAACATCCTGGTCCATGGTCTCGCCCAGGCCGGCCATCAATGCGTGCGCCGCGACATCGTGGGTCACGACCGCTACGCGATCCGCCGCATCCTGAGCGAATGGATCGCCGACCCCGAGGTGCAGGTCATCATGACCAACGGCGGCACGGGTTTCGCCGAACGCGACTGCACGCCGGAAGCGGTGCGGGTGTTGTTCGATCGCGAGATCGATGGCTTCGGCGAGCTGTTCCGCCAGATCTCCTACACCGAAATCGGCAGTTCGGCGCTGCAGTCGCGCGCCATCGCCGGCTATGCCAACAACACCGTGATCTTCTGCATTCCGGGCTCCAACGATGCCTGCCAGACCGCCTGGGACGGCATCATCCGCGAGCAGCTCGACAGCGATCACAAGCCCTGCAATTTCGCGGCGCCCCTGCGCCGCCGCAACACCGAGGAATAAGCATGCTCGAGTTCGAACAGGCCCAGGCGCAATTGCTCGAGGCCGCCGGGCCCGTTGCCGAGACCGAGCTGTTGCCGCTCGCGCGACTGGCCGGCCGCGTGCTGGCCGAATCGGTGTGCGCCACGCTCGACCTGCCGCCGGCCGACAACAGCGAGATGGACGGTTACGCCGTGCGCCACGCCGACCTCGCCGCCGGCAAACCGCTGCCCATCCAGCAACGCGTCTATGCCGGCGACGCGCCGCAGCCCGCGCTGCCCGGCCAGGCGACCCGGCTTTTCACCGGCAGTCTCATTCCGCCCGGCGCCGACACCGTCATCATGCAGGAGAACACCCGCGAGACCGACGGCCAGGTCGAGATCACCGGTGAAGCCAGGCTCGGCCAGCACGTGCGCAAGCGCGCCGAAGACACCCAGGCGGGCCAGATCGTGCTCGAGGCAGGCATCGTGCTGGGCGCGGCTCACATCGCGTTGCTGGCCTCGCAGGGTCTGGCGCAGGCCCGCGTGTTCCGGCGCGTGCGCGTGGGCGTACTCACCACCGGCGACGAGCTCGTCGCCCCCGGCCAGACGCGCACCGAAGCGCAGATCTACAACTCCAATGCCCCAATGCTCGCAAGCCTCGTCGAAGGCATCGGCGCCGATGTCGTGCATGTGCTGCATGCGCGCGACGACGAAGCCGACACGCGCGAAGCCTTGCAGACGCTGCTGCGCGACTGCGATCTGGTCCTGAGCACCGGCGGCGTGTCGGTCGGTGAGCGCGACCTGGTCAAGCCCGCGCTCGAGGCGCTGGGCGGCACGCTCACGCTCTGGAAGGTGCGCATGAAGCCGGGCAAGCCGGTGGCGCTGGCTCACGTGGACGGCAAGCCGGTGGTATCGCTGCCGGGCAATCCGGTGTCGAGCTTTGCGGTATTCATGGTGCTGGTCTCGCCGCTCGTGCGACGCATGCAGGGCCGCGCGGTCACGCTGCCGCAGGTGTCGCGCGCGGTGCTGCGCCTGCCGGCTCCACGCACCGAAAGCCGCGAGGAGTTCGTGCGCGTGCAGCGTCGCGAAACCGATACCGGCGCCGAGCTCGAGCTGTATCGCACGCAGGCATCGAACATCGTCAGCTCGCTGCCCTGGAGCACCGGGCTTGCGCGCCTGCCTGCGGGTCAGACGCTGAACGACGGCGACGTGGTGCGTTACTACGACCTCGCGCACTGGCTGTCGTAATCGCCCGCGGCCGCCGCGATGGCGGGCGCCGGAAACGGCGGCCGGGCGTCCGGCTCAGCCGCCGATGTAGCTCATCTCGATGCGGCCGTCGGCGTCGGCCGGGCCCTGCATCGTGCGGCTTTCGGAGTAGTTGTCGGCGCGCGGGCGCCAGATGCCGGAGATCACGCGCTGAATGCGGGTATCGTCGGCGCCGCCGCGCACCAGATCGCGCAGATCGTAGCCGCCGGTGGAGAACAGGCAAAGGTACAGCTTGCCCTCGGGCGAGAGCCGCGCGCGCGTGCACCCTTCGCAGAAGGCCTCGGTCACGCTGGAGATCACGCCGATCTCACCCGCCCCGTCGGCATAACGCCAGCGCTGTGCCACCCGGCCCATGGCCGGCTCGGTACAGGGCTCGAGCGGATAATGCTCGGCGATCGTGCGGATCACCTCGGCGCTCGGCACCACTTCGGTCAGGTTCCAGCCGTTGGTGCTGCCGACGTCCATGTACTCGATGAAGCGCAGGACATGACCGCTGCCGCGGAAGCGCCGCGCCATGGGCAGGATCTGGTCGTCGTTCAGGCCGCGACGCACCACCATATTGACCTTGACGGGCGTGAGGCCCGCATCGGCCGCGGCATCGATGCCGCGCAGGACATCATCGGGGGTCACGCGGCTGTCGCTCATCGTGGCGAAGCGCGCCGCATCCAGCGCGTCGAGACTGACGGTGACGCGTTTCAGGCCGGCGTCGGCCAGCGCGCGCGCCTTGCGGGCGAGCAGGCTGCCGTTGGTGGTGAGCGTGAGATCGAGCGGCTCGCCCTGCGGCGTGCGCAGGGCCGACAGCATGCCGATCAGGGTCTCGATGTTTTTGCGCAGCAGCGGCTCGCCACCCGTGAGACGGATCTTTTCGGTGCCCAGCTGCACGAACAGACGCGCCAGGCGCTCGATCTCTTCGAACGACAGCAGCGACGAATGCGGCATGAAGGCGTAGTCGCTGTCGAATACCTCGCGCGGCATGCAGTAGGTGCAGCGGAAGTTGCAGCGGTCCGTGACGGAGATGCGCAGATCGCGCAGCGGGCGCCCGCGCGTGTCGCGCACGGGTTTGCCCCCCAGGGGCAGATCGGCCTCGGGCAGGCGCGGCGTGCGCAGATCGGTCAGGTGAATCACGGCATTCATAGGTTTCATCATAGCGCCAGCGGCGGGAGAGCGCGCCGATACCCCTACGCCCCGAAGAAGGCCTCCCGGACGGTCTGGATCTGGCCGGTCTCGCGGGCGTCGTAACCCACCAGCTCGGCCACGCAACGCAGAAAGCCGGCGCTGCGCAGGAAACGCAGAAACTCCTGCATCGCCGGGCTCTCCAGCGCACTCTTGCGGATGGCGAAAAAATAGCGCTCCTGGACCAGCGGAATGAAGTCCAGCCCGAAGCGGCGCGCCGCCGTCTCGACGCCCACGCCCGTATCGGCCATGCCGCTGGCGATGTGCGCCGCGATCGCCATGTGCGTGAACTCATTGGTCTGGAAGCCCTGCACGGCGTCGGCCGCGATCCCGGCCCGCTGCAGCATCAGATGCACCAGAAAACGCGTGCTGGATCCCGGCTGGCGGTTGACGAAGCGGATGTCTGGTCGCGCCAGGTCGGCCACGCCCAGCACCTGCTTGGGATTGCCCGCCACGGCGAACAGCCCCGTGCTGCGCACGGCCAGGTGGATGAGCAGGTGCTCGTCGTCGTGCAGCCATTGCGCGTAATTGGCATAGATGCCGCGCTCGAATTCGCCCAGCGGGATCTGGAAGCCGGCGAGATCGCAATCGCCGCGCTCGAGCGAAGCGAGCGCCTCCACCGCCGTGCGATAACGCAACTCCAACGCGGGCTCACGCTGCCCCCAGTGCTGCATCAGCGCCTCGACGGCGAAACCGTGGCTGGCGTGCAGACGCAGATGCGGTCGCGCCTGGGTCTGCAGGCGCTCCAGCTCTTCCTGGAGCTCGGAGGCGAGGCTGTCGAGCGTGGGCATCAGCCGCGCCGCGATGCGGCGATTGGCCCAGAGCAGGCGCTCGGCAAACGGCGAAAGCTGCGTGCCCTGACGCCGGCGCGTGACGATGAGCGCGGTGCCGAACAGCGCCTCGAAGCGCCGCAGCACGCCCCAGCCGTGCCGGTACGACAGTCCGCACGCCTTGCAGGCGCCCGCGATGTGCCCGGTGGCGTCGATGGCGGCCAGCATCGCCAGCAGCTCCTGTAGCGACAGGCCGTCGCCCGGCGCCTCGCCATCGGCGCCTTCGAGGGTCCAGTGCGGGCGCAGCCCGATGCGAAAGTTATATGTCATTTCATGCATATTGAAGGGCACGACGAACGCGCATAGAGTAGCGCCAAACCCGGGGCGAAATTTGAAAAAACCCTTGTGTGGCTTGATGTTGCGCTGCACACAAGGGCTACACCCGACGAGCCCCGACAAGGAGACGGCCGACAGCCGACGCACTTATATGTTCTGTTTTGCATATAAGGCGCCGGGCGCCGGTATTACGAAGGCCGCCCCCAGCGCGGCCACGAGGAGACAGTCATGGCCCAATCCCCGGCCAAAGCGAATCTCGCCTCCAGCGCCGGCGCGCGTGGCGGCGACCTGGCGCACGACCGTGCCGCCCAGGCCTCGCCCGCCATCGCCGCCGCCGCGCGCATCGCGACGGCGCATCTGCACGAGCCCGGCTGCCTGTTGCCGATCCTGCATGCCGCGCAGGACGAACTGGGCTGTATTCCGCCCGAGACGGTTCAGACCATCGCCGAGATCCTGAATCTGTCGCGGGCCGAAGTGCACGGTGTGATCACGTTTTATCCGCACTTTCGCAGCGAGCCGGCGGCGCGCCACGTGGTGCAGCTCTGTCGCGCGGAGGCCTGTCAGGCCATGGGCGCCGACGCCCTCGCCGGCCATGCCCGCGCCCGTCTCGGCTGCGATTTCCACGAGCACAGCGCCGATGGCGCGGTCACGCTCGAGCCGGTGTACTGCCTGGGCCTGTGCGCCCAGTCGCCCGCCATGCTGATCGACGGCCGGCCCCACGCCCGGGTCACGCCGCAGCGCTTCGACCGTCTGCTGGGCCGCGCGCTCGAGGAGTCCGCATGAACGCCCCCATCGTCACCCCGCGCAACGAGCCGCCGCTGGTGCGGGTGTATGTGCCGCGCGACGCGGCCGCGCTGGCGCTCGACGCCGACGCGATTGCCGACGACATCGCCCGCCGCGCCGACGCGCTCGGACGGCCCATCGATATCGTGCGCAACGGCTCGCGCGGCCTGCTCTGGCTCGAGCCGCTGGTGGAGATCGCCACGCCGGCCGGCCGCGTGGCGTATGGGCCGGTGCAGCTCGAGGATCTGGACAGTCTGTTCGCCTGTGGCTGGCTCGACGGCGCGGCGCACCCGCTGTGCCATGGGCCCACCGAGGCGATCCCCTATCTCGCGCGCCAGGAGCGCTTGACCTTCGAACGCGTGGGCGTGACCGATCCGCTGTCGATCCCGGATTACGCCGCGCATGGCGGCCTGGCGGGCCTGGAGCGGGCACTGACGATGAGCGCCGACGCCATCGTGCAGGAAGTGGTCGACTCCGGCCTGCGCGGGCGCGGCGGCGCCGCCTTCCCGACCGGCATCAAGTGGAAGACCGTGCTCGCCGCGGCCGGCTCGCGCAAATACATCGTGTGCAATGCCGACGAGGGCGACTCCGGCACCTACGCCGACCGCCTGCTGTTGGAGGGCGATCCCTACGCGCTCATCGAGGGCATGACCATCGCCGGCCTGGGCGTGGGCGCGACGCAGGGCTACATCTATGTGCGCTCGGAGTATCCGCAGGCGATCGCCACGCTGCGCGAGGCCATCCGGCGCGCGCGCGAGGTGGGCTGGCTCGGCGTGGACATCCACGGCAGCGGGCGGGCCTTCGACATGGAAGTGCGGGTCGGCGCCGGCGCCTATATCTGCGGCGAAGAGACCTCGTTGCTCGAAAGCCTCGAAGGCAAGCGGGGCGTGGTGCGAGCCAAGCCGCCGCTGCCCGCGGTGCAGGGCCTGTTCGGCAAGCCCACGGTGATCAACAACGTGATATCGCTCGCCACCGTGCCGACGATCCTGGCGCGCGGCGCGACCTACTACCGCGAATTCGGCGTGGGCCGCTCGCACGGCACACTGCCGTTCCAGCTCGCGGGCAACCTGAAGCATGGCGGCCTGGTCGAGAAGGCCTTCGGGCTGACGCTGCGCGAGTTGCTCTACGACTTCGGCGGTGGCTCGGCCAGCGGCCGGCCGCTCAAGGCCGTGCAGGTCGGCGGCCCGCTCGGCGCCTACCTGCCCGAGTCGCAATGGGACGAGCCGCTCGATTACGAAGGTTATGCGCGCATCTCGGCCATGATCGGACACGGCGGCCTGGTGGCTTTCGACGACACCGTCGACATGGCGCACATGGCCCGCTACGCCATGGAATTCTGCGCGATCGAGTCCTGTGGCAAGTGCACGCCCTGTCGCATCGGCTCGACCCGCGGGGTCGAGACGATCGACCGCATCATCGCGGGCGGCGCGGCACGCGAGCAGCAGGTCGTGCTGCTGCGCGACCTGTGCGACACCATGCTGGGCGGCTCGCTCTGCGCCCTCGGCGGCATGGCGCCGTTCCCGGTGCTGTCTGCGCTGGACCACTTCCCCGCCGACTTCGGCCTGACCCGCACGGCCCAGCCCGCCTGATTCTTCGGAGACCGCTCATGTTCGAAACCGTGATCAAGCGCGAACGCGACCTCGGCACGCCGGCCCGCACCGCCACCGACTTCGTGACCCTGACCATCGACGGCCAGGAGATCCAGGTGCCCGAAGGCACCTCGGTCATGCGCGCGGCCGCCGAGGCCGGCATCAACATCCCCAAGCTGTGCGCCACCGACAGCCTCGAGCCGTTCGGCTCGTGCCGGCTCTGCCTGGTGCAGATCGAGGGGCGGCGTGGCTATCCCGCCTCGTGCACCACGCCCGCCGAGAACGGCATGGTGGTGTACACCGAAACGCCCAAGTTGCACGACCTGCGCCGCGGCGTGATGGAGCTCTACATCTCGGATCACCCGCTCGACTGCCTGACCTGCGCGGCGAACGGCGACTGCGAGCTGCAGGACATGGCGGGCGTGGTGGGCCTGCGCAACGTGCGCTACGGCACCGACGGCGCCAACCACATCCACGCCGCGCAGGACGAGTCCAATCCTTACTTCACCTACGACCCGGCCAAGTGCATCGTCTGCAACCGCTGCGTGCGCGCCTGCGAAGAAACCCAGGGCACGTTCGCGCTGACGATCTCGGGCAAAGGCTTCGAATCGCGCGTGTCGCCGGGCCAGGACCAGCCCTTCATGGAAAGCGAGTGCGTGTCGTGCGGCGCCTGCGTGCAGGCCTGTCCGACCGCCACGCTGCAGGAAAAGACCGTCATCATGATGGGCCAGGCCGAGCATTCGGTGATCACCACCTGCGCCTATTGCGGCGTGGGCTGCGGCTTCAAGGCAGAAATGAAGGGGCAGGAACTGGTGCGCATGGTGCCCTGGAAAGACGGCCAGGCCAATCGCGGCCACTCCTGTGTGAAGGGCCGCTTCGCCTGGGGCTACGCGACCCACAAGGAGCGCGTGCTCAAGCCCATGATCCGCAAGCGCATCACCGATCCGTGGCAAGAGGTCCCGTGGGACGAGGCCATCCAGTACGCGGCGAGCGAGTTCCGCCGGATCCAGGGCGAGCATGGCAAGGGCGCGGTGGGCGGCATCACCTCCTCGCGCTGCACCAACGAAGAGACCTGGCTGGTGCAGAAGCTCGTGCGCGCGGCCTTCAACACCAACAACGTCGACACCTGTGCGCGCGTGTGCCATTCGCCTACCGGCTACGGCCTGAAGCAGACGCTGGGCGAGTCCGCAGGCACGCAGACCTTCGACTCCGTGATGCATACCGACGTGGTGATCGTGATGGGCGCGAATCCCAGCAGCGGGCATCCGGTGTTCGCGTCGCGCCTGAAGCGGCGGCTGCGTCAGGGCGCGCGCCTGATCGTGATCGATCCGCGCCGCATCGAACTGGTGAGCTCGCCGCACATCAAGGCCGACTACCATCTGCAGGTGCGGCCCGGCACCAACACCGCGCTGCTGACCTCGCTGGCGCATGTGATCGTGACCGAGGGTCTGGTCGACCAAAGTTTCGTGGCCGAGCGCTGCGAAACCAAGGCATACGAGCAGTGGGCGGCCTTCGCGGCCTTGCCCGAAAACTCGCCCGAAGCCATGCAGGAGATCACCGGCGTGCCCGCCGCCGCGGTGCGCGGCGCGGCCCGGCTTTACGCCGGCGGCGGCAACGGCGCCATCTATTACGGCCTGGGCGTCACGGAACACAGCCAGGGTTCGACCACCGTGATGGCGATCGCGAACCTGGCCATGGCCACCGGCAACATCGGACGCGAGGGCGTGGGCGTGAACCCCCTGCGCGGCCAGAACAACGTGCAAGGCTCGTGCGACATGGGCTCCTTCCCGCACGAGCTGCCGGGCTATCGCCACATTTCCGACGACATCACGCGCCATCAGTTCGAGGCCGACTGGGGCGTCACGCTGCAACCCGAACCGGGGCTGCGCATTCCGAACATGTTCGAGGCGGCGCTGGCGGGATCCTTCAAGGGTCTGTACTGCCAGGGCGAGGACATCGTGCAGTCCGATCCCAACACCCAGCACGTGGCCGCCGCGCTCTCGGCCATGGAATGCATCGTGGTGCAGGACCTGTTCCTCAACGAGACCGCCAAGTACGCGCACGTCTTCCTGCCGGGCTCGTCGTTCCTCGAGAAAGACGGCACCTTCACCAACGCCGAACGCCGCATCTCGCGCGTCCGCAAGGTGATGGAGCCCAAGAACGGCAAAGCCGACTGGGAAGTCACGGCGGCGCTGTCGAACGCGCTCGGCTACCCCATGAACTACACGCACCCGAGCGAGATCATGGACGAGATCGCGCGCCTCACGCCGACCTTCACCGGAGTGAGCTACGCCAAGCTCGACCAGCACGGCAGCCTGCAATGGCCGTGCAACGACGCGGCGCCCGAGGGCACGCCCATCATGCATATCGACGAGTTCGTGCGCGGCAAGGGCCGGTTCATGATCACCCGCTACGTGCCGACCGACGAACGCAGCACGCGGCGCTTCCCGCTGCTGCTCACCACGGGCCGCATCCTGTCGCAGTACAACGTGGGCGCCCAGACCCGCCGCACGCCGAATGTGATGTGGCACGGCGAGGACGTGCTCGAGATCCACCCCCGGGACGCCGAGGACCGCGGCGTGGCCGAAGGCGACTGGGTCGGCATCCAGAGCCGGGCCGGCGAAACGGTGCTGCGCGCCACCCTGACCGACCGGGTGCAGCCGGGCGTGGTATACACCACGTTCCACTTCCCCGAATCGGGCGCGAACGTGGTCACCACCGACAACTCGGACTGGGCGACCAACTGCCCCGAGTACAAGGTGACCGCCGTGCAGGTGACGCGCGTGTCGCAGCCTTCCGAGTGGCAGCGCCGCTGGTCGCGCGATGCCGATCTGCAACAGCAGCTGCTGGCCGGACGCACGCGCGAGAATGCCGACGCCCTGGCGGGGAAATAACCCCTACCGGAAGCCACCGCCATGGATTGCCAAGTCCCCCGCCCCACGCCCGACTGGTCCGTCAGCGCCGACACGCAGGTCGTGCGGATCCGCGCCGGCCAGCTTGCCCCCGCCGCGCAGACGGACCATGTGGCCGAGGAAACGCCGGTCGCGCTCGAGTACAACGGCATCAGCCACGCCACCATGCTGGCCACGCCGTCCGACCTCGAAGACTTCGCGCTCGGCTTCTCGCTGACCGAGGGCATCGTGGGCAGCGCGAGCGACGTGCGCGGCATCGACCTGGACCCGCGGCCCGACGGCATCGTGGTGCAGCTCGAAATCGCCAGCGCGTGCCTGGCGCGCCTGAAAGAGCGCCGCCGCGCCATGTCCGGCCGCACGGGCTGCGGCCTGTGCGGCGTCGAGACCCTGCCCGAAGTGCTGCGGCCGGTGCCGCCCCTGCCCGACGGCGAGCCGTTCGCGGTGCAGCTGCTGCTCGACGCGATGCGCGCCCTGCGCCCGCACCAGCGTCTGCACGATGTCACCGGCGCCACCCACGCGGCCGGCTGGGCCGATGCGCAGGGCCAGATCCAGCTGGTGCGCGAAGACGTGGGCCGCCACAACGCGCTGGACAAGCTCATCGGCGCGCTGGCCCGCGCCGGCCTGCCCGCCGCCACGGGCCTGGCCCTGGTGTCGAGCCGCGCGAGCTTCGAGATGGTGCAGAAGACCGCGTCCGCGCGCATCGGCGTGCTGGCCGCCGTATCGGCGCCCACCGCGCTCGCGATCCGCCTGGCGCAGCAGTCCAACCTGACCCTGGTCGGCTTTGCCCGCAATGCCGACGCCACCCTGTACAGCCACCCGGAGCGCATCCGGGCCTGATCCCGCGCGAGACGTCTCATGGACCCCGTCAACCTGATCCGCATGGCCAACCGCATCGGCGATTTCTTCGATGCGTATCCCGATCGCGCCGAAGGCGTCGAGGGCGTGGCCAACCACATCCAGAAGTTCTGGGAGCCGCGCATGCGCACCGAACTGCTGGACTGGATCGGGCGGCATCCGGACGGACAGGGCGAGGTGCCCCTGCATCCCCTCGTGCTTGCGGCGATCCAGGCCGACCCGGCGCGCTTCGCGCCACGGGTGGCGGCCACGGCCTAGCAGCAACGCCTCACCGATCCGGATCGGACGCTTCTTGCGGCCGGCCACCTGGGTGATCTCGGCGGCGGGCATTTATCTGCACCAGATGTGGATGCTCTGGCTGGGCTCGGGCGTGATCGGCGGTATCGGCCTCGGCCCGGGCTATCCGAAACTGCTACATTGCGAGGCTCTGCCCGGACTTTCTTCGCCATGCCCCGATTCCCTCACGCCTTTGCCGCCCGCCCCTTTTCGAGGAGCGCGCGATGAGCCTCGAGTACGCCACCTGGACCGAAGACGGCGCCGAGCGCCGGGCACGCTGGCAATCGGAGAGCGGGGCGCCCGTGCCGCGCCGCCTCGAATGCGTCGACGACACACTCACCGCCGATCTCGCCTATCGCATGACGAGCGAAGGCATCGGCCTGGTGTGGCGCGGCGACTTCCAGAACGCCCGTCAGCTGTTGCAAGCCATCACGCGCCGCGTCGACAAGCGCCGCGTCAAGCCGGCCGACACCCTGCTCGATGCCTTCAACCAGCATCGCATGCGGCAGGCGCAACGTGCCCGCACGCTCGGCCTGCTGCTGATCGAAGTGCAGCCCGGCGATCACATCCCGCTGCGGCGCGCCCCCGACGTGGCCCAGGCCTGCGCGCAGGCGCACGGCACGGCCGACGAGCCCTATCTGATTTCGTTGCGCGAACTGCAGGGCCTGATCGGCGCCTACGAATGGCGCCGCAACGGCGTGCCCATCGCGGCCCTGGGCGGCGCGACGCTGCATCCGTATTACGGCGTGTTCTCGCCGGTGCGCGGTGAATACATCGATCTGGTCGCGCGCGCGCCCTTGCCGGCCGGCGCCGCCACCGCGCTCGACCTGGGTTCCGGCACGGGCGTGCTGGCGGCGGTGCTGGCGCGGCGCGGTCTGCAGGTGCTGGCGGTCGATCAGGATCCGCGTGCCCTGGCCTGCACGCGCGACAATCTCCAGCGTCTGGGCCTGCAGAACAAGGTCGAGGTGCGCGCGAGCGATCTGTATCCCGATGCCCGCTTCGATCTGGTCGTGTGCAACCCGCCGTGGCTGCCGGCGCGGCCCAGTTCGCCGATCGAAGCCGCCATCTACGACCCCGACAGCCGCATGCTGCGGGGCTTTCTGGCCGGCCTGGGCGCGCACCTGACGCCCGCGGGCGAAGGCTGGCTCGTCATGTCGAACCTCGCCGAACGCATCGGCCTGCGCGCGCCCGAGGCACTCGCGGGCTGGATCGCCGAGGCGGGACTGCGCGTGGTGGCGCGGCACGACACCCGGCCGACGCACAAGCGCGCGCTGGATCCGACCGATCCGCTGCACGCCGCGCGCTCGGGCGAGATCACCACGCTGTGGCGGCTGGCCGCGGCCTGAGCGCCGCGCTGCATCGACGTCACACCAGACCCGCGCGACACCGCCATCCGCGTCCGGTCGCGCGGTGCGCGCTGCCGGGCGGCGCCACCGCGTCGCCCCTGATTGATCCCGCGCAGCGCGGGCTTCCTCCTCATGCTTTAAAGTATTTGTCAGGTTGGTCGCCTGCGGGCGGTCCCGGCCACGCCCCCCACCAGCTGAGGAGAGTCCTATGAAAGACATCGTGATTCCGGTCGATGGTTCGGAGCATGCGCTGCACGCCCTGCGCGTGGTGCTAGACCGCCACCTTTATCCCGCCCAGACCACCGTGCATCTGGTGACCGTGCTGCCCACCCTGGTGCGCCAGGGCCTGCATCTGGGCCTCACGCAGGAAGACATCGACACCTACCAGCGCGAAGAGGCCGAGTTCGCCTTCGAGGACGCGGTGGCCGTGCTGAAGGCCGCCGGCCAACCCTACGACGTGCATCAGGAGATCGGCCCGGTCGCGGAGAGCATCGTGCGCCGCGCCGAAACGCTGGATGCGGGCGAGATCGTAATGGGCACGCGCGGCCTGGGCGGCATTCCCGCCATCATGCTGGGATCGATCGCGACCAAGGTGCTGCATCTGAGCCCGGTGCCCGTCACGCTGGTGAAGTAGCGCGGCGGCGCGGGTCACCGCGTCCGCTGTCGTGCAAGATGCCGGGCGAGCCGTTGCGGGCGCCGCTGCGCGCGCCGACGGGCCAGCCGCTGCGCCCGGCGCCGTGCGCACCGCAGCGCACGGTGCTGCGCCCGCCGCAGCGCGCGCTACTGCGCACGCGTAGAATAGCGCCGCGCCGGCTCGCCGGGCTGGCGCTCCCTCCGCGCCCGCCGTTCCGATGTCCGCCCCTGACCGCCCCGCCTCTCCCGTCGTTCCCGTCCTGCTGCTCCTGATCGCCATGGCCTCGCTGCAAGGCGGCGCATCGCTGGCGAAAAGCCTGTTCCCGGCCGTGGGCGCGCAAGGCACCGCGGCCCTGCGGCTGCTGTTCTCCGCCCTCATTCTGCTGCCCATCCTGCAACCCTGGCGCCTGCGGCTGCCGGCCGAGGGCTGGCGCATCGTAGCGCTCTATGGTCTGACGTTGGGCGGCATGAATCTGATGTTCTACATGTCGATCAGCACGATCCCGCTCGGGATCGCGGTCGCGCTCGAATTCACCGGGCCGCTGGCGGTCGCGGTCTTCACGTCGCGCCGGCTGCTCGACTTCGCCTGGATCGGCCTGGCCGCGATCGGTCTGGTGGTGCTGATCCCGCATGGCGACGACCTGGCCGCGCTCGACCCCGTGGGCGTGGCTTACGCGCTGGGCGCGGGCGTCTGCTGGGCGCTGTATATCGTGTTCGGCCAACGCGCCGGGCTGCGCTACGGACCGCGCACCGTGGCCCTCGCCGCCGCGTTCGCGGCGCTGGCGGTCCTGCCTTTCGGAATCGCCAGCGCCGGCTCGGCGCTCTTCTCGGCGCAGTTGCTGCCGGCCGCCGTGGCGGTGGCGGTGCTCTCGAGCGCCCTGCCCTACGCGCTCGAAGTGGTCGTGCTCACCCGTCTGCCCGCGCGCACCTTCGGCACGCTGCTCAGCCTCGAACCCGTGTTCGGCGCGATTTCGGGCCTGCTGTTCCTGGGCGAGGCGCTCAGCCTGACCCAGTGGGGCGCCGTCGCGGCCATCGTGACGGCGTCGGCCGGTATCACGCTCACCGCAAGCCGCGGCAAACGCTGAGGCGGCCCCACGAGCAAAAGGGGCTTGATTGCGACGCCGCCTGCGGGCTGCTCAAATAGGCGCTCCGGGCGGCCTGCCGCCGCCCTCCGATATCAGGAGTCGCAATGTCTGAAAGCAAAGTCGCCATCATCACGGCGGGTGGCAGCGGCATGGGCGCCGCGGCGGCGCGCAAGCTTGCCGCCGACGGGTTCCAGGTCGCCATTCTGTCGCCCTCGGGCAAGGGCGCGGCGCTGGCCGAATCGCTGGGCGGCCTGGGCGTGACGGGGTCGAGCCTCGAGCCGGCCGACCTGCAAAAGCTGGTCGATACCGTGCTGGATCGCTGGGGCCGCATCGACGCGGTCGTGAACAGCGCCGGGCATGGTCCCAAGGGCAAGCTGCTGGAGATCAGCGACGAAGACTGGGCACGGGGCATGGACTACTACCTGCTCAACGTGGTCCGCCTCACGCGCCTGGTGGCGCCGGTGATGCAGCGCCAGGGCGGTGGCGCCATCGTCAACATCTCGACCTACGCGACCTTCGAGCCCGAAGCCGCGTTCCCGACCTCGGGCGTGTTCCGTGCCGGTCTGGCCGCATTCACCAAGTTGTTTTCCGATGAATATGCGCCGCACAACGTGCGCATGAACAACGTGTTGCCGGGCTTCATCGACAGCCTGCCCGAGAAGGACGATCGCCGCGAGCGCATCCCGATGGGACGCTATGGCCGCGCCGAAGAAGTGGCGGACCTGATCGCGTTCCTCGCGTCCAGCGCGTCCAGCTACATCACCGGCCAGAACATCCGCATCGACGGCGGCATCACCCGTTCGGTATAAGCGTGGCGCCTGCCGCCGGCGCGAGCTGGCGGTAGACCTCCTGGGCCACGCGCAGCAGTTCGTCGCGCGACACCTCGCCCGACAGCGCATAGCCCAGCGAGCCTTCGATCCAGTAGAACACCCGCACGGGGCCGTCCTGCATGAAGCGGAACGCGGTCTGCCCCGTGGTCGCCTCGCGCGTGACGTACAGCGTGAGCCGCTGGTCGGCGCGCGCGCCGCCACCGCCGCCGGTGCCGTACATGAGCTGCGCCACCGCGCCGCTCCCGCCCGGCAAGAGCCGCCCTCCCATCAGCTGATAGCCCGCCGCGGACAGATCCGGCGCATGCACCTGCACGCCCACGCGGCGCGTGAGCCAGGTCACGAGCGCCTGCTCGTGCTCGCCGCCCATCTCCACCGGACGCCGCATATCGGACGCGTAGACCGCATGGGCGACGGCGGCGCGATGCGCGAACATGCCGGGCTCCACCGCGGCCGCGCGCACGCCGCGGGCTTCCATTTCGCCGCGCGCGAACCAGCCGGCCGTGCCGCTCAAGACGGCCAGCGCGAGGCCGGCGGCCAGGGCCCTGCCCCACACCCGCCGGGGCGCGGGCGGCGCGAGCGGCAGGCGCAGCGGCAAGGGTTCGTCGAGCACGTCGGCGAAATGCACCTGCAGCGCGCCGTTCTGCGCGCGCCAACGCGCCACCTGCGCCGCGGCTTCCGGATGTTCGCGCACGAAGGCCTCGACCTCGGCACGCCGGGCCGCGGACAACTGGTCATCGGCCAACGCATGCAGGTCGGCTTCGGTGATCGGCGCGCCCGCGGGCGGCAGAGGAGCAAAATCGTCGTCGTTCATTTCATTTGATACGGTGCAGATGGCGGCCCTGCGCCATGCCGGGCGGATCATCGGAAGCGGTTGCGGGCGCAACCGGCACGCCCTCGTCGCGTTCGGCAAGCAGCGCGGCCAGGCGCTCGCGGGCGCGCGACAGCCGCGACATCACGGTACCCACCGGCACGTCGAGCACCTGCGCGGCCTCGCGATAGCTGAACGCTTCGACCGCCACCAGCAGCAGGACCGCGCGCTGCTCGGGCGCAAGCCGGGCGAGGCAGCGATCGAGATCGCGCAGTTCGAGCGCGTCCGTCTGCGTGGCGCGCACCGGCACGTCCGGCAGCTCGCCGTCCTCCGCCACCACTTCGAGCCCGCGCTGGCGCGCGCGCAAGCCGTCGACGAAATGGTTGTGCATGATGCCGAACATCCAGGCGCGCAGCTCCCCGCGCTGTTGCCAGCGCGAGTAGCGGCTCCAGGCACGCTCGAGCGTGTCCTGCACCAGATCGTCGGCGCGGTCGCGGTCACCCGTCAGCCCGCGCGCATAGCGACGCAGGCTGGGGATGCAGGCCACGATCCGGGCCTCGATGTCACCAGGCATCGGCGCCCGTACGTATCAGGGCTTGACGATGTGCCAGACGTCGCGGAACTTGTCGCCGGTCTTGTCGCCCGGCTTGGCGTCCTTGGCATACAGATACAGCGGCTTGCCCTTGTAGGCCCACTGGCTGGAGCCGTCGTCGCGCTTGATCACGCTCCAGTCGCCCTGCGCCTTGGCGCCGGCATCGGCCATCAGGGGCGGCCAGGCTTTCGCGCACTGGTCGTTGCAGGCGCTCTTGCCGCCGGCGTCCTTGTCGAAGGTGTAGAGCGTCATGCCTTTGCCGTCGACCAGCATGCCGCCTTCGGTCTTGGCGGGCGCCTGGGCGTGAGCGGTGGCCGACAGGGCCAGTACGAGCGTGGAAACGAATGCGAGTTTGCGCGGGGTCATGGTCATCCTCCAGGGAAAGTGGGGTACCGCAACCGTACAGACGACGGCCTCTACCGGTTTATTCCAATCCGGCCGCGATTTCACGCTTTTTGTGTGTCCACCCGAAAAATGTAGTCTGACACCTGGAAAAATGGGCACCGCCCCGGCCGCCCGGCGCGCTACCCGCGCACGCCGTCCCGCGCCCCGGCCGTGCCCCGCGCCTCGTAGAGCCGGTGCAGCGTGATTTTGCGCACCTCGGCCTTGGAGAGCTCGATGTGCGCCCGCAGCATCTGGCGTACGTCCGTGCCCCGGCGCGCCAGGATGGCCCGCAGGATGGCGGCATGCTCGTCGTAGGTGGCATCCACCCGGAATCCCTGGGTGAAGTCCAGCCGCCGGATGATGCGGATCTTTTCGGTCACTTCGCGGTGGATCGCCGCCATCTCGGGGTTGCCCGCGGCGGCGACCAGCGCGCAATGAAACGCTTCGTCGAGCTGCCCGACCAGACGGCCATCGCGGATGCGCTGGTCGTCCGGCACCAGCCACACGTCCTGCAGCGCGCCGAGGATGCCCGACGGATCGAGCGCCTCGCGCGACACCAGGCGGTCCACCGCCGCCAGCTCCAGCACGATGCGGACATCGTAGAGCGCCTCGAAGCGCTCAAAATCGATCGGGTGGACCTGCCAGCCACTGCGCGGCCGCGCGATCAAAAACCCGTCGCGCTGCAGCCGGGCCAGCGCCAGCCGCAGCGGCGTGCGGCTCACGCCGAGGCGTGCCACCAGGTCGGCCTCGGTGAAATGATCGCCGGGCAGCAGACGGAACTCGAACAGGTCTTCCTTGATGCGCTCGTAGACCACATCGGCCAGCGTGGCCGACGCGGTCTGTACCTGGCTGAGCGCCGGCCCGATCTGGACGGCCGCCCGCATCACGGCACCGTGGCCGCCACGGTTTCGGCCAGCACCACGAGCGGGTCGCCGCTGTTGACCTGTCGCCCCGGCGCGCAACGGATCGCGCTCACCACACCGGAGACCGGCGCGGCCACCGCCAGCTCCATTTTCATGGCCTCGACCACGACCAGCGTTTCGCCTGCCTCGACCGTCTGGCCCACCTGCACCGGAATCTTCCAGACGCTGCCGCACATATCGGCGGCAACCAGACGCTCGCCCTCGCCCAGCGGTGCATCCTGCTCATCGGCGGCGAGCGCGGGCGCCATCGGGGTGTCGTCCTCCTTCCAGAGCACGACCTCGGCATCGAACGCGGTCTTCTGGCGGGCCTGGAACGCGGCGATGCTGTCGGCCTCCCGCGCCAGGAAGGCCCGGTGTGCCGCGAAGTCGAACAATTCTTCCTCGATGCGCACCGTGGCGCGGCCCTCGCGGAAGTCCGCGCGCAGCGTGTCGAGCTCGGCCTCGCTGACCGGATAGAAGCGCACCTGATCGAAGAAGCGCAGCAGCCACGGCTTGCCTTCCTGGAACACCGGATTCTTCAGGAACTTGTTCCAGATCGGCAGCGTGCGTCCCACCAGCTGATAGCCGCCCGGCGAATCCATGCCGTAAATGCACATGTAGACGCCGCCGATGCCCACCGTGCCCTCGGCGGTGAAGGTGCGCGCCGGGTTGTACTTCGAGGTGAGCAGCCGGTGCCGCGGATCGATGGGCACCGCGCACGGCGCGCCCAGATAGACGTCGCCCAGGCCCATGATCAGGTAGCTGGCGTCGAACACGATGCGCTCGACGTCCTCGCGCGTCTCCAGACCATTGATGCGCTGGATGAAGTCCACATTGTTGGGCAGCCAGGGCGCCTGGGCGCGCACGGTCTCCTGGTAGCGCTGCACCGCGCCCAGCGTGGCAGAGTCCTCGAACGACATCGGCAGGTAGACCACGCGCGTCGGCACCTTGAGCGTGGCCACATCCGGCAGGCGCGCCTCGATGGCGAGCAAGGCCTCGATCAGGCGGGCCTGCGAGATCTCGCGGCTGTCGTAGCGGATCTGCAGCGAACGCACGCCCGGCGAGAGCTCGCGCACGCCGGCCACGGGCTCTTGCGCCAGCGCCTCCATCAACAGATGAATGCGCATGCGCAGCGCCAGGTCCAGCACGTTGTCGCCATACTCGAGCAGCAGATAGCCGTCGCCCGCCTGCCGATAAGCCACGGCGGGCCGGCTGCCCTCGGCCGGCAAGGCGGCGATGACCGTTTCCGATACCGTGCCTTCGGGCACGCGCTGCACCGCGGGCAAGGCCGGCGCGACGGGCGCGAGCGCGGCGATGCTCCGCTCCTGTGCCGTCTGCAGCGCCACGGCCTGGTCGTAATCGATGCGGACGAAGCGAATCCGGTCGCCCGGCTTGACCTGACCGACCTTCCACAACTCGGCCTGCGCAATCGTGGCGGGGCACACGAAACCGCCCAGGCTCGGACCGTCACGCGTGAGAATCACCGGGCTGTCACCGGTGAAGTTGATGCTGCCGATGGCGTATTCGCAGTCGTGGATATTGGACGGATGCAGCCCCGCCTCGCCGCCGTTCTCGCGTGCCCAGGCGGGCTTGGGGCCGATCAGCCGCACGCCCAGCCGGTTCGAGTTGTAGTGCACCTCGTAGTCGCTCGAGAAGAAGGTCTCGACGGCCTCGGGCAGGAAGAAATCCGGCGCGCCATGGGGGCCGTACAACACGCCGATCTCCCAGCGGGCGCCGTACTCGGGCACCAGCGCCGGATCCGCGGCGGCGGGCGGATCGCAGGCCGGCGCCGTGGTCGACGCCGCCAGCCCGGGCTGGCCCAGCGGCAACATGTCGCCCACCCGCAGCACCCGGCCGGCATGACCGCCGAACTGACCCAGGGCAAACGTGGCGCGGCTGCCCAGGTAGACCGGCACATCGATGCCCTCGCGCACAGCGAGGTAGACGCGGCAGCCCGTCAGCACCTTGCCGATGGCCAGCACCTGCCCCGAGCGCACCGTCACCGGCGCCCACTGCGGCACGGGCGCGCCATCCAGCGTGGCCTGGCACTGCGCGCCGGTCAGCGCGATCACCGCGTCGCCATGAAAGCGCAGCGTGGGTCCGACCAGCGTGGCTTCGAGTCCGGCCGCCTCGGCCGCGTTGCCCACGATGCGATTGGCGATGCGGAACGCGTAGTCGTCCATCGGGCCCGACGGCGGCACGCCGATGTCCCAGTAACCCACCCGGCCTGGGTAGTCCTGCACGCTGGTGTAGGTGCCCGGCTCGAGCACCTCGAGCGCTGCGGGCCGGTAGGCGAACGACTCCAGGAAGCGCGTCGTGATCCTGCCCTCGGCGAAGGCCGCGTCTGCCACGATCTGCCGCAGATAGTCGAGATTGGTCGCGATGCCGTGCAGGCGCGTGTGCGCGAGCGCATCCGACAAGCGGGCAAGCGCCTGCGCCCGGTCGGCCCCGTGCACGATCAGCTTGGCCAGCAGCGGATCGTAGAACGCCGGCACCTCGGTGCCGGTGGCGATCCAGCCATCCACGCGCACATCGGGCGGAAACGCCACTTCGGTCAGCACGCCCGGCGAGGGCTGGAACTGCTTGAGCGGATCTTCGGCATACAGGCGCACCTCGATCGAGGCGCCCTGCGGCGCGCGCCCCATGGCCTCCCAGTCGAGCGCGTCGCCCGCGGCGACCTGCAGCATGCACGCCACGAGGTCCAGGCCGGTCACCATTTCGGTCACCGGATGCTCGACCTGCAGACGGGTGTTGACCTCCAGGAAATAAAACTGATCGCGCGTGGCATCGTAGATGAACTCCACCGTGCCGGCCGAGCGGTAGTGCACCGACTCGCCGAGCCGCACCGCAGCCTCGAGCAGCGCGGCGCGCGTGGCCGCGGGCAGATGCGGCGCGGGCGTTTCCTCGATCACCTTCTGATTGCGGCGCTGCACCGAGCAGTCGCGTTCGCCGAGCGCGACCACCCGGCCGCGCCCATCCCCGAAAATCTGCACCTCGACGTGACGGGCCTGATCGACGTAGCGCTCGATGAACACGCCGCCATCGCGGAAGAAGTGCTCGCCCAGCCGCTGCACGCCTTCGTAGGCCGCCGTGAGCTCGGCCTCGTTCGCGCAGCGCGACAGACCGATGCCGCCACCGCCCGCCGTGCTCTTGAGCATGACCGGATAGCCGATGCGCTCGGCCTCGGTGAGCGCCTGACCCAGGCTGGCCAGCAGGCCCGTGCCGGGCGTCATCGGCACGCCCGCCAGCGCCGCCAGTTCGCGGGCGCGGTGTTTCAGTCCGAACTCATTGATCTGCTGCGGCGTAGGTCCCACGAACGCGATGCCCGCGTCCTCGCAGGCCGCGGCGAACTCGGCGCTCTCCGACAAGAACCCATACCCCGGGAACACCGCCTGCGCGCCGGTCTGCCGCGCGGCCTCCAGCAGCCGGTCGATGCGCAGATAGCTGTCGGCCGCCTTCTCGCCGCCCAGCGCCACCGCCACGTCCGCCTCGCGCACATGCGCGGCGTCGCGATCAGGATCGGCGTACACCGCCACGCTGCGTATGCCCAGACGCTTGAGCGTGCGGATGGCCCGCAGCGCGATTTCGCCCCGATTGGCGATCAGAACCGTATCGAACATGAACCGCTCTCCTGTGCTTAGCGGGTCTGCGCGGCCAGAAAGGCGCGCCAGCCACCGAACGACGTGATGTCCCGCGCGCCTTCCAGCCCGCACGGTTCGCAGATGAATCCCTTCACCGAACGGCCATCGGCCAGTTCGAGCGTGCCGATCCCCAGCGGCGCCGGGATCTCGGCCACGAAGCTGCCGAACAGCGCCGACGGCACGTCCCACAGCTCCACGATGATGGGCGCGCCGCCCTCGGCCACGCGCACGAGACCCGGCTTGGGCGGCGTGGTGTTGGCCAGCGCGTAGAGCCGGTAGCCGGCGGCCGTGTGCGTCTGCTCGATCAGACGCGCGCCACGCGAGCTCAGTTGATGGTTCAGCGGCATGCCGGTGAGGTGGGCCCCGACCACCGCGACACGGATCGTATTGGTTGCGGGCTCAACCGGTTTGACGGCCGCCTCGTACGACGCAGGCAAGGCCCGCCCCGTGGCGCCCAGCGGCAGCCCCGCCTGCGCCTGCCAGCGCGCACCGAAGGCGGCCAGCGCCCGGTCCTGCCAGGCGGCGCCGATCAATGTGATGCCGGCCGGCAGACCGTCGCCCCGCATGCCCGCCGGCAGCGCGAGCGCGGAGAGGTCGGCGAAGTTGGCAAAGTTGGTGTAGGTGCCCAGCCGCGAATTCAACAGCACGGGTTCGTCGCGCAATTGCGCGATGGTGTAGATGGACGGCGAGGTCGGCACCACCAGCGCATCGAAGTCGGCGAGCGTCTGCTGGATCTGCCGCGCCAGCTCGGCACGTCGGTACTCGGCCTGGAAGGTCTGCGTGGCATCGAAGTTGGCGGCCTGCTCCACGATGCCGCGCACGACCGGGTCGAGCGCGTCGGGGGTGTCGCGCCACAGCGACTGCACTGCCGCGAAGCGCTCGGCCACCCACGGGCCCTGATAGAGCAGCGCCGCCAGCTCCGCGAAAGGTGCGTAGTCGATGGTCTCGATCGTCACGCCCTGCTCGCGCAGTGCGGCCAGCGCGGCCTCGAAGCAGGCCTGTGCCTGGGCGTCGCCGAAAAACTCGAGCGTATCGGGCACGGCGAAGCGCGGCGGCGTGTGCCAGGCCGCGCGCGCGGCGGGCGGTTCGGCGCGCGCATACGCGTCGCCCGCGTCGTAGCCGCCGGCGACCTCGGCCACGGCAGCCGCGTCCGCGACGGTCAGCGCAAACACCGACACGCAATCCAGCGTGCGGCAGGCGGGCACGACGCCGCGGTTGCTGAGCCAGCCGCGGGTGGGCTTGAGGCCGACGATGTTGTTGAAACCGGCGGGCACGCGGCCCGAGCCTGCGGTATCGGTGCCGAGCGAGAACGGCACCAGGCCTCGGGCCACGACCACGGCGGAGCCGGAGCTCGAGCCGCCGCTCACATAAGCGGGATCGAAGCTGTTGGGCACGGCGCCGTGCGGCGAGCGCGTGCCGACCAGACCGGTGGCGAACTGATCGAGATTGGTCTTGCCCACCAGCACGGCGCCGGCGGCGCGCAGACGCGCCACGACGGTGGCATCGGCGTCCGGCGAATAAGCGAACGCCGGGCAGGCTGCGGTCGTGGGCCAGCCGCGGGCGTCGATGTTGTCTTTGACGGCGAAGGGCACGCCGTAGAGCGGCAGGCGCGCGAGGTCGCCGCCCGCGGCGGCGAGCAGGGCTTCGAGTTCGCCGAGCTGCCGCGCCAGGCCGGCGTCGTCCAGACGCGCGATCCATGCGTTATCGGCGGGCGTATCCGGTCCGGCCACGTAGGCCGCCAGCAGCTCGGCAGGGCGGGCGCCCTGCTCGCGGTAGGCACGCTGCCAATCGGCGAGCGTCCATCCCAGGACGGAAGAAAGTTGAGGCTGGGCGACGGCGGGCATGCTGGGATCCTCTCTTGTATACAAGTACGGATACCCAAGCAAAGTGCATGCCATCTTTGCGCCGACGAACGCATCGGCATGCGCGCGGCCCTATGAAACAAGGGCTTTGCGCCCTCGCGCGTGCGCTCGCCCGCATGCGCGCGAGGCGGTTCGTGCGCCGACATCGCGCACCAGCATCGCGCCGATCACGCACCGCTTTCGTGCACGCCGCACCAGCGTGCGCCGCGCCCCCGATGCGCCATTCAACGTATTGCCACCCGCCGCTCAATGACGCCATTCGCCCGGCCGGACCTGGCATGGGTATTGCTTGAAGCGTGGTGGAAGGTGTTGGTCTTACGTAGTCCAGAAAAACCCGCCGGCGATCCCGGCTTTCAGCTACAGGAGTCACCATGCAACGCAGATACGTACTCAAGTCTCTCACCGCCGCCAGCCTGCTGGCGCTCTCGGGCTGGATGCCGCCGCTTATGGCCGCCGAAGACACCATCAAGGTCGGCATCCTGCATTCGCTCTCCGGCACGATGGCGATCTCCGAGACCTCGCTCAAGGACGTCGCGCTGATGACGATCGACGAGATCAATGCGGCGGGCGGCGTGATGGGTAAGAAGCTCGAGGCGGTGGTGGTCGACCCCGCATCGAACTGGCCGCTGTTCGCCGAGAAGTCGCGCCAGCTGCTGTCGCAGGACAAGGTCGCGGTGGTGTTCGGCTGCTGGACCTCGGTGTCGCGCAAGTCGGTGCTGCCGGTGTTCAAGGAGCTCAACGGCCTGCTGTTCTACCCCGTGCAGTACGAAGGCGAAGAGCTCGAGAAGAACGTGTTCTACACCGGCGCCGCGCCCAACCAGCAGGCGATTCCCGCGGTCGAATACCTGATGAGCGAAGACGGCGGCGGCGCCAAGCGCTTCGTGCTGCTCGGCACCGACTACGTATACCCGCGCACCACCAACAAGATCCTGCGCGCCTTCCTGCATTCCAAGGGCGTGAAGGACAGCGATATCGAAGAGGTCTACACGCCGTTCGGCCACGCCGACTACCAGACCATCGTCGCCAACATCAAGAAGTTCTCCACGGGCGGCAAGACGGCCGTCATTTCCACCATCAACGGCGACTCCAACGTGCCGTTCTACAAAGAGCTCGGCAACGCCGGACTCAAGGCCACCGACGTGCCGGTGGTCGCCTTCTCGGTGGGCGAAGAAGAGCTCCGCGGCGTGGACACGAAACCGCTGGTGGGCCATCTGGCGGCCTGGAACTACTTCCAGTCGATCAAGAACCCGGCCAACGCCGCCTTCGTCGAAAAATGGAAGGCCTACGCCAAGGCCAAGAACCTGCCCAATGCCGCGACGGCCGTGACCAACGATCCGATGGAAGCCACCTACGTCGGCATCCATATGTGGAAGCAGGCGGTCGAGCAGGCCAAGACCACCGACGTCGACAAGGTGATCGCGGCCATGGGCGGCCAGAAGTTCAACGCGCCCGACGGCTACACGATCGAGATGGACAAGACCAACCATCACCTGCACAAGCCGGTCTACATCGGCGAGATCAAGGCCGATGGCCAGTTCAACGTGGTCTGGAAGAGCAAGGGTCCGATCCGCGCCCAACCCTGGAGCCCGTTCATTCCGGGCAACGAAGGCAAGCAAGGGCTGTAAGGCCCTCCCCACCCGCGCCGATCCGAGGGCAGCAGATGCACAGACCTGGAAGACTCCTTTTGCCGCAGCACTGGCTTCTGGCCTGCCTGCTGGGACTGATGCTGACCCTGGGCGCGAGCGCGGGTGCGGGCCGGGCGCAGGCCGCCGGCCTGGACCCGGCGCTGCTCGCGCCGCTGGCGGGCGACGACAGCGAGGCGCGCCTGAGCGCCATCGCCGCGCTCGGCGCGCTGCCCGAGCCGGGCGCCGCCGCCGTGCTGCAGGCGCTGGGCGACGATCGCCTCTACGCCACGCCGGCCGGGCGCGTGCTGCTCGCCGACGCCGCCACGCCGGCGCAGGCCGAGGATCCCGCCACCGGCGAGCGTCTCGCCATGCCGGCCGACGCACAGAGCATTTCGATCAACAACCGTATCCGCCGCGCCATCCAATCGGCCCTGGCCGGCTCGCAACTGCATGCGGCCGATCCCGCCGAGCGGCTGGCCGCCGCGCGCCGCCTGCAACAGGGCTCGGACGCGAGCCGTCTGCCCTTGATCGCGCAGGCGCTCGATCGCGAACAGCATCCCGAGGTGCGCGCCGCGCTCGAGCTGGCGCAGGCCAAACTCGAGCTCGCCAGCCCCGATGCGGCGGTGCGCCGTCATGCGGTGGAGCTGCTGGGCCGCGCCCGCAACGCCTCGTTCCGGCCGCTGCTCTCCGAGCTTGCCACGGCGCGTCCGGACGGCACCTACGCCGAGCCCGACACGTCCGTGCGCGAGGCGGCCGCCGCCGCCATGCGCGCCATCGACCGCCGCGCCGCGACGGTGGAGTGGGCCGGCAATCTGTTCTACGGACTGAGCCTGGGCAGCGTGCTGCTGCTCGCCGCGATCGGGCTGGCGATCACGTTCGGGCTCATGGGCATCATCAACATGGCGCACGGCGAGCTGCTCATGATCGGCGCCTATGCCACCTACCTGGTGCAGCTCGCGTTCCGCGCCTGGCTGCCGGGCTGGATGGACTGGTATGTGCTGGCCGCCCTGCCCGTCGCGTTCGTGACGGCCGCGCTGGTCGGGATGGCGCTCGAGCGCACCGTGATCCGCTGGCTCTACGGCCGTCCGCTGGAAACCCTGCTGGCGACCTGGGGCATCAGCCTGATCCTGATGCAGACCGTGCGCACGCTGTTCGGCGCGCAGAACGTCGAGGTCAGCAATCCCAGCTGGATGAGTGGCGGCGTGACGGTGCTGGGCAGTCTGGTGCTCACCTACAACCGCATCGTCATCATCGTGTTCGCGCTGCTGGTCGTGTTCCTCGTGTGGCTGCTGCTCAATCACACGCGCCTGGGTCTCTTCGTGCGCGCCATCACGCAGAACCGCCGCATGGCGGACTGCGTGGGCGTGCCCACGGGCCGCATCGACATGCTGGCGTTCGGGCTGGGCTCGGGCATCGCGGGGCTCGCGGGCGTCGCGCTGTCCCAGCTCGGCAACGTCGGGCCCGACCTCGGCCGCGCCTATATCGTCGACTCCTTCATGGTGGTGGTGCTCGGCGGCGTCGGCCAGCTCGCCGGCACCGTGATCGCGGCGCTGGGCCTGGGCGGCGTGAACAAACTGCTGGAACCCCACGCCGGCGCGGTCATGGCCAAGATCACCATCCTGGTCCTGATCGTGTTGTTCGTGCAAAAACGCCCGCAAGGCCTGTTCGCCCCCCGGGGCCGGAGCGCCGAATGACCCCGACGATCCCTTCGCACGCGCCCGGTTCGCACTCCGACCTCGCCGCGCTCTCGCATCACCGACTGTTCTCGCCGCGCGCCTGGCGTGCGCTGCTCGCGATCCTGGTGTTCATGGCGCTGCTGCCCGCGCTTAACCTCTTCTTCGCGCCCGGCCATCCGCTGCACGTATCGGCCTATGCGGTGGCCTTGCTGGGCAAGTTCATGTGCTACGCGCTCGCCGCGCTTGCGCTCGATCTGGTCTGGGGCTACGCCGGCATCCTCTCGCTCGGCCACGGCCTCTTCTTCGCGCTGGGCGGCTACGCCCACGGCATGTACCTCATGCGTTCGATCGGCCGCGATGGCGCCTACCAGAGCGACCTGCCCGACTTCATGGTGTTCCTCAACTGGAAGGAGTATCCGTGGTACTGGTCGTTCACGGAACACTTCTGGTACGCCTGGCTGCTGGTGCTGCTGGTGCCCGGGGTGCTGGCCTTCGTGTTCGGCTACTTCGCGTTCCGCTCGCGCATCAAGGGCGTGTACTTCTCCATCATCACGCAGGCGCTCACCTACGCCGCCATGCTGCTGTTCTTTCGCAATGACACCGGCTTCGGCGGCAACAACGGCTTCACCGACTTCAAGCGCATCCTGGGCTTCGACATCACCGCGCCCGGCACGCGGGCCGCGCTTTACTGGATCACGCTCGCGGCGCTGTTCGGCGCGCTGATCCTGGCGCGCGCGGTCACGCAATCGCGCCTGGGCCGTGTGCTCACGGCGGTACGCGATGCCGAAAGCCGGCTGCGCTTCCTGGGCTACGAGCCTCTCGGCTTCAAGCTGTTCGTCTGGACCTTGTCGGCCGTGCTGTGCGGCATCGCGGGCGCGCTCTACGTGCCGCAGGTCGGCATCATCAACCCCAGCGAAATGTCCACCGAGACCTCGATCGAGATGGTGATCTGGGTGGCCACCGGCGGGCGCGGCACGCTGATCGGGCCGATCGTGGGCGCGGGCGCGATCAACGGCCTGAAGACCTGGTTCACCAGCGTCGTGCCGGAGTTCTGGCTCTATGCGCTCGGCCTGATCTTCGTGCTGGTCACGCTGTTCCTGCCGCAAGGCATCGTCGGACTGGTGCGGCGCCTGATGCAGATGAAGCGCACGCGCGCCGCCACGGCACGCAACACGGTACGGGAGCAACAGGCATGAACACCGCAACCTCTCCCCTGGCCGGCGACAGCCTGCAGGGCGGCCCGGGCGGCGAGGCCAGCTATGGCCGCGTCAGCCCCAAGGGCGTGGATACCAGTCACGGCGCGATCCTGTATCTCGACGACATCACGGTGAGCTTCGACGGTTTCAAGGCGCTCAACGCGCTCACGCTGGATATCGGCGTGGGCGAGCTGCGCTGCATCATCGGCCCCAATGGCGCCGGCAAGACCACCATGATGGACGTCATCACCGGCAAGACGCGCCCGACCAGCGGCACGGCCTTCTTCGGCCAGAACATCGATCTGACCACGCTCTCGGAAGCCGCGATCGCCGACGCCGGGATCGGTCGCAAGTTTCAGCGCCCCACCGTGTTCGAACAGCACAGCGTGTTCGAGAACCTCGAACTGGCCATGAAGACCGACAAGCGCGTGCGCCCGGTGTTGTTCGCCCGGCTGAACAGCGAGCAGACCGACCGCATCGCCGCCACGCTGGACCTGATCCGCCTGCGCGATCAGGCGGCGCGCCCGGCGGGCCTGCTGTCGCACGGCCAGAAGCAATGGCTGGAGATCGGCATGCTGCTGATGCAGGAGCCCAAGCTCCTGTTGCTGGACGAGCCGGTCGCGGGCATGACCGATGCCGAGACCGCGCGCACCGGCGAGCTGCTCAACGAGCTGCGCGGGCGGCATTCACTCATGGTGGTCGAGCACGACATGGACTTCGTGAACCAGATCGCGGGCGACAAGGTCACCGTGCTGCACGAGGGCTCGGTGCTGGCCGAAGGATCGATGCAGGCGGTGCAGAACCACCCGCGCGTGATCGAAGTCTATCTGGGACGCTGACATGCTCGCAGCCGAAAACATCAATCAGTATTACGGCGGCAGCCACACACTGCGCGGCATCTCGCTCGACGTGACGCGGGGCCAGTGCCTGGCGCTGCTGGGCCGCAACGGCGTGGGCAAGACCACGCTGCTCAAATGCCTGATGGGCGTGCTGCCGGTCGCGCGCGGCGCCGTGCGGCTGGATGGCGTGGACATCACCCGGCTCGCGCCACACAAGCGCGCGGCGCTGGGCATGGCCTACGTGCCGCAGGGCCGGGACATCTTCGCGCGCCTGACCGTCGAAGAAAACATTCTGATGGGCATGGCCACCAAGCCGGCCGCGCGGGCGCGGCGCATCCAGGGCGACATCTATGAGCTGTTCCCGGTGCTCAAGAGCATGCTCAAGCGCCGCGGCGGCGACCTCTCGGGCGGCCAGCAGCAACAGCTCGCGATCGCGCGCGCGCTGGTGGCCGAGCCCAGGCTGATCATCTTCGACGAGCCCACCGAAGGCATCCAGCCCTCGATCATCAAGGACATCGCGCGCGTCATTCACCTGCTGCGCCAGCGCGGCGACATGGGCATCGTGCTGTGCGAGCAGTATTTCGACTTCGCGCGCGAGCTCGCCGACACCTTCGTGGTGCTGTCGCGCGGTGAAGTGGTGGCCGCGGGCGATCGCGGCGAGATCGATGGCGACCACGTGCGGCGCCACCTGTCGGTGTAGCGCCGCGCGCGCTCAGCGGAAGACGTCGAACAGCACGTCGGCGATGATGCCGCCCGCGATCGCCACCAGGATCAGGTCGCTGCCGGCGATGCGCCATTCGTAGCCGGGATACTCGGGCAGATGCGCGAGCATGCCGCCGGGCACCATCTTCTTGGCGATCCCCGGCGGCAGCGGTTTGCCGCGGGCGAGGTTTTTCTGGATGCCGGGCGGCAGACCCGCCATGCCGGTGACGCCATATTGCACGGCGTAGTCGCGTGCCACGCCGACCGTGATGCCGGCATGGCGCAGATTGACGCTGACGCCGTCGTCGCGGCCCGATTTCTTGTTGCCCTGGCCGTTGCCGTTGCCGTTGCCGTTGCCCTTGCCATTGCCCGGGCCTTTATCGTTGCCCTGGCCTTTGCCATTGCCCTGGCCTTTGCCATTGCCCTGGCCCTGGTTCTGGTTCTGGCCGGGGCCCTTGCCTTCGGGCGGCGCCGCGTGAACGATCGTGACGGTGGCCGCCAGCAACAGGGCGGCGATGAGGGGTTGGCGAGAAAGTCGCATGATGACTCCCATGAACGTGGACCGGCCCGTCGATTATGCCTCGGCCGCGGGCGACAAGACCTCATCCTTTGTGACGAAGCCCCCTCCCGCTGCAACAACCGATGTCAGGTCTGCTGATACACCGCCACCACGCGGTCGAAGCGGCGCGCGGCGAGGTCGTCGGTGCGGATCACGAAATACACCGTTCCCTCGGTCAGCGGATCCGCATACCAGGCCGACAGGTCGACCTGCAGCAGCAGGCGCCATTGGCCGGCGAGCGCCATGATGCGTTCGCGCTCGCGCTGCCACGCCTCGCGCCCGAGAAATTCCACGCCGTACTCGGTCACCACCACCGCCTGATAGCGCGGGTCGTCCTGCTCGGGCAGGGGGCTGCCCAGCAGTTGATGGCGGCGCCAGCCGGGCGTGGGGTAGTCCTGGTTCAGTTCTTCGCGCATCTCGTCGTAGGCCTCGGCGAACGCCTCGGCCGCTGCGTCGCCGGACTTGCCGTGATAGCGCGCCTGCAGCGCGGGCACGGCCGCCATCTCCAGCGAGGCCGGGTCGGGCACGCCCACGGCGGCTTTCAGCTCGAGGGGCTGCGGCGCGGTGCCGTAATTGGTGCCCACCGGCGTATTGGACGCCGGCTGCTTGAATTGCTTGCGGATGGCCTCGCGTTCGCGGCGCTCCTGCTCGGCGGCTTCGGCCAGGGCGGGCGGCATGGCCAAAGGCACCAGCGCCTGCCGTGGCGAGTTGTCCCAGACCACATGCGCCACGCGCGACCCGGACTCCCAGGGCCCCACGGAGAGATCGTAGAAGAACAGCAGGCGCCCATTCGGCGGCAGGGCCTGCGCCACCGGCCCGAGGCGATGCGCCTCTTCCAGGTCGATCTGACCCATGAACGCGTAGGGCAGGTTGCGGCTCAGGTGGTCGCGCATTTCGGCGCCGGCCGCGCTGTTGCCGCGGCCCGCGATCTCGTCCGCGTTGGCGGGCGCGGGAGGCACCGGCCAGGCAGCGCCCGCGGGCAGATCCGGGACACCGCCGAACCGGCTGGCACCCAGCGTCTCGCCGGCGGCGGTTGCGGGCGCAACCGCTGGCGACACGGGCTGCAGGCCGATGACAGGCACCAGCGCCTGCACCACTTGCGCGGCCTGATGCGGTTCGAAGAAAGCGTCGAACGCCTGCTGAGCGTCCTGGGGAGAATCGAACATGCGAGCCCTCGTCGGTGGGATGCGGAATCGGGCGTGCGGCGCGTCAACGAGTTGCCGCGGAGGCGGCGCCGGGGTCGGGCGGCCCGCAGGCCCGCAGGCCCCAAGCCCCTAGGCGCGGGCAGACGCCCGCCCCGCCCGAGGCAGCGCCGCGCGGACTCAGTCGCGGAAGTTGTCGAACTGCAGCGGCAGCTCGACGTCGGTCTTCTTCAGCAGCGCGATCGCGGTCTGGAGGTCGTCGCGCTTCTTGCCGGTGACGCGCAGCTTCTCGCCGTTGATCTGGGTTTCGACCTTGAGCTTGGCGGCCTTGATGGCGGCGATCAGCTTCTTGGAGACCGCCTGCTCGATCCCCTGCTTGATGGTGATCTTCTGACGGGCGCCGCCGAGATTCTCGAGCGGATCCGCCACGTCCATGCAGCGCACATCGATGCCGCGCGCCGACAGGCGGCCGCGCAGGATTTCGATCATCTGCTTGAGCTGGAAGGCGCTGGGCGCGACCTGCGTGATGACCGAATCATCGAGTTCGAACTTGGCATCGGTGCCCTTGAAATCGAAGCGCGTGGCCAGCTCGCGGTTGGCCTGATCGACCGCATTGCTGAGTTCGTGTTTATCGACTTCGGAAACGACGTCAAAGCTAGGCATCAAAAAACCCCACAGAATAGGAAACACAGGGCCGGACCTGCCAGGGTCCGCCCCGCCGGTACAGCCGGCAGTTTAAGACGAAACGCGCGCGCCGGCATTCGCCACCCGGCTATCATGCCCCTTCCGAGGCCGGGCGCCGCCCCCTCTTCTTCAGGCGAGGTGTTTCATGCTTTATGGCATCGTCAAGGCCCTGCACGTGCTGGCCGTGGTTCTGTGGGTGGGTGGCATGGTGTTCGCGCACTGTTTCCTGCGTCCTGCCCTCGCCGGTCAGGACGCGCCCCAACGCCTCACGCTGATGCGGGACGTGCTGCGCCGCTTTCTGGGTGCCGTGCTGCCGGCCGTGCTGTTCCTGCTGCTGTCGGGCGCCTGGATGCTGTTTTCCACGGCCCGCACCGTCGCGGCCACGGGCGGCGTCATGATCGTACCGGGCTCGTGGCACCTGATGGCCGGCCTGGGGATTGTGATGAGCGTGATCTACGCCTACATCCGCTACGCGCTCTATCCGCGTCTTAACGGCGCCGTACAGGCCCAGGACTGGCCGGCCGCGGCACGCGCGCTCACCGGCATCCGGCATGGCGTCACGACCAACATCGTGCTGGGCGCGATCATCATCGTCGCGGTGTTCGCCTGGCGCGGCTGAGTCTCGCGGGGCCCGTGCGGCCCTGCGCTCAACGCTTGGGCAGCACGCCCGTGGGATTGACGGCCTTGCCGTCGCGCCGCAGCTCAAAATAGAGCGCGGGGCTGGCGCGATCGGTGTCGCCCATCTCGGCGATGGTCTGCCCTTGCTTGACCGTCTGGCCCTGCCGCACGAGCAGCTTGCGGTTGTGGGCGTAGATCGTCAGGAACGACCCATTGCCATGCCGCACGATCACCATGTTGCCGTAGCCGCGCAGGCCGGCGGCCGCATAAGCCACCGTGCCGGCGGCCGCGGCCACGACTGGCGTGCCGGCGCTGTTGCTGATGGTGAGCCCGCTCGAGGCGCCGCCGTAGGTGCCGATCAGCTTGCCCTGCGCGGGCCAGATCAATGCGATGCCGGTCACGGGGCCGCCGGACGGGCGCGGCGTGGGCTTGGGCTTGGGCGTCGAACGGGGCGCGGGCTTGGCGCTACCGGTGCTCTTGCCGCCCTGCGACGCGGCGCCGGTCGGTGACTGCACGCGCAACAACTGGCCGCGCTCGATCCGGTTGGCGTTGGGGAGTTTGTTCCAGCGCACCAGATCGGAGACATTCTGGTCGAAACGGCGCGCGATGCTGTAGAGCGTGTCGCCCGACTGCACCCGATAGTGGCCCGACGGCGTACTGGCGGGCGTGGAGGCGCAAGCCGCGAGCACGAGGCTGAGCGCCAGGCAAGCCGCGAGACGCGACGCGCGCCCCAGCCTCTGGCGGCTCACGCACAGGATGGCGTGCAGGCGACGGCCGGCCTGGGCGCACAGGGTGGCGGGGTGAAACCTGGGTACGGAGCGGCTCGAAACGGACAAAACGACGGCGGTTTGGGTTGGACGACCCCGGAAGGGTACCAAGAAATGCCGCCCTCATTACGACAAGGCACCACACTTTTCGCAGCCTTGTTGCAGCCGATTGCGCTCGGGCAAGGCGATGCGCGGCCCCTGCGCCCGTCGCGCGGCACGCCAGGCGGCCACATCCCGCGTGGCGGGCTCGACGGGAAAAAGACGGCGCGGGCAAGCCGCCCGCGCCGACCGTGCCCCCGCACGGAACAACGGTACGAACCTGCCGCGACGCTAGCGCGCTGCGACGCGGCGCGGCATCTCCAGGACGACGGCCGAGGTTTCCCGCCGCGGCGGCACCACGACCACATCGCTGTGGGTCAGATCGTCGGTCACGTCCGCCAGCGTGGCGGATTGCGCCAGCGAGACCTCCACGACCTCGGCCATGATCTCGGTGACCCGATGCGAGGAGGACACGATCTCCTCCATCGTGCTGCCGGCGGACTGGACCTGGGCCGCGCCGCGCTCGATCTGCGCGACCGACGCCGTGATGAGCGCCTTGATTTCCTTGGCCGCCGCCGCGCTGCTCTGCGCCAGGCTGCGCACCTCGGCCGCCACCACCGCAAAGCCGCGGCCGTGGGCTCCGGCGCGCGCGGCTTCGACCGCCGCGTTCAGCGCCAGAATATTCGTCTGGAAGGCGACGCCGTCCATCACGCCGATGATGTCCGAGATCTTGCGCGAGCTGGCCGTGATGGCCTCCATCGTGCGCACCACGTCCTCGACCGTGCGCCCGCCCTCCTCGGCCACCTGGCAGGCGGCCTGCGCCAGCTCGTTGGCCTGCGCGGCCCGGCCGGCGTTCTCGGTCAGGCCATCGACCGCGGTGCGCAGCGTCTGCGCGGCCGTGAACCGGCGCGTGATGTCGGTCGCGTACTTCACGACCTTGAACGGACGGCCTTCGGGGTCGAGGATCGGGTTGTAGCTCGCCTCGATCCACACGTTGCGGCCACCCTTGCCGATGCGCAGATACTGACCCGTCTCGTGCTGGCCGGCGCCGAGCCGGCGCCAGAATTCGGTATAGGCCGAACTGCGGCGCTCTTCGGGCTGGACGAACATGCTGTGGTGTTGGCCCACGATCTCTTCGCGGCGGTAGCCCATGGCACCCAGGAACAGATCGTTCGCGTCGATGATGGTGCCGTCGAGCTCGAACTCGATCACGGCCTGGACTTTCTCGATGGCCGCCATCTTGCCTTCGAGATCGGCATTGCGCGCCTGTTGCTCGGTGATGTCGGTGGCGTACTTCACCACCTTCCAGGGTTCACCGTGCGAATCGTGAATCGGGTTGTAGCTGGCCTGCAGCCAAACCTCGCGGCCATCTTTGGTATATCGCTTATACCGGCCCGCGTCGAAATTGCCCTGCGAGAGCTTTTTCCAGAATGCCGCGTATTCAGGCGACTCGCGTTCCGCGGGGTCGACGAACATGCCGTGATGCCGGCCCTGCACTTCATCGAGCCGATAACCGAAAAAATCCAGGAAATTCTGGTTTGCCATCAGCACATGACCCTGCAGATCGAACTCGATCACGGCCTGGGCCTTGTGCAATGCGCCGATCTGACCGAGCAGGTCGACGCGTTTATCCCGCCCTAGATGAAACAGACTGCCTAGTGAAAAGTATTGCATCGTGTTCTCCCGTGCCAGGAACTCCGCAATTCGGACTCCGAGGGCGAGGCTGGTTGCGCCGGCGCCTCTCGCCAACAACCACTTTCGCGTGCAACCCTGGGCCCGATGGACGCCTCATGGCGTCTCTTGGTGGGAACTTCCGTGCTGCGATGGGGTCCGGGTCGTTCTTTCCACTGATAACGGCCTGCGGCAACACGCGCGCTCATCAACTGGCATGAACGCGTCGGATGCGGCATCCCTGATTAATACGCGCAATTAACGACGGCCCGCGCCGCATTCTGTATGGGGGTAAACGCCGACAAACAGAATTAATTTGCGCTGCATTGCAGGCGTAAATAATGACATGCACAAATCCGGCTCGCGCGACGCGCCGAAAAGAAATATTCCGCAATAAAACCGTCGAGAAAATTCATTATCTTTGAGACGCCAGTATCATTATTCCCGACGCATAAAAAAAAAGCCGGCGGGCTCTGGCCCACCGGCTTTGCACTGACCCGAGTCCGGGCAATCAGTGCGCGGCTTCCACCGTTTCGCGCATGTCGCCGAAACGACCTTCGTTGAAGTCGCGCATGGCCTCCACGATCTCCTGCTGCGTGTTCATGACGAACGGACCGTGACCGACGATGGGCTCATCGATGGGCTCACCGCTCAGGATCAGCACCAGGGCGTCGTTGTTGGCTTCCAGCTCGATCCCTTCGCCCGCGCCTTCCAGCACGGCCACCTGGGCGTCGCGCAGCACATGCTCGCGATTGAGCAACACCGTGCCCCGCAACACCACGACCGCGGTGTTGTGGCCCGCCGGTACCGGCAGCCGCGCCACGCCGCCGGCGTTCAGCCGCGCATCCCAGACGTTGAGCGGCGTGAAGGTGCGCGCGGCGCCGCGCGTGCCGTCGAGCTCACCCGCGATGAGGCGCAGCGTGCCCGCCCCGTCCGGCAGTGCGACCGACGGAATCTCGTCCGCCGTGATGCTCTGGTAGCCCGGCGCGGCACGCTTGTCACGCGCCGGCAGGTTCACCCACAGCTGCACCATTTCGAGCGGACCGCCGCGCTCGGTGAACGCGGGCGAATGAAACTCCTCGTGCAGGATGCCGCTGGCGGCGGTCATCCATTGCACGTCGCCCGGGCCGATCGTGCCGCCCTCGCCGGTCGAGTCGCGATGCGAGACCTCGCCGTCATACACGATGGTGACGGTCTCGAAGCCGCGATGCGGATGCACGCCCACACCGCGCGGCTGATCCGCGGGCTCGAAACGCGCCGGCCCGGCATAGTCGAGCAGCAGGAACGGGCTCAGTTGACGGCCCAGGGTTTGATACGAAAACAGCGAACGCACGGGGAATCCGTCGCCCACCCAATGCGCGCGGGGCGCGCTGAAGGTACCCAATACTTTCTTCATGATCGTTGCTCCTGACCGTGCGCTGCACGGGTCCAGTGGTTCATGGATCAACGATAAAGCCGGCGCGCTCCGGCCGGTAGCCCCCCAAAAACGGTCGCAGCGTCCCACATATGGAACACTGGCGGCGCAAGGGCCTACTCGGACCGGGCCCGCGCCGGATGCAGGCGGACGACCTGCCGGGTGTCGTCGAGGGCCGTGGGATCATCGACCAGCAGGCACTGCTTGCCGTGCCGCTTGCAGTGATCCTGCACGCGCCAGAAGTCGCCGTGGCTCACGCAGCCGGTCTGGCAGATGACGAGGTCGGCGGCGTCGAGGCAAGCCTCGAGATCGTGTTCCGTAGAAGACGCCCGGGCATCGTCTCGCACTGCGTCGGGTGAGCGGGGCACGCCGGTCGCGCCGGCATGAGGGTCGCGGGGCCGGTCGGCGTGCTCGCGCCCGTCGCCTTCGATCGCCAGGAACCGCGCGCCGCTCAGCTCGGCCAGCACCCGCGCGAGCCGCGTGGTGCCTTCGTCTCCCCCGATGCACAACACGGATTTGCTGACGGGAAGCGATCCGGCGGCCGGCGTACCGGCGGCCGGCGATCCGGCGGCCGGCGTAACGGCGGCACGCAAGCCCGCGGCCGTCCAAGCCGCGCCCGCCGTCCCCCGGCTCACGCGCACCGCGGGCATGGCCAGGGTCGGCACCTGCCGCGCGCGCACCAGCGATTGCACCCGGCCAGCGAGATACTCCACCTGACGCGCCAGCGTGACCCGCCGGGCCAGCCCCGGCACGGCCGCTTCGAGCGCCTGCCGATCGGCGCCGGCCCAGGCGAGCCGGGTGTCGCGCATGATGACCTCGGCGCGCAGCTGCATCGTCTCGGCCTGCAAGGCCTCGATCCGGCGCGCCTGCGCGTTCAGCATCGCCGAGCAGCGGGCCTGAACGCGGCCATAGCTGGCGAGCAGCGCGGCGTGCTCGCGCTTGAGGTGTTCGTAATCGTCGAGGACAGGCATGGCGCAACTCCGGGAAAACAACGCGCGGACCGCCATTATAGATAGGAATGATTTTTATTACCAACCGCAAAACGACACAACGCACGGCCGCCGGGCAAAAAAAAACGGCAACGCTCGCGCGCTGCCGTTTTCCCGTGCATGCAGTCCGATCAGTTGGGCATCGGGTGCAGCATGTTGGCGTTCATGTTGTGCAGAACCCAGACCGAGCCGCCGACGATGATCGCGATGATCATCACGGTGAACAGGAAGGTGCTGAGGTTGTCGCGCTCGCCGCCAGGCTTGGTGCCCATGTGCATGAAGAACACCAGTTGCACGAGCAACTGTGCCACGCACATGACCAGGATGCCGATCAGCGCGACGGCGCGGCTGAAGCCGCCGTCCATCACGAGATAGAACGCACCGAGGGTGAGGATGATCGACAGGATGAAGCCGATGATGTACGACTTCAGGCTGCCGTGGCTGGTGTGGCCGTGATCGGCCGCAACGTCATGACTCGACATTACAGGGCCCCCATCAGGTAGACGAAAGTGAAAACGCAGATCCAGACGATGTCCAGGAAGTGCCAGAACAGGCTCAGGCACGCCAGACGACGCTTGTTGATCGAATCCAGGCCGTAGCGACGGACCATGTCGATCATGACCAGGATCCAGATCAGGCCGGCCGTGACGTGCAGGCCGTGGGTGCCGATCAGCGTGAAGAACGCCGACAGGTAGGCACTGCGGCCCGGACCGGCGTCCAGGTGGATCAGGTGCATGAACTCATAGATTTCCATGGCGATGAAGCCCGCTCCGAACAGGAACGTGATCCACAGCCAGGCGATGACCTTGCCGCGGTTGCCCGCGTAAAGGTTGAGCATCGCCACGCCGAACGTGAAGCTCGACACGAGCAGCAGCATGGTTTCGACCAGCACGAAGGACAGGTCGAAAAGGTCACGGCCGTGCGGGCCACCAGCGGTGGCGTTGGACAGCACGGCGAAGGTAGCGAACAGGACCGAGAAGATCAGCAGGTCGCTCATCAGATAGACCCAGAAACCGAAAACGGTCTTGGATCCATCGTCGTGGTGCTCATGACCGTGGTCGTGGGCACCGTGGGAGTGAGTGGCAACAGCGTTGGTCATGATGGATCAGGCGGCCTTTTGCATGGCGTTGAAATGGGCGTTTTCGATCCGCTCGACTTCGGCGGCGGGGACCCAGTAATCGACATCGCGGTCGTAGGCGCGGCGGATGAACGAGCCGACCATGCCGACCAGACCCACGATGGCGAGCCACCAGATGTGCCAGATCAGCGCGAAGCACATGACCAGGCCGAAGGCGCCCATGAACACGCCAGCACCGGTATTACGCGGCATGTGGATGTCTTCGTACTTGGCCGGGCGCTTGTAGGCGACGCCGTTTTCCTTGTCTTCCCAGTGCTGGTCGAGCGAGTCGACGTGCGGCACGACGGCGAAGTTGTAGAACGGAGCCGGCGAAGCGATCGACCATTCCAGCGTGCGGCCATCCCAGGGATCGCCGGTCACGTCGACGTTCTTCTTGCGGTCGCGGATCGAGACGACGATCTGCATCAGGAAGAACCAGATACCCAGGGCGATCAGAACGGCACCCACCAGGGCGACGATCAGGTAAGGCTGCCATTCCGGATTGTCGTAGCTGTTCAGGCGACGGGTCATGCCCTTGAAGCCCAGCACGTACAGCGGCATGAAGGCCACGTAGAAGCCGACCAGCCAGCACCAGAACGAGTAGCGGCCGAGCTTTTCGTTGAGCGTGAAGCCGAAGGCCTTGGGCCACCAGTACACGATCGCGGCGATACAACCGAACACCACGCCGCCGATGATGACGTTGTGGAAGTGGGCGATCAGGAACAGGCTGTTGTGCAGCACGAAGGACACCGCGGGGATGGCCATCAGCACGCCGGTCATGCCACCGATCACGAAGGTGATGATGAAGCCCAGGGTCCAGAGGATCGGCACCGAGAACAGCACGCGGCCGCGGTACATCGTGAACAGCCAGTTAAAGATCTTCACCCCGGTCGGGACGGAGATGATCATTGTGGCGATACCGAAGAACGCGTTGACGTTGGCGCCCGCACCCATCGTGAAGAAGTGGTGCAGCCAGACCAGGAACGACAGCACGCCAATGGCGGCGGTCGCGTAGACCATCGACTTGTAGCCGAACAGCGTCTTGCGCGAGAAGGTCGCGACGATTTCCGAGTACGCGCCGAAGCACGGCAGGATCAGGATGTACACCTCGGGGTGGCCCCAGATCCAGATCAGGTTCACGAACATCATGGCATTGCCGCCACCGTCATTCGTGAAGAAGTGCGTGCCCAGATAGCGGTCGGCGGTCAGCAGCGCCAGCGTGGCGGCCAGCACCGGGAAGGCGGCGACGATCAGCACGTTGGTCACCAGGGAGGTCCAGGTGAACACGGGCATCTTCATCAGCGACATGCCGGGAGCGCGCATGCGCAGGATCGTGACGACGAAGTTCACACCCGACAGCGTGGTACCGAGCCCTGATATCTGCAGCGCCCAGATGTAGTAATCCACCCCCACGCTTGGACTGTAGTCCAGGCCCGACAGCGGCGGATATGCCAGCCAGCCGGTCGCGGCGAATTCGCCCACGAACAGCGACAGCATGATCAGCACGACGCCGGCGAAGAACAGCCAGAAGCTCAGCGAGTTCAGGAACGGGAACGCAACGTCGCGCGCACCGATCTGCAGCGGCACGACCAGGTTCATCAGGCCCGTGATGAGGGGCATCGCCATGAAGAAAATCATGATGACGCCGTGGGCGGTGAAAATCTGATCGTAGTGATGCGGGGGCAGGAAGCCCGGGGAGTCGGCAGAGGCCACGGCCAGCTGCGTACGCATCATGATGGCGTCGGCGAAGCCGCGCAGCAGCATGACGAGCGCGACCAGGATGTACATCACACCAATACGCTTGTGGTCGACCGTCGTGAGCCATTCGGTCCACAGGTACTTCCACTTGCCCATGAAGGTGATCGCGCCCAGCAGCGCAATACCACCCAGTATTACGGCGGCCAGCGTAACCATGACGATGGGGTCATGGAACGGGATGGCCTCCAAGGAGAGTTTCCCAAACATCAATTACTCCGCAGCGGCGATCAGATTGTTGGACGTAGCCGTGCACGTGGCAGAGTCCACGCCGGCGATCCGGGTCATTTGGTTGTGCACGATGTTGTCGAACATGCCGACGGGCGCGCTCGAAAACAGTTGCACCGGATTCTTCTGGCTGGGCTTGGCCAGCGCTGCGTAGACATCGGGCGTCATGGGCGTGTTGGACGCCTTGGCCTTCTGGATCCACGCTTCGAAATCCTGCGGGGTGGTGGCGTGGGCCGTGAAACGCATGCCCGAGAAGCCGCCGCCGCTGTAGTTACCCGACACGCCGAAGTACGAACCGATCTCGAACGCGTTGAGATGCAGCTTCGTTTCCATGCCGGCCATCGAATAGATCATGCTGCCGAGCTGCGGAATGAAGAACGTGTTCATCACCGAAGCCGAGGTGATGCGGAAGTTCACCGGGGTGTCGACGGGGAACGCGATCTCGTTGACGGTCGCGATGTCGTAGTCCGGGTAGATGAACAGCCACTTCCAGTCCAGCGACACGACTTCGATGTTGATCGGCTTCACGTCGGAGACGAGCGGACGATAGGGGTCGAGTTCGTGCGACGACTTCCAGGTGAAGAACGCCAGGATCGACACGATGATGACCGGCACCGTCCAGACGACGATTTCGATCTTGGTCGAGTGCGACCACTTCGGATCGTAGGTCGCGGACGTGTTCGACGCGCGGTACTTCCACGCGAACACGATCGTCATGATGATGACCGGCACGACGACCAGCAGCATCAGACCAAGCGCGATGAGGATCAGGTTCCGTTCCTGGACGCCGATGTCTCCCTTGGGAGAAAGGACTTCCATCGAACAGCCGCCGAGAAGCAGCAGGACAGCGCCGACGCCCAGGGCGCGCGCAAGATTCGCAAGGTGGGGGTGTTTCACGTACAGCCTTGGATATGGATGGAAAGGAGGGCTCACCGCGGACGCAGCAAACCAGCAAACTTTCGAATGGTATCCAGGGAGATCGCGCGGCAGGTGCGACGGATCGTCGCACTGCATCATGGGATGGGGCACCAAAACGGTGCATTTTGCGGGCCCGCCCCGAGCCGACGGGTCGGTAGGGAGCGTGCGGGGTGCGGCAATATGTCGCACCCTCGCTGGCCGCCGGCACAAACGGTGTTGGCCTGGCGCCGCGATCCGGCAAAGTCAGTCGAGAACGGACTCGCGCTCGGGACCGGGCTTTTTCATCAGCTTGCGCTGCAGCGTGCGCCGGTGCATGCCCAGCAGTCGCGCCGCGGCGGACACGTTGCCGCCGGACTCATGCAGCGCCTGCTGGATGTGCTCCCATTCTAGGCGGTGCAATGGCGTCATGGTCGATTCAATCGTAACGGTTTCTGGCTTCATCAGCCCGAGCGTACGCAGGATCATCGGCGCCGTCGCCGGCTTGGGCAGATAGTCGTCGGCGCCCCGCTTGATCGCCTCGACCGCCGTGGCCACGCTGGCGTAGCCCGTGACCAGCAGGATGCGCATGTCGGGCCGCAGGGCGCGCAACGGGCGGATCAGCGTCAGACCGGAATCTTCGCCGAGCCGCAGATCCACCAGCGCGAAGGCCGGACGGATCTCTTCGGCGACCTTGAGCGCCTCGGCGATGTCGCACGCCACGCGGGTTTCGAGGCCACGGCGCGCCAGGCTGCGTTGCAACGTGCGCACGTACAGCTCGTCGTCGTCGATCAACAGACCGTATTCAGAGGGATCCATCTCGTCTAAGTTCCCGAACCTTCGAGGGGCAGGTAGAAACGGATGCACGCGCCGCCGCCTTCGGCAGCCGTGATCGTCATTTCTCCGCCCAGTTGTTCTACTGTCGCATGGGACAGTGCCAATCCTACCCCGAGGCCATCCGGCTTCCCGCTGTGGAACAGCGTGGTGGCCGGCAGCACGGTGTGGTCGGGGTCGAAGCCCCGGCCATGGTCGCGCACCTCGCCCTTGAGCGCGCCATCGCGGTATTCCAGATGCAGATCGATGCGCGGATCGCCCGCCTGCTCGCCCGCGTCGGCCGCGTTGTTGAGCAGCGCCTGCAGCAGGTGCGCGATCGAGGGCTCGACGCGCAACGTCGGCGGCAGGGTACCGGTGCGACGCAGATCGATGGTCGGACGCACCAGGCGCCACTGCCCCACCACGCGCACCAGATCGACCTCCGTGGGCACGGCCAGATTGCGGATGCGCTCGCGGCACAGCGTGAGCAGCTCGCGCAGGGTTTCGACGTCCGCGCGCACCTCGGGTTCCTCGACCTCGGCGGCGATTTCGTCGGCCAGCAGCGTCATGGTCGCCAGGGGCGTGTTGAGCTCGTGCGCCATGGCCGCCGCGTGGGTGGCGAGCGCGACGATGCCCTCGTTGCGTGTGAAGCGCTCGCGCAGCAGGGCCAGCTCGCGCTCACGCACCCGCAGGTCGCTCGCCAGGCGGGTCGAGAAATACAGCACCACGGCCGCCGAGATCAGGAAGTTGGCGCCCAGACCATAGAGCAGCAGCAAATAGGTATTGGGCGTGCCGGCCAGCGGCTGGCCGAACACCGCCGCCGCCGTGTAGCCGGTCAGGCTCGCCAGCGCCGCCGCGAAGGCCCAGTTGCGCGGCAGCGCGAAGGCGGCCAGCGCGATCAGCACGAGGAACATCGTGCCGAACGGATTGGTCAGCCCGCCGCTCCAGCCCACCATCCAGGCCAGCACCACCATGTCGACCAACAGGTGGGCGAACGCCGTGCCATAAGAGAGGTCGAGCGTGCGGCGCAGGCGCAGGCTGGCGTAGATATTGAAGGTGATCAGCGCGCCAACGCCGAGCCAGAGCGGCTGCAACGGCAACGGCAGGCCCAGCAGGTCGCTCGCCACCAGCACCGTGACGGCCTGCCCGGCAATGGCCAGCCAGCGCAGACTGCACAGGGTACGCAGGAACGAGATCGCAGAACTACCGAGCATAAGACCGGGGTGAAGGCGGGGACACGAGCGCATCCGGCCTGACGGCCCCGCGTGGCGGGACCCGGCGCGATGCGGGCCGATTGCGAAAATGCACGCAACAGCGGGCATCGCGTCGATAACGGTGGCGAGCGCCCATTGTAGGTGAATCCGTCCGACCCAAGTTTTTTGGGGACGCACCTGGCCGCGCGCGCCCGCGCGATGGCTGCACGCGACTGGGGCCACGGCCGGGACGCCGGCCCCGGCTCGGCGGCCGCTCAGGCCCGGGCGGGTTGCCAGTCGCGCAACAGGCCGAACAGATCGTCCATATTAGTGAAGACGTGCGCCACGCCGACGGCGCGCAGCGCGTCCGCGGCGCTGTGACCGAGCGCGTCGGGGCTGTAACCGAACACCGTCGCGCCCGCCGCGACGCCGGCCGTGGCGCCGGTGACCGTGTCCTCGATCACGGCGCAGCGCGCCGGGTCCACGCCGAGAGCGCGGGCGGCTTCGAGATACACGTCGGGGAACGGCTTGCTGCGCGGCATTTCCTGGCCGCTGAAGACCCGGCCGGCAAACGTATCGGCCAGATCCACCTTGGCCAGTTGCAGCTCGACCTTTTTGCGATCGGCGCCGGACGCGACCGCGATGCGGCCGTCCAGTTGCTCGTGCAGACGCTTGGCCGCGGCCGGCGCACCGGGGATCTCGTTCAGTTCGCTATCGAGCGCGGCGTTGCGGCGCGCGCGAAACTCGAGAATCCAGTCGTCGGTCAGGCGCTTGCCGGTGCGTTCCTCGATCAGCGGCAGTTCATCGCGCACCGCCTTGCCCGTGAAGATCCGCATGGTTTCTTCGGGCGTGATGCGCCAGCCCTGCTCGCCCAGCATCTGGGACAGCACGCGGTTGGTGATGGGCTCGGAATCCACGAGCACGCCATCGCAGTCGAACAACACGGCATCGAAAGGAAAATGGGACATGGGCTGAACAGGCAGGAAGTCGAAAACGGAAGGCCAGAGCATACTGCACCGCATCGTGCTGTTCTGTCCGGCGTGGATGGGCCCCGCCTGGATAGGCCCGGCCTGGATGGGCCCGGCCTTCCGTCAGGCCCGCGCGGGCCGCTGCCGGCCCGAGGCGAACAAGGCAATCGACAGCGCCTGCAGCAGCATGGCGCACAGCAACCAGCCCCCCGGGGCGAGCAGCCCGATGCCCAGGCCGAACACGGCGGGCGCGAACGCGTAGGCGCCCTGAGACACCGCCACGATGAGCGGCACCGCTCGCGCCGCGTCGGCCGGCGTGAACTCCGTCTGCGCAATCAGCGGCGGCAGGGAGGTCGCGTTGCCGATGCCCGAACCGAACAGCAGCACCCCCGTCACGAGCCAGGCGGGATGAGCGAGCACGCCCCACGCGCAGGCCACGAGCAGCGCCACGCCGAACGCCTGGACTGCATAGGCGGCGCAGGCCACGTTGCGGCGATCGGCGCCGGGCCCGAGCAGCCGCGCGGCCACCATGCGCCCGGCGATGGCCGCCGCCGTGGCCGCCCCCATCAGCCAGCCGGCGCGATCGTTACCGATGCGCAAGGCCAGCCATCCATAGAGTTGCGCGATCAGGCCGATCTGCGCGAACAGGCCCAGCGCCATGCCGAGCGAGAGCGTGAGGAAGCGTCGCTCGCGCCAGGGCGAGGTCAGCGGCGCACGGCTGGCGGGTGACGTGCGTGCGTCCGGCGGCGCCAGCGCGGCGCCCGGCCGGGGTGGCATGCGTGCGTCCGGCGTCGCTATCGCGCCGCCCGGTCCGCGTGGCATGGCGCCGCCATCGGCCTCCTGGCCCAGGCTGGCCGGCGTGTGGCGGAACACCTGACGGGCCAACAGTGCGATCACGGCGACCATGGTCAGGCCGACCGCCAGGCCGGCGCCGGCCAGACCGAGCTGCGCGATCAGCGCCACCCACAGCGGCGCGAAGATGATGCCGCCGACGCTCGCGCCGTTATAGGCCACGCCCAGCGCCCAGGGGCGGCGCGCGGCGAACCAGGGCGAGATCAGCGCATTCACGGCCGCGGCGCCGAGCGCCACCCAGCCCACGCCGCTGGCGAGCGCGGCCACGGCCAGCGCGGCGGGCGACGCGGCCAGCCCCCAACCCGTCACGCCGACCGCCAGCAACACCGCCCCGGTCAGCGTGACCGTGGGCACGCCGAAGCGGCGATACAGGCGAGGCAGCCGCGCCACGACCAGCGCCCCCGCCAGAAAATGCAGCGTCACCATCGCCGAGACCAGCGTGACGCTCCAGCCGGTGCGCGCCACCACCGACTGCAGATACACGGGCGGGCCGTAAAAGCCGACACCCCAGCCGAACACCGCCAGCACGAAGGTGGCGGTCAGCACCGTGGGGCCGAAAAAGCGGCGCGGCGCGCGCGCGGCGGTGGCGGGAATGGCGCTCGGATCCATGGCCGAAGTCCTTGTGAGAGATGAGATGCGCGCAGTATCCTGCGGCTGTCACATGCACACTTCGACCTGGAGCGAACCATGGATGCACTTCCTGCCGACGAACGTATCGCCCAGGTGGCCGCGGCCATCGCCGACCCCGCGCGGGCACGCATGCTCTGCTGCCTGCTCGATGGTTGCGCCCGCACCGCCACCGAGCTCGCCGTGGTGGCCGGCATCGGCGCGTCCACGGCCAGCAGCCACTTTCAGCGGCTGCGCGACCAGGGGCTCGTCTCGCTCACGGTGCAGGGCAAGCATCGCTATTTCCAGCTGGCCACCCCGGAAGTGGCCAGCGCGCTGGAGGCCTTGCTCGTGGTGGCCGGCGTGCCGCGCACGCCGTTCGTGCCGTCCACGCCGCAACACCTGCTGCATGCGCGCACCTGCTATGACCACATGGCGGGCACGGTGGCCGTGAGCCTGCACGACGCGATGTGGGCGCAGGGCTGGCTTGCCGAAGGCGATGGCAGTTATCTCGTGACCGCGGTCGGCGCGCAGCGGCTGCGCGACCTGGGCCTGGATCTCGACACGATGGCGCGCAAGCGCCGCCGTCAGGCCTGTGCGTGCATGGACTGGAGCGTGCGCCGGCCGCATCTGGGCGGCGCGCTGGGCGCGGGCCTGCTGCAGTTGCTGCTGTCGCGCGGCTGGGTCACGCGCGAACTGGACTCGCGCGCGCTGCGGGTGTCGCGCAACGGCGCGCGTCAGCTCGGCGCGGCATTCGGTGTGTTGATCGAACACGAGCCGGCGCGGGCGGCCACCGGCGCGGCCGCGCGCGCCGCCTAGCGATCACTCGAACCGCGGCTCTTCGTCGAACTCTTCGGCGAGGCGCTTGAGTGCTGCCTTGACGGCCAGCTCTTCGTTCGGAAAGGGTTGATCCAGCACTTCGAGCGGCGGAAAGCCGAGAATGGTTGCGCGTGACATATATCCGTCTTCGTCTTCGCAGGTCTGGACCTCGAAGTTGCGCTCGCCAATCCAACCGCTCTTGTAAACCTTCCATTCCATGACATGACTCCTGGAGCGGCCGCCTGCCGGCCGCCCGGTGAGGGGCGCACCCCGGCGCTGGCATGCGGGCAGGCCGCGCCAGCGCGCGCCGTGCTTCAGGGTTTCTTCATGCCGCCCTGCTGCTGCAGCTGGGCGGCGGCGCGTACCAGGGCCTCGGTCACCATCTCGGAGAGCAACGGCGCCGACAACTGCATCATGTCGGCGCCCACGCTGTTGCCGCGTTCGGCGAACTTGCCGGCATCCGGTGAGTCGGTGCCCTTGGCGGCGATCGACTTGAGCTCGGCGGTACTGAAATGGCGGGTGTAGGCCTGCGCCAGATTGGCGTCCCACGCGGGCTGATATTTGGGCTCGAGCGCGTTGAGCTGCTCGACGACGGCCGCCTGCGCGCGGTCGGGGCCCGCGGCCTTGACCAGATTCGCGTAGGTGTCGGTGCGGGCGGCGGCGGCGAACGCCATGACCTTCATGCCGGCGCCGAGCTTGTGCTTGGCCACGAGGGTCTTGGCCGAGCCCAGATCGCCGGCGGCCTGCGCCCGTGGCGCGATGCCCGCGCCGAGCGCGGCCGCCAGGGCCAGCGCGGCCCAGGCCGATGAGAACGCGGGGAAACGGCGGAATCCTTGCCTTGCTGCTGCACGACCGACCGATACGACCATGTTGCACCTCTTCGACAGGAGTGGCCCGCGGGGCGGGATGACCCACTGTACACCGCGCGCCGGCCCTCGTTAAGCCTGCCGCGGCGACATAGCCTCAAGCCGTCAGCAGGAACGCGATGCCGGGTGTCACCAGCACGTTGGCCAGGCCGGCCAACACCATCACGAGCCCGGCGATCGAGCCTTCATCGGCGGCGAGCTCGCGCGCCTTGGCCACGCCGGCGCCGTGCGCGCCCATGCCGAACAACGCGCCGCGCGCGAGCGATGAGCGCAGCGGCAGCGCGCGCCGCACGATCTGGCCCATGGCCGCGCCGCAGACGCCGGTCAGGATCACGAACACGGCCGTGAGATCGGGGATGCCGCCCAGATTGCCCGACACCGTCATGGCGAACGGCGTGGCGACGGACCGGGGCACGAGGCTCAGGCGCACGTCGTCGGGCAGGTGCAGCCAACTCGCCAGCAGCCAGGCCGAGAAGCCCGCGATGGTGCTGCCGACCACCACGCCCACCAACAGGATGGGCCAGTAGCGGCGGATCAGCGCACGCTCTTGATACAGCGGCAGCGCGAACGACACGATCACCGGACTGAGCATGGCCATCAGCCAGTGGCTGCCGCTCATGTAGTCGCGGTAGCCCGCGTGCAGCCAGACGGCCAGCGCGAGCAGCAGCGCCGGCGCCAGCACCAGCGTCGATGTCCACCAATAGCCCAGCCGCTGGTACACGGTGCGCGCGCAGAGGTAGGCCAGCACCGTCGCGACCGGCCAGAAGAACAGGCTCAGGTCAGGATGCATGGCGGTTCATCCAGCGATAGCAGAGGTCGATCACCAGCGCCGTGCTGCCCATGACCAGCAAGGTGCCCAGCACGATGATCGCGGCGATCTTCAGGCCCAACAGACCGAGCAGCTCGCCGTGGTCGAGCAGGCACATCACGGCCGGCACGAAGAACAGCAGCATTTCGGCCAGCAGCCAGCTGGCGCCACGGCGGATGTGCGTGGGGCGCAACCACCCCGTGCCGAGCAGCACGAGCACGAGCGCCAGACCGATCACACCCCCGGGGATGGGCAGGGCCAGCGCGGTCGCGGCCCACTGGCCCGCCGCGGCGAAGACCGCGATCAGGCCGATCTGCAGCGCACGGCTGCGGCGCCACGCGCTGCGCGCCAGAATCCGATGACGGGACAACTTCACAACAAAAACTCCAGACAATGCGTGCTGGCCGGTTTCTATGCCGGCATGGAAAGCGCCGCAGCCCCTGTTGTACGCCTGTGAACGGCATAGATAAAATGAATTCTCAGAATCCGGGCCATTCAAAATTGGAATAGCCGGGAATCAGCCCCTCACTCAAGGTTTGCCTCATGGATCTGCGCGCCCTCAGAGCCTTTGTCGAAGTGGTCAAGCAAGGCGGTTTCTCGCAGGCCGCCCGCGCGATCCATGCCACGCAGCCCACGGTGAGCAAAGCCGTGCGCCAGCTCGAGGACGAGATCGGCATGCCGCTACTGGACCGTCAGGCCCAGCCGCCCCGCCTCACGCCGGCCGGCGAGATCGTGTACGGCCGCGCACAGACGATGCTGACCGGACGCGACGACCTGATCGCGGAGCTGCAGGAGCTGCGCGGGCTGCGGCGCGGCACCTTGCGTCTGGGCCTGCCCACGCTGGGCAGCAATCTGCTGTTCGCGCCGCTGTTCGCGCGCTTTCGCCGCCGCTATCCGGGCGTGGAGATCCATCTGTCGGAGCACGGCAGCCGCCGTCTCGAAGACATGGTGAGCAGCGGCGACATCGAGCTCGGCGCGACACTCGCGCCCATTCCGCCGCAATTTGCCTTTCAGGCCGTGGCGCGCGAGCCCATGGTGGTGCTGCTGCCGCCCGACCACCCGCTCGCCCGCAGCCGGCGTCTGCGCCTCGCGCAACTGCGCGACACGCCTTTCATCCTGTTCGAGTCGGGCTTCGCGCTCAACCATGTGCTGCTCGCCGCCTGCGAGCGCGCCGGCTTCACGCCCACGGTGGCCGCGCGCAGCGGCCAGACGGACTTCATCAGCGCGCTGGTCGCGTCGGGCATGGGAGTGGGCTTTCTGCCGCAGCTCGTGGCGCGCGAACGGCGCCAGCCCGGCGTGCGGCAGGTGCCGCTCGATCCGCGCGATGCGCTATGGGAGATGATGCTGATCTGGCGCGCGGAAGGCTATCTGTCGCACGCCGCCCAGGCCTGGCTCACGCTCGCGCGCGAGGTGTACGGCGAAGGCAGCGGCGCCGCCGCGTCAGCCTGAGTGTCGATCGGATGTGCCGCTCAGTGCGCGATAAAAGGCTCCAGCTCGCGCCACGGCCCTTGCGCGCGGTGTTCCGCGATAGCGGCGTCGGAGATCGCCATCACAGCACTCCCGCCAGTGCCTCTTCCCACATTGCCACGCGAGGTACGGCCCATTCGCTGCGGACATGCGCATACAGCGATTGCGCCTCTTCGAGGTTGACGCCCGCCTCGTAGCTTGCGCAACCGATGATCTCGGGCTGCAGCTCGACATACATGCTCGCAATCAATTCCTTGCCAAGGGCGCTGATCGCGAGGCCATGCAACGTGCCGGCACGCAGCGCGTCCCGCACGTCCGCCGCCGTCAGAATCGCACCATACGGCGCGTTCAGATGCGTCGCGATCATCTGGAGATAGCCTTGGGGCAAAGGCATGGCAATGGGTCCCGGACTCGATGAGTCATTCTAGCCCTGACGCTGCGCTTATGCGATACGCACATCGCAAAGCGGGGTGCCTGCCCTCGTGCCGGTGACGGGGCGGGCGATGCCATGGCCGCGCTTTCCATGGCCGGACCGACGCGGTAAAAAGAGCTGCCGCGCCACGTTCGGCGCCTCACCCGTCCGTCGCCCTCATCATGTCCCACGTTGCTCTGCACTACGCGCCCGTCTCGCTCGATGACCTCCCCGCGCTGGCGGAGCTGCGCGTGGCGGCGATGCGGGAGAGTCTGGAGGCGCTGGGCCGTTTCGACCCGGAGCGCGCGCGCCGGCGGCTGATCGAGGGCTTCGTGCCCGAGTATGCGCGCCACATCGAAACGCCGGCCGAACGCATCGGCTTTTATGTGCTGCAACCCGAAGACGACGCGCTGCACCTCAAGCACTTCTATCTGTGGCCGCGACACTGCGGCCAGGGGCATGGCCGCAGCGTGATGCAGGCGTTGCAGGCACAGGCGCGGATGGCGGGTTTGCCGCTGCGCCTGAACGCCCTGCGCGGCAGCCGGGCCAATGCCTTTTATCTCGCATGCGGCTTCGTCGAAGAACACGCCGACGCCCTGGACGTGTACTACGGCTGGCACGCCGGCTGAGGCCTCACGCGGTCTGGCAAGGGGCAACGCCGGGCCGCGAGCCCCGGCGCCTCACGCCGCCGCGGCGAGCGCAGCCACCGCATGCCCCGCGCTCAGAAGTCGACCGACGCCGACAGCATGAACGTACGCGGCGCCCCCTGCGAGATCGTGCTGTACGACGCCACGCCGGACCAGTAGCCTCGATTGAACACGTTGGCCACCGTGGCGCGCAGCGTCACGTCGCGATCCTGCACGCGCAGGCGGTAGCGTGCGCCGACGTCGACCGTGGTCCACGACGGCACCGACTGCGTATTCGCCTGGTTCACGTACTCCTGCCCCGTGTACACCAAGTTGCCCAGCAGCGTCAGCCCTTGCACCCAGGGCAGATCCCATTGCGCGCCCAGGCTCGCCATGCGGCGCGGCACGCCGACCGGGCGGTTGCCCTGCGTCAGCGGATTGCTGGTGCGCGTGAGCTCGGCGTCGAGCCAGGTCACGCCGCCCAGCAGGCGCACGCCCGGCGCGACTTCGCCCATCACGTTGAGCTCCAGGCCGCGATTGCGCTGCTCGCTGTCGGCGGCATACACGCCGTTGCTGAGCTGGCCGCTGGGCTTGCTCAGGTTGAACGCCGACAGGCTGACCACGGCGTCGTCGAAGTCGACCTTGATGCCGACCTCGCGTTGACGCGACTTATAAGGCTCGAAGACCTCGCCCGCATTGCTGGCGGTGGCGGGCGCGATATCGCCCTTGCTCAGGCCTTCGATGTAGTTCGCATACAGCGACACATTGCTCCAGGGCTTGAGCACGAGACCCGCCAGCGGCGTCGTCGCGCTCTTCTCGTAATGCACCGTGCGCGCGCCGGTCGCCGCGAAATTGCTCGACTCGATGCGCTGATGACGCAGCCCCAGCGTGAGCTGCACGCGATCGTCGAGCACGCCGAGCGTGTCGGCCAGGGCAATGCCGCCCAGCTGCGACGACGAGACCTTCGGCACTAGCGCAGGAGCCGCGATCGACTGGCGCGGCCGGCTGATCGGCTCGTAGATATTGGAAAAGACCGGCGTGCCCGCGCGGCTGGCCTGTGCCACCTGGTCGTCGTACAGCGAACCCTGCACCGACAGGTTATGGCTCACCGGGCCGGTGTCGAAGCGCGCGCGGGCACCGGCGTTGTAGGTTGCCCGATCCACCTCGAACTTGAAGTAGCTGGGCGTGGCCACGGTATCGCCGCGCGCGTTGAGGATCTGCGGCGTCTGGTCGCTCAGGCGCGCGATATCGATCGTGGAGCCGCCGGCATCGGCGAACACGGTCAACGCGTCGGTCACGTCGTACTCCAGCCGCAACAGCGCCGATTGGCTGTCCGACGTCCACCAGCCCCACGGCTGCGTGACGTTGCGGCGGCCGTCCGGCGCCTCGGGCACCTGCAGGCCGCCCGCCACCAGCATCGGCCGCGTCGGCGCGTCGATCTTTTCGTTCTGCAGGATGACGTCGAGCGTGGCGCGCAGGCGCGCACCACGGTAATCCAGGGCAAGCGCCCCCAGGTCGGTGCGGGAACGCTGATTGTCCAGCGGCGTGGCGCCCTGCCGGTGCATGCCGTTCAGCCGCACGCCCCATTCGCGGTCGTCGCCGAAACGCCGGCTCAGATCGACCCGGCCGCCCCACTGCCCTTGCGACAGGTAGTCGGCGGTCACGCGGCTCAGGTCGTCCGGCAACGAGCGCTTGGGCACCATGTTGACCACACCGCCCACGCCGCTGTTGGGCGACATGCCGTACAGCAGCGCGCCGGGGCCCTTGAGCACGTCGACGCGCTCGATGTAGTCGGTGAAGACGTGATAGTTGGGCGCGATGCCATAGACGCCGTCGAACGCGATCTCGCCGAGATTGCCTTCGCCGATCGGAAAGCCGCGGATATAGAACGAATCGGTGATGCCGCCGATCTGGCCGGTGAAGCGTACCGAGGGGTCGGCGTTGAGCGCCTCGCCCAGCGTGGTGGCCTGCCGATCGGCCAGCATCTGGGCCGTGTAGGTGGTCTGGTTGAACGGCGTGTCCATCACGTCGCGATTGCCCAGCAGGCCCACCCGGCCGCCCCGCGCGGCCTGCGCGCCGGTGAAGAGCTCGGGCAGCGCGCCGGGCGTACTGCCCGCCACGGTCACCGTCGGCAGGACGGCCGCCTCGCCTTCGCGTGGCACGGGCCGCAGCGTGTAGCCCGAACCCGAAGGCGCGAGCACGAAACCGCTGCCTGCCAGCAGCGCGGCAAAGCCGTCCTGCACCCCGTACACGCCGTCCAGCCCGGCGCTGCGCCGCCCCGCGACGACGGCGGGATCGAACGACAGCGGCGTGCCGGTCGCCGCGGCGAACCGCGCCAGGGCCTGGCCCAGCGATCCGGCGGGCACGTGGTAGGCCTGGCGCGCCGCGGACGCGGCCGGCGTCTGGGCCTGAACCCCGGGGGTCAGGGCAGTGGCGATAGCGAGCGCGAGCAGACTCGAACGCAGGGCGTCCAGGGGAAATACAGCGGCAGGGCCTTTCATGGTGCGCGATCCGTCAGCAGAGAATCCGTGGGAAATCGGCGCGCGCGCCAGACGCGCGCAGCCGGTGATTTCCTTGCATACCGGACGAGATCGAAAAAAGGCTCACGCGCCGCGCACGGGTCGCACCGTCACCCAGTAGGGGGTGATGCGCACCACCCGCAGCGGCAGCGTCTGTGCGAGCAGGGCCAGGCTCGCGTCGGTATCGCGCAACGGGAACGCACCGGACACCGGCAGGTCCGCGATCGCCGGATCGCAGCGCAGGACGCCGGGGCGGTAGCGCGCCAGCTCGGCCACCACCTCGCCTAACGGGCGGTCGTGCACCGCCAGCATGCCGCGCGTCCAGGCCGCTGCCGCCTCGTCGGCAGCCGCGACTCGGCCGGCGCCGGTGTCATCCAGATCCAGCGCCTCGCCGGCCTGCAACACATGCGGCGCGCCCTGCGTCGGGCTGACTTCCACAGCCCCGTCGAACACCGCCACCCAGGTCCTGGCGCCATCGCCGCGCACCGTGAACCGGGTGCCCAGCGCCCGCAGCCTGCCCTGCGCGGTGCGCACCACGAAGGGCCGACCGGCGGGGTCCGGCGCGGTCTGGATCATGATTTCGCCGGCACGCAGCCAGAGCAGGCGTTCGTCGGGCCCATAACGCACGTCGAGCGCGGTGGCCGTGCCCAGCACCAGCTCGGTACCGTCGGTGAGCGCCACGCTGCGGATCTCGCCGGTCGCGGTGCGCAGATCGGCGGACCACGCCTGCCACGGCACCTGCCGGCTGCCCGCCCACCCGGCGGGCGCCGCCACGGCGAGCCACGCCAGACCGCGCAGCAGCCGGCGCCGCTCCGAGCGCAGCCGCGCAGCGTCGCGCAGCACCGGTGCGGGCACTTGCTCGAACTGCGCCAGCAGGCCCTGCGCGCGGCTCCAGGCCTGCGCATGCGCGGGGTCGGCGGCGCGCCACGCCTCGAACGCGCGCGCCTGCTCGCCATGCAATTCGCCGCATTGCAGCTGCACCAGCCATTCGGCGGCCTGACGCAGCACCGCCTCCGACACGCCGGCCGCCGCGCTCATGCGACCGCCAGGCAGGCGACGAAGCCCGTCTGCATATGACGTTTGACGGTGGCCAGCGACACCGATAAACGGCTGGCGATGGCTTCGTACTTGAGCCCGTCGAACTGCGCGAGCAGGAAGATCTCGCGCGTGCGCGCCGGCAAGGCTTCGAGCGCGGCGTCGATACGAATCAGGGTTTCGAGAATGAGCGCGCGGCACTCCGGCGACGGCGCCTGCGGCGCCGGAAGGGCCGCCAAGGCATCGAGGTACGCGCGTTCGACGGTCTGACGGCGCCAATGGTCGACCATCAGGCCCTTGGCGATGTGCACCAGCAGCGCGCGCGACCCGCCGGACGCATCGCCGCCCCGCACCTCTTCCTGTGTCGCACGGCGGCGGGCCTGCAGCACCCTGACGAACGTGTCCTGCGCGAGGTCGGCCGCGTCACCGGCGTTGCCCAGCTTGCCGCGCAGCCAGCCGGCCAACCAGCCGTGGTGCTCGCGATAAAGCCGGTCGATCTCATGAGACGGGGAGGAACTGACAGGGGAAGCTGGGCCGTGCATGGAGGTCCCGCAGCAGGCTCGGACGCCCGCAGTCATCAAGAATGGTTCGCATTCTACGTTAAGTCCGACGGGGCGCGACCCGCATCAAACGGGGACGCTGACGAACGCGCCGGCTCAATCCTCGCGCGCGATCCCGAGCCGGCGGGCCAGCTTGTGCAGATTGCTGGGATCCACGCCGAGTTGGCGCGCGGCGCGGCTCCAGTTGCCCTCGTGCGCGGCAAGCGCTTCCCGGACGCACGCGCGCTCGCACGCCTCGACCGCGTCGCGCAGCCGCACGGCAGGCGCGCCCGAAGTCGCTGGCGCCGTGACGCCGTCCGGCACCACGCGGGCGGGCGGCGCGGCCTGCCCCATGCCGTCCAGATCGAACAGCTCCGCCTCGAGCGTGACGATCTCGTTGCGGCCGGTGCCCCGGCTCACGCGCTTGAGCGCGGCGCGGCTGATCTCGTGTTCGAGCTCGCGCACGTTGCCCGGCCACGCGTAGCGGCGCAAGGCCTGCTCGGCATCGTGCGACAGGCGCAGTGCGCGCAGTCCGAGCCGGGCGCGGTTCAGTTCGAGAAAGCGGCCGGCCAGCAGCAGCACGTCGCCCCCGCGCTCGCGCAGCGGCGGAATCGCGATCGGATAGACCGAGAGCCGGTGGTAGAGATCGGCGCGAAACGTGCCATCGCGCACGTGATCGCGCAGATTGCGATTGGTGGCCGCGATCACGCGCACGTCGACCTGACGCGGCACGTCCGATCCCAGCCGCTGGATTTCGCCGTTCTGCAGCGTGCGCAGAAGCTTGGCCTGGATCGCCAGCGGCAGTTCGCCCACCTCATCGAGAAACAGCGTGCCGCCGTGCGCCGCCTCGAAGCGGCCCGGCCGCTCGCTGCTCGCGCCCGAGAACGCGCCCTTAGCATGACCGAACAATTCGCTTTCGGCCAGCGACTCGGGCAGCGCGGCGCAATTGACATGGATGAGCGGCTTGGCGCGCCGGCGCGAGAGGCGATGCAGCCGGTGCGCGAACAGCTCCTTGCCCACGCCCGTCTCGCCCAGCAACAGCACCGGCAGCTCCGAATCCGCGACCACCGCGATCTCGTGCAGCAACGCGGTGATGGCCTCGCTCGCACCGATGATCTCCTCGTCGCCGCGCACGATATGCAGCGCGGGCTCCTTGGCGCGGGCCAGGCGCAGCGCACGGATCTCTTCTTCGAGGCGGCTGACGCGCAGCGCGGCCTCGACAGCGGGCAGCAGCGCTTCGAGCTCCTCGCGCGCGCCGGGCGCGAACGCGCCGGCATCGAGGGCGTCGAGCGTGAGCGCGCCGGCCAGCCGGCCCTCGACGTACAGACTCGCGCCCATGCAATCGTGGACCGAGAGCGGCTCGCCCTCGTGATGCTCGATCAGACCATCGTAGGGATCGGGCAGACCGCTATCGGCCGGAAAGCGCGTCACGCCCTGCTGCGCCAGGATCGCGGAAAGGCGGGGGTGCTGCGCCACGACGAACCGGCGGCCGAGCGCGTCGTCGGCCAGGCCATCGACCGCGAGTGGCTTGAGATGTTCGCCCTCGAGGCGCAGCAGGGCACAGGCCCCGGCGCGAAAGTGCGCCCGCAGGCTCACCACCAGCCGTTGCAGGCGCACGCCCGGCGGCAGGTCGGCCACGAAATCGGCCAGCAGCAGTTCGGTCATCATGGTTGGGTTCACCCGGATCGGCAGGCACCATGCCTCGATCGGGTCAATATAACCCTGCATGGTGAAAAACACCCGAACCAGACTGGGTAAAAAACACCCTGCATCCAGCTAAGCCATTGATTCCATAGCGATCGTGAACTGGCACGGATTTCGCTTTGTTCAAGGTATCCCCTCACCAAGGAGCACACCATGAGCATGCAAGACCGATCGTTGGGCGAACTGGCCCGCCGCATTCCCGGCGCCACCCGCGTGTTTCACGACTACAAGCTCGACTTCTGCTGCGGCGGCAAGCACACGCTGCGCGAAGCCGCCCACACCCTGGGCGTGGATGCCGGCGTCATCGAGGCGCGCCTGCAGGCGCTGGCGGAAACGCCCCCGCCCCAACACGACTGGAGCCGCGCGAGCGCCTCGGAGCTGATCGACTACATCCTGGTGCGCTTTCACGACAAGCATCGCGAGCAGTTGCCCGAGCTGATCCGGCTGGCCCGCCGTGTGGAAGAAGTCCACGGCGACCGGCCCGAATGCCCGGTCGGCCTGGCCGACCTGCTGCGCGACATGCAGCAGGAGCTCGAAAGCCACATGCAGAAAGAGGAACAGGTGCTGTTCCCCATGCTCTCGCGCGGCATGGGCATCATGGCCGGCGCGCCGATCGCCGTGATGCGCATGGAGCACGACGATTGCGGCGAGGACCTGCGCCGCATGGAGGCGCTGACCGACGGCATCACGCTGCCGCGCGCCGCCTGCAACACCTGGCGCGCGCTGTATCTCGGCCTGCGCGCCTTCCGCGAAGACCTGATGGAACACATTCATCTGGAGAACAACGTGCTGTTCGAGAACGCGCTGCAGCCGGCCACGCAGGCCGCGCACTGAGCGAGCCCGTGACCGGCGGGTGCGCGGCGCCGGCAACGGCGGCCGCGCACCGATACCTGCGTGCCGGCACACGCACCGCACGCGACAGATAACCAGGGCGCGCCTGGCGCGCCCGCCCTCGAAGGAACGATCATGCTGTCCCCTCTCCCGTTCGATGACGTCACGCCGCGCTGCCTGCACACGGCGGGCCTGCTTCCCGACCTGCCTTCGACGCAGGATCTGCGCCAGGTCGAAGCGCTGGTGCACGAGCGACGGCGCGTGGAGAAAGGCCAGGCGCTGTATCGCACGGGCGACCCGATGAACGAGGTGTACGTCGTGCGCATCGGCACCTTCAAGACGCACCTTTCCACGTCGGAGGGACACGCCCAGGTCATGGGCTTTCATCTGCCGGGCGAATTGTTGGGGCTGGACGGGCTGGCCGATCTGCATCACACCGCGGATACCACGGCGCTCGAAGACAGCGAGGTGTGCGTGATCCGGCTGGCCGACCTGCAGGCGCTCGCGACGGAGATGCCCGCCCTGCAACTGCGCTTTCTGCGCGCGCTGGGCAAGGAGCTGACGCAGGACCAGACCATGATGGTGCGCCTGGGATCGATGCGCGCGGAGGAGCGGCTGGCCGCCTTTCTGATCGACCTGTCGCAACGCATGGAAGCGCGCGGCTACTCGGCCTCGGAATTCAACATGCGCATGACGCGCGAGGATATCGGCAGCTACCTGGGCCTGACGCTCGAGACGGTGAGCCGCCTGTTCTCGCGCCTGGCGGACGCCGGCCTGCTGGCGATTCGCCAGCGGCACGTGAAGCTGCTGGATCTGGCGGCCATGCGCCGGCTGTATCACGCGGATTGCCACTGAAACCCGCGCAGCCTCGAGCGCACGAGGCGGCCCTGAAGGCACCGCCCTGCGTCATGCGCCCAAACGGGCGGACAGGCGATCCCTCGCCCATCCGCCGACTCCACGAGCCCTCAACGGCCGACCGCGTACGCCTGCATCAGGCGCGGCGTGGCGGCCGCATGGAGCAGGCCGTCGGGATCGCGGCTGGCCGCGGTGAGGCGGCCGACGGTCCATTCGGGCACCTCTTCGATGTGGTGCCCGCGCGCGCGCAGATCCGCGATCACGTCGGCCCCGAACGAGCTCTCCACGGCCAGATGGCCGGGCTTGCGGTCGCGCGGATAGAACGAGGTCGGGAAGTGCATCGTGTGCGACATCGGCAGGTCGATGGCCTCCTGCAGATTCAGGCCGTGGTGGACGTGGCGCAGGAACAGCTGCAACTGCCATTGCTCCTGTTGATCGCCGCCCGGCGTGCCGAACACCATGTAGGGCGCGCCATCGCGCAACGCGAGCGACGGCGTGAGCGTGGTGCGCGGACGCTTGCCCGGCGCCAGCGTGCACGGCAGATCGGGCACCAGCCAGAACATCTGCGCACGCGTGTTCAGACCGAAGCCCAGGCCCGGGATCACCGGCGACGACTGGAACCAGCCCCCCGACGGCGTGGCCGACACCATATTGCCCCAACGGTCGATCACGTCGACGTGCGTCGTGTCGCCGCGCTTGGCGGAGGCGCGCATGTCGGCCATGGTCGGCTCGTTCGAGGCCGCACCGATCTGCGTTACCTTGGACAGCCGCGCCAGGGTATCCATCACGCGCGCCACCTGCGCCTCGAAGCCGGGCACGATGCCGGGCTGCAATGCGTGCGACGCCGTCTCGCCCAGCAGCGCACGCCGCTCGGCGTTGTACGCATCGGAAAGCAGCGCCTCGAGCGGCACGTCGACGAAGGCCGGGTCGCCGTAGTAAGCCTCGCGATCGGCGAACGCCAGCTTCATGGCCTCGGTGACGCGATGCACGAACTCGGCACTGGCCGGGCCCGTCGCGCCGAGATCGGTGCCTTTGAGAAGCGCCAGCGTCTGCAGAAATACCGGCCCCTGGCTCCAGGCGCCGGCCTTGGCGACGGTGTAGCCGTGATAGTCGTACGTGAGCGGCGTTTCGTAGGTGGCGGACCAGCCCGCCATGTCGGCGGCCGTGAGCACACCGCGGTGCGCCCGCCCGCTTTCGTCCATGACCTCGGTGTTGCGCGCGTAGCGATCGATTTCTTCGGCGACAAAGCCGCGGTAGAAGGCATCGCGCGCGGCATCGATCTGGCGCTCGCGGTCGCCTCCCACCGCCTCGGCCTCGCTCAGCACGCGCCGCCAGGTCTGCGCCAGCCGCGGATTGCGGAACAGCTTGCGCGCCTCGGGCACCGCGCCCCCCGGCAGATAGACCTCGGCGGTCGTGGGCCAGTGCGCCTCGAAGAAATCCTTGAGGCTCGCGATCGTGTTGCTGATGCGCGGCATCAGCGCGTGACCGTGTTCCGCGTAATAGATCGCCGGCTCGAGCGCGTCACGCACGCTGAGCGTGCCGTGGTCGCGCAGCATCAGCATCCAGGCATCGAACGCGCCCGGAATCACGGCCGGCAACAGGCCGTTGCCGGGGATCAGGTCCAGCCCGAGCGACTGGTAATGCGCCAACGTGGCGCCCGCCGGCGTGGGACCCTGGCCGCACAGCATCTCGGTGCGGCCCGTGCGGACCGAATGGAACACGATGGGCACTTCACCCGCCGGCCCCACCAGGTGGGGCTCGACGACCTGCAGCACGAAACCGGCCGCCACGGCCGCGTCGAACGCGTTGCCGCCGCGTTCGAGCAGGCTCATGCCGGCCTGGCTCGCGAGCCAGTGCGTGGACGTGACCACGCCGAAGGTGCCCAGGATTTCCGGCCGCGTGGTGAACATGCGATGTCCGGACTGGATCGTCATTTTTTGGCCACCTTCACATCCTTCAGGCGGATCAGGCCGTCGGGATACGCGACGAAGCCCTCGACCTTCTTCTGCACGCCGAACACCCACGGCAGGTAGTAGAGGTAGATCTGCGGACGCTCGACGGTCATCTTCTGGAGCACCTGCGAATACAGCGCGCGGCGCTTGCCTTCGTCGGAGATCGAGCGCGCCTCGTCGAGCAGCTTGTCGATCTCGGGATCGCAGAAGCGGCCGTCGTTCAGGTTGCCCTTGCAGCTGACGTACTGATGGATGTTGCCGCTCGGGTCCACGCGGCCCGACCAGCCGGTCTGGCCCACTTCGAAATCACCGCGCGACAGCGCCGACTGCAGCGCCGCGAATTCGAGCGGACGCAGCGAGATGTCGAAACCGGCCTCGGCCGCCATGGCCTGGATCAGCTCGTACACCTGTTGCATGGTGGTGTTGTTGCCGTAGGTGAGCTCGAACTTCACGCGCTCGAAACCCGCCTCTTTCAGCAGCGCCTGCGCCTTCTTGGGATCGCGGCCGGCATGCTCCACGCTCTTGTCATAGGCAAAGCTGGCCGGCGGGAAGGGCTGGTGCGCGGGCTGGAACATGCCCTCGCCCACCACCTGGTTGATCACATCGCGATCGATGGCCAGCTCCAGCGCCTGGCGCACGCGCTTGTCTTTGGCCAGCGGCGTGCTGGCACGATCGCCGTTGCCGATGTTGACGGCAAACGACTGGAAGCCCAGGCCGGTGACGGCGGCGAGCGTGAGGTTGCGGTCTTCTTTCACCGCCTTGGCATCGCTGGGCGCGATGCGTTCGACGATGTCGAGCCCGCCCGAGCGCAGGTTGTTCAGGCGCACCGTGGCGTCGGGGATCGGGGTGAACACCACGCGATCGAAGTGATAGCTGCCGGCGTCCCAATACTTGGGGAATTTCTCGAGCACGATGCGGTCGTTCTGCACGCGCTCCTTGAACTGGTACGGACCCGAACACACCGGCTTGCTGCCGGGGTCTTTGTCGAACGACGCGGGCGAGATCATCATGCCGGCGCGGTCGGACAGTTGCGAGAGCAACGAAGCATCCGGCGCCTTGAGCGTGAGCACCACGGTCCGCGCATCGGGCGCGGCCACGCTCGCCACGCTGGACAGCTCGCTCTTGCGGTTGCTGTCGGGCAGGCTGATCGCGCGCTCGAGGTTGGCCTTCACGGAGGCGGCATCGACGGGCGTGCCGTCGTGGTAGAGCGCGTTGGCGCGCAGCTTGAACGTGAGCGTCTTGCCGTCGGCGCCGGTTTCCCAGGACTCGGCCAGCTGCGGCACGAACTTCAGGTCGGGCGTGATGTCGACCAGGCGGTCGCAGAGCGACGCGAAGACGATACGGCCCACGAAGGTGCGGGCGCGGGCCGGGTCGAGCACGTCGGGATCGTCCTGCAGGCCGATACGAAGCGTGGATTGGGCCGCGGCGAGGCCGCTGGCCAGCATGCCGGCCGTGGCCAGCGCGATGCAGAGTTTGCGCATGTGGTGGTTCCCCCGAATATTTCAGTTTGGGCGTGCCGCGCATCCAGGCCGCGCGGCCAGGGCCGTAATCTCATCACATTTGCGCCCGACCCGCCAGCGGCGCGCGCAGCGGGCGAGCGGCGGGCGCGGTTTGAGCCCCTGACGCGATGCGGTTACGCTGGACATTCCCCCCGGCTTTGTCCATGCCATGACCGACCACGCCCCCGCCCTTCTGATCGACCGCCTCGGCCTGCAGCCGCACCCCGAGGGTGGCCACTTCCGCGAGACTTACCGCGCCGCCGCCCGGGTGACTCGGACCGATGGCGAAGTGCGCGATGCCTCCACGGCCATTCTGTATCTGCTCAGCGACGGCGCCTGGTCGGCCTGGCACCGCATCCATAGCGACGAAATCTGGCATTTCCATGCGGGGCACGGCCTGCTGGTGCACGTGCTGGGCGCCGACGGCGCGCTGACCACGCATCGTCTGGGCAATCCGCTGGATCGGCCGGACGCCGTGTTCCAGGCCATGGTGCCGGGTGGCTGCTGGTTCGCGGCGGAACTGGCGCCAAACGCGCCGGACGCCTCGGCTGCCTATGCGTTGGCGGGCTGCACGGTCGCCCCGGGGTTCGAGTTCAGCGAGTTCGAGCTCGCCGATCCCGCGGCGCTGGCGCGGGCTCACCCGGAACACGCGGCGCTGATTCACCGGCTGGCGCCGCGCGGCTGAACCGCCTCCCCGGAAGCGGCCACGCCGCCACGCGGCGCCGGAGGATTCAGGCCGGACGCCCGACCTGCAGCAGGCACGCCTTGAGCGCCTCGATGGTGCGCAGATCCTGGTCCGCGCGCCGGCAGACGAGCGCGATCTGCCGATGCGGCGCACGCTTGCCGAGCGAGAGCACCCGCACCGGATGCACGTTCATCAGGTTCGGTCCGATCTCGGGCAGGATGGAAGCGCCCAGGCCCGCCGACACCAGCGCGGTGATGGCCGCCAGCGACTGCAGATCGATGCGGCAGCGGGCGTGCGGCGCATGCTCGGCCACCACGCGCGCGGCCAGCCGCCCGCCGACCGTGCTCTTGTCGAAACGAATCCATTCGTGCCGGGCGAAGAGCTCGTCCAGGCGCGTCTCCCGGGCATCGGGCGGCGCGATGGCGACCAGCGTTTCGCGGTAGAGCGGCGTCCAGGCCAGCCGGCTCGAACCGCCGTGTTCGGGCCGCACCACCACGGCCGCATCCAGCTGTCCCCCGCGCAACTGCTCCGTGAGGTCGGCCACGCGCCCACGGATCGGACGCACGTCCAGCTGCGGGTACTGAGCGCGCACCCGCAGCAGAAGCGCGGGCAGCAGGGTGACTTGCAGCGGCTCGATGATGCCGAGCCGCAGCGCCCCTTCGACGGCGGGCGTGTGGCGCTGCCGCAGCACCGCCAGCCGGCCCAGCGGATCCTTGAACAGCGCGTTCACCTCATGGGCCAGCGCGGTGGGCCGGACCTGCAGCGCCGACCGGTCGAACAAGGCCTGCCCCAGATGCGACTCGAGCTGCTTCATTTGCAGGCTGACGGCACTGGGCGACAGATTCATTGCGCTGGCCGCCGCCGCGAAACTGCCGCCGCGCAGGACGGCGTCGAGCGTATGAAAGCATTCGATCTTCATGAGATTTTTCAACCAATCGATTGAGGAAACATCACTGGCCCTCATGCTAGCCCAGTCATAGCATGGTCCGCACATCACAAGACGACGCGTCGCCGACCGGCGGCGCGAATCGCCACATCGGACGGAGACACGCATGAATCGCCCCCTGCCTCAACGAGGCGCGGCATTGGCCGCGCTCGCCCTCACCGCCTGCGTCGCGCTGGCCGGCCCGACCGCCCACGCCCAGGGCCCGGCGGTTCCGAAGCAGATCACCATGGTCGTGCCGTTCCCGCCCGGCGGCAGCAACGACGTGTTCGCGCGCGTGGTGGCCGAAGGCCTGGGCAGCAAGCTGAACACCACCGTGGTGGTCGAGAATCGCCCCGGCGCGGGCGGCGCGATCGGCTCCGAGTTCGTTGCGCGCGCACCGGCCGACGGCTCGGTGCTCATGCTGTCGTCATCCACGCTCACGACCAACGCCGCGGTGCAGCCGCACCTCAAATATCAGGTGCCGCAGAGCTTCGCGCCGGTGGCGGCCCTGGCCGACAGCCCCATGGCGGTTGTGGTGGCCGCGGACTCGCCGCATCGCAGCCTGAAAGACCTGCTCGACGCCGCGCGCAAAGAGCCCGGCAAACTCAACTATGGCAGCGCGGGACTCGGCTCCGTCAATCAGATGGCGAGCGAGATGCTGGCGGGCGCGGCCGGCGTGCAGTTTACGCACGTGCCCTACAAAGGCATGTCGCCCGCGATGAACGATCTGGCGGGCGGACGGGTGGATTTCGTGATCGCGAGCTTCACCTCGGTGTCGGCCATGCTGCGCGGCCAGCGCATCCGCGTGCTGGCCGTGACCTCGCCCAAGCGTTCGCCGTTTTATCCCGATCTGCCCACCGTGGCCGAGACCGTGCCGGACTACGCCGTGCAGCTGTGGTGGGGCGTGCTCGCGCCGGCGCAGACGCCCCCTGCCCTGCTCGAGGTCTACAACCAGGCCGTGCGCAGCGTCACGTCGGGTCCGAAACTCAAGCAGATGTTCGCCGAAGAAAGCGCCGTGGCGCTCGACTACGACGTCGCACGCTTCACCCAGCTCGTCGCGAGCGATGCGCGCAAGTGGACCGTGCTGGCCCGCGAACGCAACATCACCGCGCAATAAAGGAGCCGCCATGCGCAGCAAGCTGTTCGTGCCGGGCTCCCGCCCGGCTTTATTCGACAAGGCCATGGCCGGCGCGGCCGATGCGCTGTCGTTCGACCTCGAAGACGCCGTGGTGCCCGCCAGCAAAGACATGGCCCGCGCCGCGGTGGCCGAATGGCTTGCGCGGCAGCCGGCGCGGCCGGCCAAGACGCTGATCGTGCGCATCAACGCCATGGACACGCCCTGGTGGCAGGACGATCTCCGGGCCGTGATGCAACCGGCACTCGGCATGGTCAATCTGCCCAAGGCGGAGAGTGTCGAACAGGTGGCCGCGTTCGGGGCCGCCCTCGAAGCGGCGGAACGGGCCGCCGGGATCACGTCGGGTCCCGGCATTCTGCTGAACATCGAGTCGGCGCGCGCGCTGCGCCTGGCCGCGGACCTCGCGCAGGCCCATCCGCGCGTGCGCGGGCTGCAGCTCGGTCTGGGCGATCTGTTCGAACCCCTGGGCATCGCGCGCCGTGAAAGCGCGGCCCTCAGCATCGTGATGCTGCAACTCGCGCTGGCCGCCGGCGAAGCCGGCATCGCGGCCTACGACGGCGCCTTTGCCGACATCGCCGACACCGCGGGCTATACGGAAGAAGCCGCCTTGGCACGCCGGCTGGGCCTGGCCGGAAAGAGCTGTATCCACCCGAGCCAGGTCGAGCTGGCCAATGCCGCGTTTCGCCCGTCGGATGCCGAGATCGCGCATGCCGAGCGCGTGCTCGCGGCGCTGCCCGCCGCCGAGACCGCGGGCGCCGGCGCCTTCGTGGTGGACGGCAAGATGATCGACGCGCCCTTCATCCGGCGTGCCGAGCAGATCATGGCGCTAGCGCGCCGGCTGGGCCTGCGCCCGCAGGAGGCGGCATGAGCGCCACGCCGCGGGCACGCGGCCCGCTCGCCGGCATCCGCGTCCTGGATCTGAGCGCCTACATCGCCGGCCCCTACGGCTGCGCGCTGCTGGCGGACCAGGGCGCCGACGTGATCAAGATCGAGCCGCCCGATGGCGACAATCTGCGCAAGTATCCCTCGACCCTGCCCAGCGAGAGCCGTGCGTTTCTGGGCGTGAACCGGGGCAAGCGTGGCTTGGTGCTCGATCTCAAGCGGGCCGGTGCGCAGGCCGTGCTCGGCATGCTGCTGCGGGACGCCGACGTGTTGGTGCACAACTTCCGGCCGGGCGTACCCGAGCGCCTGGGCATCGGCTACGAACAGCTGCAGCCCGCGCACCCGCATCTCGTGTACTGCGCCGTGACGGGCTATGGCGAGGACGGTCCGCTCAAGGACAAGGCGGGCTACGACCAGGTGCTGCAGACCCTCACCGGCATGGCGACGATGCAGGCGCCCGCCGGCGCGGCGCCTCAGCTGCTGTACGGCTCCGTGGTGGACTACTACGCGTCGGCCCTGGTGGCCGCGGGCGTGGCCAGTGCGCTGGTCGAGCGCGCCACGAGCGGCGCCGGCCAGTATGTGGGCGTCTCGTTGCTGCGCAGTGCGCTGGCGCTGCAGTCGGCGCGGCTGGTCTGGGCCGACGACGAGCCGCGCGAGGTGGGCCGCGACATGCGCTCCGGCGGCATCACCGGCATCCATCCCACGGCGGAGGGCTATCTGTATCTATCGGCCAACACGCCGCACTTCTGGATGGCCCTGTGCGAACGCACCGGCCTGCAGACCCTGGCCCAGGATCCGCGCTACGACAGCGTGCGCAAGCGCGCTCAGCATCAGGACGAGATCGTGCCGCGCCTGCGCGAGGCGCTGGCCCGCAAGACGGCGCGCGAGTGGGAGATCTGTTTCGGCGACGAGGTTCCCTGCGCGGCCGCGCGCACGGTCGAAGACATGTTCGACTTCGAGCAGGTGCAGGCCGAAGGCCTCATCACCGAGTACGAGCATCCGCGCGCGGGCCGCTATCGCGGCTTCCAGCATGCGGTGAAGTTCGGCCGCAGCGGCATGCCCGGGCCCACCGCCGCGCCGCTGCTCGGCGAGCACAGCGACGCGCTGTTGCAGGAGATGGGGCTCGGCGCGGACGACATCGCGTCGTTGCGCGAATCAGGCGCGCTGGGTTGAACGCCGCCCGCCAGGCCTACTTCAGCAGCCGCGCCTGCATGCTGTTGTCGGCCAGGCGTTGCGCCTGTTCCCGGGTCATGCCGGCGTGTTCGTGCAGGGCCAGGAAGTTCTCCGTCACGTAGCCGCCGAAATACGACGGGTCGTCGGAGTTGACCGTCACCATCACACCCTGTTCGAGCAGCTCGAGGATGTTGTGGTCGGACATATGCTCGAAGACCTTGAGCCGCGTGTTCGACAGAGGACAGACGGTGAGCGGCATCTGTGTATCGATCAGATGCTGGATCAGGCGCGGATCCTCTGACGCTCGCACGCCATGGTCGATGCGGCTGACCTTGAGCAGATCGAGCGCTTCCCAGATGTACTCGGGCGGGCCTTCCTCGCCGGCGTGCGCGACGGCCGGAAAGCCCTCGGCGCGCGCCCGCGCGAACACCCGTTCGAACAGGCGCGGCGGGAAGCCCTTCTCGCTGCTGTCCAGGCCCACCGCGATGAAGGCATCGCGATACGGCAGCGCCTGCTCGAAGGTGCGCATGGCGGCCTCTTCGGGCAGGTGGCGCAGAAAACTGAGGATCAGGCCGCTCTGCACGCCCAGCTGCCGGCGGCCATCGGCCAAGGCCTGGCCGATGCCGTTGATCACGACCTCGAACGGCACGCCGCGGTCGGTGTGCGTCTGCGGATCGAAGAACGGCTCGGTGTGCACCACATTCTGTTCGGCGCACTTTTGCAGATACGCCCAGGTCAGGTCATAGAAGTCCTGTTCGGTCTGCAGCACCTGCGCGCCCTGGTAGTACAGATCCAGGAATTCCTGCAGATCGCGGTAATCGTAGGCCGCGCGCAGGCTGTCGATGTCGGGCCAGGGCAGCGTGATGCCGTTGCGCTGGGCCAGCGCGAACAGCAACTCGGGCTCGAGCGAGCCCTCGAGGTGCATGTGCAATTCGGCCTTGGGCAGGCGGTTGAGCCAGTCGTACATGAGAAATTCCGCGAAATCAGGAGATCGCGCCATTTTACGTTGCGCCCCGGGCCGGCCGCGGCAAGGTCGGCGGGGCCTCCGGGAGGCGCCGCAGAGTACTACTCGAGCCAAGCCATTCATTCTCTTATCGAGATGATAACTTTATCTTTGATCTTCATTTGAGATTGAATGGTAAGCTTGGCGTTCCACACCGACCGGGCGACCACGGGCCCCGCACTGCCATGGAACTGGCCGAACTCGATATCTTTCTGACCGTGGCGCGCGAGCAGAGCGTCACGCGTGCCGCCGGCGCGCTCGGCCGCGCGCAATCCAACATCACCACGCGCATCCAGCAGCTCGAAGCCGCGCTCGGCTGCACCCTCTTCACGCGCGACAACCGCCGCATGCGGCTCACGCCCGCGGGCGAACGGCTGCTGCCCTATGCGCAACGCCTGAGCGCGCTCGCCCAGGAAACCCGTCAGGTCATGCGCGACGACACGCCCACCGGGCCGCTGCGCCTGGGCGCCATGGAGGCCGCGGCCGCGAGCCGCCTGCCGGGTCCGCTGGCGCGCTTTCATGCGCAATGGCCCGAGGTGGCCCTGTCGCTGCGCGGCGGCACCACCGGCGCGCTGATCGCGGCGGTGCTCGGGCACGAGCTCGATTGCGCCGTGGTGGCGCATCCCGGCGAAGGCCCGGCCAGCATGCTGTCGCTCGATGCGCTCGCGCAGGGGCTATCGGGTACCTGGCTCTGGACCGAGAAGCTGATGCTGGTGCTGCCGCCCGGCCATGCGCGCGTGCGCGGGCCCGACGACCTGCGCGTGGGCAGCATGGCCGCCTTCCCGCGCGGCTGCACGTATCGCGCCTGCGCCGAGGACTGGCTGGGCGAGGCCGCCACCCACCTGCGCATGGTCGAGCCGGGCTCCTATCACGCCATGCTGGCCTGCGTGCTGGCCGGCCAGGCCCTGAGCATCATGCCGCAGTCGGTCATCGACCTGTTGCCCGAAGCCGCATCGGCCCGCGTGCAACCGCTACGGCCCGTGCACAGCTACCTCGTGCAGCGCCGCGGCTTCGACACCGCGGCCAGCCGCGCGCTCGTGGAGGTGCTCGGCGTCGCTACGCCCGGCGTAGCGACGCCCGGCGCATCGACGCCCGGCACCGCGACGTCCGCCGTCGCGCGACAGGACACCACACCCTCGCGACGGGCGCCCGCGCGTCGCGCGAACGCCATCCCCTCCCAGGAGACACCCAAATGAACCGCTCGCTCGTGCAACGTTTCGGCCTGAGTCTTCCCCTCATTCAGGCGCCCATGGCGGGCGTCGCGCCGCCCGCGCTGGTGGCGGCGGCCTGCAACGCCGGCGCACTGGGCTTTCTGGCCGTGGGCGCGATGGACGCCAGCGGCGCACGCCAGGCCATCGAACAGACGCGCGCGCTCACCGATCGCCCGTTCGGCGTAAACGTGTTCTGCCATGCGCCGGCGCAGGCCGACCCGGCGCGCGATGCACGCTGGCTGCAATACCTGCAGCCCCAGTTCGAGAAGTTCGGCGCCGCGCCCCCCGCCGCGCTGCGCGAGATCTATGGCACGTTCGTTACCGACAGCGCCATGCTCGACGTGCTGGTGCAGGCGCGCCCCGCGGCCGTGGGCTTTCATTTCGGCCTGCCCGGCGCGGATCGCATCGCCGCGCTCAAGGAAGCGGGCATTCTGCTGATGGCGAGCGCGACCTCCACCTCCGAGGCCCTGGCGATCGAGGCCGCCGGCGTGGACGTGATCGTGGCGCAGGGCATCGAGGCGGGCGGCCACCGCGGCGTGTTCGATCCGCGTGCCCCCGATGCGCAACTGGAAACCCTCGCGCTGGTGCGCGAGCTCCGTGAACAGGTGGCGCTGCCGATCGTGGCGGCCGGCGGCATCATGGACGGGCGCGATATCGCGGCCGCGCTGGCCGCGGGTGCCGAGCTCGCGCAGATGGGCACGGCCTTCGTCGGCTGCCCCGAATCGTCGGCGGACGCCGCCTACCGCAGCGCGCTGGCCCGACCCGACGTACGCACCGTGCTGACCAGCGCCATCTCGGGCCGGCCGGCCCGTGGCATCGCCAACGTCCTGACCGCGCTCGGCGAAGCGCCCGATCGTCCGCCCATCCCCGACTACCCCACCGCCTACGACGCGGGCAAGGCGCTGCATGCGGCCGCCAAGGCGGGCGGCAGCGCCGACTACGCGGCCCAATGGGCCGGCCGCAATGCGGCCCGGGCGCGTGCCCTGCCCGCGGCCGAGCTGATCGCCCAGCTCAAGCAGCAGCTGGAAGCGGCCGCCTGAACGCATTACGCGCCGCGCGTCCCAAAGAAGCAGGCTGCCCGAGGGCAGCCTGTTTTCATATCCCGGGGTGGTGCCGCGCCGAGACGCGTGCGGCGGCCCCTGTGCTTTTACTGGCTCGCGTAATGCGGCGACCGGGGGCCGTACAACATGCCGCCGGGGCCGGCGCTCAGCAGGCTGCGATTCGCGATCTCCGCCACGTCATAGCTGCGGTCCTGCAGGTTGTTGGCGACCTGATCGACCACGGCCTGCACCATCATGCCGAGGAGGCTGCCGCCGTTCTGCGACGGCCTCGTGGCGATCTGCTTGCTGCCTTCCCAGAGCCTCGCGCCATTGCGCAGGTCGATCAGGTGCGCATCGATCGCCACCGTGACCGTGCTTTGCACCACCTGATAGCGCGCGCCGTAGTCTTTGACCGTCAGGTACAGCGCGGCGTCGGCACCGAAGATCTCGCGCAGACGTTCGTGTGGGACGGCGTGCGCGTCATCGGCGCTGTCCAGACCGTTCTGCTTGAACGTCTCGTCCATCACGGCAACCGGCACCACGTAGTAGCCCGATTCGGCCAGCGGCCGCGTTGCCAACGACAGCACCGCTGCCGTCGCGGCTGGCTCGACCGAGGCGTTGAGCGGCGGCAGGACGAGGATGGACGCGGGCTTGCTGGCGCGAAAGGCCGTGTAGTCGACATCTTTGTGCTGCGGGCCCACGCAGCCCACGAGCAGGGCCGCGCTCGCCAGCACGATCAGGCGGTAAAAAAGACGCATCATGTCGGGATCCTTATTGGGCGATGGGCGCGGCGGGCGCGGCCTGCGTTTTGGCTGGCGGCATCTCGCGACCAGGCGGCGCGGCGCCCGACGCGGCGGCACCCGATGCAGCTGCGCGCGGCTTCGCATTGCGCATCAGGTACGCCATGAACGGCGCGGCCTCAGGGAAAGCAACCTGCTCGGCTTCGAGCTGCGCCATGCCCTTGTCCGGGTCGCCCGTCTTGAGATAAAGCAGGCCGAGATGCGCGCGAAAGCCGGGAGGCAAGGTCTGGTTCGACGTGCGCGCCGTTTCGATGTTGCGCTCGAAGGCGGCGATCTGCTCGAGGTAGTCGGCGCCGTCATCTTTGAGATAGGCATACACGTTGGGTTGATAGGCCTGCCAGGTGTAGAGCGTCTTGGGCTCTTGAGCGCACGCGGCCAGCAGACCCGTGATGATCAGTACCAGGGCGAGACGCGCGCGCCGGGAAATCGTGGGGGAGGTATGCATGACGGAATCCTCAGCGCGAGACCGGCTGCCAGGCGCCCTGCTCGATGCCGTCGACCAGGCGGTCGACCGCTTCGCGGATCGCCAGATCCAGCACCTTGCCGTTCAGAGTGGAGTCGTAGCCCGCGGTGCCGCCGAAGCCGACGATTTCGCGATTGCTCAGCGCCACTTCGCCTGCCCCGGACGCCGAATACACGACTTCGGATGTCGTCACATCGACCACGTTGACGTCGACCTTGGCGTAGGCGACCTGCTCCTTGCCGCGACCCAGAATGCCGAAGAGCTGCTGATCGCCGGTGACCTTGCGGCCGAATGCCGTGACATCGCCGGTGACGACATAGCGCGCGCCCTGGACCTGCGCGGCCTGCTTGTTGAAGCCGGCTTCCTGGGCGATCTCGGTCAGATTTTCGCGATCCATCACCTGAAAGCGATGGGTGCGTTGCAAATGGCTGATGAGAATCGTCTTGGCCTGACCGCCCAGGCGATCGACACCATCGGAGAACACGCCGCGCAGATAGTTGCTGCGGTTTTCGAACTTGCCTACGGAGATCGCGCTACGGGGGCCTTGGTAGGCCTTGGTGGCCGCGACCGAGGCAGGAACCGCCAGCGCCTGGGTGCGCTCGGTGGCGCAGCCCACCAATACCATTGCCATCAGCGCCAGCGCGCCGGTCTGGATAACGGTCTGCTTCATGTTTGACTGCCGCGCGCGCGAAACGATGCGGCCGCTCCCTCTGTCCAGGTGATTGGAGGGGCGATTCTAGGCAGACGGGCACATCACAAACGATCAGATTTATCCGAAAAACAGCGGCTTCTGCGGGGCTATGCGCCGCAGCGGCCGCGCGCCCTGCGCGGGCGGGCGGCCGAGCGCGGATCGGATCAGGCGTGCGGCAGCGTGGCTTGCATCGACGGCCGGGCATTGAAGCGGTCGAACCAGGCGGCGGTCTTGGGGTACGAGGCGCGCCAGCCGTAATCGGCATAGCGGAAATCCAGATAACCGAGCGCGCAGCCGAACGTGATCGTGCCGATGTCGACGCGATCGCCCAGGCTGTCGGCCTGCTGCTCGATACGCGCGAGACTGCTCGCGAGTTTCTCCATCTGGCCCTTGATCCACCCTTCCCAACGCAGCTCCGCCGGACGCAACGCGGTCTCGTAGCGCGCCAGCAGCGCGGCATCGAGCAGGCCGTCACCCAGCGACTGCTGCGTCAGGGCCTGCCAGCGCGCACTGCCCTCGCGCGGAAACAGCTTGCCGCCCGCCTCGGCATCGAGGTATTCGCAGATCACGCGGCTGTCATACAGCGCCTCGTTGTCGTCGGTCAGGAAGGTCGGCACCTTGCCCAGCGGATTGCTCGCCACCACGGTCTGATCGCGGGTCACCGGATTGGCCGCCGCAGGCAGCTTCTCGATGCGGTCGGCCAGACCGAGCTCGTGCGCCACGACCAGGCATTTGCGCACATAGGGCGAGGCGGGCGAGAAATAGATCTTCATGCAATGCTCCTTCGATGATGGGACAGCGGGATCGCGGGACGCCGGCCGCGCCGGAATGGATGCGTGACGCGCAGTGTCTGCGCGCATCGTAAGCCGCGCGGCAGCGCGGGCCAAGACCCCGATCGATGTTTCGCTCGCCGCGCGCCGCTCGCCGCCTCCCGCCACCATACACGCGACGCGCCACACGCGACACGATGGTGCATCGACGCGCGCCGATGCGCGCGCGGCGCGACGGCCCGAGCGGATTCAGGAGAACGTCAACGAGGGATGGGCGGGCGAGCGATCGGCGCTGCCGCGCGCCTCGCGGCAAGGCCGGGCCCCGATCACGACGCCACGAACCGACGCCGTGCCGGACTGAGCCGGGCCGCGGGCCTCCGAGCATGGCCCGGTTCCGATCACGGCGCCCCGAAGAGACGCCGTGCCGGACTCAGCCGTGCCGCGGCGGGGCCTGGGGGTCGGGTTCGGCCACGGCCACGCCGGGCGGCGGCTGCTGACCGAAATCGGGGTACCAGAGGGCGAAGTCTTCGGCCGGCATCGGGCGCGAATACAGAAAGCCCTGGATCGACGCCACGCCGCGGGCGCGCAGATAGTTGAACTGCGCGACGATCTCCACGCCCTCGGCCACCAGACCCAGATTGAGCCGGTGCGCGAGGCTGATGATGGCGTCGAGCACCGGCGCGTCGTCGTCTTCGCGTTCGATGGCGCGCACGAAACCGATATCGACCTTGAGATAGTCGACCGGGAAGCGCTCGAGATACGTGAGCGAGCAGTAGCCGGTGCCGAAATCGTCGATCGCGACGCGCACGCCTTCGCTGCGCAGCACCTCGATGTGGTGACGCGCGCGGCCGGCGTCGTCGACCAGGCTGCGCTCGGTGATCTCGAGCACGAGCGTGGGCTGCGTGGCGGACACGGACTCGAGAAAGGTGCGCACGTCGTCGAGCAGCACCGGATCGGAGAGATGCGAGGCGTGCAGGTTGACCGCGACCCGGAAGCCCGGCGGGGTGTCCCATTGCTGCAGATCGGCCGCGACCAGCCCGAAGATGTGCTGCGTGAGCGGGATGATCATGCCTTCGGCCTCTGCCATCGGAATGAACACGTCGGGCCGCATGTTCTCGCCGGGGCGCGACCAGCGCACCAGCGCCTCGACGCCTTCGCATTTGCCGCTGGCCAGGCCGTAGATGGGCTGGTAATGCATGTGGAACTCGCCGGCGCGGATCGCGCGGGCGATGCGCACGCGGGCCGGGCTTTCGCTCTGCTGCAGCCGGTAGCACAGCCACACGAGCAGCGCGCCGATGATGCCGCCCACGGGCACGAAACGCCACAGCGCCTCGCGCCAGGTGTCGCGCAGCTTTTTCTCGGGCGTCCAGATGGCGATCGAGGTCTCGGTGTATTTGCCGCGGGCGCGTTCCTGGTAGAGCAGCACGTCGGCCTGGCTGGCCACCGCGGGCCCGCGCGCCGAGCCCGAGAGCGTCATGCCCTCGCCCAGGCGCAGTTCGATGCGGTATTCACCGAGCGGGGCCACCGAACGCAGCAGGTCCAGCAGATACTGACCATCGATGATGGTGACGACGGCGCGGCCGTTGAGCGCCGGCTCGGCGACCAGCAGCGCGGGACGATTGGGCGAGAGCGCGGTGCCGGGCACCAGGGCCATCCATTGGCCCGGCATGCGTTCGATCGGCCAGTCGCTCAAGGGCAGATCGATCATGCCGGCGGAGGCCGAACAGTAGGCTCGGTCGTTCTGCAGCAGCATCAGCGAGCGGAAATACGGCTCGGCGGTGCTCATGCGGCGCAATTCGGGCAGCGCCGCCGGACACGACAGCGCGGTGAGCGGCACCAGCTGGTCGATCATCTGGCGCGCCTTGTCGAGGATGGTGTCGACCTGATTGCGCACCACATTGGCGGCCACCGCGGCATCGGCGTGCTCGTGCCTGCGGGCCTCGACCCAGCTCAACAACACGGCCAGCAGCACCGGTACCAGCGCAGCCAGGATAAGCAACACCAGACTGACGAATGAGCTGCGGTAGCGGATGGGGCTTTCGGGCAAAGGCGGCCTCGGAGGCGGTTATTGGATCGGACACGCATGACACGCATGGCGTCCCGGTAACGCCCGGCCACAAGGCTAGCACGGCCACCGCTCATGCGGTGCGACCGTGGCCGCCCCGCGACAACCACGATCGTGTTAACGTCGCCGGCGTTCGCAATTCTTTCGCTGCGACCATGGCTTTGGTATTGGCACGTTTTCTGTTCGGACTCTCGGTCACCCTGGCGGCGGTGCTGCTGCTGCTGGGTGCGGCCGCGCTGGGCCTGCGCGCCGTGCGCGCCCTCTTCGGCCGCGTCGACGACGAGCGCCATCAGGCGATCGGCAGCGGCGTCCTGATTTTCATTCTCGTAGCCGCCGCGCTCGCGCTGATCTATTTCAGCGGTACGTGGCTGCACGGCGCGCTCGGCGAATGGCTGGCGCCGGGCGACCGCGCCTGGCTGGGCGGCGGCGAACACCTGCCGGCCGGCGCCGTGCTCGGCGCGATCGCCGCCGTGGGATTGCTGGCCTACGCGCCGGCGCTCGCCCGCCTGCGCCACCGTGCCGGCGAGGACGGCGCCAAGCCGGCCCCGGCCCGCAAGACCGCGACGCAAGGGGAACTGGAACTCGAGAAGACCCAGGCCAAAGCCGCCCGCGCGACGCCCAAAAAAACGACCAGAAAAGTGGTGGCGCCGCCGCCCAAGGGCCCGCGCATCGCCGTGCTGGGCCGCAGCGCCGCCTTCGTGCTGGCGCTGGGCGCGTTGCTGCTGACGTTCTCGTATATCGTGGCACCGCAAGGGCTGCCCCTGCCGCCCGACTGGACGGCGCTGCAGACGAGCCCGCTGGCCCAGCGCGCCCGGCCGGTCTATCTCGCCGCCTATCTCTTGCTCGCAGCCGGTACCGCCCTGCTCGGGCTCTGGTTCATCATCCGTCGTCCGGCGCCGCGCTGAGCATCCCGCATAGCGGGAATCCGCCCGCGCGAGGCGGGGTGCCTCGCACAGCCGGCGTCAGCCGATCCGCATCTCAAGCGGCGTGCGCCGCAGAAAGCGCTCCATCGCGGCCAGGAACACGCGCTCCACCGTGGAGAGCTTGCGCTGCTTGTGCCAGGTGAGGAACACGTCGATCTCGGCGACGCTGTGCTCCGGCGGCAGGCGCCGCAGTTCGCCCGCCACCACGTCCTGACGGATCATGTGTTCGGGCAGAAAGCTCAGCCCCACCCCCGCGACCACCATGCGGCGGATCTCTTCGATGTGCGGCGAGGTGCCCACGATACGGCCGCTGAAGCCCTGCTGATCGCGGAAGATCGTGAGCGGCGACAGCGTGTCGCCGAGCTGGTCGCTGGCGAAGCACACGAAATTCTGGTCGAGCAGGTCTTCGATGCGCACGTGCCGGCGCGAGAACAGCGGATGATGGCGGCCGCACACGACCGCATAGCGATGCTGCAGGAACAGCCGCCGTTCGAGATTCTCGATAGCCTTGCGGCACAGGCAGATGCCGAGCGCCGGCACGCGCTTGGCGAGCGAATCCAGAATGGCCGCGCTCTGCATCACGTCGACGTAGAACTCGACCTTGGGGTAGCGCCGGTGGAACTGCGCCAGGAAATCATCGTAGGCCGGGCTCTGGATCTTGCTCATGACCAGCAGGCGCAGCGTGCCGGCCACCTCGCCCTCGTCGTCGGCGGCCGCGCCATCGATGCGCGCCACCATGCCGTACATCTCGCGCGCCAGCGCATAGATCTCTTCGCCCAGGCCCGTGAGGCGGAACTCGCCATTGCGCCGATGCAGCAGCACCCCGCCCACGGCGTCTTCGAGGCGCTTGAGCGCCTGGCTCACGGCGGGCTGGCTCAGGTGCAGCGCCGTGGCCGCGCGGCCGACGCCGCGCTCCTGCACGACGAACATGAAGGTGCGCAGCAGGTTCCAGTCCATGCGCTCGGGCGCGAGCGGCGTATACGGCGTGAGGACAGGTTTGGACGGCAAAGAGGCGGACATGACGGACGAGGACGAAAAAAAAGGCGGCCGAAGCCGCCTTTTCCGGTGCGGTCACGCGAGCGCTCAGGCGCCGGCCAGACCGCCGAAGAAACGCTCGGCGTTGTTCTCCAGACCTTCGATATAGTAGCCGCCCTCTTGCACGATGAGGGTGGGCAGCTTGAAAGCGCCCACGGCACGGCCCAGACGCTCGAAGCCGTCGGAGCTGACCGCCACCATGGCCTGGGGGTCTTTCTCGAACACGTCGAAGCCCAGCGACAGCACCAGCGCATCGGGCTGGAACAACTCGATGGCGCGCTGCGCCTGCGTCATCTTGTCGAAGAACACCGACTCGGGCGAGCCATGCGGCATGGGCAGGTTGATGTTGTAGCCGTGGCCCTCACCCTCGCCGCGCTCGTCTTCGTAGCCCGCCACGACGGGATAGAAGTTCTCGGGATCGCCGTGGATCGACACGTACAGTACGTCGCTGCGCTCGTAGAAGATCTCCTGGATGCCCTGGCCGTGATGCATATCGGTATCGAGGATCGCCACGCGGCCATACTTGGCGCGCAGCATCTGCGCCGCGATGGCGGCGTTGTTCAGATAGCAGAAGCCGCCGGCGGCGTCGCGACGGGCGTGGTGCCCGGGCGGACGGCAGATGGCGTAGGCGTGCGCGTCGCCGTCGAGCAGCGCCTGCGCGCCGGCGATGGCGCTCTGCGCCGACCAGTAGGCCGACTGGAAGGTGTGCGGGCCGACCGGGCAGCTGCCGTCGGCCAGGTAGCGCGCGGCCTGCGCCAGCACGCCGCGCAACGCGTTGCGCTCGCGCACGAACACGTTCGAGACCACTTCATTGCCCCAGTCGTCGGGCAAGGCCTTCCATTGCTCGTGCGCGCTTTGCAGAAAGCGCAGGTAGTCGAGCGAATGCACGGCCGAGATCGCGCCCGCGCCGGCATCGGTGGGCTGGCGCACGTCGAACTTGAGCGCGCGCGCCGCGTCCACCAGCGCATCCAGGCGCGAGGGCACTTCCTGCGGCTTGCGCATCATGCCGCGCGAAAAATAGGTCTGCGGGTGGTGCAGTTTCTGATCGTCGTGAAAAAACGCTTTCATGTGGCTTTTTTCCCCTTGTTTCAGTGGGCCGCGACGCCCGGACGGCGTTGCGACAGGAACATGACCGACAGCATGGACAGCAGCGAGATCGCGCTGAACAGCAGGGCCAGCGGCCACCATTGACCCTTGAATTGCTGGGCCAGAATGGTGCCCACGATCGGCGTGAGACCGCCGAAGATCGCGCCCGAGATCTGATAGGCCATCGAGATGCCGGTGTAGCGGATCCGGGTGGGGAACGTGTCGCTCACGTAGCCCGCGATCACTGCATAGTAGGCGCCCATGAACAACACGGCCACGCCCACGCCGAGCGTGAGGCTCAGCAGCGTGCCCTGGTCGACCAGGTTGAACATCGCGTACGGCGTGAAGATCGACACGAACGAGGTCAGCAGCAGGAAGCGGCGATAGCCGATGCGCGATGCGATGTAGGCCGACAGCGGCGTGATGATGAACTGCATGATCGACACGACCAGCAGGCAATCCAGGATCACCCCGCGGCTCAGGCCGACGTATTGCGTCGTGTAGGCCAGCATGAAGGTGTTGGTGAAATAGAAGCCCGCGATGCCCAGCACGTTGGCGCCCACGGCCAGGGCCAGCAGGCCCGGCGCGCCGCGCAGCACTTCGAGCAGCGGCGCCTTGTCTTCGGCCGGCGCCGAGGCCGCACGCGCTGCCTTGTCCTTGGCCTTGCGCTCTTGCTCGGCCAGGAAGTCGGGCGATTCGTTCACGCCCATGCGGATCGCGAAGCCCACCACCAGCAGCGCGGCGCTGAACAGGAACGGCACGCGCCAGCCCCAGTCCATGAACGCCGCGTCGTCCATCGACGTGACGATCTTGAACATCACCATCGACAGAATCAGGCCGGCCGGGCTGCCCAGCTGGGCAAACGAGGCGAAGAACGTGCGCTTGTTCTCGTCGGGCGAGTGCTCGCCGGCCATCAGCACGGCGCCGCCCCATTCGCCACCGACGGCGATACCCTGGATGAAGCGCAGCACCACCAGCAGCACCGGCGCCCAGAAGCCGATCGACGCGTAGGTCGGCAGCAGGCCGATCAGCACCGTGACCGTGCCCATCATGAGCAGCGTGATCACCAGCGACTTCTTGCGGCCGATACGGTCACCGATGTGGCCGAACACCGCGCCGCCCAGCGGCCGGGCGAAGAAGCCCACGGCGAACGTGCCGAAGGCCGCCAGCGTGCCGTAGAAGCCGTCGGCCGACGGGAAGAACAGCTTGCCGAAGACCAGCGCGGCGGCGGTGGCGTAGATATAAAAGTCGTACCACTCGATCATGGTGCCGACAAAGGCTGCGACGGACGCGCGCACCGGTTGATGCCGCTGCGTGTTCGTTTTGGTATTCCCCTGCATGACTCTCTCGAATTGAGTTCGGACCGGCCGGATGTGCCAGGACGCCGCCTTTATACGTCTGGCGCAAGTCATAAGAAAAATTCTAATTATTTATTTTCTACATTCGCTCAACTTATGGCACACCGCTTGCGCCCTGCCATGGGCAGGCGCAAGCCGCGGCCAAAATCACAGAATTATTTTTTTTATTCAATGGCTTGGCGTAAATTGCCCAGGCGCGGGTCCGAGCGCAGGCGACCCGATACCGGGCCGGCAATAGCCGCCCGCGCCGCCCTTTTGGGGCCGCTATCCTAGGGAAACCACGGGGGTGCCCGGGGCGGTCGGGGACGCAGCAGTGTGGCCGGCTCGCGCGCCGGACGCCGTCCAGGAGCGGGCGACGTCAGCCCGACATCAAGACGCGGAAAGCTTGAGCGCGAACGCGACGAGCACGCCGGAAAAGGTCCAGCGCTGCACCGTCTGGGCTCGCGGATGCCGCCGCAACCAGCCCGACAGCCCGGCCGCGCCGAAGGTGAGCGCGATGTCGAACACCACGCCGACCGCCACCAGCAGCGTGCCCAGCGCCAGCATCTGCGACCACACCGGCCCGCCCAGCGGATCGATGAATTGCGGCAGCAGCACGGAGCAGAACAACAGCGCCTTGGGATTGAGCAGATTGCCCATGAAGCCGCGCAGCATGGCGGCTCGCCATGCGCCCGGCAGCCGCCCGATGGCCGCGGAGGCCGTTTCGAGCCGGAACAGCGGCGCCCGGAAAATCTGCACCGCGATGTAGATCAGATAGAGCGCCCCCACGATGCGCACGGTCTCGTAGAGCCAGGGCGCGCTGCGCAGCAACGCAGCCAGGCCGCAGGCGGACAGCGTGACCTGCACGGCGCGGGCGAGCGCCAGCCCCGCCCCGGTGGCCAGCCCCTGGCGCACCCCGCGCGTCAGGCTGGACTGCAAGACCAGCGCCATGTCGGGCCCCGGCATGGCATAGACGAGGGCCAGGGTGCCGACGAAAACCGTGAGCGTGGAGAGCGTGATCATGAGAACGGTGGGGCCGCGCGGGCCCGGCTGAGACGGGGTTGTACCGGACGACATGATGCGCCAGACCCCCGGCCGATTCACGGCAATTTCGGCTCAGCCTGCGTAGAATATTGGGGGATTCCCCCAACAAACCTCGCTTTACGCATGAATAGCCCCTTGAATACGCTGGACCGCGTCGATCGCGCCATTCTGGCCGCGCTGCAGCGCGACGGACGCCTTCCGATCAGCCGCCTGGCCGAGCAGGTGAACCTGAGCGAAACGCCCTGCGCGCGCCGCCTCAAACGGCTGGAGCAGGAGGGCTACATCGAGGGGTATCGCGCGGTGCTGTCGCGCAAGGCGCTGGATCTGGGCGTGATCGCGTTCGCGCAGATCCGCTTCAATACGCACGACCGGACCGTGTCCGACCGCTTCGAGCGCGAGGTGCTGGCGCTGCCGCAGATCGTGGCCTGCCACAACATCTCGGGCAGCGCGGACTATCTCGTGCAGATCGTGGCGCGCGATCTCGAGACCTACGGCGTGTTCGTGCGCGACGTGCTGCGCGCCCTGCCGGGCGTGACATCGGTGGAATCGATGCTGTCGCTGCAGGAGGTCAAGCGCGACGTGGGCCTGCCGGTGCGTTGACACCGGCCGCCACGAGCCGCGCCCGGCCACTCAGGCCGGGAGCCACGCCCGACGTTGCAGGCCACACGCCGACGCAGCGCCGCGCTCAGATCCCGGTGTCGGGATAGTTGGGGCCGGCGTCGTGGAAGCCGCCGCTGCTATAGGGATTGACCGCGCCCGGATGCGGCGGGCCGCCCTCGCCCATGCCGGCGCAGCCGGAGAGCATCAGCGCGGCGGCCAGCAGGGCCAGCCAGGTGTACGCACGGCCCCGGGCCGGGTGGCCCGGGACAGCTTGAAAACGTGTGGCGAAAGCGGTGGGTGCACGCATGGGAGTCTCCTGATCGGCGCTGCCGGCGGGCGCGCCGCAACACCATTCTGTCTTGCAGCCATTGTGCGCCTGAGCGCCACGCGTGCCAACCGCGTAGGCGCTGCTCAGACGCCCGGCTCCGCCACGGCCGCGCCTTCGATGCCGTGGCGCTGCAACGCCTGCGCCACGAAGCCGGAGGACTTCATCGATTCGACAAACGCGGCCAGGTAAGCGGCGGCGTCCGCGCCGCGCGATTTGGGCACGCCCATCGCCTGGCGGATCAGCATGAAGTGCCCATCGAGCAGACGCAATCCGCCCAGACGCGCGGCGTCGGCCTGCAACTGCTGTTTCACGCCGGCGGCGACCTCGAAGCCCCCGTCGAGGAAGGTCTGCACCACGGCGGGCGAGGTGGGCGCACGCTCGATCGTGGCCTGCTTGAGCTCGCGGCTCAGGTACAGGTCATAGGCGCTGCCCTTGCCGACCGTCACGCGATTTCCCGGGGCGTCGACCTCGTCGCGCGCGCGGATCGGGGAATCGTCGCGCACCAGGTAGGCGCCTTCGATCACGACATAAGCGCCGGTGAAGGCGATGTGCTCGCCGCGCTTGGGATCGATGGCGAAGAAGCCGATATCGGCCTGGCCCTGCTCGACGGCCTGGACCGATTCTCCTGCCGACGCGAACACGACGAGATCCAGCGGCACGCCGAGCCGGCGCGCGAGTTCGCCCGCGAGGTCGACCGACACGCCGCCGGCCTGGCCGCCGGCGGCGTCGCCGTGCGCGAGAATCGGGTTGCCGACATTGATCGAGGCACGCAGGCGCCCGGCCGGCGCGAAGGCCTCGCGCAGCGAAGGAGGCACGGAGGTGGCGTCGGACATGGAATCTCCTTGGATTAAGGTGAAGCGAGCAAGGGCCGGATGCCGGCCAGATTGTCGAGGGTACGGCCCAGGTGGCGCGCGAGCGCCTGCGCGGCCTCGCGCTGATGGCCCGCCTCCAGCAGATCGAGGATCTGCAGATGCTGCCGGCAATGCTCGACGTAGCGCTCGCGGTCCTGCATGGAACGATACGACAACAATCGGCGCACGCGGTTCACGCGGCGGATGGTGTCGATGAAAAAGGGATTGTTGCTGCCTTCGACGAGCGCCTCGTGAAACCGCACGCCCCGTTCGTGCAGCTGATCGGGGCTGTCGGTCTCGATGCCGCCGGCGAGCAGGCGCTCCTCGGCGGCCCGGCACTCGGCCAATACCTCGGGCGCGATGTAATACCCCGGCTCCAGCAATGCCGCCGGTTCGAGCGCCAGCCGCAGGCGATACGACTGCAGCAGGCTGTCGGGGGTCGTCAGCATCTCGGAGAACACCCAGCCGTAGCCGGGCGTGCGCTCGATCCAGCCTTCCTGCGCGATGCGCGTGAGCAGCGCCGTCAGTTGCGCGGGCGTCAGGCCGTAGCGGGCCCGCAACGCGCTTTCGGTACACGTCAGCGGCAGCTCGCCGCGCAGCAGATCCTCGGCCACCTGAAAGTACACCCGCGTGACGTCATCGACCTGCGCCAGCTCCAGGCGGTGGGTCTGGCGCGCGCTCAGCGCGTCCAGCGGCTGAGCCAGAAAATAGCCACGATTGGGCAGATGCCGCAACAGCCCCTGCTCATGCAGTCGGGCAAGCGCCTGGTTCACCGGCGAGCGCGACACGCGCAGGCGGTCGGCCAGTTGCTGGGCGGCGAGGTGCGTGCCGACCGCGATCTGATCTTGACGCAGCAGCTCGACGATACGGTTCAGGACGGCGTTGGGGCCGGACATGATTCGAGGTCTCGATACGAAGAGAACGAAAGGCGAAAGCGGCGCCACACGCGCCGCCACGCCATGCGCCCGCCAGAATACCCGCGATCCTTGGCGCCGTGCAGACAAGCGTTTGATTCAAACAGTGTTGGGTCGAACCCGACGCGTTCAGGCGTCGGGCCGGAGCCCGCCGTCGGACGGCCGGGGCACGGCGTCGCCGACTTCGCCCGCCTGCAGGTCCCACAGCCGCCGGAATGGCCCCTGGACGCGCAACAGATCGTTCAGCGTGCCGTCTTCCACGATACGCCCGGCCTCCATCACCACGACGCGGTCGTAGCGCGTGAGCGTGGACAGCCGATGCGCGACGGCAACCACGGTGCGGTTGCGCATGAGATCCGCCAGCCCCTCTTTGATGAGTAATTCGGAATGGCTGTCGAGCGCCGAGGTCGCCTCGTCCAGCAGCAGAATCGGCGCGTCTTTCAGGAAGGCGCGCGCGATGCCGATGCGCTGGCGCTGGCCGCCCGAGAGCTGCGCGCCCCGTTCGCCCACCATGGTGTCGTACCCCTGCGGCAGGGCCGCGATGAAGGCGTCGCAATGCGCGTGCCGCGCCGCCCGCCGCACCGCTTCGTCGCTGGCCGACGGCTGCCCGTAGCGGATGTTCTCCATGATCGAGCGGCCAAACAGGCTGATGTCCTGCGGCACCACGGCGACAACCTCGCGCAGGCTCTGCGCCGTGACGTCGCGGATATCCTGTCCGTCGATCATGATGCTGCCGGCCGTCGGCCAGTCGCCCCGCTGCAGCAGCCACAGCAGCGTCGACTTGCCCGCGCCCGATTCGCCGACGATGCCGATTTTCTGCCCGGCCGGAATGCGCAGGTCGATGCCGTCGAGCGCGGGCCCCTTGCCGGGATAGCGGTAGCGCAGGCCCTGCAGGGCGATCTCGCCCTGAGCACAATGCAACACGCGTGCGCCGGGCAGGTCCGCCGTTTCGTGCGGCTGCGCAATCACGTCCAGCGTCTCCGCGATCACGCCGACATGCTGAGAAGTGCCGACGAGCGCCAGCGCAAGGTCGCGTGAGCCGTGCAGGATACGAAAGGTCAGCGCGCTCACCAGCACCACATCGCCCGGCGTTGCGGCGCCTGCCTGCCACGCGCGCAGCACCCAGATCAACATGCCACTGGCCATGAACCACAGCAGCAGGTCGTGCAGCACCCGGGCTTTCTCCACGTGCATCCAGCTGCGCCGCTGCGCGCGCGCTTCCAGGCCGAGCTTTTCTTCGAGCCGGGCACGCTCGCGCTGCTGCGCCGCGAACGCCTGCACGGCCCACATGTTCGACAGCGTGTCGACGAGCTCGCCGCCCACGCGCGCGGCCTGTTCACCGTAGAGCCGGTGCAGCGCCCGCCCGCGTACACCGAAGATCAGGATGACCGACGCCGTCAGCGCAACGAAGCCGAGCAGCGCCAGCGCCATGGTCCCGTCGACCAGCGTGAGCACGACCACCGCGCCGATGAAGTCCACGCAGGGCGGCACGATGTTCCAGGTCATCGCGCCATAGATCGCGCCCGCCGACGCCGCCGTCGTGGAGATGCGGTTGCCCAGCGCCCCCGAATGGTGGCGGTGAAAGTAACTCGCCGAATGGTGCGTCAAGTGCGAAAACAGCTCCGCGCGCAGGTCCGCGCACGCCTGCACGATCGCGCGGCACCCGAGCCAGCCGCTGCTGCGCCAGAGCACGGATTCAAGCGCGATCATGCCGAGGAACAGCGCGAGCGCGTGCCACACCGGCACCGCAGGCGTGCTGGCCGACATGGCGTCGACGATGAGCTTCATCGCGTACTGGACCACCACGGCGCAGATGCCGGCGCACACCACCACGGCGGCCAGCACGCCGAACCACACGGGCCGGGCACGCACATAACGCATCAGGAAGGCCGCCGGTCCCGCCGCCGCCGGTCCGTTCAGAAGCGGCTGCATGGCTCAGGCTCGCAGCAGGCCAGCCAGGTCCGGCGCGGCCCTGTTCACATCGCGCCGGCGCAGCAAGCGGAAGCGCTCCGTCTGCCGGCGCAGCTCGAGCGACAAGGCAGGATGCACCTGCCGCTCGCCGCCGCCGTCCGCCAGCCCCAACAGACCGGTCGGGCAGTGGCGATCGTCTTCCCAGCCGGGGTAGTCCGTGACCGGATACAGGCAGATGCCCGCCACCGGCACGCCCGCCCCAAGCGCCGCCACCACTTCGTCGGCCACGTAGGCGAGCCAGGGAGCGCGCGCGTCGCCCTCCGCGCCGGTCTCGGCCAACAGCACCGGCCGATCGTAGCGATCATGCACCTGCTGCAACAACGCACGCAGCGGCCGGTAGCCCGCTTCGCCTGGCCAGACGGTTGGCCCGTTCAGGCGCCACTGGTTGTGCGGATAGAAATTCACGGCGACCACGTCGAGCAGCTTCTCGTGCCCGCCGAGATCCGGGTCCGAGCGGCCCGCCACCATGTCCCAGGCCTCGAATTGCGCCTGGTTGGCCTCGTGCGCCGCCGCGGGGCCGCCCGCCGCGGGGTCGCCCGCCGCGGGATCGCCCGCCGCGGGGCCGCCCGCCGCGGGATCATCTTCGAGGCCCGGATGCACCGCGATCAGGGGTTCCGCCGTGATGAGACGCGCGCCGGGATCCACTTCCTGAATCGCGGCGCTGGCCTGGATCGCGGCACGCGCCAGCTGGCGCTTGAGCTCCCGCCCCCGTCCGTAGGCCATCGGGCCGAAGTGCGCCATGTCGCCCGCCGCCCAGCTCCAGTACGACATCTCGTTGATCGGGCAGTACATCGGCTGCAGCGCGGACTCTTCGCGCAGCAGCCGCGCCGTGGCGCCCGCGAAGCGCGCGAACGCCTCCGGGAACCGCGGCGACCAGATGTCGAGCCAGTGGGGCCAGCCGTAGTGGCACAGATCCCAGATCACCTGCACGCCATTCGCGTTCGCGGCGGCCACCTGCGGCAACAGACTGCGCCAGTCATAGGCGCCGGGCGTCGCTGCGACGCGATGCCAGCGCACCCCGTCACGCACCGTGCGCAGGCCGTGATGCGCCGCGGCGGCGTAGTCCCGCATCGCGTGGAGGTCGTGGTGCGTGGAGGCAATGAGGTCGAGTTGCCGGCCATCCGGGAAGCGATGGCATGAGCATTCGAAGCCCCCCTGCATGAAGCTGAAGAATGGCGTCCGCATGCGGCGTCTCACGCCGCCGCGGGCCGCGACACGTCGCCCGCCTCCACCTCGCCCTCCGCGATGCTCGTGTAGGTACTGAGCGCCTGCGCAACGACCTGGTCCATGTTGTAGTAGCGGTAGGTCGCGAGCCTTCCGACGAAATGCACGCCGGGGGTCGCGTCGGCGAGCGCCTGATAGCGTTTGTAGAGCGCGGCGTTCTCCGGCCGGGGCACGGGATAGTAAGGATCGCCGGTGTCCGACGGGAACTCGTATGTCACCGCCGTCCTGGCATGCTGCTGTCCGGTGAGATGCTTGTACTCGGTGATCCGGGTGTAGGGCACCGCTTCGTCGGGATAATTGACCACCCCGACCGGCTGCAGCCAGGCGCGATCGAGCGTTTCGTGTTCGAAGCGCAGCGAGCGATATGGCAGGCGACCGTACCGGTAGCCGAAGAACTGATCGATCGGCCCGGTGTACACCAGCTCGTCGTAGCGAAAGCGCGCGTTCGCGGTGTCGTAGTCCATGCCCAGCTCGATCTCGATGTTGGGATGATCCAGCATGCGCTCGAACATCCGCGTGTAGCCTTCGGCCGGCATCTGCTGAAAGGTGTCGGTGAAGTAGCGGTCGTCCAGCGACAGGCGCGTCGGTACGCGCGCGGCCACGGACTTGTCGAGCTCCGACGGGTCCAGCCCCCACTGCTTGCGGGTGTAGCCGCGAAAAAACTTCTCGTACAGCGCGCGGCCGATCTGCGAGACGACGATATCTTCGGACGTGGTCACCGATTCGACTGCCTCGGCCTGCTCGCTCAGGAAACGGGCGGCCTCGTCGGGATCGAACGCCCGCCCATACAGCCGCGCCAGCGTCGTGAGATTGATCGGCATCGGCACCAGCATGCCATCCACGCTCGCCAGCACCTTGTGCTCATAAGGCCGCCACGAGGTGAAGCGCGACAGGTAGGCCACGACCTTCTCGGCGTTGGTGTGAAAGATGTGCGGACCGTACTTGTGCACGAGCACACCCGCGTCGTTATGAAAGTCGTAGGCATTGCCGCCGATGTGCGGGCGGCGGTCCACCACCAGCACGCGCTTGCCGCTACCCGCGGCGAGCCGCTCGGCCAGCACGGCGCCCGCGAAGCCGGCGCCCACCACCAGGTAGTCGAAGCCGCGGCCTCGGCCCGCGCCCGCCCGGCGGGTGTCCGGATGGCGGACCCGGCTCGCACGCGCTCGCGCCATCACCTCGGCCATGCCCTGCCAGGTGGACTCCCACGACATGCCATTCAGTGCCCGGTCGGCGCGCTCCTGCACTCGCTCGGGTTGGTCCATCGCCGCGAGGGCCTCGGCGGCCGCGTCGACGAACGCGTCGGCGTCGGCGGCGATATGAACGACGCCCGAGCCCGCATAGCCGCGCACCACATCCACGATGGGCGTGGAGACCACCGGCCGGCCACCGGCGAGATACTCCGGCGTTTTGGTGGGGCTGATGTACCGCGTGGACTCGTTCAACGCGAACGGCATGAGCGCCACCTGCCAGCCCGCCAGGTAGGCCGGCAGATCGGCATAGCTGCGCGCGCCGAGATAATGCAGATTGGGCGCGCTCGGCAACGACGCGGGATCGATCTTCACCACCGGCCCGAGCAGCACGAAGTGCCAGTCGGGGCGGCGGCGCGCCACCTTGCCCATGAGCTCGGCGTCGAAGCGCTCGTCGATCACACCGAAGAAGCCCATCCGCGGTTCGGGGATGCCGGCCTGATCCGCGGGCGCGAGTGCCGTGGTTCGGGCCGACCTGAAATGATCGATGTCCACGCTGCTCGGAAAGGCGTGCACATTCGGGTGCAACTTGCGCTTGGCGAGATAGAGGCTATGCCCGCCGGTGAAGACCACGTCGGCCAGGGCCATCAGCTCCTGCTCTTTGCGCACGAGGTCGGGCGGCGCGCCGCGAAAGGCCGACAGCTCGTCCATGCAGTCGTACACCACCAGGCTCGCGTCGATATCGCGCGCCAGGCCCAGGCTCATCGGCGTGTAGTACCACACCACCGGCTGATGCACGCCTCGCGACTGCAGCAGGGCGTTGATCAGCGTGCGCTGCGTTTCCTCGGCATGCTCCTGCGGCACATGCGGCTTCACGACGAGGACGCCTTCGTTCGACGCCTGCACGTCGAGCCAGGGCTCTCCCGCGGACTCCCAGATCGGCTCTTCGATGAAGAACACGACATGCTCACGCGCCCAGCGCGACATCAGATGCTGCGGCCGCTGGAACACGAACTCCCAGCGCAGGTGCGAGAAGCACACCAGCGCCGGCCTGGATCCGCCCTGACCGGTGGCGCGCTCCTGCCCATCGGCCAGGGACTGCGGCGCGGGGCGCGTCATGCCATCGAGTTGGTTTTTCATTTCACGCTCCGGGCCGTGACGGCCATCGTGGACAGCAAGGGAAACACCGGGATCGGCAGGTCTGCGGCCAGACCGGCGCCGGCGGGCTGGGGATAGCCATCGGGATGCCTGCGCTGCCAGTTCCAGCCGTCTTCGCACATCTGCTCGATCGAACGCTGCGCCTTCCAGCCCAACACGCGCGCGGCCTGTCCGGCATCGGCCCAGATCGAATCGACATCGCCGGCCCGGCGTTCGGCGAACTTCACCGGAATCCGCACGCCCGTCACACGCTCGAAGGTGTGGACGAGCTCCAGCACACTCGCGCCCTGCCCGGTGCCCAGGTTCAACGTCAGCACGCCCGGAGACTGCAGCACATGCTCGAGCGCCATCACATGGCCCTCGGCGAGGTCCATGACGTGCAGGTAGTCCCGCACGCCGGTGCCATCGCGCGTGTCGTAGTTGCTGCCGAAGATGGAGAGATATTCGCGGCGGCCGGCGGCCACCTGCGTGATGTACGGAAAGACGTTGGCGGGCGTGCCTCGCGGCCACTCGCCGATGTCGCCGCTGGGATGCGCGCCGATCGGATTGAAGTACCGCAGCACGGCGACGCCGAAGTCGGGATCGGCGTTGGCCTGATCGACCAGCATCTGCTCGATCATGTGCTTGGTGCGGCCGTAGGGATTGAGCGGCTGCGAAGGATGCGATTCGGTCACCGGCACGTGCGCCGGATTGCCGTACACCGTGGCTGACGAACTGAAGACCAGGCTGCGCACGCCGTGCTGCTGCAGCGCGCGCAGCAGGCGCACGCTCGCGCACACGTTCGCGTCGTAATAACGCAGCGGATGCGCGACGGATTCGCCCACGGCCTTGCGGCCCGCGAGATGGATGGCGCCCATGATCGGATGGCCCGCGTTCTCATACTTGTGCAGCAGCGCGTCGACCGCCCCCTCTTCGGCGATGTCGGCGATCTCGAGCGGAATGGGCCGGCCGGCAAGCGTGGCGGCACGCTCCACCGCCTCGCGGCTGCCGTTGCTGAGGTCGTCGACGGCGATGGCGTCGTAGCCGGCCCGCAGCAGACTCACCAACACATGACTGCCGATGTAACCGGCGCCGCCGGTGACCATAATGGTGTGACGCATGGCACTGCTCCTGGAGCTGCCGGCAGTGCCGGTGGAGCCCACCATCACGCAACGAGCGTTCCCGCTTACGAACGCGGCAGGGGCGTCGGCATGGCGATTGCTGCGCTTGCATGGCTTTCACCACGACCCACAGGAGATGACGATGCCTACCTTTCCCACCGTGGAATCCTCCGCCCCTGACGGCACCGACCAGCTCGACGTGCAGGACAACGACCAGCTCAACGCCTGGCGCGAGCGCCTGGGCGTGACGCAGGACCAGCTCGAACAGGCGATTCACGAAGTCGGCACCGAGTGGGTGGCCGTGCGCGATTACCTGGCCACGCCGGCCAGCGGGCGCACCAGCTGACCCGCGCCGTGCGCCGCGCGGCGCCTCGCCGCTCGGCGCGCGGCACCGCGGCACCGCGGCAATTTGTGCCAGCGGCAGGAAAAAACTGCCGGGGCGCGCTGAATCCCCCGCGGCGTTGCGTGAGCGATGCCGAGCCAGCGGAGAATGTCCTTGAAACTGCATCATCTGAACTGCATTTCGACCTGCCCGGCAGGCGGACGGCTCATGGATGGCCGCTCATCCTGGCTGGCGCCGCGAGGGCGACTCTGCTGCCACTGCGTGCTGGCCGAGCTCGACAACGGCGAACTCGCGCTGGTCGACACCGGATTGGGCCTGTCCGACGTGCGCGCGCCGCGCGAGCGGCTCAGCGCATTCTTCCTGGCCCTGGTCAGCCCCGCGTGGCGCGAGTCCATGACGGCGGCCCGGCAGATCAGCGCACTGGGCTTTGCGCCGTCGGACGTCCGGCACATCGTGCTCACGCACCTGGATTTCGACCATGCGGGCGGGCTCGATGATTTTCCCAACGCCACGGTGCATCTGATGCAGGAAGAGGCCGACGTGGCGACGCGCCAGCGCGGCTGGATGGATCGGCAACGCTTTCGTCCGGCGCAATGGTCGTCGTCGCGGGCGCGCTGGCGCCTGTATGCGCCCGCCGCGGGAGAAAACTGGTATGGCTTCGCCAAGGCAAGGCCGCTGGTCGGCCTGCCCCCCGACATCGCCAAGATCCCGTTGCGCGGCCACACGCTCGGACACGCGGGAGTGGCGTTGAAAGACGGCGAGGGGTGGTATCTGATGGCAGGCGATGCCTATTTCCACGAACGCGAAATGCGCCCGCGCTATGGCTGCCCACCCGGCCTGCGGTTCTATCAATGGATGCTGGAGCACGATCGCGGCGCGCGGCTCGCCAATCAGCGGCGCCTGCGCGAGCTCGCGCAAACGCGTCCCGACACCGTGCGCATCACCTGTGCGCACGACACCGCGGAATTCGAACGCCGCGCGGGGCGGCCCGCGACCATGCCGGCGGGCAGGCTGTCACCCTTACCGGTCTGACGGTCCGGGCCGGTATTCAAGACTGCTCCAAGCAGGCAGGGCCCGGCGCACATCGCGCCAGGCCCTGTGGGGTCCCACGTGCTGCCTGCGTCGTGCGGCCCGCGAGCGCGGACCGCACGGCGTCGGTATTACTTCTTCTCGCCAGCCACCGATTGATGCAGGGCCTTGGCCTTGTCACGGTGCTGCTTCAGAGCCGGCAGGGTGTCGGCCGCGAACTTCTTCACATCGGCGTCCTTGGCTTCCTGCGAGGCCTTTTCGAACAGCTTGATGGCGTCTTCGTGCGCGTCGATGCCCACGCTTTCGAGGTAGGCCTTGTCGAAGCCTTCGTCACGCATGCCCAGCGTCTTGAGCTTGGCCTGCATCATCATCGACGGCTCGGTGGGCGGCTCGTAGCCCTTGCTCTTGGCCAGGGTGTTCAGCTGCTCGCCGACCTTGGTGTGATCGTCGATCATCATCTGCGCGTACGACTTCACTTCCTGATTACGGGCCTTTTCGAGCGCCATCTTGCTGCCGGCGATCTCCATGTGGCCGCTCTGGGCGGCATTTTCCAGAAAATCGCGGTCGGCGCTATCCAGCTTGCTATCGGATTTGGCGGGCGTCACGGACGGCGTGGGTTGCGGACCCGGGGTATTGGTATTGGCGTTGGTGTTGGCATTGGTCTGGGCGTAGGCGCCGAAAGCCACCCCCAAGCTCAGCCCAAGGGCCAGCCCGGCACGTTTCATGATCGTGTTCATGCGCATCTCCTGATCGACTTGGTTGGATACCGCCGACATCTTTCGGCCGGATCGGCATGGGCTTCATCCGCAACTTTCGTGCCGCGCCCCGGCGACGGCGCATTGACGCGCTGCAGCAGTAGCCCCCCGCGAGCCCCCGCCCCCGCGGCGCGAGCACGGGCGGCGGCGACATGCGCCCTTCTCATCTGTTATGGCTGCTTTTCGCCCGTGCTGTCAGTGCCGCGGTGGCGAGCCTGGCGCTAGACTGACTGCGCGCGGATGACCGCGCGCATTCTTTGGCGATCATGATTCAGATACTCGGCAAGGCGTCTTCCATCAACGTGCGCAAGGTGCTGTGGGCCTGCGACGAGCTCGGCCTGCCTTACGAACGAGAAGACTGGGGCGCGGGCTTTCGGCCCACCAGCGAGCCGGAGTTCGTCGCGCTCAATCCGAATGCGCTGGTGCCGGTGCTGCGCGATGGCGACTTCACGCTGTGGGAGTCCAACAGCATCATCCGGTATCTGGCCAACCAGTATGGCGGGTCCACCCCGTCTCTCTACCCCGCCGAGCCCCGCGCCCGTGCCCGCTGCGATCAATGGATCGACTGGCAGGCGAGCGACCTGAACGGCGCGTGGCGCACGGCATTCATGGGACTGGTGCGCCAGCATCCCGACCACCAGCAACCCGATGCGATCGCGCGCTCGATTGCGGACTGGACACGGCTGATGCGGGTGCTGGAGGCGCTATTGGCGGACACCGGCGGCTATGTGGCGGGGCCGGCCTTCACGCTCGCCGACATTCCGGTCGGGTTGTCGGTGAATCGTTGGTTCGGCACCCCGTTCGCGGCGCCAGACCTGCCGGCGGTACGCGCCTACTTCGACCGCCTGCACTCGCGGCCTGGTTTTCAGGCGCACGGCAACAACGGTCTGCCGTGAGACGGCGTGACGGCCGCGATGCCTGCGGGATCGCGCAGGAGACGGCGTGAGTACGCGCCTCGGCGCGCCAGCTCGCTCAGCGGGCGGTGGCGGGCAAGGGTGAGGACACCGTGTCGGAGACGGGCTGGGCGACGGCGGCGGGCTCCGCAGGGGCTGCGGCAGCCGGCGCTGCGGCAGCCGGGGCTGCGGCGGCCGATGGCCCGACGGCCGCAGCCGCAGGCGCAACCGCTCCGGGCGGCGTGCCTTCGACCGGTTTCGCGGGCGGCGTGATTTCCATGATCAGCTCCACGCGACGGTTGGCCGCGCGGGCGGCCGGGGCGTTGCCCTGCTCCAGCGGACGCGTGTCCGCATAGCCCACCGCACGCAGACGACCACCGTCCACGCCATCGCGCACCAGCTCGCGCAAGACACTCGTGGCGCGGCTGCTCGAGAGCTCCCAGTTGGACGGGAACTGGCGCGTCTGGATCGGCACGTTGTCGCTATGCCCTTCGACCGACACGGGGTAAGCCGAACGATTCAGCACCTCGGCCACTTTCTTGATCACATCCAGGCCGCCCGGGCTGAGCGTGGCCTGACCCGACGGGAACAGCAATTCGTTGCTGATGCGGAAGCTGATGGTCTTGTCGTTGACGATCACGTCGATCGACTTGCCCAGGTCGTCCAGGCCCAGCTGGTCCTTGGTCGGCAGCACCAGCGCCGGCTCCGTATGCTCGGGCTCCGCCGCGACAGGCGCAACCGGCGCGGCGGGCGCGTAGGCGTCGAACACCAGGAACGGCTGGTCTTCGGCGATGGCGGGCAGGCCGATCCAGCGCTGTGCCTGGCCCGCGCCCGGCTCGGTGCCGGCCGCCGGCATCGGCGCGCCCAGGGCTGCATCGACCGAGCCGACCAGCGTAATCTCGGTCGGGGTGGGCGTGAGCGGCGAGCCGCTCATGCGCGCCACCGCCAGCAGCACGACGAAGAGCGCCAGCAGCAGCGTGATCAGATCCAGATAGGTGAGCAACCAGCCCTCGGACTCGTGGTCCTGGTCCTCCGGCACGTGCCAGCGCTCGAAACGAGCCGTGCCGGCCGCGCGCGCGATCTTGCCGGCGCGTTCGCGCTCCTGCGCTTCCTGGCGCTTTCTGGCCGCTTCGATGCGATCAGCCAGCGTGGAGGAGATCGCGAGGCTCATTTGCGCGCCGCGGTGGACGGGCTGGCGGCACGCACGCCGCTCAACACGGGCGGCATGCGCAGCGGACCGCGCGCGGGCTTGGCGGACTTCGCCATCTTGGCCGCGGCGGCCTTGGCGACGGCTTCGCTGCCGCCGTCGTAGATTTCGTCATCGACGTGCGCGACGAAGGAGTTGAGGGTTTCGCGCACGACGGCGGGGCCACGGCGTTCGCACATCATCGCCACGCCCTGCAGCACCATGTTCATCAGCTCGACGCGTTGCGCCGTGCGGCGCTCGAGCTTGACGGCGATCGGCTTGAACACCAGGTTCGACAGCAGGATGCCGTAGAAGGTGGTGATGAGACCCACGGCCAATTGCTCGCCGATCTGCTGCATCGTGCCGGTGCCGAGCACCGACATCATGTTGACCAGGCCCACCAGCGTGCCCAGCATGCCGAAGGCCGGCGCGAAACCCGCCATCACGCGGAACATCTGCGCTTCGGCCTGTTCGCGCGCACGCAGGCGGGCAATGCGCCATTGCAGCAGTTCGATGATCTGATCTTCGGGCGTGTTGTCGATGATGAGCTGCACGCCGGTGCGCAGGAACGGATTCGAGACCTTCTTCAGCGCCTCTTCGACCTTGCGCACATCGTTGTTCATCCACAGCTGGGCCAGCGACACGAGTTCGTCGATATCGCGCTGGGTGTCGAGCTTGTCATGACGGAACACGGTGCCCACGAGCCCGAACACCCGCACCACCTCGCGCAGCGGGTAGGCCATGAACACGGCGGCGGCGGTGCCACCCAGCACGATCGCCAGGCCCGGCGCGTTGAAGTAGATGGACGGCGACGTGGCGGACAGCGCCACCACCAGGATCAGCGTGATGACGCCAGCGATGGCGCCGATCAGGGTCGAGGGATTCATTGGGTGCTTGCCCCTACTAAGAATGCGGTACACGAGAGCGCGGCAGGGGCGCGACGGCCCCGGCGCGGCGGGGTGGCGTGCTCGCGCACCCCGGGCAGGATGGGAAGGATTCTAGGCGGCGCCGGCGCGGGCCAAACGGCCGGATAAAGGCAAAAAAAGCGGCCTGGCGCGCGCTTTGTGTTTCAGCTCAATAAAAGGGACGCAATTCGAGCCAGCCGCGCCGCTCGGGCGCGGGGCCGGGCTGCGGTAAAGTTGCGCCTATGAGCAGAAACAAACAGAAGCCCGCCCCCAAGGGCGGCGGCCGCTCGCCCAACTCGTTCTACGACGCGGCGGCGATCGAGCAATTCATGGCCCTGGTCGGGCTGCAGTGGGAGCCCGGCACCGTGCAGCGTGCCGAGGTGCGGGCGAGCTATCGCCTGGGTACGGCGCGTCCGCTCAACATCGAGCACACCGAGGTCGAGTTTCATTGCGACCCGCGCAAGGCCCGCGTCTGGGTGCCGGAATTCCAGCGCACCAGCTTTCACCAGTGGTTCGAGATCAGCTACCAGGAGTTCGAGTACACCCCCGGCGGCTCGATGCTCAAGATCAAGGCCGCCGCGCGCGGCAACGCCCCCGCCTACAGCGTGGGCCTGAAACCGCTGGGCTGAGCCCCGGGCCGGCTCACGCCGGCAATTCTTTGTACATGATGGTGGTCGCGTCGAGACGATCCGCGTCGCTCGCCCGGGCATAACCGGGGATGCGCCCGGCCACCACATAGCCCATTCCCAGATAAAGCGGTTCGGCGTGATCGCCGCTGCGGGTGTCGAGCGTGAGCAACGTGCGGCCCCGTTCGCGCGCGCTCGCCTCGATGGCGACCATCAGTTGCCGCGCGATGCCCGCGCGCCGCGCGCGCGGATGCACCAGCAGCTTGCGCACCTCGGCGCGATGCGGCTGGTTGGCCGGCGTATCGCAATCGAGCTGCACCGTACCCACCACCTCCCCGCCCTGCCGCGCCGCCAGCAGCACGAGGCCACCCTCCTCCAGCGCGGGCGCGATGCGCCTGCGCCACCAGGCCTCGCTGTCGGCCGCCGTAAATGGCGCGACGAAGCCCACGCTGGCGCCCTGCGAGACGCAGGCATGCAGCACCTGAGCAAGCGCGGGGAGCAGATCGCCCAGGGTACGAGGCGTGACGGTTTCGATCGTGACGGTCATGGGGTGGCTCAGACGATGAACAGGAAATAGCGGGCGGCCTGATCGGCCGAGGTCTGGAACGCGCTCGTGCCGTGCAGCTGATATCGCAGGCAGTCGCCCGGGGCGAGCTCGTGCGGCCGGCCTTCGATCTCGACGCGCAACGCGCCTTCGACCAGCAGTAGATGATGTTCCATGCCGGGGCGCGGCGAGGCGGCATACTCGATGCGCTGGCCCGGTCCCAAGACGCAGCCCAGCACCTCGCCCGCCAGCGGTTGCGCCGGCGGCGACACGGAGCGCCGCTCGAAGGCGGTGGCGGCGTCGTGCCAGACGGGTTGCTCGTCGCGCCTGATCAGCGGCGCGAACCCGCTCTCGACCATGCGCAGCAGGCGCGACATGGGCAGACCGAAGGCGGCGCACAGCCGGCCCAGCGCCTGCGCGGTGGGGCTGACTTCGGCGTTTTCGATACGCGACAGCGTGGCCCGGCTCAAGCCGCTCGCCTCGGCCAGCTGGTCGAGCGACCAGCCCTGTTCGGCGCGCAGGCCGCGCAGCCGGGCGGCAAGCGCCGCGCTGATGTCTTCGTTTGCGTTTTCCATAAACGGGATTATTTCCCATATTCGGAAAACCCGCCAGCGAATTCGCTAGCCGCTATCCGCGATACGGCTGGGCGTTGCCGAAGAAGGCGAGCCGCAGGCCGGAAAGCGCGGCGAGCAGTTCCAGGCGATGGCCGGCCGGCGGATCCTGCCGCACGCGCGTGAGCGCGGCATCCAGGCTGCGCAACGCATGCTCGGCGGCCTCGCCCGTCTCGCGGCGCCGGCGCCGGGCCTCGAAGAGGCGTGCCAGCGCACCCAGCAGATCGTCCAGCAGCGCCCTGCCTTCGAGCGGCAGTTGCGCGCGCAGTCGTTGCAGCTCGGCAAGGTTCACGGCAGCACCGAACTCGAAACTGGCGCGCAGGGCCTTGGCGCGAACGGCGGGCGCGGCGGCGCCCGCTCTCGGCGCCATCATCGCGACGCGGTCGTACATGCGCCGCGCGAGCTGATCGCGCGACACCTGGCGGCGGCCACGCGCGATGTCGGCGATCTCGGCCCAGCCGCCCGCCATCAGGCGCCGCACGCTGGTGTCCGGATTCATGGCGCGCACGAAACCGATCACGAGCGTGGGCACCACGAAACCGATCACCGACGCGATGGCGCCGTTCACATATACGTCGAAGGCCTCGTTCTGCACGTTGTGCAGATTGAGCAGCAGGATGCTGTTGGCGATCATGGGCAGCGCGATGCCGAAGTGCGCCATGGACGCCTGCATCATCCCGATCGGGATCAGAAACACGGCCAGCGCCAGCACCAGCATCGGGAAATGCGTGAGCGCGGGCAGGATACCGAAGAGATAGACGGCCACCACGATGGCAGACAGCACCGTGCATTGCAGAAACGCCTTGAGCGCCGGCACGGGGTCGTCCATGAACGAGAGGATGCACGATCCGACGGAGGCCATCTGCACGGCCATCACGCCCGACGGCCAGCCCAGGCCGATCCAGAGCAGCGCGCACACGCCCACCGACAGCGTGGCGGCGGCCCCGCAGCGCAGGGCCACGCCATGGTCGCGCAATTCGCCGGCGGGCCGCGAACGCCGCAAGGGCTGGCGCGGCCGCCGTCCGCGCCGCAGGTGCCGCCACAGGTCGTGTGCGTCGGTTCGCAAGGCGATCAACCGGTCGAGCCTGAGCGCGAGGCTCGCGCGCAAGATCGCCGGCCAGGCGGATGCGGCCGGCAGCGCCGGGCCGCCGTGCGCGCGCAGGGCTTCGATCCGGGCTTGCAGCGCCAGCAGCGCCGCCTCGCCCTCCTCGGCCGAGGCCGGGTGCAACCAGCGCCCGAGCGCCTCCTGCAGGGCGCGCATGTCGGCGGGGTCGCCTTCGAGCCTGCGCAAGGCATTCACGCGGTCGGCGATCGCGCCGATGATCGGCAGCATCAGCGCCATGCGATCGTGCAGCTCGCGCAGCAGGGCCTCGCCGCCGCGCAGTTGCGGCTTTTCGTAAGCCAGATGCACGGCCAGCGTGCGCAGCTCGGCCACGCCCGCGGCCAGACGATGCAGATCCTTGGGCAGGCGCCGCACGCCTTCCGGGCCGCGCAGGCTGTCTTCCAGCAGCGTGGCCGAGTCGCGCAGCCAGGCGTCGATGCGCTGTGAAATCAGGCCGCCCACGTGGCGCGGCAGAATGAGATGGCTCACCAGCGTCGCGCACAGGATGCCGAGCGTGATTTCTTCGCAGCGCGCCAGCGCCGTATCGAACACGGCCAGGGGCTCCGACACGCTCGAAAACCCCACGATGGCCGCCGTGTACCCGGCCAGCATGAAGATATAACTGCGCGGCAGGCGATCCAGCATCGAGATGTACAGGCACAGCCCCACCCAGAGGGCGAGCGTGGCCGACAGCAGCACCGGCGCGTTGACGAGCAGGGGCACGAGCAGCACGGCCACCGCCGCGCCGAACACGGTACCGACCACGCGATAGATGGCCTTGGAGGTGAGCGCGCCCGACAGCGGGTGCGCGATGATGTAGGCCGTGGCCATGGCCCAGCCCGGCCGCTGGAAATCGAGCTGCAGCGACAGGTACAGCGCCAACATGGCGGCGATGAAATTCTTCAGCGAGAAGATCGCATCGGCCACGCTCGGACGGTAGGTGAAAGCCTGGCGGATCACGAGCGGGGCTCCGGCGAGGGCGCCGGCGTGGATTGATTGAGCTGATCCAGGCGTTCGTGCAGGGCACGCAGCACGCGTTCGGCCACCGCCAGATCGGCCTCGGGCAGACCCGCCACCACCTCTTCACGCACGCGATCGACGATGCGCGCGATTTCCTCGGCCTTGCCCGCGCCTGCCGCGCTCAGGCCGACGCAACGCGCGCGCCGGTCGTGCGGGTCGGGCAGGCGTTCGATCAGACCGGCGGCCTCGAGCGCGTCGATCACCCGCACCAGCGAGGCGCCTTCGATGCCGATTTCTTCGGCCAGCACGCCCTGTCGCAGCGGCTCGCCGTGAGTGCGCAATACCAGCAGCGGCCAGGCGGTCGCCTGCGACAGCCCCTGGGCCTGCAGCGCCTGATCGATGCGTTTGCGCCATTGGCGGCCGCCCACCACGAGAAGGCGGCCGATCGAAGCGGGAGGACGAGAGCGGGTCATGGAAACGCCGCCAAACCTCCGCGGCCATTTATTTAGAATGCTAAATATTAGCATGACAGCAATATGCGCCGTGAGACGGAGTTTGGGCGCTGTCACCGTTATTCGCTGGATTGCGACCATCCACTCGTGTATCTTGTTATTACATTTAGTCGTTAGCCATAACATTGCCTGGGCCGGAGTCGCGGTTGTACAAGCGCTTGTTGTCTTTCTTCCGTGCCGCCCCGATGGATCGCTGGGCCGATCCCGGCCCCCTCATGCGCCAGGCCACCCACGCGGTGGCGCTGGGCCTGGTGGTGGTGGCCGCCGCCGAGGCGATGTTCCGCAGTCGCAGCCCGCTGCAAGCCTTCGTGGCGGTGTGCAGCCAGGCCTTCATCGTGCTCGTGGTGCTGATCGCCGCCTTCGCCTGGCAACGTCTGCGCGCGCCGCGCGCGCAATACCGGATCGCGCTGGCGGCCTGTCTGCTCCTGCTGTGCGTCTGCCTGTACGACCTGGTCGCGGGCGTGGACGGACGGCGCCAGCGGGAGATCTACGGCGAAGCGCTCAAGCTGAGTCAGCTGCGCCTGGAAACGGCCGCGCACACGACCGACTGGCAGCAATTGCCCGAGATCGAGACGAAGCCGCAGGCGACCGGCATGTATGGCGAATACGAGCGCCTCGTCAAAACGGTGATCGGCCGCGCGGTCGAGCGGCATCGCGACTATGCCCGCGAGCTCGACGAACTCGATCTGGAAGAGAGCCTGAGCGCGGTGCGCCTGGCCGCGCCGGGTGGGGCCGCGCATGCCAATCGCCAATTGCGCGCCGCGAGCGCGCTCGCCCTGCGGCACCGCGACCGGGGCCTGCGCGAGCTCGAAGACGGCATCGCCATGCCCGAGGCGTTGCGCCTGCCGCGCGCCGAACGCGCCCGGCTGCGCGACACGCTGACGGCCCAGGCGGCCTACCAGCGCGACGCGATCCAGGCCAGCTGGCAGGCCGATGCACGCTACTTCGAGATGGCCCAGGCCGTGGCGGCGCTCGTCGATCGCAGCCAGGATCGCTGGCGCCTCGACGATCGGCAGGCGCTGCGGTTTCAGGATGAATTCGCGCAGACGCTGTATCTCGATTGGCGCGAGCAGCTCGGCAAACTGGGCGAGGCCAGCCAGGCGCAGCGCGCCGCCGCGCTGCAGCGGCTGGCGTCGGCCCAGGCCTGGCCGCAGCCCTGAGCCCTGCCGCGGTGCGCGCGGCCATCGGGCACAATAGGGTCATGACATGGGTGCCCCAACTGCTTCGACGGTCCGCCACACGGCTCACCGCCTCTCTCGCCCTGTGCGTGAGCCTGCTCGCGGGCTGCACCCTGCCTTCCCTGGAGAACCGCAGCGTGTCCCACGCACTCGACATCAACGAGGCCCGCGACACGCCGCTGGGCCGCGTCCTCACGCCGATGGCGCAACAGCATCCCGGGAAATCCGGCATCCATGCCCTGGCCGACGCGCAGGATGCCTTTGCGGCGCGCATGCTGCTGGCGAACGCCGCGCGCCGGACGCTGGATGTGCAGTACTACATCTGGCGCAGCGACATGACGGGCACCATGCTGCTCGAGGCCCTGCACGTGGCCGCCGATCGCGGCGTGCGGGTGCGCCTGCTGCTCGACGACAACGGCACCGCCGGCCTGGACACGGTGCTGGCCGCACTCGACGCCCATCCGAATATCGAGGTGCGGCTGTTCAATCCCTTCGTGCTGCGGCGGCCCAAGTTCATCGGGTTCATCACTGATTTCAAGCGCCTGAACCGGCGCATGCACAACAAGTCGTTCACCGCCGACAATCAGGCCACCATCATCGGCGGGCGCAATATCGGCGATGAATACTTCGGCGCCACCGACGACGTGCTGTTCGCCGATCTCGATGTGCTCGCCGTGGGCCCGGTCGTGCCCGAGGTGTCCAGGGATTTCGACCTCTACTGGAACAGCGACTCCGCTTATCCCGTCGATCGGCTGCTGCGCCCGGCCCCGGCGAACGCGCTCGACCAGCTGGCCAGCCAGGCCGGCGTGATCGAGGCCGACCCGCGCGCCGCGGCCTATGCGCATGCGCTGCGCGATTCCAACTTCATGCGGCAGCTGATGGACAGTCAGCTGTCGCTCGAATGGGCGCCCACGCGCATGGTGAGCGATGACCCGGCCAAGGTGCTCGACCAGGCCCCGCCGGAAGCCGCACTCACGCATCAACTCGAACGCATCGTCGGCACCCCCGACAAGGTGCTGGACCTGGTCTCGCCCTACTTCGTGCCCACCGAGACCGGCACGCGGGCGCTGGTCGAGATGGCGCAACGCGGCGTGGAGGTTCGGGTACTGACCAATGCGCTCGAAGCCACCGACGTGGCCGTCGTGCACTCGGGCTATGCGAAGCGGCGTAAGGATCTGCTGCGCGGTGGCATCGAGCTCTGGGAAATGCGCGCCGCCGCCGACACGCCCGAGCGCAGCAAGGGGTCCGGCGGCTTCAGCGGATCGGGCAGTTCGGGGTCGAGCCTGCATGCCAAGACATTCTCGGTGGACAACGAGCGCGTGTTCGTGGGGTCGTTCAACTTCGATCCGCGCTCGGCCAATCTCAACACCGAGCTCGGCTTCGTGATCGACAGCCCCGTGCTGGCCCGCCGCATCGACGACGTCTTCCTGGACGGGATTCCGCGCACCGCCTACCGCGTCTGCCTGGACGACAGAGACCGTCTTTACTGGCTCGAACAACGCGACGGCCGCACGATCCGGCACGACACCGAGCCGGGCACGCGCTGGTGGCAACGCGTGTCCGTGTGGTTCGTGTCGCTGCTGCCCATCGAACACCTGCTCTGAGATCCGCGCGGCGCCTGCGTGCCGGCGTCCGGCGAACGTCGTGCTAAGGTTGCGGCGCCGCCCCGCCGGACTTCCGGCGCGCGGGCGCGCCCGATTGCCGCCCGAATCAAGACAGGAAAGTCGTTCCCGATGTTCAAGCCCTCCCCCGCGTCTCGCATGGCCCTGACGGCCTGCCTGACACTCGTGTGCAGCCTGCCGGCCGCGCACGCCAGCACCGCCCCCGCCGCCTCTCCCCTCGCGCTCGCCGCGCCCGCCTCCGCCGCGCAGTCGCATGCCGTGACGGCGCCCGCGCTGACCGCGCGCGCCTGGCTGGTGCTCGACGCCACGAGCGGCCAGGTGCTGGGCGGACAGAACGCACGCACGCGCATCGAACCGGCGTCGCTCACCAAGATCATGACGGCGTACGTGGTGTTCCAGGCGCTCGCCGCCAAGGAAATCACGCTGCAGCAACAGGTCACCATCTCGACGCGCGCCTGGAAAGTGGCGCCCGGCAGCTCGCGCATGTTCCTCGAGCCCGGCAATCAGGTGACCGTGGACGCCCTGCTCTACGGGCTGATGGTGCAGTCGGGTAACGACGCCGCGGTGGCGCTGGCCGAGACCGTGAGCGGCTCCGTGGAGGCCTTCGTGGCGCGCATGAACACGCAGGCTCAGGCGCTCGGCCTGGCCGACACGCATTTCAACAGCCCGAGCGGTCTGCCCGACGCGCTCACCTACTCCACCGCCGCCGATCTCGGCACGCTGGCCGCGCGCATGTCGCGCGACTTCGGCCAGACGGCACGGCGCTACGACACCACGCGCGAATTCACGTACAACAAGATCCGCCAGACCAACCGCAATCGGCTGTTGTGGCAGGACCCCAGCGTCGACGGCATGAAGACCGGCCACACCGAGTCGGCCGGCTATTGCCTCATCGGCTCCGCCTCGCGCAACGAGGGCGGGCTGCAGCGGCGCCTGATCGCCGTGGTGATCGGCACGGCCTCAGACAAGGTGCGTACGCAAGAGGCGCGCACGCTGCTCGAATGGGGCTACGGCGCGTTTCGCACCGTGCGGCTTTATCAGGCGGGCGAAAGCGCGGGCGAACAGCAGGTCTGGAAGGGCCAGGCCGAGGCCGTGCCGGTCGGCTACGCGCGCGACGTCTACCTCACGACGCCGGCGGGCGCGCGGGTCGAGCGCGCGGTGCAACCGGCACAGCCCCTGATCGCGCCGATCACGGCGCAACAGCAAGTGGGCGTGGTGCAGATCTCGGTCGACGGCAAGCCCGCGCTGCAGGTGCCGATGGTGGCGCAGCAGCCCGTGCCCGAGGCCGGCTTCGTGGGCCGCGCGTGGGACAGCGTGCGGCTCTGGTGGCGCGACGACGCGAGCTGATCGCCGCGCGCCTCCTGCCCCGTACGCGCTTCGCGGCCGTGCGTGTCGTTCCACCGGACGGCATGCACGGCCGGTTTCATTTGGGCCGCGGTGAGCGGCGGGACGCGGGTGCGGCGGCCGTCGATACGGCGGCCGTAGATACGGCGCTCGCCTGCGCGGCGGCAAGCCGCGCTGCCCGTGCACGCGCCGCCAGCAACGCGGCTTCGCGCGTGTTGCGTGTCAGCGCGGCCGCCTGCAGAAAGGCGGTCTCGGCCTCCGCGTATCGGCCCAGGCGTTCGAGCAGATCGGCGCGCGCGCTCCAGAGCCAGGGATAGCGCGCCAGCGTCGGCTCGGCCTGCAAGGCCTCGACCAGCGGCAGCGCGGCCGCGGGCCCCTGATCCATGCCGAGCGCGACGGCCCGGTTCAACGCCACGACCGGCGTGGGCATCCGCGCGTACAGGGCGTCGTAGAGCGCGACGATCGCGCGCCAATCGGTGTCCTCGGCCCGGGCCGCGCGGGCATGACAGGCCGCCAGCGCGGCTTGCAGTCCGTAGGGTCCGAGCGCGCCGCACGCCTGCGCGCGCACCAGCGCCGCCAGCCCGCGCCGGATCAGCAGGCGGTCCCAGCGGCCGCGGTCCTGCGCCAGCAACAGCACCGGCTGGCCCTGCGCGTCGATCCGCGCGGGCAGGCGCGACGCCTGCAGTTCCAGCAGCGCAGCCAGGCCGTGCGCCTCGCCTTCGTCGGGCATGAGCCCCGCGAGCACGCGGGCAAGCCGCAAGGCTTCCTGGCAGAGATCGGGGCGCGTCCAGTCGTCGCCGGCCGTGGCCGCATGACCCTCGTTGAAGATCAGGTAGATCACCTCCAGCACCGCGTCCAGGCGCTCGGCCCGCTCGCGCGCACGCGGCACCTCGAAGGGCACCCGCGCCTGGCTGAGGCTGCGCTTGGCGCGCACGATGCGCTGCGCCACGGTGCTCTCGGACTGTAGAAAGGCGCGCGCGATCTCCGCCGTCGACAGGCCGCCAAGCAGGCGCAGCGTGAGGGCCACGCGGGCATCGGACGGCAACACCGGATGGCAGGCCGTGAAGATGAGCCGCAGCAGATCGTCGCCGATATCGTCGGCGCGGCGCGCGTCCACGGCGTCCGCCACATCGGGTTCGACATGGGCCTGCATCACTTCGATCTCGCGGGCCAGGGCCTCGCCGCCACGCGCCTGCGTGGCCGCCTGGCGCAGCATGTCGAGCGCACGATGGCGAGCGGCGGTCATGAGCCAGGCTCCGGGGTTGGCCGGCACGCCGCGCGCCGGCCAGTGCTCCAGCGCCGCCACCAGCGCGTCCTGCGCGGCCTCTTCGGCCAGCGCCAGGTCGCGCAGATGGCGGGCGGCATACGCCACCACCTTGGCCGACTCGATGCGCCAGACGGCCTCGATCTCGCGGCGAACGGCATCATGCCCGGCCATCGTTACGCCGCCGGCGCGACCGCGTTGGGGTCCATATGGAAGAACTCCCAGATATGACCGTCGGGATCGTCGAAGCTGTGCGAGTACATGAAGCCGTAATCCTGCGGCTGGCGCGGCGCGGTGCCGCCCGCCGCCAGCGCACGCCGGACGATCTGGTCGACCTCGTCACGGCTCTCGCACGACACCGCAACCATCACTTCGGTGGCCGCGCGGGCGTCGGCCACCGGCCGGCCCGAGAAGCTCTGGAAGTAGTCGGGCACCAGCAACATGGCGTAGAGGTTTTCGCCGATCACGAGGCAGGCGGCCTGCTCGTTGGTGAACTGCGGATTGAACGACAGGCCGAGCGCGGTGAAAAATGCCTGCGAGCGCGGCAGGTCGGCGACCGGAAGATTGACGAAGAGTTGTTTGTGCATGATGACTCCTGAGAGGCCGCGGCGAGCGGCCCGCTGCGTTGCCCGGACGCGCACGCGCCCGGGCGCGGGAAAGATGCGTCAAGCCGGGGCGCGGGCTGCGGCCGCTGTGGCTGTGTCGGCAGTGTCTGCGGTATCCGCTGTATCCGCCGCGTTCGCTGTGTCTGCCGTGTCCGCTGCGGCCACCGTGCCCGGCTCCTGGCCCGCGGGCGGTGGAAAGTCCGTCATCTCGTAGACCTGGCGCACCTCGATCTCGCCCGCGCGGTCCGCGCCAAAGGGCGCGGGATAGCGCCGCGCCCAGGCCAGCGCCTCGTCGCGGTCACGCACCTGGATCAGGGTGAAGCCCGCGATCAACTCCTTGGTTTCGGCAAAGGGACCATCGGTCACGCTGACCTGCCCCGCCTCGTGTCGCACCCGCCAGCCCTTGCTGCTGGGTTGCAGGCCCATGGCGTCGAGCAGCACGCCGGCGCGGGCGAGCTCTTCGTGAAACGCCCCCATCGCCGCCATGAGCTCGGGCTCGGGCATGGCACCGGACTCGCTCAGCGCGTTGGCCCTGATGATGATCATGAAACGCATCGCATCTCTCCTGGGTTCGCCGGTGGCGCATGCGCACCGGCCTGTATCGACACGACGGCACAGCACGCCCCGGATCGACAGGAATTCGCACCAACCAGGGAAAACACCTAGAAAAACGCGCCTGCCCGCACTGCCGACGGCGCCCTTCCTACATGAAGCAGGGACCGAGCTTGCGCACTTCGACCGTGCACCACTGAGCGGCGGGACAGGCCCGGGCGATCTCGAGCGCCTCGGCGTCGGTCTCGCAGTCGATCAGGAAAAAGCCACCCACCATTTCCTTGAGCTCGGCAAACGGGCCGTCGACCAGGCGCGACTGGCCCTCGCGCACCTGCACGCGCACGGCCTGGTCCTGGGCCAGCAGCGACTGCGCTTCGCGCAGAATCCCGCGCTCGCGCAAGCCGGCAGCAAACGCCAGCATGCTGTCGTAGAGGGCCTGCCCCTCGGCAGCGGAGCGCGTGGCACGCTGGCCCACGGGTTCGACGATCAGCAAGGCATACGACATGGCAACTCCTGGCAGCGCGTCCGACACCGGACCACGAATCGGGCCAGTATAGGAGCGAAGTGTGTGAAGTGTGGGGGCACCGCCCGCCGCTGGGCCGCCCCGAGGCGGGCGGCCCCCTCGGGGGGCAGCAAGCGGGCGAAGCACCGCGCAGCGTGGGGGCACCGTATCATCGCGGGACGCCCCTCAAGAGAGATTCGCCTTGGCTCTGCGACAGTCGTCCTTTTTCATCCGTTTCATCACGCTCGGCGTGCTGGCCCATGTTTATGTTGGCCTGCGGCTGATTCCCGACGCGGGCCTGCCGCTGGCGGGCGGCCTGGCGGCAGCGCTGCTGCTCGTGGCGAGCTGCGTGCTCATCCCGCTCGGCATGCTGAGCCGCTCCTCCGGGCGCCAGCCCTGGGGCGACCGCCTGGCATGGGCCGGGCTCACGGCCATGGGATTCTTCTCGTCGCTCTTCGTGCTCACGGTGCTGCGCGACGCGGTGCTGCTGGTGCTCTGGCTCGTCTCGCTGGGGGGCCTCACCCTCCCCTGGGCGCCGCTGCGCGCGGCGAGTGCCATCGCGGTGCCGGCGTTCGCGCTGCTGGCGAGCGCCATCGGCTTCTGGAACGCACGCCGGCGCGCACCGGTCGTGGACGTCGATATTCCGATCGCCGACCTGCCGCCCGCCCTCGAGGGCTACACCATCGTGCAACTGAGCGACATTCATGTCGGGCCCACGATCAAGCGCGGCTACGTCGACGCCATCGTCGAAGCCAGCAATGCGCTCGCGCCCGACCTGATCGCGATCACCGGCGACGTGGTCGATGGCAACGTGGCGCAACTGCGCGAACACACCGCCCCGCTCGGCCGCTTGCGGGCACGTCAGGGCGTGTTCCTGGTGACCGGCAACCACGAATACTATTCGGGCGCCGCGCAGTGGGTGACCGAGTTCCGCCGCATCGGCCTGCACGTGCTGCAGAACGAACACGTGATGCTGCGCACGGGCGAGGCCGGCATCGCGCTGGCAGGCGTTACCGACTACAGCGCGGGCGCCTTCGACCCGCATCAGCGCAGCAACCCGGTGCGGGCCGTCGCGGACGCGCCCGCGGGCAGCCTGCGCATCCTGCTCGCGCACCAGCCACGCAGCGCGGCCGCGGCCGAGCCGGCCGGTTACGACCTGCAACTATCCGGCCATACGCATGGCGGGCAGTTCCTGCCCTGGCGGTTCTTCGTGCGGCTGCAACAGCCGTATGTGGCCGGCCTGCATCGTCATGGGCGCATGTGGCTGTATATCAGCCGCGGCACGGGCTACTGGGGACCGCCCAAGCGCCTGGGCGCGCCGTCCGAGATCACGCGGCTGCGCCTGCGCCGCGCCTGAGCGGCAGGGGCTGCGCCGGCCGAGCTGGCTTGGAGCTGCCGAGCTCGGGCTGCGGACCCCGGACTTCGGGCGCCGAGCTTCAGACCTCGGGCTGCGGGCCGCGGGCTGCGGGCTTCGGGCTGCCGGCCTCGGGCTGCGGGCTGCCGCCGCGCGTAACCGTCCGTGAAGATCAGCCTGGCCGCGGACTGCCGCACTGCCAGCACAAGGTGAACTGCGCCTCGAGGGGCTCGCCGCATTCGGTGCAGTGCCACGGCTGGCTGCCGGGCGGCGCACCGCCCTGGATCAGCGCCTGCGCCTCGGGCAGGTCGCGTTCGCGCTCGATCCACACCTCCGGGCCGCATTGATCGACCGGAATGTCGCCCAGCGCGCCCTGCAGATACTGGTTGTGCAGCTCGCAGGGGATGCGGGCCTGTTCGAGCAGGTTGACCCAATGCTGCGCCAGCAGCAGGCTGGGCGCGCGCGCAAGCTTGATCATGAGGGCTCCTTCCCGGCATCGACACCGCGATGTTGGCCTGCCCGCGCCGCGCTGGCAAGCCCCGGCCGCCGCGACCGCTTCGCCGGCGTGCACGCGGCCCGGCAGGCGCCCGAACCCGCACGGCACGGCCCTGAAACACCCCCCCGATGTTTGCGGGCTGCGGAACACTCAGGTATTAATAGTGGGCCCGCCCCGCCCCGGGCACGTGCACCGGCTGGAGAAACAATGAATAAAAGCAAGTTCCGAATGCAGGTCAACAAACCGGTGTTCTACACCTCCGGCGCCTTCATCGTGGCGCTGGTCATCTTCGCCGCGACCGCTCCCGGCGCGGCCCAGAGCCTGTTCGGCGCCATGCAGGACTGGATTTTCACGAACGCCAGCTGGTTCTACATGCTGGCGGTGGCCATCGTGCTGCTGTGCATGCTGTACGTCACGTTCAGCCGCTTCGGCGACATCAAGCTCGGTCCCGACCACAGCGAGCCCGATTACCGCGACCTCACCTGGTACTCGATGCTGTTCGCGGCCGGCATGGGCATCGGCCTGATGTTCTTCGGCGTGGCCGAGCCGGTCATGCACTTCCTGGATCCGCCCTTCGGCGCGGGCGGCACGCCCGAGGCCGCGCGCGATGCGCTGTCCATCACCTTCTTCCATTGGGGCCTGCATGGCTGGGCGATCTACGCCAGCGTGGCGCTGGTGCTCGCCTACTTCGGTTATCGCCATGGGCTGCCGCTCACGCTGCGCTCGGCCTTTTATCCCTTGCTGGGCGATCGCATCCATGGCCCGATCGGCCATGCTGTCGACATCTTCGCCGTGATCGGCACGGTGCTCGGGGTGGCCACGTCGCTCGGTCTGGGCGTGGCGCAGATGAATGCCGGGCTCAACTATCTGTTCGACGTGCCCAACAGCATCCCGGTGCAGATCGGCCTGATCGTGCTGGCGTGCGGCCTCGCCACCCTGTCGGCCGCGAGCGGTCTCGACAAGGGCATCCGCTATCTGTCGGAAGGCAACATGTTGCTGGCCGTGCTGCTGCTGACCTTCGTGGCGGTGGTGGGCCCCACCATCTTCCTGTTGCAGACCTTCGTCGAGAACATCGGCGTGTACCTGTCGGGTCTGGTGTCGCGCACGTTCAATCTGTATGCCTACAACCCCACCGACTGGATCGGCGGCTGGACGCTGTTCTACTGGGGCTGGTGGATCGCGTGGTCGCCGTTCGTCGGCGTGTTCATCGCGCGCATCTCGCGCGGCCGCACGATTCGCCAGTTCGTGGGCGGCATGCTGCTCATCCCTACCGGCTTCACGCTGCTGTGGATGACGATCTTCGGCGACACGGCCATCTATCACATCCTCTTCAACGGGGCGACGGAGCTGGGCGAGGCCGTGAAGAACGACTCCACGCTCGCGCTCTTCGTGTTCCTCGAGCAGTTCCCGTGGGCGCGCGTGATGTCGGGCTTCGCGGTGCTGATGGTGTTGGTGTTCTTCGTCACCTCGGCCGACACCGGGGCGCTGGTGGTGGACATGCTGGCCTCCGGCGGCGCCGACGACGCACCGGTATGGCAACGGGTGTTCTGGTCGATCCTGATGGGCCTGGTCGCGATCGCGCTGCTGCTGGCCGACGGGCTGAAGGCGCTTCAGACAGCCACCGTCGCGAGCGCGCTGCCATTCTCGGTCGTGATCCTGATATCGCTGTGGGGCTTGTTCCGCGCGCTCAATCATGACACCACCAAGCGCGGCCTGCGCTACCGCACCGTCAGCCGCCCGCCGGCCGGCGCCAGCGCCGAGCCCTGGCAGCGCCGTCTGCGCAACATGATCATGATGCCCAAGCGCGCGCACGTGCAGCGCTACATCAGCGACGTGGTGCGTCCCGCGATGGACGACGTGGCGGCCGCGCTGGCCCGCGAGGGCTATGTGACCGCGCTCGAAGACGGCGCGGAGGGCCAGCTGACCTTCCGCGTGGGCCACGGCGAGCATCTGGACTTCTCCTACACGGTATATCCGATGGCCGAAGTCCGGCCCAGCCTCACGCCGGAAGAAGCGCGCGACGAAGAAGACCGGCGTTACTTCCGCGCCGAGGTGCATCTGGGCGAAGGCGGCCAGGACTACGACATCATGGGCTGGAGCCGCGACGAGGTGATCGGCGACATCCTCGACCAGTATGAGCGTCATCGCCACTATCTGTCGCTCACCTACGGTTCCTCCCGCGCGAGCTCGCCGGGCGGATCCTCCTGATCGGGCGCGCGGGTCGCCGGCCGGTTCGCCGGCCGCGACCCACGCGTCGGCGGCCCCACCTCGGCCGGCCGCACCTGGGCGGCCCCACCTAGCCGGCCGCACCTGGGCGGCCCCACCTAGGCGGCCCCACCTAGCCGGCCGCACCTCGCTACAATTCCCTCTCCGAACCTGCCTTGAAAACGCGCGCCCTCACGGGTGCGCGGCCGTTGCACCATGACCGATACGCCTTTCCATTTCAAGCGCGGCAGCGCGCCGCTGCTCATCTCGATCCCGCATCTGGGCCAGGAGATTCCGGCGGACCTGCGCGCAAGCATGACGCCCATCGCCCACACGGTGGCCGACACCGACTGGCATCTCGACCGTCTGTACGCCTTCGCCGACGCGCTCGGCGCCTCGGTGCTGGGCGCGCGCTACTCGCGTTACGTCATCGACCTCAATCGCCCGCCCGACGACGAGTCGCTCTACCCGGGCCAGACCAAGACGGGCCTGTGCCCGGCGGCCTCGTTTCGCGGCGAACCGCTGTATCTCGACGGCGCCGCGCCGGACGCGGCCGCGCAGGCCGAACGGCTCGCCACCTACTGGCAGCCCTACCACGACCAGCTCACGCGCGAGATCGCCCGCATCAAGGCCGAGCATGGCCGCGTGCTGCTCTGGGAAGCGCACTCCATCGCCAGCGTGCTGCCGCGCCTGTTCGACGGCAAGCTGCCCGACCTGAACATCGGCACGTCCGACGGCAAGACCTGCGCGCTCGCCGCGCAGCAGGCCGTGCAGCGCGAGCTCGAAGCCAACGCCGATTACACCTGGGCGGTCAACGGCCGTTTCAAGGGCGGCTACATCACGCGCCACTACGGCGCGCCCGAACAGGGCGTGCATGCGATCCAGCTCGAGATGTGCCAGTCCACCTACATGGACGAAACGTATCCCTTCGGCTATCGCGAAGACCTGGCAAGCCGCGTGCAGCCCCTGGTGGGCCGCATGGTGAAGGCAGCGCTCGACGCGCTAGGCTGACAGCCGCGCCGAAAATCTCAACATTGCTAACACGCGGTCTGCGCATGCGATCAGGCTCATGGCGGACCTTCGGTGGCGCCTTCGCTAATCGCAGCGTGGGCTTCACCCTCGCCGTTAAATGAGATGACATGGACGAAAACCGGCGCTGAGCTCGACCGGTTTCCCCATTATTTTCGTGATCCCGCGTCGGTGGGATAAAGGTTTGGAAACCAGCGTTCCACCACTTCTGCGGAAAATGCCAACCGCAGTGGCGCACGGTGGCTGACCGCAGACAGCATGCCCCGATCAACCAGCCTCGCAGTGACATTACGCGCACCGCGTTCTTCGTAGCCGGTAAGCGCTGGAATCTTCGAGCGCTCGACCTCGCCACTCATAACGGCTTCGCGCAGCACGGAAAAGCTGCCACGGAGCAGCCGCTTCGCTCGCACCTCTTCCTCCACATGGATTTCCATACGTGCAAGCAACGTCGCCGGTTCGAGCAAACCACTCATGAATCGGATTTGATCAATAGAACGATCAAGAAAGAATTCGCAGAAATCGATCAGTCCGCGCTGAGTCAGGTTGCCCCGCCCATCTAGATCGCCTTGGCGAGGTCGATCCGCCTGAGCAAGCAACGCTTTGTATCGTTCCTCGTCACGCGCCAATCCCCTCGCCACCGACCAGAGACTGGTCCCAACCCCCAGCCGCTTAAACAACGCGTGTGACATCAGCCGCGCGACCCTGCCATTACCGTCAAGGAATGGATGGATCCATAGGAAACGATGATGAACCGCACCGACAGTTTGAACTTGCCGGAACCTGCTTAGCGGCGGCGATGCATAGGCTTTATCAAAGTACGACATGAAACGTGGAATATCCGCGGCAGCAGGAGGAATGTGCCGCCCGACCTGGACGTCTCGCTTGCGCCATTGGCCGGGAACAATCTCGAGACGCGCCCCGGTTCTGTCATCGGCGACGAACAACATCTCCGGCGGTAGCCGCGAGCAAAACTCTTCATGCAACCAAGAAGCATAAGCCGCGGACGCCGGCCACGCGTCGGGATCCTGTCCCGTATCAATCAGCCGTTGAACGTGGATATGCGCGACCGCTTCCTTCTGGAGGTCCCGCTTTTTCGGTTCATTGGAAAAATCGTTGGCGAGGGCCCTGTCGATGTCGCGCGGATGCGTGTCGTGCCCTTCTATCAAGTTAGAGTAATAGCAGTTCATCGAGCGTACGAGATCACCGATCGAGTCTCGTAAGATCGGATGCAGGCGGCTCGCCAGCCGATTAGCCTCTGCCACAAGTAGCAAAGTGTCATCGTCAAGCAGCCGGCATGTCTCATCGGGGACCATCGGCCCCATGGTCGTCGTGTCCATGACTGAAGTCTACCGGAACCTATGCCGGATAGAGAGCTCGACTTTTCTCTTTTAAATCATTAACCTCTTCGAAAAAAACGAAGAAACCGGACCGGATCGCATGCCGGTTGCAAAGCTAGGGAGGGGCGACGCATTTGCCTCGCACGCACAACAGAAGGATCGCCTGTTGGCACACGCCCTCAATGCGCGAACGGTAACGCGGCGCCGATCACGGCGAACAGCACGCCGCACACTTGATTGAAGCGCCGGCCGGAGCGCTCCAGCCAGGGGCGGATGCGATGCGACAGGCTCGCCAGGCCGTATTCCACGGCGCACTCGGCCACGACGAAGGTCAGCGCCATCACGGCGAACTGCAGCCACAGGCTGCGCGCGGGCGAGATGAATTGCGGCAGAAAGGCGCCGTAGAACAGCAGCACCTTGGGATTGGAGACGGCCGCGAACAGGCCCTGGCGGAACAGCAGCGCGCGAGAACTCGGCGCGTTGGCCCTGGCGGCCGGCTGGCCCTCCCGCAAGGCGGCGGGATCGGAAGGTCTTGGCGACGTTGCGTCTGGCGACGTCGCGTCGGGCGCCGATGCGTCGGGCGCCGGTGCGTCAGCCCCCGGCACCGCGGCCCCCAGCGCCAGAGGCGGCGCGCGCCACAGCTGCACGCCCAGCCACACCAGATAGGCGCCGCCCGCGAACTTGAGCGCGGTCAGCGCGCCCGGCGAGGTCTGCAGCAGCGCGCCGATGCCGGCCATGGCCAGCGCGATCAGCCCGGTGAAGCCCACGGCTCCGCCCGCGATGGTCCAGCGGGTCGGGCCGCGCCCGTGCAGCGCGCCGTGCGCGATGACGAGCAGGCTGTTGGGCCCCGGGGTGAGCGACAGCCCGGACACCGCCAGCGCGTAGAGCAGCCAGGTATTCCAATCCATGTGATGCCATCAATGCGGAATCGAGGGATGCCAGTCTAGAACAGGACGCCGCGTGCTGCACGGCGGGGCCAGCGGCACCAGGACGATGCCGCTGCGGGCGATGACGGCCCGGATCGGAGGCGCGGCGCGCGGCTGCGGGACGCGACATGCGCGGCCAGCGCAGACCCTGTCCGCGACAGGGGTTTTTCGCCTATCGCCGCCATTGAGACAAACGAATGGACGGCCCGGGCGCGCCGGGCGGACCATGGACGTTCATTGCCACCGCGCGCCCCGGGCCCGGCGGCTCACGCAATACTGATTCGGGATCCTGCATCCCAAGGAGGAAATCCATGTCCAGCTTCATCGAAGGTCTTGTCCGCGCCGAGTTGTCCCTGCTTGGCGTATCGGCGCCGCCGGCGGATGCCGACGCGTCCCGCGAGGCGGCCGAGCCCGCGCGCGAGGTCCGCTTCGACGCGGCCGACTACCGCAGCGCCGCGGGCTGAGCCCGGGTTAGGCACTGCGCACGGTCATACCGCCGGCAAGACCCCGAGCGTCTCGCGCAGCGCGCAGCAGCCAGACAAAAAGGCCGCACCTCTCGCGAGGCGCGGCCTTTTTGTTGGAGCAGGTGCGGATCAGCTCGTGTGCGAAGCCGGCTGAGGCATCTCGGCGCGCTTGGCGCGTTGACGCATCGCGCTCACCACCAGCAGCGCGATCAGCGCCACGCAGGCCAGGATGAAGCCCAGACTGATCGGCCGCGTCACGAACACCGACATCTCACCACGCGACAGCAGCAGTGCACGACGGAAGTTCTCTTCGACCATGGGGCCGAGCACGAAGCCCAGCAACAGCGGCGCGGGTTCGAACTTCAAACGCATGAGCAGGTAGCCCGCCACGCCGAACAAGGTCACCATGCCCACGTCGAACAGGTTGTTGTTCGTGCTGTAGACGCCGACGCAGACAAAGAACAGCGCGGCCGGGTACAGGACACGGAACGGCACGGTCAGCATGCGCACCCACATACCGATGAGCGGCAGGTTGAGCAGCAGGAGCAGGACGTTGCCGACCCAGAAGCTCGCGATCAAGCCCCAGAACATGTCGGCGTGCTCGAGCATCATCTGCGGACCGGGCTGAATGCCGTGAATGATCAGCGCGCCCAGCATCAGGGCCATCACGGGGTCCCCCGGGATACCCAGGCTCATCGTGGGGATGAAGCTCGTCTGCGTCGAGGCGCTCGTGGCGGCCTCGGGGCCGGCGATGCCTTCGATGGCGCCACGGCCGAAGCGACGCGGCTCTTTAGCGACCTTCTTTTCGACGGCGTAGGAGATGAACGACGCGATCGTCGGACCCGTGCCCGGCAGGATGCCGAACGCCGCGCCGATACCCGTGCCGCGCACCAGCGCGCCACGCGATTGCTTGATGTCGCCAGCCTCGGGCCGCATCGACTTCATGCTGATCTTGGTGCCGGTCACGCGGCTGTCGCCACCCACCTTGTTGATGTTGCGCAGGAAGTCGGCCACACCGAACAGACCCATCGCCAGCGCCACGATCTGCAGGCCGTCGGAGAGCTCGAGGATGCCGAAGTGAAAGCGCATCGTGCCGGTGTTGACGTCGGTACCGACCACGCCCAGCAGCAGACCCACCACCACCATGGCCACGCCCTTGACGGCGGAACCCTTGGCCAGCGTGGCACCGGCCAGCAGGCCCAGCACCATCATCGAGAAATACTCGGCCGGGCCGAAGCGGAAGGCGACCTCCACCAGCATGGGCGAGAACAGGATCATGGCCAGGATGCCGACCGACGCGCCGCAGAACGACGAGAACATCAGCATGAACAGGGCCGAGCCCGCCTTGCCATTGCGTGCCAGCGGATTGCCGTCCAGACACGCCACGGCGTGCGAGGCGGTGCCCGGCAGGTTCAGCATGATCGAGGTGATGCCGCCGCCATACTGCGAGCCGTAGTAGATGCCCGAGAGCATCACCAGCGCGGCGGTGGGGGTCATCGTGTAGGTGAGGGGCAGCAGGATCGAGATCGCGGCCAGCACGCCCATGCCGGGCAGCACGCCGATCAGGTTGCCCATGAACACGCCGAAGGCGGCCCACATCAGGTTCTCGAGCGCGAACGCGACCGAGAAACCATGCATCAGGTTATTGAGGATTTCCATGCTTCAACCCCAACGGAACAGCGGGAATTGCAGCTGCAAGCCCCAAGAGAACACGACCACGCCGATCAGGGTGACGGCGACCGACAGAATCGCAGCGCCTTTGAGCGTCTGCTGACGATCGCCCAGGGCGGACACGAATACCAGGACAAGCGTCGCGGGCACGAGGCCACCGTACTTGCCCACCAGGATGAAGGCGAGCAGGCCGCCCACGATGCAACCCCAGCCACGCCAGTCGGGCGCCGACTCGGGCTCGTGATCGTCATCGGCGTTCAACGGCGACGTCGCCAGCTTGGCGATCAGCGCGCCCAGCAGGATCAGCACCACGCCGAGGATGGCGGGGAACAGCCCCGGTCCCATGCGCGCCAGCGAACCCAGTTCGTAGGTCATTGCCTGGGCCAGCGCGGCCACTCCCAGCACGACCATGGCCCCTCCGGCCCACCACTCGCGTCTTACGACGTCCTTTTCCGGCTGCATACCCCGAATCTCCTTGTTTTGGCGATGCTTCTATCTGACGCAGGTCTTAAGCGAAGCTGACTTTCGACTGAAGCGGCAGTCTAAGAACTCAAACTTGCGATCGCCTTTCACTGATGCAGAAAAACGGCGTACAGAAACAAAAAAGGCCGAAAAATGGGGAAATCCCTGAGTCCTCACGCGCACCGAAATACAAAGCTTTCAATTTGGTTGCATGCACAACCATTGGTAGAGCGCACAGGCGTGCGTGCAGGCGCGCGCGATCGCGGGTGCGACTGCGCGTGCGGACACGCGCACGACGGCGTGCGCGCGTAGCACACTTTCTGAGAGGCTCTTTTTACGCGCCGCGCGCCGTGCGCCGCGCATGCTGATCGGCGCGTTCAGCCGCTGCGGGGGTCGCCCGCCGCGGCGGCGATGCAGTCGTCGAAAATCTCGAGAAAGCGCGCTTCGGCGGGCTCCGGCACGAGCGCCGGATGCGTGATGAGATAGAGGTCGGCGCCCAGCGCCAGTTCCGCCGGCGAGAAGCGCCACAGGCGCCCGGCCTGCTCGTCGGCCGCGGCGGCCGCGCACGGCAGCACGCCGATGCCGACGCCGGCCACGATCATGCGCAGCACCGCACCGATGTCGGTGCTGCTGCCGGTGATGCGGCGCGCCAGGCCCGCGCCGTCGCCCAGGGCGAGCAGCGGCTCCATGACGCCGCCCTTCTTGCTCGCGGAGAATGCGACCAGCGGCTCCTGGCGCAGCTGTTCCAGGGTGATGTCGTCGCGGCCGAACCACGGATGGGTCGGACCGCAATAGATGCCGAATTCCTCGCGCATGAGGAAGCGGCAGCGCAGCCCCGCGATCGGTTGCGCCAGCAGGCAGAGCGCCAGCGGCGCGATGCGCTGCGACACGGCGCGGATCGCCTGCGGACTGCTGACGATCTCGATCTCGATGTTGACCGACGGGTGGCGCTGACGAAAGCGGGCGAGCGCCTGGTCCAGCGGCTCGTACTGAACCGCCGTGATGAACATCAGCTTCAAGAGGCCGGTGATGTCGCCCTGCGCGCCGGCGAGCTTCTCGCCGATGCGCGCCGCGCTGCGCATCATGACCTCGCACTCGCGATAGAGAATTTCGCCGTGGCGCGTGAGCTCGAAGCGCCGGCTGCCGCGCACGATGAGCGTGCAGCCCAGGCTCTCTTCGAGCCGCTTGAGTGCCTGCGTGACCGAGGGCTGCCGGATGCCCAGCTCGTGCGCGGCCTGCGTGAGGCTGCGCGCCTCCACGATCACGAAGAACGTGCGCAGCAGGTTCCAGTCGAGTGAATTGAGCGTGGGATCCATGGTGGCGGGCAAAGAAGCGGCGCCGCCAGATTGGCCGCGCCTGCCCGCCATTAGACCACCGCGCGTGACGCTCAAGCCCGGTCCGCGCGCTCGACCACGGCGTGCAGCAGCACGTTCAGACCCGGTTCGATGTCCTCGGCCGTCGCCAGCTCGTTGTTGTTGTGCGTGATGCCATCGCGGCAGGGCGTGAAGATCATGGCGGTGGGGAATTTCTGCGCCATGAAATACGCGTCGTGGCCGGCCTGGCTGGGCAGATCCGCGGTGCTGTAACCCAGCGCCTGCACCTTGTCGCGCACGATGCCCACCATGGCGTCGTCGAAGATGTAGCCGCCCCACTGCCACTGGTCGAGGATGCGATAGTCGCAACCCGTCTTGGCGGCCGCCTGCGCCACGCCGCGCAACATCTTGTCGCGCATCGCCTCGGCCGCCTCGGGGCTTTCGTGGCGCACGTCGCCGATGGCCTCCGCCCAGTCGGACAGAATGCCCGCCTTGTTGGGCCAGGCGACGAGACGCGAGGCCGTGGCCTTGCCGCCCGTACCGACGAACTCCCAGCCGATGTCGTCCACCTCGGTCAGCATGCGCGCGGCGGCCACCAGGGCGTTGCGGCGCTTGGCCATCGGCCAGGGGCCGGCATGCGCGGTCTCGCCGCGAAACTCGACCAGCACGCCGTGCGAGCTGTAGCCGTGCGTGACCACGCCGACCTGCTTGTTGGCCTTGTCCAGCAGATCGCCCTGCTCGATGTGCAGTTCGAAATAGGCGTCGACGTCGCACTGACCGACCGGGGTGTCGCCCTTATAGCCGATGCGCTCGAGCTCTTCGCCGAAGGTCGGGCCATCGTCGGAGCGGCGCGCGTAGGCCCAGTCGAGCTCGTAGGCGCCCACGAAGCAGCCCGAGGCCATCATCGGCGGCGAGAAACGGCTGCCCTCTTCGTTGGTCCAGTCGACGATCTCGATCGGGCGGCGCGTGGTGATGCCCAGATCGTTGAGCGTGCGCACCACTTCGAGCGCGCCCAGCACGCCCACGATGCCGTCGAAGCGTCCGCCGTTGGCCTGGGTGTCGAGGTGGCTGCCGATCATCACGGGCGGCAGGTCCTCGCGGCCTTCGCGGCGGCCAAAGATGTTGCCCACGGCGTCCACCCGCACGGTCAGGCCGGCATCGCGGCACCATTGCACGAACTGATCGCGCATGTCGCGGTCGGCGTCGGTGAGGGCCAGGCGGGCCAGGCCGTTTTCGCGCCCCACGCCGATGCCCGACGAGGTGTCGAGCGTTTCGAGATAGCGCGGCATGTTGATGCGCGTGGTGGCGGACAGCGTCATGGCAAAACCCCTTGTATTCCTGGTTGTCGTGCCGGGACAGATGCCCGGCCTGTGCAGGGCATTCTAGGGGTGGGACGTGCCATTCACCAATAGGCCATGCCTATATTTCACATAGGCCATACCAGCAGCACATGCGCGCCTCAGGCGTCGCGCAGCAGATCGTGTTCGTTGAGCAGTTCGTAGACGATTTCGGGGCGCGCATCGAGGCAGCGGCGGATCGCCGCCGGGATGGTCTGGCGGGTCTTGCGGCACAGGCCCGGACAGGCCTCGACGTCGATCACGATGCCGCGCACCGTGCGCACCTCGTTGGGCCCGGGCGCGAAGCGCACCACCAGGCCGAGCAGCGCTTCCATCTTGCCGCCCAGACGGCGCAGCTCGCTGAGCGAATCGGCGGCCTCGATGCGCTGGATCAGCCGCTTTTCTTCGTCGCGCGTGAGCCGCAGGATGCGCAGGTCGGCGCCGGGCTCGGCCAGCAGCCGCTCGCGCTCGCAATCACAGGCGCCGGGCGGACACTCCTGGCGTATCGGAAACGGCAGATCCATGGTCGGCATGCAAAGAAGGCGAGGACGGACGCGCCGTCCAAAACACAAAGTGTAGGGGTGGGCCCACATTTATCCAAGCCGCCTCCGTAGCGCTACGGAGGCGTCCGGCGGAACGGGCCTGCGATAATGGCCCCATCGTGACCCTCCCCTCTATCCGCTGGCGCACGGCCGGTGCGTGGGCGCTGCTCTGCCTGGCCGGCATCCTGTGGCTGGCGCGCCAGGACTACGTGGCGCAGCGCGACCGCTTCGCCCAGGGTGCCAGCATCGCCCATCGCCTGCTCAGCCAGAAAGCCGTGCAGCACGAGGCCGTGCTCGCGACCCTCGCGGCGCTCTCGCATCCGCCCGCGCCCGACCGCCTCCTGCCGAGCCTGCAACCCGCGCTCGCCGAGCTGCTGGCGCTGGGCTGGCTCTCGCCGCAAGGCTGGCAGGGCAGCGAGCCCGAGCCCGAGGGGCTGAGGCAGGCCCTGGCGCAAGCCCGCACCCGCGGCCATGCCGTGACCTTGCCGATCGACGCGGCGCAGTATTGGCTGGTGGCCCCGTCGTCCTGGAGCATGCGGATCGACGCCCGCCGGCTGTTGCCCACGGCCGACGTCGCGCCCGCCCTGGGCCGCCTCACGCTCGACGTGCACGAACCGGATCTGGTGCTGTACACCGCTCCCGGCGCGCCCTCCTCGATCGGACCGCTGCTGCAGGTGAGCAAGCCGCTGGGCTCGGCCAGTCAGCCCTTCCTGATGCAGGCGCAGCGGCGCCTCGCGCCCGCCGACTGGCCGTGGTTCGAATGGGCGGTCTGGCTCGGCGCCAGCGGGCTCATCGTGGCGGCCGCGCGCTACTGGCAGCACAGCCGGCGCCAGGCGCGGCGCCAGGCCGAACAGGCCCGCATGGCCGCGCTGGCCCGGCTGAACACGCTGGGCGAAATGGCGGCCGGCATCGCGCACGAGCTGAACCAGCCGCTCACGGCCATCCTGGCGCAGAACCGCGCCGCCGAGCGCCTGCTCGACGATCCCGACGAACTGCCCGCCGTGCGTCAGGCGCTGCGGGCGAGCGCGCAGCAGGCCCGGCGCGCGGCCGACATCATCGAGCGCCTGCGCGCGATGGTGGGCCCGGGCAACGCCGCCACGCGGGTGCCGCTGGCGCCCGACGCGCTCGTGGCCAGCCTGTGCTTTCTGAGCGAACCCGAGCTGGCGCGGCACGAAGTCGCCCTGAACTGGACCAACGACAGCCCGGCCGCGCGGCCGCTCGGCGATCCGGTGGCGGTCGAGCAGATCCTGCACAACCTGGTCAACAACGCCCTGACCGCGCTCGCCGCCGTGCCGGGTCCGCGCCGGATCCGCGTCCGAGGTCACAGCGAAAACGGCTACTACCACTTCAGCGTGAGCGACAACGGTCCGGGCATCGCGCCGGAGCATCTGCCGCACCTGTTCGAACCCTTCTACACCACGCGCGACAGCGGCATGGGCCTCGGGCTGACCCTGTGCGACACGCTCGCGGGCTCGATGGACGGCCGCATGCAGGCCCGCAACCTGCCCGAAGGCGGCGCCTGCTTCACACTCAGCCTGCCCCTGGAGCGCGCCGCTTGATTCCCGATACCAGCCCTCCCCTCGCCCCGGTCGTGTATCTGGTGGACGACGATGACGCGGTACGCGACGCGCTCGCGCTGCTGCTGCGCAGCGTCGGGCTGCGCAGCAGCAGCCACGCGGATCCGCTGGCGTTCCTGGCCCAGCCGCTGACACAGGCGATCGGCTGCGTCGTGCTCGATATCCGCATGCCGGGCATCAGCGGCCTCGATGTGCTGGCACGGCTGGCCGAGCACTGCGATCTGCCCGTGGTGATGCTCACCGGCCATGCCAACGTCGATCTCTGCCGCCGGGCGTTCAAGGGCGGCGCGATCGAGTTCCTGCAGAAGCCGGTTGACGACGACGTCTTTCTGGATGCGGTGCAGGCCGCCGTGCGCGGCCACGTCGCCAGCCGCGAGCGCGCCGCCGTGACACAGGCCGCGCGCGCACGGCTCGAGCGCCTCTCGTCCCGCGAGCACGAGGTGGCGCGGCATGTCGTGCAGGGCTGGGCCAACAAGGAAATCGCGCGCGCCCTCGCGCTCTCGCCGCGCACGGTCGAGACCTATCGCGCCAATGTGTTCGGCAAGCTCGAGGTGAGCACGCTGGCGCATCTGATCCGGCAATATGCGCTCTTGCTGGACGACGGCGCCGCGCCGCCTCCGTAGCGCTACGGAGGCCCATCCGTAGCCGGGCGAATACCGGCCTCGAGGCCGCTTGCCTAAGCTGGAATCTCTTTCTTCAAGGACGAATTCCATGCTCAAACGCTCTCTGTTGCTCGCCGCCCTGGCGCTCTCCGGCACCGCTCACGCCGCCGTACTCACCGAGAAAAACATCTCGCTCGAAGACGCCCGCCACATTGCCGACGCCGCCGTCGCTGCCTGCCAGGCCAAGGGCTACAACGTCAGCGCCGCGGTGGTGGACCGCGCCGGCGTGCTGAAGGCGCTGTCGCGCGCAGACAACGCGGGCTCGCACACCGTGGAAGCCAGCCGCGCCAAGGCGTTCACCTCGGCCTCGGCCAAGGCGCCCACGCTCGCCATGATGGAGAACGCGCAGAAGAACCCCGGCGCGGCCAACCTCACCGATATTCCCGGCTTCCTGTTGCTGGGCGGCGGCGTGCCGGTCAAGGCGGGCGACGCGGTGATCGGCGCGATCGGCGTGGCCGGCGCCCCGGGCGGACATTTCGACGCGCAATGCGCCGATACCGCGCTGCAGGACAACGCCGCGCGCTTCAAGTAATCGGGCGGCCCGCCCCGCGGGGCGATGGCATGCGGCATGCTGAAGGGGCACACTCGTATCGTGCGCCCCGCCCCGCCTGCCGCAGGCGGCGCGCGCGGACCCTTCCGGAGACGCCATGACGACCGCCACGCATCGCCTCGCCGTGGGCACCTATACCCAGCACCTCGCCCACGTGGCGGGACACGGGCTCGGCATTCATCTGATCGCCATCGACAGTGACGGCGTGCCCCACGCGCTCGGCCACGAGGGCAGCCTCGCCAACCCGTCCTATCTCTGCGCCGACCCCACCGGCACGCGGCTCTATGCCGTGAGCGAACGCGCCCGCGACGCCGAACTCGGCGTCTACGCGCTCGACGCCGGCGCAGCGACGCCCCGTCTGCTGCAACGCTTGCCGCTGGCGGGCGCCGATCCCTGCCATGTCTCGCTGCATGCCCCCGCGCGGCGGCTATGCATTTCGCATTACGGCTCGGGCGAGCTGCTGTGCCTGCGGCTCGACGCTGACGGCATGCTGGCCGGCCCCGCCTGGCAGTATCAGGCGCTGGGCAGCGGCCCCGAACGCAGCCGCCAGGAGGCGGCGCATCTGCATTGCGCGATCCCGGCGGGCGATGGCATCGTGGCCTGCGATCTGGGCGCGGATCGCGTCACGCATCACGCGCTCGACGGCGATGGCGCACCGCGCCGTGCGTATGCGGTGACGCCCGGCGCCGGGCCGCGGCATGCGGTCGTGAACGGGACCCGGCTGTACGTGATCAACGAGCTGGACAATACCCTGGCGGTGCACGACCTCGCCGGCGAGAGCGCACAGGCGCTGGCCTCGGTGCCGGCCTTGCCGGGCACGAATGACAGGAAGAACGGCGCCGCACCAGCGCAGGGATCGGCGCTGGCGGCCGCGCTGCGTCTGCACCCCGGCGGCCGCTGGCTCTACGCCAGCGTGCGGGGCGCCGACACGATCGTGTGCTGGCCTCTGGACAAGGACGGCCTGCCGGGTGCGCCGCGCTGGTACGACGCCGGTGGCCGCACGCCCCGCGATATCGCCCTCACGCCAGATGGCCGGTTTCTGCTGGCGGGCTTGCAGGACGACGATCGCATCGTCGTCCATGCGGTGGGGGCCGAGGGCGAGCTGCGCGCGGGCGCAAGCCTCGACCTGGCCTCGCCCGCCTGCCTCTGCCCCTTGCCCGCCTCGCGCTGAGCGCCCGAGCCTAAGCGTCGAGCGCGTCGGCGAACGTCCTGGCCGGCGGGCTCGAGCGCCGCGCCGCCGCGAGCGCGGTGGATTCGCGCGGCACCAGCGCGTAGTCGAGCCGGGCCGCCGGCACCGGCGCGCCCCGCGCGACGAGCTGCTCCACGGCCGCGCGCGCCATCTCGCGCGCCGGCAGCCGCACGCTCGAGAGCGCGGGCCAGGTCTGGCGCGATATCGGCGTGTCGTCGCAACCCGCCACGGACAGCGCCGCGGGCACGTCGATGCCCAGCGCGTGCGCGGCGTACAGCACGCCCGCCGCCATCTCGTCGTTGCTCGCGAAAATGGCGCTGGGCCGTGCCGCCCGGGCCAGCAGCCGGCGGCCGGCCTGCACCCCGGACTCGAAGGTGTTCGACCCCGCCTCGATCAGGGACTCGTCCGCCGCCACGCCCGCGTCGTCCAACGCATCGCGATAGCCATGAAGCCTTTCGTGCATGACGCCATGGTCGGCGTGGCCCCGCACGAAGCCGATGCGCCGGTGGCCCAGCCCGAGCAGATGCGCGGTCATGGCCTGCGCGGCGAGGCGGTCCGGCGCACGCACGGCGTGGCCACGGGCGCTCGGCGTAAAGGGTGCGAGCCGCGCGAACGGCACATCGCTCGCGTCGAGCGCGCGCACCAGTGCCGGCACGTCGCATACGGGCGCCGTCAGCACGAGGCCGGCGCAGGCACGCTGGCGCACCAGCTGCAGCACATCGTCGGCCAGGGTCGGCGAGCGATAATCGACGGGATGCAGCAACAGGCTGTGGAAGCTGCGGCGGCACGCATCGAGCGCGCCGTGCTGCAGTTGCACCAGATGGCTGTCGTTGGGATCGTCGTAGAGCAGCACGATGAGGTCCGAGCGCTTGCTCGCCAGGCGTCGTGCCGAAGGGTTGGGGTGATACTTGAGCTCGGCCATCGAGGCCTGCACCCGTTCGCGCGTCCTGGCGCTGATGTTGGCTTCGTTGTTGAGTACGCGCGATACCGTCTTGATCGACACGCCCGCATGCGCGGCCACGTGGTCGACCGTCACGGAGCCACTACCTCTGCTGTTTTTCATCTCGTGCAAAAGGAAGCGGGCGCCGCTGCGGACGCCCCGATGGGGCCGCAGTCTAACAGTTGCGCGCGCAATCGACTACAGCGCGGACCGTGCAAATGGCCACGGTGCGGCCGCGCGGCGCACCGTCCGCGTGTCGCGCGGATCGGGTCGGCCGCGCGCGGCCTGCCGCGGCCCGGCGACGCTCGTCGCCGCAGCCGCCGCCGCGCGCCCGATCAGACGGGATCCGACGCCGGGGCCACCGGCAGCGCGCGCTTGTGCGCCGTGTTCGCGTAGACCTGAACCAGCCGTTCGGCCACGTCCTGCTCGACCGCGTTGCCTTCGAGGAAGTCGTCGATCTGGGCATAGGTGATGCCGAACGCGTCTTCGTCGGGGCGGCCCGGGGAGAGGGTTTCGAGGTCGGCGGTCGGGACCTTCATGACAAGGTCCTGGGGCGCGCCGAGCGCCGCGCCCACCGCGCGCACGCGCCGCTTGGTGAGTCCCGAGAGCGGCACGACGTCGGCCGCGCCGTCGCCGAACTTGGTGAAGAAGCCCATCAGCGCCTCGGCCGCGTGGTCGGTGCCGATCACGATGCCGCCCCGCGCGCCGGCGATCGCGTACTGCACGATCATGCGCTGGCGCGCCTTGACGTTGCCGATCACGAAGTCTTCCTGGGCCTCGTCGCGGTATTGCAGGCCGGCGGCCCGCAATGCCTCGCGCTGCGCGTCCACCGGACCCGCGATGTCCACGCGCAGCGACTCGTCGGGCACGATGAATTCGAGCGCGCGCGCGGCCTCGGCCTCGTCACGCTGATTGCCATAGGGCAGACGCACCGCGATGAAGGTCGCGTCGTGGCCGCGTTCGCGCACCCGCTGCACGGCGAGCTGCGCCAGCCGGCCGGCCACCAGCGAATCCACGCCGCCGCTGATGCCGAGCACGTAGGCGTGCAGGCCGGTGTTGACGAGATAGTCCGCCAGGAAGGCCACGCGCCGCTCGATCTCGGTGGCCGGGTCGAAGTGCGCGGCGACGCCGAGCTCGGCGCCGATCTGATGTTGTTGCGCTTGCAATGTCATGCCTTGCTCCGGAAAACGCGATGGCGCGGCCTGCGCCACGCCATCGTCGGTCAGTGCGGCGGCGCCGCGTCTCAGGTTTCGATTTCGGCCGGATCGAGCCGCATCTTCTTGTTGCGGTGGGCCAGCCAGGTGACACCCCAAAGTACCACGCCCAACAGCAGCAGCCAGCCCGCCACCTGATACTGGATCACGTCGCGGCCAGTGACCGGGAGCACCAGGAACAGGCAGAACGCGGCGCCCGCGATGGGCACGGCACGGTTGATACGGAAATGCTCGTGCTTGACGGTCTGGCGGCGCAGCACCAGCACCGCCACGTTCACGAAGGCGAACACGCCGAGCAGCAGCAGCGCCGTCGTGCCACCCAGCGCGCGGATGGCTTCGGAGTCGCTCAGCGACACCAGGATGATGAGCGCGAAGGCCATCGCGGTGGTGAACAGGATGGCGGTCCAGGGCGTCTGGTTGCGCTTGTGCACGTGCGCGAGGAACGACGGCAGCACGCCCTGACGCGACATGCCGTAGAGCAGACGGCTCGCCATCATCATGTTGATGAGCGCGGAGTTGGCCACGGCGAACATCGAGATCACCGGCATGATGTACTCGGTGGGCAGGCCCGGCGCGGCGGTCTTGACCACCAGCACCAGCGGGGTCGAGGTCTTGGCCAGCTCGCCCACCGGCACCAGCGCCACGGCGCAGATCGACACCAGCACATAGATCACGGCGGTGATGCCCAGACCCGTCAGCATCACTTTGGGGAAGATGCGGTTGGGTTCGTGCGTCTCTTCCGCCATGTTGACCGAGTCTTCGAACCCGACCATGGCGAAGAAGGCCAGCGCGGTGGCCGAGGTCACGGCCAGGAACACGCTCTTGTCCTCGGGCGTCTCGAAGGCCACGACGCGCGAGAAATCGGCCTGGCCGTTCGACATGGCGTAGAAGCCCAGCACGATCACCATGAGCAGACCGGTGAGCTCGATGACCGTGAGCACCACGTTGGCCTTCACGCTCTCGGAAGCGCCGCGGAAGTTGATCAGCATCACCAGCGTCATGAAGCCGAGCGCGCCCAAGGTGATCCACCACTTCTCGGCTTCCATGCCGAAGGCGGCAAAGAGATTGGCCGCGAACGCCTGCGACGCCGTGGCCGCGGAGGTCAGGCCCGAACACATGACGGTGAAACACACGATGAACGTGAGGAAGTGCACGCCGAACGCCTTGTGCACGTAGAGCGCGGCGCCGGCGGCCTTGGGATACTTCGTGACCAGCTCGAGGTACGACAGCGCCGTCAGCAGCGCCACGCCGAAGGCCACCAGAAACGGCAGCCAGGCCGCGCCACCGACCTCGGCGGCCACCTGGCCCGTGAGCGCATACACGCCGGTACCGAGAATGTCGCCCACGATGAACAGCAACAGCAGTTTGGGTCCCATCACGCGCTTGAGCGGCGCGTCGCCGCTGGCAGGGGCGGCGGTCTGTATTGAGTTGTTATGTGCCATTTCGCTTCTCCACTGAAACCTGGTATCGACCGCTTGGATGCGGTCTGTGGGAAAAGTCTATGGGGTAAGCGTTGCTGAGTTACAAATGCGAATGCAACAGTCTGTCTAAGTTGTTGGCCGGGCATTGGAAGTGCTACCGCTTGTGGCGGCAGCCCGGGCAGCGCTTGCGCCAACGCGCAAAAAGGCGTTGGCGCGTGGTCGCAAACCTGCGAGCACCCGGCCATTCTTCCTGCGCCAACTGCCTGTTCACCATACGCCGCGTGCGCGCCGGGATCAACCCGGACGCGGATGCTCAGAAGCGCAGCGTGGCACTGACCATATACGTGCGCGGATCGCCCGCCTTCACGTAGTTGGCCGATTGATAAAGCCAGTACTTTTTGTCGAACAGGTTGTTGATGCCGGCGCGCCAGGTGGTGTCGTAGCCGGCGATCCGCGTGTCGTAGATCGCGCCGATGTTCACCAGCGTGTAGTTGTCCACCTCGACGTCGTTGCCGGCGTCGAGCATGGTGGCGCCGGTGTACTTCACGTCGGCGCGCAGCTTGAGACCCTGCACCTGGGGCACGCTGTAGGCCACCTGGGCCGCGGCGATGAACTTCGGCGCGCCCGCCACCCGATTGCCCACGTTGGCCGCCGCGCGCTTGTACTCCGAGTCCAGCAGCATCAGGCTGCCGCCCAGATTCCAGTTCGTGCCCAGCCGCGTGGAGGCGCCGAGTTCCAGGCCCTGGTAAATCGATTTGCCGTCCTGGACGAGCGTGGGCAGCGCCGCCCCCGTCTCCTGATCGATCTCCGCCTTCTTCTCGATGCGGAACAGCGCCGCGGTGGCGGCCCAGCCATCCTGATCGGTCTTGATCCCGAGCTCGTACTGACGGCTCTTGAGCGGCTTGGTCACCTCGCCCTGGTTGGCGTAGAAATTGCCGACCACCGTACCGGGCTCGAGCGACTCGATATAGCTGCCGTAGACCATGGTGCGCGGCGTGACCTTGTACATCAGCGCCAGGGTCGGCGTGACCACGCCGTTCTTCTCGTAATCCTGCGTGGTCGCGCCATCGACGCCGAAGCCGCGCTGCGTGTAGTTCGTCAGCCGCGCCCCGCCCAGGAACGACCAGCCGTGCGTGAGGTCGATGGTGTCGCTGGCGAACACCGACTTCTGGGTGATCTCGGCGGCGCGATACAGATGCATATCGTCGACGCCGTAGTAGTCGTAGGGATTCTGGCGATGCAGGTTGCCGCTGCCGACCAGGCCGTAGAAGCCGTTCGACGAGTAATCGTTCTTCTGTTTCTGCCAGCTGGCGCCGAGCACGACATCGTGCGTGAGCGCGCCGGTCGCGAACTTGCCCTGGACCATGCCGGTCCAGTTGTTGAACGCGTAGGCTTCGCCGTAGTCGGAGCGATCGTTCTCGTAATTGCCGGCCTGATCCAGCAGACGCAGCACCGACTCGTTGCGGCGCGTCTCCGAGGTGCTGTAGCTGTACACCGCGCGGGCCGACCAGTCGTCGTTGAACTGGTACTTCAGCCCGGTGGCGTAGTAGCGGAAATCGTTGTCGGCAACGCTGCCGCCGCCCACGAGCTTGCTGTCGTCGTTGCGCACCGGCGACGGCAGGCCGCCGCTCGCCAGGCTCCGCGTCGTGATGGCGGGCTCGATGCCCGTCGCCTTGCGATCCTGGTAGATCGACTGGAAGTCCCAGGTCAGCTTGTCGGTCAGCCGCGCGTCCAGCGCCACGGACACCGAGGTGCGATAGATCGAGCCGTTGTTGTAGGTATTGCCCTCTTCGTGCGTGGCGTTCAGGCGATACCCGAACGCGCCGCTGTCACCCAGCCGGCCGCCGATGTCGGCATGCTCGCGCAGGATGCCCTTGCTGGTGTAGCCCAGGTCGATGCTGCGCACCGGCGTATCGGTGGGCTTCTTGGTCACGTAATTGATCAGGCCGCCCGGCGAACCGAAGCCGTACATGAAGCCGGAGGCGCCCTTGCGCAGCTCGATCTGGTCGAACTGCTCGTACGGCAGCGTCGTGACGTAACTGAGGAAGGGATTGCCGTCGATGCGATACGAGTTCTGCCAATCGAGCGGCAGGCCGCGCACCGTCAGATAGCTGGCGAAGGCGCCGTAGCTGGCGCTGTTGTCGGAGACAGAGGCGTCGTTGAAGAACACGTCGCCGAGCTTGGCCGGGTTCGCGTCTTCGAGCTGCACATTGCTCACCACCGTGCTGGAGAACGGCGTCTCGAGCTGCGTGCGGCTGCCCAGCGCGCCGCTGTTGACCGGCGTATTGAGCTTGACGAGCGTGTCCTCGGCCTGCGGCGTCGCGGTCACCGTCACCGAGGGTAGCTGGCGCACGTCATTCTGCGCGGCCGCCTGCCCCGCGAACCCCGCGGCGAGGGCCAGGGTCAGCGCCGTACGCGCCGGCAGGGAACGATGCACACCGCACGGCGAACCGGCGGACGGTTGGAAGGACAGACGAAAAGAGGCCACGCGCGCTCCGGATCAATCGAATGGAATCGGCGCGATCGTATTCTTACTACAAATCATTCGCAATTAGATTAGCAAACGGAAACACCGCGCGTCGCGTACATGCAACGGTGGCCAGCCGCGGGCGCCCCGCGCGTGCAGCGTGGGGGCAGCCGCCCGCCGCCGGGCCGCCCCAAGGCGGGCGAGCCCCCTCGGGGGGGCAGCAAGCGCGCGAAGCGCGTGCAGCGTGGCGGCAGCCGCCCGCCGCCGGGCCGCCCCAAGGCGGGCGAGCCCCCTCGGGGGGCAGCAAGCGCGCGAAGCGCGTGCAGCGTGGGGGCCAACATCACGCGCGTGCAGCGTGGGGGCCAACATCATTTTTCCAGCGGGTCCCGCAACGCCTCCGACGCCCCCTCGCGCATGATCTCGATGAAACGGCGCAGCCGCGCCGGATAGAAGCGCGCGGGCGGATAGACGAGATGCACCGCCAGCGGCGCGGCGCGCCATTCGGGCGCCAGCTGTACGAGCCGGCCTTCGGCCAGCTCGTCGGCGACCGCCCAGGCCGACACGATGCCCGCGCCCACGCCCAGCAGAGCGGCGGTGCGCGCCGCGTAGAGGCCGTCGGTGGAGAGGCGAGGCGCGATCGGGAAGGTCACGGTGTCGCCGGACGCCACATGCGTGAGCGTCACCTCGTCGCGGTAGAACATGCGCAGCGCCACCCACGGCAAACCGCCCATCTCATGCGGCTGGCAAGGCACGGGCCGCCCGGCCAGCAGTTCGGGCGCCGCCACCACGATGCGGGGCACCTCGCCCAGCCGCAGCGCGACCACGTCGGGATCGGGCGGCAGCCCGACCTGAATCGCACAATCGATGCCGTCGGCGATGAAATCGGGCGACCGGTCATGCAGCGACCAATCGACGCTCATGCGGGGATAGCGTTTCAGATACTCGGCGAGCGGCTTGATGAACTGACGCTGGCCGAAAGCATGCGGCGCGACCACGCGCAGCGTGCCCACGGGCTCGTCGTTGGCGCCGCGCACCGTGCTCTCGAACGACTGCCAGCTGGCGATCAGATCCTTGGCGCGGTCATAGCATCGCACACCGTCTTCGGTGAGGTTCATGCCGTGCGTGGAGCGCTGCAGCAGCCGCACGCCCAGCGAGCGCTCGAGCGACTGCAGCCGCCTGCTGATCGTGGGTTGCGTACTGCCCAGCTGCTGCGCGGCGGCCGACAGGCTGCCGGCCTCGACGATGCGCACGAAGGTCTCGATCAGCATCATGCGATCGGCGCCGCCCGGGGCGTCGAGCGCGGTATCGGAACGGGTCTTGGGAGGTGTTGCCATACTCCAAACGTATAACCCATGTACCCCAATAGCGTCTACACAACGCCATTGGTGCGGCGCAAAATCCGGTTCGTCACTCTTGCACACCGGGGTATCCCATCATGTCCACCATTCAACAAACGCATACGACGGCCGCGCCACTGCCGGCCGGCGAGAGCCGGCCCATGCCGGCCACCCTGCTCCTGCTGCTGGCCATCGGCGCCGGCCTGGCCGTCGCCTCGATCTATTACAGCCAGCCGATGCTCGGCATCCTGGGCAGCGACATTCAGGCCAGCGCCGGCGCGCTCGGCTGGATGCCCACGCTGACCCAGCTCGGCTACGCCGCCGGCATCCTGCTGCTCGCACCGCTGGGCGACCGTTACGACCGCAAGCGCATCATCCTGATCAAGAGCGGCCTGCTGGTCGCCGCCCTGCTGGCCAGCGGCGCAGCGCCCGGCATCGGCATGCTGCTGGCGGCGAGCTTCGTGGTCGGGCTGTCGGCCACGCTGGCCCAGGACATCGTGCCGGCGGCCGCCACGCTGGCGCCCGAAGCGGTACGCGGCAAGACCGTGGGCGTGGTCATGACCGGCCTGCTGCTGGGCATCCTGCTCTCGCGCGTGGTGAGCGGCTTCGTGGCGGAGCATTTCGGCTGGCGCAGCATGTTCTTCGCCGCCGCGCTGAGCGTGGCGCTGCTGGGCGTGGCGCTGTGGCGCGGCCTGCCGAGCTTCGCCCCCACCTCGAAACTGCCCTACGGCGCGCTGCTGCGTTCGCTCGCCTCGCTGTGGCGCATGTACCCGCGGCTGCGCCGCGCGGCCCTCGCGCAAGGCATGCTGTCGATCGGCTTCAGCGCCTTCTGGTCGACGCTGGCCGTGATGCTGCACGATGCGCCGTTCCATCTGGGCGCCGGCGCGGCGGGCGCGTTCGGGCTCGCCGGCGCCGCCGGCGCCCTGGCCGCGCCGCTGGCCGGCCGTCTGGCCGACCGTCGCGGCCCGGTGCTGGTCACGCGGATCGGCGCGGCCCTGACCGCCGTGTCCTTCGCCACCATGTTCGCGCTGCCCGCGCTGTCGCCCAGCGCCGGCCTGGTGCTGCTGGCCGTGGCCGCACTCGGTTTCGACCTGGGCGTCCAGGTGACCCTGATCGCGCATCAGAGCATCGTGTATGGCCTGGATCCGGCTGCCCGCAGCCGCCTCAACGCGGTGCTGATGGTCAGCATGTTCATCGGCATGGCGGTGGGCGCGGCGCTGGGCAGCCTGGCGCTGACCCACGCGGGCTGGACCGGCGTGACCGGGCTGGCCATGCTGGCCGCGCTCGGCGCCCTGGCGCTGCGCTTCGTGCCGCAACGGGCATCCTGAATCCGCCTGATGGCGGAGCCTGAGACCTGCGGTGTATAAGGGAATAGAATCAGCTACCCCGTCACCGCAGGCCCCCAGCACCTCATGCCGCATTCCGCAGATATTGCGCGCACGCCTTCCGGAACGTCGAATCCGGGAGACGCTTCGCGGGGACAGCCCGCCCTGACGCCGCGCATGCGGGATCACGATTGGGCCGCCACGCCGCTGGGCCCGATCGACAACTGGCCGAATTCGCTGCGCATCGCGGCCCAGATGGTGTCCGCCTCGGCCTTCCCCTGCTGCCTCACATGGGGCTCCCAGCTCATCACGATCTACAACGAGGCGTTTCGCCCCATCCTCGGGCAAAAGCCCGAAGCCATGGGCCGCCCGTTCAGCGAGGTCTGGCAGGAGGCCTGGCACATCATCGGTCCGATCGCGGACCGCGCCCTGGCCGGTGAGCCGACCTTCATCGAAGACTTTCCGCTGCGCATCGAACGCAATGGCATGGAGGAGGACGCGGCGTTCACCTTCTGCTACAGCCCGGTGCGCGACGAGCACGGTCGGGTCGTGGGCATGCTGGACACCGTGATCGAGACCACCAAGCGCGTCGCCGCCGAACGCGAACAGGCGCGCAGCCTGCGCGAGGCCGAAGACATCCTGCTGCAGAGTCAAAAGATGGACGCGGTCGGCCAGCTTGCCGGCGGCCTGGCGCACGATTTCAACAACCTGCTGTCCAGCGTGGCGGGCAGCCTCGATCTGATCGGGATGCGCCTCGCGCGCGACAACACCGCCAACGTCGAGCGCTACATCGAGATCGCGCAGAGCGGCATCAAGCGGGCATCGACCCTCACGCACCGGCTGCTGGCCTTTTCGCGGCCACAGACCCTGGCGCCGCGCCCGACCGATCCGAACCATCTGATCGCGGGCATGGCCGAGCTCATCACACGCAGCATCGGCCCCTCGATCGCGCTGCAACTGCAACTCGCCCCGGCGCCCTGGACCACCCTGGTGGATCCGCACCAACTCGAAAACGCGCTGCTCAATCTCTGCCTCAATTCGCGTGATGCCATGCCCGACGGCGGCGATCTGCGCGTGCGCACGCGCAACGTGCATCTGGACGGCACGCCGGCCGCCGTGATCGGTGCGCTCCCGGGCGACTATCTCGAATTCGGCGTGACCGACTCCGGCTGCGGCATGGCGCCCGAGACGGTGGCGCGCATTTTCGAACCGTTTTTCACGACCAAGGCCCCGGGCCGCGGCACCGGGCTCGGCATGTCGATCCTCCATCGCTTCATGCGGGAGTCGCTGGGCTACATCCGGGTGCATTCGCAGCCGGGCGCGGGCACGGAGGTCGTGCTGTACCTACCCCGCTTCGTGCTTCCCGACGAGATCGCGTCACCCGCGCCGGTCGAAGCGCGGCTCGGGCCTGTCGCGGGGCACGGCGAGACGATTCTGCTGGTGGACGGCGAGGCCGCCGTGCGCTCGCTGGTCGCCGAAGTGTTGCGCGACCTGGGCCTGCGCGTCATCGAAGCCGTCGACGGCCCCGATGCCCTCGTGCAGCTCAGCAGCACCACACCCATCGAGCTTCTGGTCACCGACCTGGGCCTGCCGGGCCGGATGAGCGGGCGCGACGTGGCCGCGGCGGCCAGCCGTCTGCGACCGGGTCTGCCCGTGCTGTATATCAGCGGTTATGGCGAGGAAGCCCTCAGCGATATCGAACGTGAGCAGGGCGTGGAACTGGTCAGCAAACCCTTCGACTTCGACGACCTGGTCGCACGTATCTGCCGCCTGGCCTGCGGGCTGCCCGGGTGACGGTAGAGTGATGCTCTGGCGCTCACGTATACTGCGCAGCGCCGCGTAGCGCGTCACACGATGTTTCTACGCCAGCGAATGCCTCTCAAAACCGTAACAAAGCGGCCGCCCCGACACATCGCGTGACCGTCCCCCGTTGAATGCTCGTGCAATACTAGGCGTTCACAATCAGGAAAATGCCCATGGTGTCGCCCCGTCCCGCTTCGTCTTCGCACGCACCCGGCCTCGACCTGTCGGCTTGCGAGAACGAGCCGATCCGGGTCCCGGGCAGCATTCAGCCGCACGGCCTGCTCCTGGCCTTCGACGCGCATTCCTTCATCGTCACGCACCTCAGTCAGAACGCCGGCGCGGCGCTCGGGCAGGAGAATGCCGGCATCCTGGGTCAGGACATCCGCAAGGTGCTCGGCCCGACCGCCGGGGCCCTGCTGTCGACCCAGCGCAACACCGACTCCGCGGTGTATCTCGGCCCCTTCGAGTGCGCCGGGACGTCGTTCCACGCGATGTTGTTCAACGCCTCACCGGGCACCCTGGTGCTGGAGCTCGAATTCCAGGCCGGCGCGCCGTCGGGCTCGCTCGACACGCTTTATCCGCATATTCGCGACTATATGGAGCGGGTGCCCGCCACCGAGTCGTTCGAAGAGCTGCACGAATACACGGCCGCCGAAGTGCGCCGCATCACCGGCTTCGACCGGGTGATGATCTACAGCTTCGATGAGCAGGGCCACAGCACGGTGGTGGGCGAGTCGCGCAACGACAATCTGCCGGCCTACCTCGGCCTGCGCTTTCCGGCCAGCGACATTCCCGCCCAGGCTCGCGAGCTGTATCGATTGAACCGGGTCCGCCTGATTCCCGATGCCACCTACACGCCGGTGCCGATCGAGCCCACGCTGGATCCCGCCACCGGCGAGCCGCTGGACCTGACCTATTCCACGCTGCGCAGCGTCTCGCCCGTCCATGTGCGATATATGCGCAACATGGGCACTCCCTCGTCGATGTCCTTCTCCATCATGGAAGACGGCCGTCTGTGGGGGCTGATGTCTTGCCATCACGCCGAGGCGCGCCGCGCGCCGCTGCACATCCGCACCGCCTGCGACCTGATCGCCCAGGTGCTGGGCATGCAGCTCTCGCGCCGGTCGCGCGCCGCCGATGCGGTCGAGCGTGTCTCCCTGCAAGGTATCCAGGCCGGTCTGCTGGCCGACATGGCGGCCGAGAAACACTTCGTCGATGGCCTGGTGGCGCATCCCGACGAGCTGCTGGCCCTGGCACGCGCCAAGGGCGCCGCCGTGCTGTTCGCCGGCGAGGTGCGCACCGTCGGCAAGACACCACAAGAGGCGCAGATCCGCTTGATCGCCGACTGGCTGGCGCGCGAGCATCCCACCGCGGAGCGCTACTACACCCAGACCCTGAAAGACGACCTGCCTCAGGCTGCCGAGTGGTCGGACTGCGCCAGCGGCCTGCTGGCGATCCCGATTTCGCAGATGCACAACAGCTATGTGCTGTGGTTCCGCCCCGAACAGGTCCAGACCGTCAGTTGGGGCGGCGATCCGCGCAAGCCGGCGCCCGCCGAGCCGGGCGGCAAGCTGCATCCGCGCAACTCGTTCGAAACCTGGAAAGAAATCCTGCGCGACCAGGCCCAGCCCTGGAGCCAGCCCGAGATCGACACGGCCACCTCGCTGCGCACGGCCATCCTGAGCATCGTGATGCGCAAGGCCGAAGAGCTGGCGGCCCTGACCGACGAGCTGCGACGCAGCAATCGCGAACTCGAGGCGTTCTCGTATTCGGTGTCGCACGATCTGCGGGCGCCGTTCCGCCATATCGTGGGCTTTGCCGAGCTGCTCAAGGACACCGACGCCGTGCGCGCCGATACCCGGGCCGCGCGCTACATCGATACCATCATCGAATCGGCATTCACGGCTGGCCAGCTGGTGGACGATCTGCTGGGCTTCTCGCAGGTCGGACGTTCCACGCTCGCGCCCGTGATGGTCGACATGAACCGCCTGGTGCGCGACACCCGCGAGATGCTGTCGCCCAGCGCCGCCGGCCGCAACATCGAATGGCAGGTCGAAGACCTCCCGCCCGCCATGGCCGATGGCGGCATGATGCGCCAGGTGATGCAAAATCTGCTCGCGAACGCGATCAAATACACGCGTCCGCGCGATCCCGCCATCATCCGCGTGTACAGTGAGCGCCGCGACGGCGAACTCATATATTGCGTGCAGGATAATGGCGTCGGTTTCGACATGGAATACGTCGGCAAACTGTTCGGCGTGTTCCAGCGTCTGCATCGCATGGAAGAATTCGAAGGAACCGGCATTGGCCTCGCGAACGTACGACGTATCGCAGAGCGCCACGCTGGTCGTGCCTGGGCCGAAGGCGAGGTCGGCAAGGGCGCGACGTTTTATTTCTCATTACCAGACAAGCAGGAAATACGCTTATGAGCGCATTGAAGAAGATTTTGCTGGTCGAGGACAATCCGAAGGACCTCGAGCTCACCCTGGTGGCGCTGGAGCGCAGTCTCCTTGCCAACGAGGTGGTCACGGCGCGCGACGGCGTCGAAGCCCTTGATTGGCTGATGGCCGAGGGTGCGCACAAGGGCCGCAACGACGGCGACCCTGCCGTGGTGTTGCTCGACCTGAAATTGCCCAAGATCGATGGACTCGAGGTGCTCGAGCGCATCAAGCAGAATCCCGACACGCGTCACATCCCGGTGGTGATGCTCACGGCTTCGCGCGAGGAATCCGACCTCGTCAAAAGCTACGACCTGGGCGTGAACGCCTTCGTGGTCAAACCGGTGGATTTTCAGGATTTCTTTCGCGCGATCCGCGAACTCGGCATGTTCTGGGCGGTGCTCAACGAGCCCCATCCCGGTCGTGCCCCCCATCCCCAGCAACCCATGAAGGTTACGCCTGCCTGAACGCATGAGAGCGCCGACGCCCCTATCCATCCTGTTGCTCGAAGACAGCGACCTCGACGCCGAACTGGTCCAGGAATACCTGCGCCGTGGCGGCCTGGACGCCGCGGTGGATCGCGTCTGGACCCGTGCCGAGTTCACGCGTTTGCTGGAAGAACGCGACTACGATCTGATCCTGGCCGACTACGTGCTGCCGGCCTTCGATGGCCTGAGCGCGCTCGACATGGCGCACGCGATCGCGCCGAATGTGCCATTCATCTTCGTGTCGGGGACGCTCGGCGAAGAAGTGGCGATCGAATCGCTCAAGCGCGGCGCCACCGACTACGTCGTGAAGCAGCGCCTGACGCGGCTGCCCGCCGCCGTGGAGCGCGCCCTGGCCGAAGCGCGCGAGCGCCAGGCGCGCCGCGCGGCCGAGGCGAGTCTGCAGGCCATCAATGCCACGCTCGAGGCCACCGTGCAGGCGCGCACGCGCGAACGCGACGTGGTCTGGCGCCTGAGCCAGGATCTGTTCCTGATCTGCGACCCCTCGGGCGTCATTGCCAGCGCCAACCCGGCCAGCCAGCACACGCTGGCCATTCCCGACCTGCGCGGCCACGTGCTGCTCGATCTGATCGGCGACGCCGATCGCAGCGCGGCGCGCGAAGCCATGACCCGCTGCGCGCGCGGCGAGGTCGTGCGCGATGTCGATCTGCGCCTGACCATCGACGGCCGTCCGCGCTGGTATGCCTGGACCTTCGTCCCGACCGAAGACGGCAATTTCTATGCGGCCGGCCGCGACATGGACGACCGCCGCGAACTCGAGTCGCGGCTGCGGCAGGTGCAAAAGATGGAATCGCTGGGGCAGCTCACCGGCGGAGTCGCCCACGACTTCAACAATCTGCTGACCATCATCCTCGGCAACCTCGAACGCGTGCAGCGTTCGCAGGTGCCGTTGGCGCAGGCCCAGATCGATGCGCTGGCCAACGCCGCGCGCGGCGCACGCCGTGCCGCCGAGCTCACCGGCAGCCTGCTCGCCTTCTCGCGACGCCAGCCGCTCGCGCCGCGGCGCCTCGATCTCAACGCGCTGGCGCGCGGTCTGTCGGATCTGCTGGCGCGTACGCTGGGCGAGCACGTCTCGCTCGATTTCTCGCTGGCCGACGACGCCTGGCCGGTGGAGGCCGATCCCAATCAGCTCGAAAACGCGATCATCAATCTGGCGGTGAATGCGCGCGACGCGATGCCCAACGGCGGCACGCTGCGCCTGCGCACCGTCAATACCTCGCTCGACGCCGAATACTGCGCGCGCCAGGAAGGCGTGACGCCGGGCGAATACCTGCTGCTGCGCGTGTCCGACACGGGCGTGGGCATGGATGAGGCCACGATGGCCAAGGTGTTCGAGCCCTTCTTCACGACCAAGGCGGCCGGCCATGGCACGGGCCTGGGTCTGAGCCAGGTGTATGGCTTCGTGGCGCAGTCCGGCGGCCACGTCCGCATCGACTCGACCCCGCAGCAGGGCACGGCCATCGATATCTTCCTGCCGCGTGCCTCCGCCGCCCTGCCCGCCCAGACGACGCCGGGCTGCCAGGACGAGGCGCCGCTGCCGCGTGCACGCGAAGGCGAGACGGTGCTGGTGGTCGAAGACAACGACGGCGTACGCGAGCATGCGCTGCATGTGCTGCGCGAGCTGGGCTATCACACGCTGGCCGCCGCGCACGCCGACGCCGCGCTGGCCCTGATCGACACACCGGTGCGCATCGACCTGCTGTTCACCGACGTGGGACTGCCCGGCATGAACGGGCGCCAGCTGGCCGAAGCCACCCGCACCCGCCGCCCGTGGCTGCCGGTGCTCTACACCTCGGCCTACGCCGCCGAGTCGCTGCTGCGCCAGGGCCGCCTCGCGCCCGACGTATCGCTGCTGGCCAAGCCCTACGCCCTGCCGGATCTCGCGCGCCAGGTGCGCGCCCGGCTCGACGAGGCGCCGGGCGAGGCGCCCGCGCGTGGGCTCAACGACACCGACGATGAACGCCATGCCGCGCCCACGGCGCCCGACGGCGCCACGGCCGGCTCGGACCGACCGCGCGTGCTGGTGGTCGAAGACGACGAACTGCTGCGCGAGCTCACCGCCGAGATGCTGGACGGCGAAGGCTACGACGCCACGCTGGCGGCGAGCGGGGGTGAAGCCCTGCGCGTCATGACCGACGGCGCGGCGCTCGGCTTCAGCGCCGCGCTCATCGATCTGGGCCTGCCCGACATGAGCGGCGCCGATCTCGCCTGCGAACTGCGCGACCGTCACCCGGCCCTGCCGCTGCTGATGGTGAGCGGCGCGCCGCTGCCCTCGCTGCAGCAGCGCTTCGACGGCGACCGCCGCTTCGATTACCTGCCCAAGCCCTATCGCAGCGAACAGCTGTTCGAGGCGCTGAGCCGCCTGCGCGCACTGGCCTGAGGCCGCCCGGTCTCTCGCCGCAAAACCTCGTCACGGTTCAGACAAGTTTGGTCACGCCTGCGCGTCGCCGACGCGCGCTGAATCGGTACACTTCCCGCGCACGTCATTGCCCGTCCTGCGGCCGCCGGCCACGCTGATGCGTGTCGTGCCCCGCATCGGCGAGCGTCCGTCATGCGTGTGCGCCCGTCCAGCGCGCGCCGCGCACAATCAAATGTTGGAGGCCGGACGCACCAGCGTCCGGGGGGACTGCATGAGAACGGCAGAACGAACGCATCGGCGCACCCGCCGGATTTCCGCTGGCGCGCCGGCCTATCCGCTCGCCTGGGCCACGCTCGTGGTGGCGAGCGCCTTCTGGCAGGCCGCCGCCGCACAGCCGAGCCCGCCCGCCGCCGACCCGCCGGGCCCGCCGGTTGCCGTGGATGCCAGCCCCGAGGCCGACGCGGCCCGGTCCGCGAACGCCGAAGAAGAACCGCGCACCTGGACCTGGGCCGATGGCTGCGTGGCCGGGCATCAGGGCAGTGAATGCGCGCGCGATTTCCAGGAAGGCCTGGCCGCGATCCAGCTCGAGAGCATCGACGCCGAGCGCGGGCGCTGGGGCTTCGTGAATGCCTCGGGCCAGATTGTGATCGCGCCGCGCTATGACGATGTCGAACCCTTCCAGAACGGGCTCGCGCCCGCAGCGCTCGAGGGCGTGTGGGGCTACATCGATCGCCAGGGCGCCTGGGCCGTCGAGCCCCGATTCACTTATGCGACCGGCTTCAATGCCGAAGGCACCGCCCTCGCGGTGCAGGACGAACACGACGTCCTGATCGACCGTCAGGGCAAAGTGCTCAAGACCTTCCCGCTGGGCACGCGCACGCGCGGATTCCAGCCCGGCCAGCGTCTGGCCGAGATGGAGGGCCCCGACACCGCCCTGCTGCTCGACATGCGCACGGGCCGCTCGCGCCCGCTGCCCGAGGGCATCATGACCCTGGGCGAACCGCAGGACGGACAAATACCCGCACAACGGCGCGACTCGCGCTACGGCGGCAATTGGGGCATGCTCGACGCACAGGGCAAGTGGGCCGTCGCACCGGAGGTGCTGCGTGCGCAGGACGCGCCGGTGCGTATCGGGCGCGCGTACGCCGTGTTGCGCGATCAGACGTGGCAGCTCGTGGACGCGGCCGGTAAAGAGATCGAGGCGACGCGCTTCGAGGGCGTGCGCGCCGCCGGTCCCGGCCTGTGGCTTTTCACCCTGCCCGGCCGCCGCGGCTTCGAAGTGCGCGATGCCTCCCTCGAGGTGGTGCTGCGCGACCCGGGCCGCTATCCCGAATCGTCGCGCCCGACCGATGGCTGGCACCTGATTCGCGGCGAGGCCCGCGCCCTGCTGATTCCGCCTCGGGGCGCGCCCATCGAGCTCGATGCGCCGGGGCTGAGCGTGGAATACCGCCGCGGCATGGCCTGGGTGCATCACGATCCCGCACGCGCGGCCAGAGATGCCGACGTCGCGCCGCCGATGGTGCCGCCGCCGCCGATGGTGCCTGCACCGCCGATGGTGCCCGCGCCGCCGTCGGTGCCGGCGCCGCCGGCGCCCGATACGAATGCCGATGCCGCGCCCGAGGAAGCCGACGCCGCCGACGTGGCCCTCGAGGCCGGCGGCGTCGCGGAAGATCCGACCGCGACGCTGGATTTCGGCGACGAACCGAGCCTGCGCCAGATCTACACCGCGCGCGGCGAAGCCCTGCTGGGCCCCGAGGTGGTGCAGGCGCTCGCGGGCTATCGCGTGTGGGCCTATGGCAGCCCCGGCGACCCGGAAGGCGACAACCACGGCCAGCGCCTGCCACTGGCGCATCTGAGCGGACGCGATAGCGACGCCGCGCCCGCCCTGCTTACGCTGAGCGGCAAAATCGTGTCGCGGCCCGAATGGCAGGACATCCAGGGCAACGAAGACCAGGCGCCCGCGCGCGTGCTCGATCGCGAAGGCAGGATCGGCACGGTGGACGCCGAAGGCGAATGGCTGGTGCCGCCGCGCTACGCGCGGCTGGAAGCCTACGCGGGGCCGTACACCTGGGCCTGGTCGCAACGCTACGAGGGCGAGCCGGAACTGATCGACCTGCACGGCAAGCCCGTGCCCCTGCCGGCAGCGGTCGCGCCCCAGGGCAACCGGATGCGCGGCACGGTGCTGCGCTATCGGCTCGAGGAGCGTCACAACGGTCCGTGGGGCCTGTGGAACATCGCCCGCAACGCCCCGGTCAACAACGAGCGCTACCAGGAGATCCAGGAGTTCTCCGACGACTGGGCCATCGCACGGCAAGGCGATCGATGGGGCGTGATCGACCTGCAAGGCAAATGGGTGATCCCCGCCACGCAGGAAAACGCCTACGCCTTCAACTACGAGAAGGACGGCGTCATGCGGGTGCGAGGGGAGGATGACCGCTATCGGCTGGTCGATCTGCGCACCGGTCGCGGCACCGACAGCTTCGAGCGGGAGCCGCGCAAGCTCGGCCCGGGCCGCTACCTGGGCCGGCGCGACGACGCCAGCGCGGTCCTGATCGCCCCGATCGGCACCAGCATCACGATCGCGCGCAGCGACCCCACCCACCAGGACGTGCTCGGCGATTGGCTGCACCTGCGCTTCGACGGCGGCACCGGCGTGCTGGATGCGCGCGGCAACTGGCGCGTCCCGCCGGAGCTCGGCGATTTCAATCCCTTCTTCGTGCAGCCCGAGGGCCTGGCACGCGTGTATCACGCGGGCCGGTACTCGGTCATGGACCAACAGGGGCGCAAGGTGCTGGCGCAGCTGGGCGACGGCACGCCGCTCGCCTCGATGCAGCGGATCTCGTTCCGCGACGAGCAGCGGGGCGAGACGCGCATCACGGACCTGCAGGGCCGAGAGATTACGCGCGTGCGCGGCACGTATACGCTGCACGAGAGTTCGGCGAGCGAGGGCGTGGTGCCGTACCGCGGGGATAACGGCAACTGGGGTCTCATCGATGCGTCGGGCCGACGCGTGGTGGGTCCGCATTTCAGTCTGATCGGCCCCATGAAGCAGGGCCGCGCCGTCGCGACCCGCGAAGCGCGCACCGGCGCCTGGATCGGCTACATCGCGCCGGACGGTCACTTTGCGATCCCGCCGCGCTACCTCGAGGCGCATGCCTTCAGCGAGGGCCGCGCACGCGTGCGCCTCGCGGGTGCGATCCAGTACATCGACACCGCGGGCAAACCGCAGTTCCAATTGCGCGCCCTGTGCGGCGCGCCGGTCCTGCAGGACGCCGATGGCCGCATCACCTGGCCGGCCACCCCGCTCACCTGCAAGGACGCCGAGGGGCTGGCGCGTGCCGAGCCCGTTTCCTCCAACGCCGCGAAGAATCCGTGATGCTCAACACGCTCCCTGTTTCCCTGCGCCCCACCCTGTTCGCCCTGGCGTTGCTGGGCCTGGCCGCGCCCGCGCACGCCCAGTATCCCGAGCATGTGTCATGCGCCGCCGAAGCCGAGTTCGACATCGACAGCAAGATGCCGCACGGCAAGGTCAACGGCTGCATGCGCGCGCTCTCCGAACAACGTGCCGCCATCCTGCTCCCCTCGGCCCATGCCGAGATCGAGCGCGTGCCGGCCGATCACAGTCTGCGCCGCCACGCCTGGGGCTTCGTCGACCAGAACGGCCAGCTCGCGGTGACACCGCGCTTCGACGAGGTGCGCGACTTCCACAATGGCCGCGCCGCCGTCAAGCAACGCGGCAAATGGGGCTTCATCGACGCGCGGGGCCGCGTGGTCGTGCCGGCCCGCTACGATGCGGTCGAAGACTACGTCTCCATCGGTCTTGCGCTCGTCACCTCGGGCAATGACCGGCACCTCGTCGATCGCCAGGGCAAGCCCGTGGGCGAGCCGTTCGGCGCCGACATCAAGGAGCTGAAGATCGGCGAGGGCACGCCCGCGCTGGCATGGATGATTTTTCACGAAACCCTGCATCGGGACGACGGCATGAGCCGCCATGCTGACGCGAGCCTGCAGCTGCACAAGGCCCTGTCCGACGATCGATATATCGGCAGCAACGAACTGGGCCTTTACGGCCTGCTCGACACCGACCTGAACTGGGTCCTCGAGCCCGCCTACCACGACATCTCGCTCATCCAGGGCTCGAAGGTGGCGCTCGGCGTGGGCGACGAAGAGGTCGTGCTGATCGACCCGGCCGGCAAGGTCCACGGCGAAGGCCGCGGCTACGAGCGGATCGACCGGCTGGGAGACGAATTCTGGCTGGCCAAGGTGGCGCGCAAGGGCTATGTAGTGCTCGACGACACCGGCGCCGAGCGGCTGACGCTCGATTCCCGCCAGGCCGGCGACGCCCGGATGCATGGCCGCGCGCTGTTCTACCTGCAGGACCGGACCCTGACGGCATTCGTGCCGGGCCAGCCGCAGCCGCTCGCGCTCGGCTCGGCCGACACGCTGCAGCCCAGCGACGAAACCGACGGCTATGTGCTGGTGCACGACACGGCGCAGGACCGCTATGGCGTGCTCACACCGAACGGCGCCTGGGTCTTTGGTGACGACGCCCCCGCGGCGCTCACCCAGCTGCGCGAGATCCGGGTGCATCAGGGCCGCCTCTGGCTGCTGGGCGACAACGGCCGCCTGCTCGACATCCTGGATGCCGCCGGCAAGTCGCGCTTCACCGACGAACAGCGCACGGCGCTCGAGAGCATCCCGATCCGTCGTCTGGGTTGGAACGATGCCAATGCCCCCATGGGCATCAGCCGCGACACGCACTGCCAATGCGGCGACCCGCCGACGCTGCTGCTCGCCGACGGCACGCTGATCGGCAAGGACACCTGGACCGATCTGATCGCGCTCGATCCCGGCGATGACGAACGTCCCGAGAGCGAGCCGCCCGTCGCCGCCGAGTCGCTGCGCTTTGCCGCCCAGACGGCCGACGGCATGGTGCTGCTGGACGCCCGCGGCGAGCCGCTCGGGCTGCCACCGCAGAAACACATCAGCGCGTTCCAGTACGGCTATGCCTTCGTCTATCAGGACGACAAGGTGCAACTGATCGACCGCGCCGGCAAGCCGCGCGCCCTGCCGGCGCACTTCACGTTCGAGCCCATCGGCAACGGCCTTGCACGCTACGTGCTCGGCGCGGCCGAAGGCGAGCCCTGGGGTCTTTACGACATCGAACGCGGCACCGTGGTGCTGCCGCCGCAGTTCACGGCGATCGAGCCGTTCGAGAACGGTCTGGCCGTCGCCACGCTGGGCGCCGGACGCAGCGGCGTGATCGACCCCCAAGGCCGCTGGCGCATCGCGCCCGAGCATGGTGAGGTGCGCCGCCTGACCGCTGCCGTGTGGCGGGTGCAACAGGCCGTGGATACGCTCGCGGGGTCCGACGATGCGCCCTCGCCCGACCGCAGGCTCGTCAATGCGGACGGCAAGGTGCTCATCGATTGGCAGCCCGGGCTGGACGTCTATGGCCCGGACGAGGACGGCCTGACCGCGGTGGCGGGCGACAAGCGCTGGCGGGTGGCCATGGACGGCAGCGAAGCCGCGCCGATGGACAATGCCTACCACCTGAAGGTGGGCCGCTGGACGCAGATCAGCCGCGAGCCGCTGTCCGGCTATATCGATGCCCAGGGCCAATGGCAGATCCGCACGCACGGCATGGCGGGCACGCCCTTCCGCGGCCAACCCGCGCGCGCCGTCATGCCCGCCGCCTACTCGAACGACCCGGTGTTGATTGACGCGAGCGGCAAGACCGTCACCGCGCTTCCCGAAGGCGACTGGAGCCTCTCGCCCGACGGCCGATGGCTTGTGTCGCAGGCCATCGAAGACACGACGGTCACGCGCTATGCCGATCTGAAAGGCAACATCCTGCACACGGTTCCAGGTTATGGCGACGCGCCCTCCGAAGGCGTGGCGGTGGTGCAGGGCGATCAGGGCAAGGCCCGCGTCGTGCCGCTCACGGCCGGCACGCCGGTGCCACCGGCCGCCTACCGCTATCTGGGCGCGCGTCACGACGGGCTGGCGCTCGCCAACGCGGGCGACCGGCTGGGCTATCTCGACGCGCGTGGGGCGTTCGCCATCGCGCCGGCCTATCTCGCGGCCTCGCCGTTCGTGGGCCAGCGCGCCGTGGTCTCGACCGATTCGGACTCGATGCTGATCGACACGCAGGGCAAGGTGCTCGCGCGCGTGGGCATGGAGTGCGGCATGCGCGTGCTGTACGGCGAAACCGGCGCGCGCCTGTGGCCCAAGACCTTGCCCGACTACTGCGAGCCCTGAGCGCGGGCTCATGACGGCGGCACGCGCTTGCCGCCGTCATCCCTCACGGGCTAGGATGACAGGCGCGCGCGCCATCCCGGGCGTGCTCTGATTCGAGGCTGAACCGTGGACCCGATCCTGTCGAAGCTCGCCACCGCATTGCCGGCGGCCAAATCCATCGAAGAACTCACGCGCCCCTTGCTCGAGATGCTGAGCGCCGTGACAGGAATGGAATCCACCTACCTCACCTCGATCGATCTCGAGCGCAACGAGCAGCTCGTGCGTTTCGCGCGCAACACCGGCGAAATGGTCATTCCCGAGGGGCTCACGGTCACCTGGTCGGACACGCTCTGCAAGCGCGCGCTCGACGAAGACCGCCTCTACACCGACGACGTCGCCAACTGCTGGGGCGATTCGGCGGCGGCGCGCGCGCTCGGCATCAAGACCTACGTCAGCACGCCCATTCGCACCGACGACGGCGTGCTGCTCGGCACGCTGTGCGCGGCGAGCGCCGACAAGCTCAAGCTCGCGCCCGACGCCAACGCGCTGCTCAAGCTGTTCTCCAATCTGGTGGCGAGCTTCATCGAACGTGAGCAGCTGATGAACAGCCTGCAAGAGGCCAATGCCCGCCTCACGTCGTACGCCATGACCGACATGCTCACCGGGCTGCCCAATCGGCGCGCCGTGTACGAAGAGCTCGAGCGTCTGCTCGACCGCGCCGCGCGCAGCGGGGGTTCGGTGCTGGTGGGCGTGATCGATCTCGACGGCTTCAAGATGATCAACGACACCTACGGCCACCAGGCCGGCGATGAGTTTCTGCAGGCCGTGGGCCGCCGCCTCACCGAAAGCCTGCGTGCCTCGGACGTGGTGGGCCGCGTGGGCGGCGATGAGTTTCTGCTGGTGGGCCCCGGCCCGCAGCACGACCCGACCCTGGCCGAGGCGGCCGCCGGCGATCCGCTGCAGGCCGCGCTCACGCTGCAATTGCGCACGGCCGCGGCCACGGCCGGCACCTACCGCCTGGGCGAGCAGGTGATCGAGTATCCGGGCGCCAGCGTGGGCATGGTGTCGGTCGAGCCGCTCAACATGGATGCCGAGACCGCCGTGCGCATGGCCGACACGCGTATGTACGAGATCAAGCGCACGCGCAAGCATCTGAACGGCTGATCGGCGCGGCGCCGTATAACCCGCGTCCCTGCGGCCTGCGCCTAACGTACGCGCATGGGCGCGGCAGCGAAGCGCCGCGTCCTTTTACATCTTGCACCAACCGAATCGAAAGGCTCGCGCTATCTTCGATATCGCATGCATCCGAAGCCCAGCCGGATCCGTATAACCCGGCATGCCCCTGCGCGGTCACGCGCCGAATGACGCATGCGCCACGAGGGGAGACCTTAGCCCGGCCGGCCACGCGCGCCCGCCGTCTCATCTGCTTCGCCTCGGAGTGACCGCATCATGTCCGATCCGCGTTCCTGCACGGCCCTGCGCAACGGGCCACGCTGGCTGGCCTCCCTGTTCGCCCTCGCCTGCGCGGCGCTCGCCACGCAGCCCTCGCACGCCACCCGCGCGCCGGGCGGCCCGCCCGTCTCCGAACATTTCGTGGGCGCGGCCTACGATCAGGAAGACGGCCGGCTGCTGTATCGCGAAGAACACTGGGTGGTGGTCGAGGCGGCGCGCATGACGCGGCTGGTGCTGTATCAATGCCCCAATGGCGCGCCGTTCGCGCGCAAATGGGTGCGTGGCGCGATCGATGATCCCGCGCCCGACTTCGAGCTCGAGGACCGGCGCAACGGCATGCGCCAGGGGGTGCGCACGCAGGGCGCCACGCGCGAGATGTACAGCCAGCGCAATACCGCCGAGCCCTTGCGCACGGCGGCGCTCTCGCCCCGGCCCAACCAGATCATCGACGCGGGTTTCGATGCCTATGTACGCGAGCACTGGAGCCAGCTCACCGCGAGCGAGGATCCCGTGATCGCGTTCCTGGTGCCGTCACGCCTGCGCGACTACGAACTCGAGGTGGACACCGGCCAACGCCAGTACGAAGGCAGCCGCATGTTGCGGCTGCGTCTGAAGCTCGATGCCTGGTATGGCTTCGCGGCCCCGTCGATCCAGCTGCTCTACGATCTGGAGCAGCGCCGGTTGCGTCTGTACGAGGGCCTGAGCGATCTGCGCGACGCCTCGGGTCGCAGCATGCGCGTGCGGATCGAGTTCGCCGCCCACGATCACAAGGACGGCGCAACGGCGGCCGATCAGTCCCGCGCCGCCGCGCAGCCGCTCGTGAGCCGCTGCGACGGCTGACGGGCGGGTTTACAGGTCGCGCAGACGCGCCACCGAGGCCGCCAGATTGGCGTATTTGCGTTCGCGGATGGCTTCGACCTGATCGCGCGGGTTCAGGCCGGCGCCGCGCTCCTCGGTGGTGGCCTCGCGCACCAGACGGCTGAGGTCTTCGGTGCGCGTGCTGCCGGTGGGCAGCGTGGATTCGGCCACCAGCTCGCCCATCACATACTTCTGCATGTGCGTGGACTGGGTGCGGCTGGCCGTCAGGCGCGCCAGCGTCAGCTGGCCCTGCTGGTACCCCAGCTCGGTACGGCTGCTGCTCTTGTCTTCGATCTGGTAGTAGTAATAGTTCTGCGACTCGCGATCGTCGGAGAGCGCCAGCGTCAGCTCGGGCGACAGCGGCTTGTGATAGCTGGCCGAGAGACGGCTGTCGAGCTGCTGCACGATGCCGCGGTTGAGCGCGTCCGTGCCGGAGACCGAGGTGCGTTGCGAAACCGTGTAGATGAAGCTCTCGATCTCTTCCTTGCGGCGCGGGTTGAGCGTGAGCGTGTTCTGCCGCACCGAGGCGTTGAAGTCGGCCAGGCCGCTCAGCACGCTGCGATCCGCCTGATTCAGCGCATTCGCGCCGACCACGCCGGTGCGCGCGCGGGCCGCGTCGCCGTAGTCCGCGTGCAGCGACGCGAACGCGTCCTTGAAGAGCGACATGGTCTGCGCATCGCCCTGGCCGCGCGTCTGCGCCGCATCGAACTGGCGCAGATAGGCTTCGACCGCGGCGCCCCGCTGGGCCGCGGTGCCGAACGTCGACGGCTGGCTCAGGTCCACGTCGACGCTGACCGTGCCGGCGGGGCCGGTGGAGGTGATGCTGCGCGCGGTCGCATCGGCCTTGAACGACACGGTCTGGCTGTGCTGATTGCCCAGGCTGACCGTCGCCTGCAGGTCGACGTTGCGCAACAGGCTGGTATCGAAGCTGCCCAGCTTGCCGAGATTGAGACGGGGCGGTTCCGAGGCCAGACCGTCGAGCGCCTCCTGGAAGGCGCCCGCCAGATTCGCGATCGCGGCGCGCTCCTCGTCGGACACCTCGCCCTCGCTCACGCTGATGGACACCGCCAGGCCGTTGGCATCGCTGCCGATCGACACCTCGACGCGGGCGCCGCCCGCCGTCGTGATGGCCAGCCTGGCCTGATTGTCGGCGTCCGTGTGCTGGCGCGCATGCAGCGACGCGCCGCCGACGTTGCCGGGACGGGACTGCAGGATGGACTGCGAGAAGTTGGAACCGTCCTCGCGGAAGCGTTCGAGCACCGTGGCGCCGAGGTCCTTGAAGCGGCCCGCCAGCGTGGGCGACACGAAGTTGCCCGCCATCTGGGTGGAAATCGTATCGCCGCCGTTCTGCTCCCACACCGCCGATTGCATCGAGGGTAAAGCGCTCGGGGCGCGATAGAGCCCGGAATCGGTGCCGCCCAGGCCCACGCTGACGGCCGTGCCGCTGACCGCCTGCGCCGTCTGGACGGGCGCGGCCGCGGCAGGGGCGGCCGACACGGCGGGCGCGGGCTGGACAGCCGTGGCCGTGGGCCAGGCTGGCGTCGAAACGGAAGTCGCTGAGATCTGGGTCATGGGCGCGCCGGTAATCGGTAAAGGAGCGAAGCGGGGCCGCGGCAAAGCAGCGTCCCACTTCCTGATGACCGGTTAACGGCAGGATTTCCTGTTACTTAACCCTGTCCCCCTGAGGCGCATTTTGCCCGCCAGATGGGTCGATTTACCTGCAAAAAGGGTCTTTATTACGGTAAATGTCGTTTGATTTCCATTTAGGGACATACCCCGAAATAAGTGAAACAGACACTAAATCCCAGCATATAGGACGCCGTTGTTACCTATGAAATCGTTCCCAACCCGAGCATCACGCGCATGAACCAGTTTCTGAAAGACATCACCGTACGACGCATGATTCTGTGGACGCTGCTCCTGATCTGCGGTCTCGTTTCCCTCCTCTCCTACATCAGCGTTTCCGGTCTGAACAGCTCGGGCCAGGCACTCGCCGCGAAAGACAAGTTGCTCCAGGAAGTCTCCCTCATGGCACGCGTGAACGATCAGGTCATGCGCGCCCGGCTGCGGCTGAACCGCCAGCTGGAATACGCGGCCGAGGGCAATGCCCGCCAGGCCGCGGACGAAGGCCAGGGCGTGGACAGCGCGCTCGCCGAAGCCCGCAAGCACTTCGATCGCTTTTTCGAGATCGACGCGGGCGAGACCCCGACCGCGATCACGGGGCCGTTGCGCACCGACTTCGATACGCTGGTGAATCAGGGCCTGGCCACGCAGCGCCAGCTGCTCGCCACGCAGGGTGTGGCCGCCGCGCGCGCACACGCCGCAGGCCCGGTGGTGCAGGCCAGCCGCGCGTTCGGCAAGCACATGCAGGACTACGAAAACTACGCCGAGCAACGGGCGCGGGATCTGTCCAGCAATGCCGCCGTGCAGCGTGAGCGCGCCTACCTGAGCACGGCCATCGTGCTGGGCATCAGCCTGCTGCTGATCTTCCTGGGCGATCGCTACGTGGTGATGTACGTGAAGCGTCCGCTCGAAGACGTGCGCGCGCACTTTCGCCGCATCGCTTCGGGCGACCTGACGACGCAATGCGCCGACTTCGGCAAGAACTGTGTCGGCCAGATCATTCCGTATCTGCAGGAGATGCAGAGTTCGCTGGTGCGCACCGTTCAGTCCGTGCGCGACGGCGTGGTGCAGATCCATGCCGGCTCGAGCGAGATCGCGGCCGGGAATCTGGACCTGTCCAGCCGCACGGAAGAACAGGCGGCCTCGCTGGAAGAGACCGCCGCCAGCATGGAGGAACTGCTGTCCACCGTGACCAACAATGCCGAGAACGCCCGCCAGGCGCAGGCAAGCGCGGCCCAGGCCTCGCAGGTGGCGCGGGCCGGCGGCGAGGCCGTGGACCAGGCCGTGGTGACCATGCGCGAGATCGCCACCGACGCCAGCCGCATCGGCGACATCGTGGGCGTGATCGAGGGCATCGCGTTCCAGACCAACATCCTCGCGCTGAACGCGGCGGTCGAGGCCGCACGCGCCGGTGAAGAGGGCAAGGGCTTCGCCGTGGTGGCGGGCGAGGTGCGCTCGCTGGCACAGCGCAGCGCCGCGGCCGCGAAGGAGATCAAGCAGCTGATCGCCGCCTCCGGCGATACGGTGCAGGCCGGCTCGGCCCAGGTGGAAGCCGCGGGCCGCACCATGGCCGACATCCTGCGCACCATCGATAACCTCGCCACGCTGGTGAGCGAAATCTCGTCCGCCTCGGGCGAGCAGGTGAGCGGGATCGACCAGGTCAATACCGCCGTCACGCAGATCGATCAGGTCACGCAGCAGAACGCCGCGCTGGTCGAGCAATCCGCCGCCGCGGCCGCTTCGCTCGAAACGCAGGCCGACCGTCTGCGCACCTCGGTCAGCCTGTTCCGTCTGCCGGGTCAGCCGGGCCAGGTCGTGGAGGAATCGCACGCGCGTGGCAGGCCGTCGGGCGTGCCACTGGCGCTCCCCGCCTAATAAAAATGCCGCTTCCCCGGAAGCGGCATTTTTCTTTTGGGCCTGCCTGGGCAAGGCTCAATCCATCGAGATCCCGGCGCGCTCGCCGATCGCGCGGAACTCGGCCACCTCGGTCTCGATCTGCGTGCGGAACTTCTCGCCCGGCAGGTAGACCGGCTCGAGCGCCAGATCGCCCACGGACTTGCGCACCTCGGGATCGGCCATCACCTCTTCGACCGCGGCGCTCAGACGCTGGACGATATCCGCGGGGGTGCCCGCCGGCGCGACCATGCCGTACCAGCCCACGAACGACACGTTGGGCAGGCCCGCTTCGGTGAAGGTCGGCACGTCGGGCAGTTGCGGCATGCGCTGCGTGCCGGTCACGGCCAGCGCGCGCACCTTGCCGGCACGCGCCTGCGCGGCCGCCGACGAAACGGTGTCCACGCCCAGATCGACCTCGCCGCCGATCATGGCGGTGACCAGTTGCGCGCTGCCCTTGTACGGCACGGGGGTCATGCGGGCGTCCGCCGCCATCGCGACCATCTCGCCGGTGAGGTGCGGCGCCGAGCCCGGACCGAAGGTGCCGTACATGAGGCCGCCCTTGCCGCTGCGCTCGCGCGCCAGCTTGGCGGCCTCGCCCGCGGTCTTTACGGGCAGATCGTTTTTGGCCAGCAGCACCACCGGCGCGATCGCCACGATGGCCACGTGCGCATAGGACTTGACCGGATCGTAGGGCAGCGCGGACTTCAGCGCCGGCAACACAGAATACGTGGTGCTGCCCGAAATCATCAGCGTGTAGCCGTTGGGCTGGGCCCGGGCCACCGCATCGGCGCCGATCACGGTCGACGCGCCGGGGCGGTTTTCCACGATGACGGGCTGGCCGAGCTTGGGACCGAGCTTGCTCGCCATCAGGCGCGCGACCGCGTCCGTGGCGCCGCCCGGCGTGAACGGCACGACCAGGCGCAAGGGCTGTTCGGGCCAGGCGGCGTGGGCCGCGGTGCCGATCAGGCTGCAGGACAGGGCCAGCGCCGCGGCGGCGACACGGCGAACGGGGGTGAAACCGGAAGGACAGCGTTTCATGAAAGAACCCGGAAAGAGGTCAGATGGCGGAAACGGGTTCCGCGTCGCGTTGACCGGCGCACAGCGCGGGCCCCTGCTCGGCCAGATCCCAGAGCAGCCCGGCCATGATCGCCAAGCCTTCGCGAGCGACCGAACCGAGCAGGTGTTCGTTGGGGGCATGCTGCGCGCACGCCGGGTAAGAATGCGGCACCCAGATCGTGGGCAGCCCCAGCAGATCGGCGAAGATGTCGTTCGGCAGCGAGCCGCCGAGATTGGGCAACAGCGCGGGCGCCTTGCCGGTGGTCGCCTCGACCGAGTCGGCCGCCCAGCGCACCCAGGGATTGTCGGGCGAGAGCCGGGTGGCGCCGGCCTGCGCGCCCAGCGTCACCTCGATGCCGCCGAAGCCGGCGTGCTCGAGATGCGCGCGCACCGTGTCTTCGAGGCTGCGCCAGTCGGTGCCGACCACGAAGCGCAACTGGCACCAGGCCACCGCCTGCGGCGGGATGGCATTGACCGGCTTGGCGGGATCGCCCGCGCCGAAGGTCAGGACGTCCAGGCTGTTCCAGCCGAACACTTGTTCGCTGGGCGACAGGCCCGGCTCGCCCCAATAGGGATCGATCTCGGGATCATCGACGTCGCCGCCGACCTGCAGGTCGGCCAGCGCGGCGCGGACCGCCTCGGGAATCTCGGGCGGACGCAGGCCCGGCACCAGGATACGCCCGCGCGCATCGACCATGCTGGCGATCGCGTGCGACAGCACGATGGCCGGGTTGGACAGCAGACCACCCCAGTTGCCCGAGTGATAGCCGCGCTCGCGCAGCGCCAGCCGCAATTCGAAGTTGACGGCGCCGCGCGAGCCCATGAACAGCGTGGGACGGGCGGCCGCGAGCCGCGGGCCGTCGCTGGCGAGGAACAGATCGGCGCGCAGCAGCTCGCGCTGTGCATCGCAGAACGCGGCCAGGCCCGGCGAGCCGGCCTCTTCGCCGGTCTCGATCAGCCAGGTCACGTTCAGGCCCAGCCGGCCGCCGCGGGCCGCCAGTACCTGTTCGAGCGCACAGAGATTGATGGAGTGCTGGCCCTTGTTGTCGGCGGTGCCGCGGCCATACCAGCGGTCACCTTCGACGCGCAGCCGCCAGGGGTCGCGTCCTTCGCTCCAGCGGGCGGCGTTGCCTCGCACCACGTCGCCGTGGCCGTACATCAGCACGGTCGGCAAGGCCGGATCCTCGATGCGGCGCGCCACCAGAATCGGCAGGTCGGCGCCGGCGGGATTAGGGAAAACACGGGTCTCGAAACCGAGGCGCGTGAGCAACGGCACCATCTCCTGGTCGAGATAGGCGTGTTGCGCGGGTGCCTGAGAGGGCTCTTCGCTTTCGGTGGCATGGGCCACGCGCCGCGCCAGCACGGCCTGAAACGCGCCGCTGTCGAACTGTTCCAGGGTGTGCGCAATGGCGAGGGCTCGGGTCACGACGAAGGCCTTATTAGGGAAAGGCACAACATTATTACGGCGTCAGGCATGCCACAATCAGATAAATTGCAGGCTTGCGTTGCCTTTTTCGCAATAGCAGCGCATCGGCTTCCGGCTCCCGTCCCCTCGTTCCGACCCGCTCCACCGACACCCCATGATTTCGCTGTCATTGCGTTACTTCCTCGAGGTGGCGCGCCGTGGCTCGGTCGCCGCGGCCGCCCAGACCCAGCACGTGGCGGCCTCCGCGATCAGCCGCCAGATCAGCAAGCTCGAAGACCAGCTCGGCGTCACGCTGTTCGAGCGCCAGGCGCGCGGCATGACGCTGAGCGAGGCCGGCCGGCAGCTGGCCGCCTACGCCAACGCCGCCACGCTCGAGGCCGAGCGCGTGGCCGACGAGCTGCGCGAGCGCAGCACCCTGGGCGACGTGACACTGCGGATCGCCTGTACCGAGGGCTTCGCGCACCGCTTCATTCCGCAGAGCATGGCCGACTTCAAGCAGCTGCACCCGCAGACACGCTTTCATCTGCACGTGGACCGTCCCGAGGCCGTGAATCAGCGCGTGCTCGATGGGCACTCGCAGATGGCCCTGCGCTACACGCTGGCCACCGATGAGCGGCTGCGCACCGAGCTCGTGAGCCGCGCCCCGGTCTATGCGGTCATGTGCCGCCGCCACGCGCTGGCCAGCCGCCGCAGCGTGAGCGTGCGCGATCTGCGCAAACTGCCCCTCGCGCTGGGCGATCGCGACACGACCGTGCGCCAGCTTTTCGACGTCGCCTGCGCCAACGCCGGTCTGCACCTCGAGCCCTCCTACGTCTCCAACTACTCGGCCGCGTTCCTGCCCCTGCTGCCCGACAGCCCGATCGTGGCCCTGTCCGGCTACCTGACCCTGGCCGACAAGCTCGAGCACGCCGGTCTCGTCGCCCTGCCGTTCAGCAATGGCGAGATGCAGCAGCGCAGCGTGCAGGTGCTCACGCTGGCCGGCAGCACCCTGCCCGCCCTGGCGCGCGTGTTCCTTCAATTCCTCGAGCAACGCCTGCGCCAGGCGCCTCCCGACCTGGCGCGCCGGCCACGGGAACGGTAGTTGCTGCAGGAGGCGCTCCCCGCGCCAGCCGACCGCAGGCCGGGTTCCGCCAACTGTCTGCCATGCGAGGAGGCCGCCATGAGCCGTCGTGCACCCGATGCCCAGCAAACCAAGGAATTGCTGTATCAAGCCCTGGAAACCGAGATCGGTGGGCTGCAGGTCTACGAGACCGCCGTGAGCTGTGCGCTGAACGAAGACCTGAAGAAGGAATGGAAGGAATACCTGGAAGAGACGCGCACGCACCGCCGTGTGTTGCTGACCGTCTTCGAGCAGCTGGGCCTGGACCCCGAGCTCGAGACCGACGGCCGCAAGGTCGTGCGGCATCTGGGTGAGTCGCTCGTGCGCGCGATGCGCATGGCACAGGCCGCCGGCAACCCCCAGGCGGCCGAACTGGTCGCCACCGAATGCGTGGTGCTGGCCGAGACCAAGGATCACAGCAACTGGGCCCTGATCGGGCTGCTCGCCGAGAAAGGCAGCGGCAAGCAGGCCGATGTGCTCAAGCAGGCGTACGACGCCGTGGCCACCGACGAGGACCATCACCTCTATCACACCATGGGCTGGTCCCGCGAGCTGTGGATCGAGTCGCTGGGCCTGCCGGCCGTGCTGCCCCCGCCCGAAGAAGTGAAGAAAGTCGAAACCGCCATTGGCGCATCCCGCGCCGAACAGGCCCGCGACAGCATGTTGCGCCGCCACTGATCCGCACGGAGATATCGATGCCCGGCAAGAAAACCACGACGTCCACCGCCAAGCCGGCGGCCAAGAGCCCCGCCAAGACGGCCACCAAGAGCGCGGCCAAACCCGCCGCCAAGCGTGCAAAGGCGGGCGGCGCCGACGGCCAGAGCCAGCTCGCGCTGGACACGGCCTTCCTCAACACCGACAGCGGCCCCGCCACGGGCCCCGCGCCGGATGCCGCGCACCCGGCGCTGCAGCGCGCCTCGGCCACCCAGGCCACGGTCGCCGGCCGCCCGCACAACGACGACAAGGCGGCCGAGTACGGCGAAGCCGCGCGCTGCCCGTACACCGGCGCGCAGGTGCCGCCGGCCGACGACAGCGTGGGCGCGAGCTCGCTGTCGGAACACGTGCAGTCGCCCAAGACCAATGGCGCCGCCGAACCCGGCGTGAATGCCGCCGATGGCCGACTGGCACGCGTGCGCGCCGACAGCACCGGCCAGCGCCTCACGACCAATCAGGGCGTGCCGGTCGCGGACAACCAGAATTCGTTGAAGGCCGGGCTGCGTGGCCCCGCGCTGCTCAAGGACTTCATCCTGCGCGAGAAGATCACGCACTTCGATCACGAGCGCATTCCCGAGCGCATCGTGCATGCGCGCGGCTCGGCCGCGCACGGCTACTTCGAGTGCTATGAGCCCCTCACCGACATCACGGCCGCGTCGCTGTTCGCCGAGGCCGGCAAGCGCACGCCGGTGTTCGTGCGCTTCTCGACGGTGGCCGGCGAGCGCGGTTCGAAGGACACCGCGCGCGACGTGCGCGGCTTCGCGGTCAAGTTCTACACCGACGAAGGCAACTGGGATCTGGTGGGCAACAACATGCCCGTCTTCTTCATCCAGGATGCGATGAAGTTCCCCGACCTCGTGCACGCCGTCAAGCCCGAGCCGCACCACGGCATGCCGCAGGCCGCCTCGGCGCACGATACGTTCTGGGACTTCATTTCGCTGAGCCCCGAGTCCACGCACATGATGATGTGGGCCATGTCGGACCGCGCGATCCCGCGCAGCTACCGCATGATGCAGGGCTTCGGCGTGCATACCTTCCGCTTCGTGAACGCGCAGGGCGTGTCGCATCTGGTGAAGTTCCATTGGACGCCGGTGCTCGGCACGCACTCGCAAGTGTGGGACGAGGCCGTGAAGGTGTCCGGCGCCGATCCCGACTTCCATCGCCGCGATCTGTGGGAAGCGATCGACTCCGGCAATCCGCCCGAGTGGGAACTCGGCGTGCAGATCTTCACCGACGAGCAGGCCGACGAGTTCAGCTTCGACGTGCTGGATCCGACCAAGATCGTGCCTGAGGAACTCGTGCCGATCCGCCCGATCGGCCGCATGGTGCTGGACCGCAACCCGGACAACTTCTTCGCCGAGACCGAGCAGGCCGCGTTCTGCGCGGCGCACATCGTGCCGGGTCTGGATTTCACGAACGATCCCCTGCTCGCGGGCCGCATCCACTCCTACGTGGACACGCAGATCTCGCGCCTGGGCGGACCGAACTTCCACGAAATCCCGATCAACGCCCCGCTCGCGCCCGTGCACAACAACCAGCGCGACGGCATGCACCGGCAGACCATCAATCGCGGCAAGGTGGCCTACGAGCCCAACTCGCTGGCGGGCGGCTGTCCGTTCCAGGCCGGATCGGCCGGGTTCGTGTCGTTCCCCGAGCCGGTGCAGAGCGATGAGCTGCGCGGCAAGCCCGAGAAGTTCGCCGAGCACTACGCACAGGCCACGCTGTTCTTCGAGAGCCAGACCGAGTGGGAGCAGCAGCACATCATCTCGGCCTTCGCGTTCGAACTGAGCAAGGTGACCGTGCCCGCGATCCGCGAGCGCATGGTGGCGTCGCTGCGCAACGTGTCCGACACGCTGGCGCAGGCGGTCGCCGATGGCCTGGGCATGGACCTGCCCGAGCCGCTGCCGCGCGCGATGCCCAACCCGCCCGAGCCGGAGGTCACGCAATCCCCGGCGCTGTCGCTGACCTTCCGCCCGGGTGACGCCGGCATCGCCACCCGCAAGGTGGCGCTGCTTGCCGCGCCCGGCGTGGACGGCGCCGCGACGCGCGCGCTGGCCCAGACCCTGATCGACGCCGGCGCCGTCGTGCGCCTGATCGGCCCGCGCATCGGCACCCTCGCCGACCGCGAAGGCAATATGCTGGACGCCGACGGCTCGCTCGAGAATCAGCCCAGCGTGGTGTTCGACGCGGTGGCGGTTCCCGGTGGCGACGAGGCGGTGGCGGCACTGCAACGCGACGGCCGCGCACTCGAGTACGTGCGCGATGCCTTCCGTCATGGCAAGACGCTGCTGGCCATCGGCAGCGGCGCCGCGCTGTTCGAGGCCGCGGGCCTGCCCATCGAGCAGGCCGACAAGGGCCTGATCGTGGCCGGTGGCTGGGACGAGTCGGCCGCGCAGGCCTTCATCGAGGCGATCGCCGCGCACCGCCATCCGGAGCGCGAGACCGATCCTCCGGCGGTGTAAAACCCCGTCGCGCAGGCAGTGGGGCGGTCTACGGACCGCCCCATTTTTTTTGCGTGAGCGTGCGCGATGGCGTGCCTTGCCGGCTGCCGGCGCAGTGCGCTGCACGCCGCCCTCTACTCACCAGCGCTGCGGGACCTTGCGCAGCTCGGCCGTGTCGTAGCCCATGCCGCGCACGCGTTCCACCAGCTCGGCGTACACGTCGTCGGGTAGCGTGGGCGTGCGTGCCATGATCCAGACATAGTCGCGCTTGCTGCGGCCGACGATCGTGCGCTGGTAGTCCGCGTCGAGCCAGGCGATCACATATTCCGCCTTGATCGGCCAGATGAACTGCATGCCCCACACCGCGTTGCCGGTATCGGGGCGCACCGTCCCGACCGGATGCATGGTGTCGACCGGCGCCTCGAAGCTGCCGTCCCGGTACTCGAAGTCGGTCTGGACCTTGCCATCGGGGCGCAGGGTATAACGCTCCAGCGCGTTGTAGGCGTTGCGCTCGGGCCAGCTCGGGATGTGCGCGATCACATACCAATCGCCCATGAAGCGCGGCAGATCCACCTGCGGCACCGGGGGTAAGGGCGGCGGCGACGAGCACGCCGCCAGCAGGGACAGCGGGAGGAAGGTCAGCCAGCGATGCCAGCGTTGCTTGCGCATACGAATTCTCCTTCAGTCGGGCCGCACGAAGCGGTAATGGGCCACCAGCCACTCGCGACCCTGGCGGTAGCCGAAGAGTTCGGCGCACGCCATCCAGAACATGCGCCAGCGCTGGAACCACAGCGGCGCGAGGTCGGGGCCATAGGCCTCGCTCAGCACGCGCATCACCTCGGCCTTGTTCGCATCCTGATTGGCGAGCCAGTGATTGGCCGTGCGCTCATAGTGGGTGCCGTCCACCAGCCAGCGCGATTCGAGCCGCAGGTCGCGCTGGAACCAAAGCAGGGTGTCGGCCGCCGGCATGATGCCGCCCGTGAAGAAGTGACGGCCCAGCCAGTTGTCGGCGCCTTCGGTCTCGAACGGGTACATCAGCGTGCGGTGCGCAAAGATATGTACGAACAGTTTTCCGCCCGGCCGCAGCCAGCCGGCGATCGAGCCGAGCAGGGTCTGGTAGTTGCGCATGTGCTCGAACATCTCGACCGACACGCAGCGGTCGTAGGCGGCCTGGGGCAGTTGCAGCGTGTTCACGTCGCAGGTGATCACGCGCACGTTGTCCAGCCCGCGCTCGCGGCATTGCGCTTCGATATGCTGGCGCTGCGACGCGGAGTTGGACACCGCGGTGATGCGCGAGGCCGGGTAGTGCTCGGCCATCCACAGCGTGAGCGAGCCCCAGCCGCAGCCCAGCTCGAGCACGTCCTGCCCGTTGGCCAGACCGGCGCGCACGCCATAGAGCTTCAGCATGGCCTCCTCCGCCGTATCGAGCGACTCCACTCCCTCCGGATACAGGCAGCCGGAATACTTGAGGCGTGCGCCGAGGCACAGACGAAAGAACGCCGCCGGCAGCTCGTAATGCTGCGCGTTGGCGGTATCGGTGTGGATGGCGAGCGGCGCACGGCGCAACGCTTCGGTGAGCGACTGCTGCCGTTCCGCCTGATGGCGCGGATCGTCCGCCATTTCGTCGTCCAACCGTTGCGCGCACAAGCGGCGAATGCCCGCGCGCACCACCGCGTCCGGCAACCAGCCACGTTCGGCCAGGCCCAGGACGCCGGGCGCCGGCCGGTCGAGGGCGAGTTCGATATCCTGCATCAAGCGCGTATTCATGAGCGATCCTGCCTGTGGGTCGAATGAGACTTGGGAAACCAGGGAAAGAACATGGCGGTATCGCGCTGATACGCGCGATAGTCGTCGCCACGCGTGCGCAGGGCCTGCTTCTCGGTGAACGGAATGCCGCTCACCCAGCGCAGGAACACGTACATGATCACCGGCCCGCCCAGGCTCAGCCAGAACAGCGGCGAGCCCCAGGCGAGCACCACGTAGGCGAACCAGTGACACCATTCGAAGAAATAGTTGGGATGCCGCGAATAGCGCCACAGCCCGGCGCGGCAGGTCTTGCCCCGGTTCGCGGGGTTCGCGCGCCACGCGGCCAGTTGCCGGTCGGCCAGGGTCTCGCCCGCCACCGCGGCCAGCCACACAACGAGCGCCAACACGGCGCGCGCGGGCGAGAGCGGGGCCGTGTTTGCGGCCACCGCCACGAACGGCAGGGCAAACAGCACGACCAGACCCGCCTGGAACAGGAAGAAGCCGTAGAACTTGCCCTGGTGGCCGTTCCAGTGCGCGCGCAGGGCGCGGTAGCGTCCGTCTTCTTCTTCGGCGCGCACGCGGCGCCAGATGTGCCAGGCCAGCCGTGCCGACCAGATGCCGGCCAGCAGCGCGAGCAGCACGCGGGTGCCGGCGGTGCCCACGCCCGTGAGCGCGGCCAGCAGCGCCCCGCCGCCGACGCCGGCGGCCCAGACGGCATCGACGATGCCCGCGTTGCGATGGCGCCGCTGCCAGGCCCAGGCCACCGACATCGCGCCGGCCATCAGCACGGCAAGCACCAGGAGTTGTTCGAACCAGGTCATGCGGTTGCCTCCCGTTGCTCGTCGCTCATGTGCCGCGCCACCGTGGTCAACAGCACGAGGGCAATGCTCCAGCCGGCGCTCAGCCAGGCGACGGTGTAGATCACCGGCGTCTCGAAAATCACGGCGCGCCAACCACGCGCGGCGCCCCAGTACGCCAGCGGGCCGCCGACCGCGCCCGCCAGCCAGGCCAGCACCGGGCGTCGGCGCAACCAGCCCATCGAATGGTTCAGCGTCAAGGCAAAGGCGACCCACACCGCCAGGATCCAGACCGGCGCGCCGCCAGGAGGCAACGCCGGCGAGGACGCGGTATGACGCAGCAAACCGCTGGCCGTCAGCGCCCCGTCGAGCAGCAGGCCGCACACCAGTGCGGCGAGGACCAGCCACAGGTCGGCTCGCCACTGCCGGGACCAGGCCAGTTGCAAGGCCACGAACACGCCCGCCGCGATCACGGCCGGCCAGGTCAACCCCTGTCCCGCGCCCATGACGGCCGCGAACCACACGGCCTGGTAGCCGATCAGGTTGAGCCACAACGCCATCACACCGCTCCCTCGCACGCCGTCCAGCGTGCCTGGCTCGGCCGCGCACCGGGCCGCGTCAGCAGCAGGTGCGACACGCCGATGGCGCGTTCCGCAAAGCCACCTTCGCAATAGGCCAGATAGAACTCCCACAGCCGGATGAAGCGCGCGTCGAAGCCCTGCGCCTGCACCTCGGCCACGTTCACCAGAAAGCGCGCGCGCCAGGCGGCCAGCGTCCGAGCATACGACAGGCCGAAGTCTTCGAGGTGCACCAGCGCCAACTCGGTGGCGCGCGTCTTGGCCGCGAGCATGCCCTGCACGGAAGGAATGAAGCTGCCCGGAAAAATATGGCGCTTGATGAAGTCGACCGAGCGCACGGCCTGCGCATAGCGGTGGTCTTCGATCGTGATGGCCTGGATCAGCGCGCTGCCGCGCGGCTTGAGCAGCGACTCGATCTTGGCGAAATAGGTTTCCTGGTAGTCGGCGCCGATGGCTTCGATCATCTCGATCGATACGAGCTTGTCGTACTGGCCCTGCAGATCGCGGTAGTCGCACAGCTGCACATCGACGCGATCGCCCAGGCCCGCCTCGGCCACGCGTTCGCGTGCCAGCGTGTACTGCTCGCGCGAGATGGTCGCGGTGGTGACCTTGCAGCCGTACTCGCGCGCGGCGTGCAGCGCGAAGCCGCCCCACCCCGTGCCGATTTCCACGACGTGCTCGCCCGGCTTCAGATCGAGCTTGCGGCAGATGGTGTCGAGCTTGCGCCGCGACGCCGCCTCCAGCGTGTCCTGCGGACCGTCCCACAGCGCCGACGAATACATTAGATCGGACGAGAGAAACAAGGCGAAGAACGGATTGCCCAGATCGTAGTGCGCGGCAATGTTGCGGCGGCTGCCCTGCTTGGTGTTGGCGCGGCGTGCGTGCCAGGCCTTGAGCAGGAGCCCGGCCACGCGGGCCATGCCGGTCTCCATGCCGTCGAGCAGCGCGCGATTGCGCACCAGCAACCGCACCAGGCCGACCAGATCATCGGTCTGCCACAGGCCGTCGCCGTAGGCCTCGCCCGCCCCCACGCTGCCCTGCATGGCCAGCACGCGGTAGAACGCCAGATCGTGCACACGCAACCAGACGGGCGCCTGCCCCACGACGGCCTCGCCCAGCAGCACGCGGTCGACCGGGTCGTCGATCACGAGCGCGCCGCCGCGCAGGGCCGAGAGGGTTTCGATGACGCGCTTGCGCAGCATGCGATCGAGCGCGCCCCCGGTGCCGACCTGGCGCGCCGCCGCATCGAGTGCACGGTGTTCGGGGCGTGAGGTGGGTTTCATGACAGCTCCTTGCCCCCGCCACTATGGCGAGGATGATCGTGAACAGGGGTGTGTTTGAGCCACAGGCGCAGCGCCTGCCAGTGAATGGCGCCCATGACCTGCAGCGTCATGAGCGGATAGCGCCACAGCACGCGGGCCAGCGCGGCGCCGTCGAGCGCATGCCGCTGCAATGCCAGGTCCGCGTCGAACTCGGCGCGCGCGCCGCGCAGCACTTTCATGTGCACGCGCAGGTCGTCGCCCGGCTCGGTGAAACGCCAGTCATAGCCACGCTCCATGCCCATGAACGGCGACACATGGAAGCGCTTGTCGAAGCGCCACGACCACACCCGGCCGTGCCGCTCGGCGTCGTCGCGCGGCAGCACGTAGGCATGGCGTTCGCGCCACGGCGTATTGGTCACTTCGGCCACGATGCAGTCGAGCTCGTGGCCGTCCGGGCCGAAGCAGTAATAGAAGCTGACGGGGTTGAACACATGGCCGCCATAGCGCAGGTGCGCCAGCATGCGGATCGGGCCGGACGGCGCGACGCCACGCACGGCACGGATGCGCTCGCGCACGGCATCGGCCAGCGGCTGCGCGGGGTCTCCGAGATAATCCGCGCGGCGCCATTGCGCCAGGTTGGAACGATTCACCGACCACAGCCAGCGGCGATCGAACACCCGGTCGATCTCGTCCAGGTCGAGGTAGAGCTGGGCCATGCGGTAGCCGAAGGCGTGCGGAACCGGCAGATGCCGGGTATGCGTCACGCGCCCTTCGTACACGGCGCTGTGCAGCGGGGCGTTCATGCGGCGGCCTCGTCGGGTTGCATGAAGGCCGAGCGCAGGCGCGCGCCGGGCGTCCAGACGGGCTCCGCGCCCAGCGCACGCGCCACGTCCACGGCGCTGCGCACCCCGTCCTCATGAAAGCCCCAGCCCCAATACGCGCCGGCGAACCAGGTGTGGCGCCGGCCCGATATCTCGTGCCGGCGGGCCTGCGCGGCGACCGACTCCAGCGTGTACACGGGATGGTGGTAACGCATGCGCCGCAGCACCCGGCCCGGATCGATCGCATCGCTGCGGTTCAGCGTCACGATGAAGGGCTCGGGCGCGTCCAGCCCCTGCAGCAGATTCATGCAATAGCTCACCGTGCAGGGCTGGTCGCGGTCGGCGGGCACGTAGGCGTTCCAGGCCGCCCAGGCCTTGCGGCGCGACGGCAGCAGCGAGGCATCGGTGTGCAGGACCACGTCGTTGGGCTGATACGTGATCGCGCCCAGGATCTCGCGTTCGGCGGCCGACGCGTCGCCCAGCAGCGCGAGGGCCTGATCGCTGTGGCAGCCGAACACAACGTGATCGTAGACCTCGGAGCTATGCTCGGCCTGCACCAGCACGCCATCGGGCAGGCGCAGCACCTGCTGCACCGGGCAGCCGATCCGCTCGGTCACGTTCCAGCGCCGCCGCATCGCGCGGATGTAGGTCGACGAGCCGCCCTGCACCACGCGCCACTCGGGCCGCCCCGAGGCCTGCAGCATCTGGTGGTTGGCCATGAACTGCACGAGATAGCGCGCCGGAAAGGCCAGGATGCCCGCGGGCGGCGCCGACCACAGCGCCGACGCCATCGGCACCAGATGGTCGTCGCGAAAGGCCGCGCCATAGCCGTGCTCGTCGAGATACTCGCCCAGGGTCGGGCCCGGGCCGGTGTCGTGCAGCAGCGCGGGCGCCTCGCGGTAGAAGCGCAGCAGGTCGCGCACCATGCCCGCGAAGCGCAGCGACAACAGGTTGCGGCGCTGGCAGAACAGACCATCGAGATTGGTCGCGTTGTATTCGAGCCCCGAGGCGGCGTTCTGCACCGAAAAGCTCATCGTCGTCGGCTGCGAGGCCACGCCGAGCTCGTCGAGCAGCCGCGTGAAGAGCGGATAGTGCGCCGGGTTGTGCACGATGAAGCCCGTGTCGACCGCGTAATAATGCGCGCCGCGCTCGATCTGATGCGTGTGCGTGTGCCCGCCCAGATAGTCGTTGGCCTCGAACAGCGTCACCTCGTGGCGGCGCGACAGCAGATACGCACTGGTGAGCCCGGCGATCCCGGCTCCGATGACGGCGATGCGCATGCTCACTCCTTGGCGCGGGCCAGCACCCACGCAGGTACGGATTTGAGGTCCCAGATCAGGCCGCAGGCCGCCAACAGGCGCAGGCCGTACCAGGTGATGTCGATCTCGCGCGCACGGAAGCCCTGGCGCGCCGAGCCGGGATAGAAATGATGGTTGTTGTGCCAGCCCTCGCCGAACGTGAGCAACGCCAGCCAGACGTTGTTGCGGCTGTCGTCGTTGGTCTCGTAGCGGCGCCGGCCATAACGATGGGCGAGCGAGTTGATCGTGACGGTGGCGTGAAACAGCACCACGGTCGAGATGAAGAATCCCCACACCAGCATCTGCGCGCCGCTGGTGCCCCATTGCGGCGCCACGCTTTCGAGCAGCGCGCCCAGGCCGTAGAGCAGCGCGCCGAGCGCGGCCGGCACGGCCACGTCGTAGCGGTCGAGCCAGCGCAGTTCCGGGTAGTCGCGCAGATCCGGCACCCGCGCGAGATCGGTGGCGAAGGCGCGATGCGTGAGGAACCAGCCCATGTGACTGTGCAGAAAGCCGACCTGCGACGGCGCATGCAGGTCCTGCCCGGTATCGGCATGACGATGGTGATGGCGGTGGTGCGCGGCCCACCAGAGCGGCCCGCGCTGCGCGCACGAGGCCCCCAACACGGCGAACACGAACTGCATGGGCCGCGAGGTGCGGAAGGTGCGATGCGAGAAATAGCGGTGATAGAAACCAGTGAGCGCGAACATGCGGACCGCGTACAGCAGCAGCGCCACGCCCGCCGCGACCGGCGAGACGCCGGTCCAGAACACGCCGAGGCAGCCCAGGTGCAGCAGCACGAACGGCACCGCGCGGGTCCAATCGATCTGGCGGCCGGCGCTGCGCCGGTCGTCGCGGGTCGAACCGACCGCTTCCGTGTCCGACGGCTGCGTGTCGACCCAGCGCACGATCGCGGTCCAGGCGCGTCGGCGACCGGGCGGCGGCGTCTGGGAAATCGAGGAGGTGTGACGCGAAGACATGGTGATGTTCCTGATGCGTGGCTCTCTGTCTTCATCTACGTGGCAGCGCGCCATCTGGATTCACTGGGGTAAACCCGTAGCCGCGCAGGATCCCGAGGCCGGGGCGGTCCGCGACGCCGGCGTCGCGGCCACGAACCGCGCGAGATCCTCCAGCACCGGCGCGCGCCAGCGCAGGCCGGGCGCCAGGGCCCCCACCAGCAGCCCGTGCCCGAGGCGTTCATAGCCGGTCGTCTGCACCTCGGCGCCCGCCTCGCGCAGGGCACGCGCCAGGCCGTCGGTGTTGCGCACGGGATCCACGGTGGTGTCGGCGCGCCCCGCCAGCAGCAGCGCGGGCGGCGCGCTCGCGCTCACATGCCGGATCGGCTGCGTATCGGCCGGCGTATCGGGGTACGGAAACACCGCCTGGAGCGAGCGCGAGGTGAGCGGCAGGAAGTCGTACGGACCGGCCATGCCGATCCAGCCGGCCAGCGCGGCGGGCGTGACGTCGCAGGCGCCCAGCCAGCGCGGGTCCAGCGCGACCATCGCCGCGTTGTAGGCCCCGGCGCTGTGGCCGGCCACGAACACCCGGCGGGCGTCGCCGCCATAACGGGCGGCATGCGCGAGCGTCCAGGCCACGGCGCGGGCGCTGTCCTGCAGAAAGGCGGGGTAGACGACCTGCGGATAGCGGCGGTAATCGGCCACCATCGTGACGATGCCGCGCGCGGCCAGCGCCGCGCCCACGAAGGCATAGTCGGCACGGCTGCCGCTGCGCCAGCTGCCGCCGTAGAAGAACACCACGACCGGCGCCCCGCCGGTGGAAGATGCGGATGGCGATCCGGGGGCCGGCCATCCGGCGGCCGGCGTCCCGGGGGCCGGCCATCCGGCGGCCGGCGCTCCGGCGGCCGCCCCCGGTCCATACACATCCAGCAGCTGCCCCGGCTCCGGGCCGTACGGCACGCCTTCGGCGCGCAGCCGGCCGCCATCGCCGGTGGCGTTGAGCACGGTGAAGGGAGAACATGCCGCCAGTAGCGGCGGCAATACCGCGGCGCACAGCGCCGCCATCAGGGTCTCACGCATGCGAGACCCCGCCGATCGTCCATCCGGGCGCCATGGCGCATCCTCGTTCAGGGCACATACCCTGATCTACGGACCACGCCCCGCAATGGATGCAGCGGGCGCGCGTGCGTCACCCGGCGCCCCCGCGTGGACTCAGATCTCCAGCACGTCCCCGCTCATGATGACCGGGCCGGTCGGCGAACCCGTGGGCGAGCCGCCGGGCGGCTCCAGACTGACGGCCAGCTGGCCCACGCCCGCCAGACCGCGCGGCCGCGAGAAGGCCGTCAGGCCTTGCGGCTGCACCAGGCCCAGCGACACCGGCGCCTGGCCCGGCGAGATCACCCACAGCTCGAGCGCCTTGCCATCGCTATAGGGCAACAGGTTCTGCAGCGTGTGCACATGCACCGCGCCCGTTCCGTCGGCGCGCACCACCAGCATGGCTTCGGACTTGGGCGTCTGCAGCACCGCCATCATCTGCTCCTGGGCGGCACGATCCACCTGCCCCGGGAAGATGACCACGCCGGCGATCAGCAACGCCGCCAGCCCGCCGCTCAGCAGCCGCCAGAAATACAGGCCGCTCCAGCCCCAGCGCGAAGGCGCGGCGATGCGCAGCCGCGCCTGAATGGCGCGCCAGACGCGCTGCGGCGGTGTGCTTGGCGGCAGCGACCAGACCAGCGGATAGATGTCGCCTTCCCAATCGCGCACCTGACGGCGCAGATTGGCGTCGGCGGCCATCAGCCCTTCGAAGCGGCGCCGCGCGCCACCGCGCATCGCGCCCGAGACGTACTCGGCCGCCAGGCGCTCGCGTAATTGAGGATTTCCGTAATTCATGACAAACACCTCTTGAGGCGCTCCATGCCGCGGCGCACCCAGCTCTTGATCGTGCCGAGCGGGGTTTCCAGCCGGCGCGCGATATCGCCATGACTGAGGTCATCGAAGAACGACAGCGCGATCGCCATGCGCTGCTGCGACTCCAGTTGCTTCATGCAGTCCGCCAGCCTGCGGCCATCCTCGCCCGTCTGCAGGCGTTCGAAGGGGCCGGGCGCATCATCGGCCCACGCCGCTTCGACCGCCCCGTCGGGGTCCGGCCGCTCGATATCCGGGCGGCGCAGCAGGTCGATGCAACGGTTGCGCACGATACGCGTCATCCAGGTCATGGGCTGGCTTTGCTGGGCGGAATACTGCCCCGCGTTGCGCCAGACACTGACGAAGCTTTCCTGGAGCACCTCCTCTGCCCAGTCGCTACGTCTCAACATACGAGTGGCGAGGGCAAACAGATGCGGGGCGCAGGTGCGATACAGCTCGGCGAGCGCGGCCTCCTGGCCGCGCGCGCAGTCCTGGAGCAGAGATTCCAGGTGTTTGGGATCAGGCATGGATGGCTTCCGTAAGGGCAGCTGACGCATCATGCGGGGTCTGGCCCCTCATACTAGCCCAGCCCGCGCCGCGCCAGAAGCACGGCGCGCCCCCTACATCACCCGAACCGCGCGGCCGATGAACTGAATCGGGCCCGTGGGACGCCCGGTGGGCGAGCCCGTGGGCGGTTCGAGCGTGAGCTCGAAGAGCTGGTTGGGCACCAGCGGCGGCAGGTCGGCCAGCGGCACGCGCACCGTCTCGCCCGGCTTGACCAGCCCGAGCGACACCGGACCCGACCAATCGTCGGCCTTGGTCCAGAACTGCAGCGCGCGGTCGGCCGGCACCTGCATCGCGGCCAGCGGCACCAGATGCACCGCGTCGCTGGCGCTTGCCTGCACCACCCAGCCCGGCGCCTGCGATTGCGGCCCGACCAGCACCACCACGTATTGCGGCGCGCCGGCGGGCGGTCGCGTCACGAGCACGCCGGCCAGAATCATCGCGGCCGACAGGCCCGCCGCGGTCAGGCCGCGCCAGAAGGCGAGGCTGTGCCACCAGCCGCTGCCGGCGCTGGCGCGTCCGGATCGTGCCGCCGGACGCGTAGCGCCGTCGAGGGTGGCGCTGATGCGCCGCCACAGGGAAGGCGGCGGCGTCTCGGGCGCGATCAGCGCGGTCAGGGGCGCGAGGCGCGCGTCCCAGTAGGCCACGGCGGCGCGCAAGGCCGCGTCGTGAGGCAGGCGCTCTTCGACGTAGCGTCGCTCGGGCGCGTCGAGCGTGCCCAGCACGTACTCGCCCGCCAGGGTATAGAGATGATCGTCGTCGGTGTCGGAGGGCATCATGACAGGCACTCCCGCAGCGCTTTCAGGCTGCGCGTGATCCAGGCCTTGACCGTGCCGAGCGGCGCACCGACACGGCGCGCGATCTCGGGATGCGACAGGCCCTCGACATAAGCATGCACCACGCAGCGGCGGCGTTCGGCAGGCAGCGCTTCCAGACAGGGGCCGATGCGGCCCGCCTCGTCACGCCAGCCGCCGTCGACCCGCTGCGACTGCCAATCGGCCAAGGCCTGCTCGGCATCGAAGCGCGCGGCGCCCGCCTCGTCGAGCACGGCCTCGCGCCCGTGGGCACGCACCAGGTCGAGCGCGAGATGGCGGGTCACGCTGTAGATCCAGCCCCGCGCAGAACCGCGCGCGGGATCGAAACTCGCCGCGCCCTGCCAGATGCGCACAAAGGCATCGTGCACGACATCTTCGGCGCGCGCGCCATCGCCCACGATGCGGCGGGCGACGCCATACAGGCGCGCCCCCTCCTGTTCGTAGAGCGCCGCAAGCGCGTCGCGGCGCTGCTGGGCACACGCCTGCAGGGTAGCTTCGTAGTCGAACTCGGCGATGGACGTCGGCATGGGGCGAGCGGGATCGGGGCAAAATTGCCCGACGCCCTGGTGCCCGGCGCCGGAGGATTCCCGGGATATTACCGAGGATCCGCCGGTCTCGCAGCCTTCGTCCGTTCGCCGGCTCAGTTGGCCTTCCAGAAAATGTAGTCGGCCTGGTACGGCACGGTCATGCGCTGCCCCGTCGATTGGGCCGTGCACGGCGCGGTAGGCGCAACGCCACCCTTGAGCGCGACGCGCTGGATGTAGGTCACGCCGTTCAGCGCGCCCGCGCCCATCGCGGGATTGGCCTTGACCAGCTGATACGGCAGATTGCCGGCGCCGGAAGGCGCCACGGCGAGCTGCGTGGCGGTCAGGCGCGAGCCGTCGTTCGCTTCCCAGGTCGCGGGCGGGCCGTAGTACTTGCCCACGGTCTTGCCGCTGCGATCCTTCAGCACCGCATCGGGGCCCGCGAAGGTCCATTCGACCTGGCCCGGCATGTTGGCCTTGGGCTTGCATTCATACGTGATCTTGCCCGTGCCCACGGTTTCCCAGGCCACGCGATTGCCGGCCGGAACCTGAATCTCGGCGGGCAGGTTGGACTGCGAGTACTTCGACGAGCTGTGCGACATCGCGCCGCAACCGGCGAGAACGGTGACGGCGCAAAGGCTGCCGAGGAGGGATGCGTGGCGGATCATGCGGTTCTTCATGGCAGGTCTCCTGCTGAGAGTCGGATGGATGACGGCCGCGCAACGCGCCGTCATCAGGTACTACTCACCGGCCAGGAGAATGGATGCAGTCCGCCGCAAATATTTTTTTCCGCCTTCGCGCGCTCTACGCGGCTTGCGGCGGCGCGGCCAGTTCCTGTGCCAGCGCGTCCGCGCGGGCGAGCGCCTCTTCTGCGCGGCCCGTGTCCGATTCCATCAGCAGCGCGGTACGGGCGTTCTTCGCGCCGCAGTAATCGAAGATGCCGTGCGCGAGCTGCGTCTGTATCGCGGTGTCGTAGCCGTGGCGCTCCAGCAGGCCGGTGTCGGCCCCGCCCAGCGCCACCAGCTGCACCCGCAGACGGCCCAGCTTCTTGATCAGCTTGCCGTCCTTGTCCTCGAAGGCCCAGCCCTGGCTGAACACACGATCGATCCAGCCCTTCAACAGCGCCGGCATGGACCACCAATAGATCGGGAACACCAGCACCAGCTGATCCGCGCGGTCGACCCGTGCCTGCTCGGCCAGCACGTCCGGCGGAGGCGCCACCTGGCGCCGATGCACCGCCAGGTCGGCGGGGCCGAAGCGCGGGTCGAAACCCTCGGCGGCCAGATCGGCGAACTCGGTTTCCACGCCTTCGCCGCGCAGGCGCTCGCCGATCGCGCGGGCGACGGCGTGCGTGAGAGAGTCGGGGTCGGCATGGGCAATCACAATCAAGGTACGCATGGGGTCACTCCAAAAGGGGGCTAGGGGGTGGGCAGCGGCGCCCGCGAGCGCTACACTGACCATACCTACTTTTCGTATATACAAAACGTAGCCTACTTTTAGTACATAACGATGTCAAGCGCCCCGATGCCCACGCCTGCCCCCTCCCCCCGCCGCCGTCTGAGCCGCGAACAACGCCGCGCGCAATTGATCGAAACGGCGTGGCGCCTGGTGCGCGAAGAAGGCACCGACGCGTTGTCGCTCGGCCGGCTGGCCGAGGCCGCGGAAGTCGCCAAGCCGGTGGTCTACGACCACTTCAAGACCCGGCCGGGCCTGCTGGCCGCGCTCTACCAGGAATACGACGCGCGCCAGACCGCGCAGATGGACCAGGCCCTCGCCGGCAGCCCGGCCACGCTGGCCGCGCGCGCCGACGTGATCGCGAGCGCCTATGTCGGCTGCGTCATGCAACAGGGCAAGGAGATTCCCGGCGTCGCCGCCGCGCTGGCCGGCTCGCCCGAACTCGAGGCGCTCAAGTGCACCTATGTGGAAGGCTTTCTGGAGAAGTGCCGAGTCGCGCTCGAGCCCTTCGCGCCGGCGCAGACGCTCGACGCCGCGGGCCTGTGGGTGATCTACGGCGCGGCCGAATCGCTCTCCGAAGCCGCCGCCAGCGGCCAGCTCACCCCCGCCCACGCCCGCGCCGCCCTCGCCACCACCGTCACGATGGTGGTGGAACGCGGCAGCGCTTTCGCGGCGGGGTGACGGGCGCATGCCCGACTCGGCCCGTGCCCATGCAGCGTGTACTACGTCCCAGCGCCGGGTACTTAACGCGCCGTGAGCGCGCGCACACTCGCCGTGGGCAGAAACAACCGCAGTGGCTCCTGATCGTGCAGAGCTAAAAAGCCGTACTTCTGGTAGAACCGCACAACGCGGATATCTTTCGCTTCCACCAGAACGAGCCAAGCGGCTAGATCCGATCTCACCACGCGCTCGAGCGCGTCGACGAGCATGACTTCGCCCAATCCGAGGCCTTGAAAGGCACTATCGAGTGCAAATCGGCCGATGATCGCCGCGGGAATCGAACGATACTTCGGCACCCTTCTGAGCCAAGCCACAGGAAGATCCTGCAGCATTACGCTGGCCGCCGCCAACGTGTAGAAGCCTGCGATTCGCTCGCCGGTATCGATGAGCAGGAAGCCATGAGCGATATGCCGGGCGGCGTCTTGTCCTAGCCCGGATCGGAGGTACTGATCGAGCGCGTCGACGCCACAACGGAAGCCGTCGCGCCGAAAACGGCGATCGAAAGACACCACCTGGAATGACATGAAAGCCTGTGTCGCATCGCCGCCCTCAGTCGCCCGACGCTCGCCGGATGAGCTTGCGGTGGCGGGCGTGCGCTCGCTTGAGCGCGGCATTGGGCGGCGGGGGTGAGCCGAGTGCTGCCAACAGAACGTCGGTATCGCGCGCCGACAGGCGCACCAAGGCGGCGTTCTGGATGCTGATCAAGGCTGACTGATACGCCGCATGTACGACGTAGTCAGACAAAGATCGGCCCTCGAGATCGGCCGCCAATTTCAGCGTCTGCCTCTGCTGCTCCGTGAGACGGGCTTCCAGGCGAGCGGATCGAGCAGCCGATGCCGCCTCTCGGCCTTGAGCGATCAAGCTGGAGACGACATCGGCGATCAACGCGGATGCGGCTGGCCTGCGCCGCGGTGGGGCTTGCGGACTCGGCGTACGCACTCCCGGCCCTTCCAGATACCGCGGCTTGCGCAGTGTGGCCTGAAGGCGCCGGCGTCGTACGCGCATGTGCTCGATATCGGCACTTCGGTTTACCGAGGGGCTGGAGTCGGTGGCCGGCGCGAGCGTGGATCGCGTGGAAGACTTAAGCATAAGGGGGCTCCGGGGCCCGCGAGGGCGCGAAAGCCCAATGTACGGCGATACGCCGTACACCACAAGCCAGCGCCGTCTTATTCCGCCCGCGCCCGCAGATCCGGCAGGCGCATGTCCTTGAGCCGGACGAAGCGCGAGCCGCGGGTGAGGCGGTAGCCGGCCCAGATCAGCAGGAAGAGCGGGATGCCGATGTAGGTGGCGACCACGCCGCCCCAATCGATGCGATCGTGCAGGAAGGCCTCGTAGTTCTGTCCCAGCGTGATCACGAGACACAGGACAAACGCGAAGATCGGGCCGAACGGGAAGAACGGCGACACATACGGCAGGTCCGCCAGATTGCCGCCCCGGGCGAGATAGCCACGGCGGAAGCGGTAATGGCTGATCGCGATGCCCAGCCAGGCGATGAACCCGGTCATGCCCGAGGTATTGAGCAGCCAGATGTACACCGCGTTGGGGCTGAAAACGAACGTGAAGAAGCACAGCGCCGCCACGGCGGTGGTGGCCAGCAGCGCCCACAGCGGCACGCCCGCGCGCGAGACCCGGCCGAACACGGCCGGCGCCTTGCCGTCGCGCGCCAGCGCATAGAGCATGCGGGTGGCGGCATACATGCCGGAGTTGCCCGCCGACAGCACGGAGGTCAGCACCACGGCGTTCATGATGGAGGCGGCCGCCAACAGGCCGGCGCGCTCGAAGATCAGCGCGAACGGGCTCACGCTGATGTCGGTCACGTCGTTGCGCAGCAGTTGCGGATCGGTATAAGGAATCAGCAGGCCGATCACCAGGATGGCGAACACGTAGAACAGCAGAATGCGCCAGAACACCTGGCGCACGGCGCGCGGCAGGTTGCGCGCCGGATCCTTGGACTCGCCGGCGGCGATGCCGATCAGCTCCGTGCCCTGAAACGAAAAGCCCACCACCATCGCCACGCCGATCAGCGCGGCAAAGCCGCCCGCGAAAGGCGCGTCGCCGATGGTCCAGTTGTGCAACCCGCCCGTCTCGCCGCCCCGGATGATGCCCAGCAGCATCAGCACGCCCATGGCGATGAAGGCCAGCACGGCGACCACTTTGATCAGCGCGAACCAGAACTCGGCCTCGCCGAAGCCGCGCGCCGACAGCGCGTTCAGGCCGAAGGTGAGCGCCAGGAACAACGCGCTCCAGTACACGCCCGGCACGTCGGGAAACCAATACGCCATCACGAGCTGCGCGGCCACGAGGTCCACCGCGACCGTCACCGCCCAGTTGTACCAATAGTTCCAGCCCAGCGCGAAGCCGAAGCCCTCTTCCACATAGCGTGCGCCGTAGGTCGAGAACGAGCCCGAGACCGGCATGGCCGCGGCGAGCTCGCCCATGCTCGTCATCAGGAAATACACCATCAGGCCGATCAGGCCGTAGGCCAGGAGCGCGCCCCCGGGGCCGGCCTGGGCGATCGTGGCGCCGGACGCCACGAACAGACCGGTGCCGATCGAGCCGCCCACGGCGATCATGGACAGATGGCGGGCGGACAGCGTGCGGCGCAGGCCATTCGGCGTGGACACCGTCTGCGCGGGGGGCGTGGCGGCGCGGGGCGCGTCGCGGGAGGGGGTCTCCAAGATCTGGATCCTTGTTTCAGTGGACCGGCGGGCGGATGGCCCGGGGCCCGGAATGCGATGAGGCGCGAGCATAACGCAGGAGCCCCCGACAACGCAGTCGCCCGCGCCGCCGCCTCGGACGGCCGCCTGAAGGATAAGCCCCTGATTTTCCGAAATTTTTCGATCGATACGCCGGATTGATCAGTTTTTGCGCAAATCGAGGGGTGCCGGCGCCCGCGCCCCCGGGGCCGCCCCGCTCCCCGCGTGTAAACTGCTGCCTTTTTGATCCTGCAGGCATGGAGCAACCGACCCGGCGCGCCGGTATCAGCGGCCCGACGCTCGTTCGTCTGCTGGCCCGTCTGAGCAGCGCCGACATACCCGCTTCGCGGCTGCCGCTGTCCGACCGCCTGAGCCAATGGCTGGGCTGGACCGACGCGATCGCACTGGCCGCGGCCCTGGATGGCAACGCCCCGGTGGTGCCGGCCCACACACGCACCTTCGACGACGAACAGTCGCGCGAATGCGCACGCGTGCGCGCCGCGCTGCAGGACGCCATCGTGCGCGACAGCGCGGTCCCCTCGGCCACCCCGCTGCGCCATGCGCGCAACAAGACGCCGGCCGAGCCGACCGAGCCGGAGTTCGGCACGTACCGGCAACGCTACATCTCGCTGCAGCACACGATGGAAACCAACATCGGCAATCTGCGCAGCCGGCTGCGCGGTCTGCTGGCCGGCAAGACGCCGGAAGGCACCGGCCTCGCGGTGCTCGATGCCATCATGGACCGCGCGCTGATCACGCGGGAACGCAGTCTGATGGGCACGGTGCCCTTTCTGCTGCAAGGACATTTCGAACGCCTGCGCAACGCGGCGCGCGCCGAGCGCGCCGAGGCCGAGGCGGCGCAGGCGCCCGTGCCGGCCATCGACGCGTGGCTGCCCGTCTTCCTGGCCGACATGCGCAGCGTGCTGCTGGCCGAGCTCGACGTGCGCCTGCAGCCGGTCGAAGGACTGATCGCCACCCTGCGCGCAAGCGCGGGCGAGCAAACACTGAACAAGAAAACATGATTCGATCTCTCATCAGCGTGGTGGTTTTTCTGGCGGGCCTCGCGGCCGTGGTCTGGATCGGGGCGGGCTATGTCGCCACCAATCCGCTCGCGCTCGTCATCACCCTCGTGATCGGCGCGTTCTATATCGCGGGCGCCGCCGAACTGCTGCGCTACCACCAGGGCACGAGGCACCTGAATCGCGCCGTCGACGGCCTGGAGCAAGCGCCCGCCGACCTGCCCGCCTGGATCGAAAGCCTGCCCGCCGCACTGCGCGTGGCCGTGCGCCAGCGCATCGAGGGCGAGCGCGTCGCGCTGCCCGCGCCGTCGCTCACGCCCTACATCGTGGGCCTGCTGGTGCTGCTGGGCATGCTGGGCACCTTCCTCGGCATGGTCGCGACGCTGCGCGGCACCGGCATCGCGCTCGAGAGCGCCACCGACCTGCAGGCGATCCGCGCCTCGCTGGCCGCCCCGGTCAAGGGCCTGGGCTTCGCCTTCGGCACCTCGATCGCCGGCGTGGCCACCTCTGCCATGCTGGGCCTGCTGGGCGCGCTGTGCCGCCGCGAGCGCATCGCCGCGTCGCAGCGCCTCGATGCACGCATCATCACCACGCTGCGCCCGTACTCGGCGGCACACCAGCGCGACAACACGCAGCAGCTCATGCAGCGCCAGGCCGAAGTGCTGCCTGCCCTGGTCGATCGCCTGCAGTCCATGATGGACACGCTCGAACGCCATCAACAAACGCTGGGCCAGCAACTGCTCGCCAGCCAGAGCGCCTTCCACGAAAAGGCCGAGAGCGTCTACACGCGCCTGGCTTCGCACGTCGACCAGACCATGAAGGACAGCGCGCGCGAGAGCGCCGCCGCCAGCGCCCGCGCGGCCGGCGAAGCGATCCGTCCGGCGATGGAATCCACGCTGGCGAGCCTGTCGCGCGACACGACCGCCTGGCATGACACCGTCACGCAGGCCACGCAGGCCCATCTCGATGGCATGACCGCGCGCTTCGACCGCAGCGCCACCGACATGGCCGATGTCTGGAAGCAGGCCCTGGAGGCGCAGCAACGCGCCAACCAGGTGCTCAACGACGATCTGCGCGCCGCCCTCGAAGGCTATGCGCAGACCTTCGACACGCGCGCGGCCACGCTGCTCGACGGCGTGTCCACGCGCCTCGAGGTCACCACGCAGGGCGTCACCGACACGCTGCAGCAGGCCACCGAGTCCGTCGCGCGCACCTGGACCGAAGCGCTCGAGCGCCAGGAGCGCGTCGGCGCGCAACTGGCCGGCGACAACCAGCAGGCGCTCGCACGCGCCGCCGCCACGTTCCAGGAACACGCCGGCGCCCTGCTGGGCGCGGTCAACCAGTCCAACGCCGAGCTGCAGAACACGCTGGCCTCGCGCGACGAAGAGCGCCTGTCCGCCTGGGCCGAGTCGCTGCACGCGATGTCGGGCGCGCTGCGTCAGCAGTGGCAGGAGACCGGCGCCCAGACCGCCACGCAGCAGGCCGAGATCTGCGACACGCTGGTGCAGACCGCCAGCGCCGCGGCGGCCCGCATGCAGGAGCACGCCAACACCACGCTGGCCGAGGTCACCAGCCTGGCCGAGCGCCTGGCCGCGACCACCACGGCCTTCGAGCAGCACGCGGGCTCGCTCATCGCCAGCGTCAACGCCTCGCATACCGAACTGCAGACGCGTCTGAGCGCCGGCGACGAGCAGCGCCTGCAATCCTGGACCGGCACGCTGCAAGGCCTGGCCGACGCGCTGCGTCAGCAATGGCAGGAAACCGGCGAATCCACCGCGAGCCGCCAGCAAGCCATCTGCGACGCGCTTGCGCGCACCGCCGAGCAGCTCGGCGTCCAGGCCCGCGAACAGGCGAGCCAGACGCACGAAGAACTCGCCCGCATCTCGCATCACCTGGCTACCGCGGCCGCCACCTTCGAAAGCCATTCCGACACGCTGCTGTCCACGCTGGGCGAATCGCATACCTCGCTGCAGGACACGCTCGCCGCGCGCGACGAGGCGCGTCTGGCGGCCTGGGCCGCCTCGATGCAGGGCCTGGCCGACACGCTGCGCCAGGAGTGGCAACAGGCCGGCGAGCAACAGGCCAGCCGTCAGGACGAGATCGTGAGCTCGCTGTCGCGCGCCGCCGACGAGATCGGCACGCAGGCCCGTGTCCATGCCAGCCAGGCGCACGAAGAACTGGCCCGCATCTCGACCAGCCTGGCCGCCGCGGCCAGCACCTTCGAAAACCATTCCGACGCCCTGCTCTCGACGCTCGGCGAGTCGCACGTGTCGCTGCAGACCGCGCTGGCCGAACGCGACGAAGCGCGTCTGACTGCCTGGGCCGATTCGATGCAGACGATGGCCGACACGCTGCGCCAGCAATGGCAGGAAGCCGCCGAGCAGCAGGCCAGCCGCCAGGGCGAGATCGTGACCACGCTGTCCCGCACCGCCGAAGACATCACCGCGCAGGCCGAAGCCCACGCCAGCGCCACCATCGCCGAGATCGGCCAGCTGGTGCAGGTGGCGGCGCAGGCGCCGCAAGCGGCCGCCGAGGTGGTCGCCGAGCTGCGCCAGAAGCTGTCCGACAGCATGGTGCGCGACAACGAGATGCTCGAAGAGCGCGCCCGTCTGCTCGAGACCCTGGGCACGCTGCTCGAGGCCGTGAACCACGCCTCCGCCGAACAGCGCGTGGCGGTGGATGCCCTGATTTCCAGCTCGGCCGAACTCTTCGACCGCGTGGGCAGCCGCTTCACCGAACAGGTCGAAGGCGAAACCGGCAAACTCACGGGCGTGGCCGCGCAGATCACGTCCAGCTCGGTCGAAGTGGCCAGCCTGGGCGAAGCCCTGGGCTCGGCCGTGCAGTCGTACGGCGAGGCCAACGAAACCCTCATCGCGCACCTGCAGCGCATCGAAGGCGCGCTCGACAAGTCGCTCGCCCGCAGCGACGAGCAACTCGCCTACTACGTGGCGCAGGCACGCGAAGTGGTCGACCTCAGCATGCTGTCGCAGAAGCAGATTCTCGAAGAGCTGCAGCACCTGAATGATCGCCGCGAAAACGAACGGCGCGAGATCGCCGCCACTGAAGCGGAAGCGGCGGCCGAATGAGAGACGACCTCGACGCCGGCGTCGAGCCGACCGCGCCGGTCTGGACCGTTTTCGGCGATCTGATGTCGGTGCTGCTCGGCGCCTTCGTTCTGATCCTCGTGGGCGTGATCGGCATGCAGCTCGAACTCTCGGCCAAGCTCGAAGACGAAGTGAAGCAGCGCGAAGAGGCCGTGCAGCAGCGCCAGACGCTGGAGCAGGCGCTCGCCGTGCCGCTGGCCGCCGGCCGCGTCACGCTCATCGACGGGCGCATCGGCATCAGCGGCAGCGTGCTGTTCGCGCTCAACTCGGATCAGCTCCAGCCCGAGGGCCGCGAGATCCTCAAGAGCCTGGCCCAGCCGCTGGCCGACTACCTCGGCCAGCGCGAAGAGGCGCTGATGGTGAGCGGCTTCACGGACGACCAGCAGGTGCGCGAGAACAACCGCCGCTTTGCCGACAACTGGGATCTCTCGGCGCAACGCGCGCTCACGGTCACGCGCGCGCTGATCGAAGAAGGCATCCCGGCCGCATCCATCTTCGCCGCCGCGTTCGGCGCCGAACAGCCCGTGGCGTCGAACGCCGACGAGGCCGGCCGCGCACAGAACCGCCGCGTGGAAATCGCGCCGGTGCCGCGCCGCGGCGCCAAACCCGCGGACGCCGGCAACGGCGCATCCGGCCGGTCCCGTGACTGACGCGCACGACACCTCGAGCGACGCGACGCCTCACACGGTGCAGACGCCGCAGCAGGCCGCCGACGGCACCAAGGCCGAGGACGCGGTGCCCGAAGGCACGATGCCCGAAGGCGCGATGGCCGACGGTACGCCGCCCGATGGTGCGGTGTCCGAAGGCGCGCCGCCCGAAGGCACGATGCCCGAAGGCACGCCGCCCGACGCCGCCCCGCCGGCGCCGCGCCGCCCGCTGGGCCCGGCCCTGCGGCGGCAGCTCGCGGAGACGCTCGAACGGCGCGCGCAAGCCCTCGAGGGCAAGGCCCGCGCGCAGCTCGAGGCCCGGGCGGCCGAACTGCGGGCCGGTGCCACTCAGGCGCCCGCGATGCCCTCGAACGATCCGCAGCCCGTGGACGGCGAGACCGCGCAGGACGACGACGCGGCTGCCGACGGCACGGCACCCGCGGCGAACGTGCAGACGAGCGCCGCCATGGCGTCCGCCGTAGCGGCAAACTCCACACCGCCGGCCCCTGCCCCACCGCCCCCCTCCGCGCCCGACCCCGGCCCGCTGGCGCAACTGCTCGCCGCCTTCGCCGCGGCGGACGGCGCCCGGCCCGCCGCGCACGCCGACCATCCGGGCCATCGCTATCCCGAGCTGCCGCTGCTGGATCAGCTGCGCGATCTCTGGTCGCATCTCAGCGCCGATCAGCAGGTGCGCCACTCCGAGGCGCTGGTGCCGGACAACGCCGGGCCGCTCAACTCCAGCCATCTGGTGCACCGCTCGCTCGCGCTCATGCGCGAACTCTCCCCCGAGTATCTGCGCCGCTTCCTACTGTACGCCGACGCGCTTTCCTGGATGGAGCAGCTCGACAGCGCGCTGACCGCGGCGCGTGAACCGGCGGCCAGGAAGGGCGCGGCGCGCGCCACGGCGCGGGGCGGGCGCAAGCCGCGCGCCGGCTGAGGCACACCATGGAGCTGCTGCACCACTACCTCGTTGCGTATGGCGCGGTCGCGCTGTTCGTGTGTGTGTATCTCGAGTCGTTCGGCGTGCCGGTACCGGGCGAGTCCGCCGTCATCGCGGCGTCGGTGCTGGCCTCGCAGGGCCAGCTTCCCATCGAAGGCGTGCTGGCGGCCGTGTTCGTGGGCGCGGTGCTGGGCGACTGCACGGGCTATGCCATCGGCCGCTGCGGCGGCCGGCAGCTGCTGCAGCGCCACGGTCATCGCGTACGGCTCACGCCCGAACGTCTCGCCTCATGGGAAACGCGTTTTCGCACGCACGGCGTGCCCATCGTGATCGGGGCGCGTTTCGTGGTGCTGCTGCGTCAGCTCAACGGCCTGCTGGCGGGCTCGGTGGCCATGCCCTTTCACCGCTTTCTGTGCGCCAACATCGTGGGCGCGCTGGCCTGGACGCTGGTGTGGGGCGCCGGCCCCATGCTTGCCGCGCATTGGTACCGGCCCCTCTGGGAACATCTGCGGGCGCTGTGGTAGCCCCCGGGCGGTAGCCCCCGGCCGGGGACGCCGCGCCCCCCGCACGGGCGCGCGGCGTCCCGCTCAACTCCGCTTCAGGCGGCGCTCAGACGCGGCGCCTGCGCCCAGCCCACGACGGGCTCGGCCTGCACCGTCTGCGCGTCGCCACGCAGCTTGAACAGCGCCACCGTGCGTGCCAGCGTCGCCGCCTGCTCGTTCAGCATGGCCGCGGCGGCGGCCGATTGCTCCACCAGTGCCGCGTTCTGCTGGGTCGCCTGGTCCATGTCGGACACGCTGTGATCGATCTGGCCGATGCCCGCGCTCTGCTCGGTCATGGCGCCGTGGATCTCGCTCACCAGACGCTGCACGCGCGTGATGCTGTCCACGATCTCGTGCATGGTGGCGCCGGCCGCCTGCACCCGCTGCGTGCCGCTGCGCACGTTATCCACCGAGGCCTGGATCAGCGTGCGGATCTCCTGCGCGGAGGCCGCGCTGCGCTGCGCCAGCGTGCGCACTTCGCCCGCCACCACGGCGAAGCCGCGGCCCTGCTCGCCCGCGCGCGCCGCTTCCACGGCGGCGTTGAGCGCCAGAATGTTGGTCTGGAACGCGATGCCGTCGATCACGCTGATGATCTCGGTGATGCGCTCGGACGACTGGGCGATGGTGTCCATGGTGGTGACCGCATCGGTCACGACCTGACCGCCGCGCTCGGCCGCCACGCTCGCCTCGGTGGCGAGCTGGGTGGCATGCTGCGCCGTTTCTTCGGTCTGGCGCACGCTCGAGGTCATCTGCGTCAGTGCCGACGAGGTTTCTTCCAGCGAGGCCGCCGAGGTCTCGGTGCGGCGCGACAGGTCACGGTTGCCCATCTCGATCTCGTGCGTGGCCGTGGCCATCGATTGCACGCCGGTGCGCACGTCCAGCATCACGCCGCTGATCTTCTCGACGAAGGCGTTGAACGACGCGGAGATCTGCGCGACCTCGTCGCGGCCGACCACGGCCAGACGATGCGTCATGTCACCGTCGCCCGAACCGATCGTGTCCATCGCGTCGCGCACGGCCGACAGACGCTTGAAGGCCTGAGCCGTGAAGAGCGCGGCCACCAGCAGCGCCAGCACGGTCAGCACCACCATCGAGATCACCATGGCGTTGAAGACCTGGCCCAGCGCGACCGTGGCTTCGGCCTTGTCGAGCGCCACCACCAGATACCAGTCGGTGCCGGCGATGCGCTCGGACTTCAGCAGCTTGGGTGCGCCCGACAGCACGAATTCGGCCGGCTCCGCTTCATCCTGCGCGAGCGGCGCGAGGCTGTTGGCGGTGAGGCCGGGTGCCAGATCGGTCGAGGGCTTGAGCGCGAAGGCGTCGTTGGGATGCGAGATCACCTGGCCGTCGAGCGCGACGACGAACGCGAGACTGGACGGCGTGGGACGGATCGACTGGATCACGGACTTCACCCCGTCCAGCGCCACGGCACCGCTCACGGCGCCGACCGCCTGGCCGTTGCGCAGGATGGGCGTGGTGAATGCCACGTAGGGCTTGCCGCTGGACGAGTCGCCATACGGCTTGGTGATGCTGAGCTTGCCGGCCGCGACGGCCGCCTTGTACCAGGGGCGCGCGGTGGGATCGTAATCGGGCGGCGTCGGCGCCGTGGAGAAGAAGGTCTTGTCCGACCAGCCCACGCTCGTAATCGGGAAGTCGTTGGTGGCGCCCATCAATTTGACGAGCCCCGTCGGGTCGCCCTTCTCGACGGCCTGCGCCGTGGCGACCACGGCCGTGGCCTTGTCGCCCGACCACTGCGCAATCGCGCGCGCGTTGCCGTTGGCCACCGCGTCCAGCGTATTGGTGATGCTGGCCATCATGTTGTCACGCACGATCTGATAGGTCACCACGCCGGAGAGCAGCAGCGCTCCCACGACGGTAAGACCACTGATCAAGAGAATCCGGTTACGCAGCGAAGTTTTTTTCATGCTCTGTCCAGCTTGGTTGGCGTTCGTACGGAACGCACGCAAGGCCGTGAAACTGCACCCGCGCACCCGGCTTACGACAGCGCCGCGAACCAACTTAAGCAGCCGGCAAACGATATTTATCGCAATGAATTGCCGAACAATTCCTGCGCTGAAAGCGCGCTGAATCGGCGCCGCCTCACAACTGGTGCGTCGTTACGCCCACCCGGTGGTGCTGTGCCCGAATTGCAACGTCCCCGATTAAATCCGGTCCAATTGAACGCTTATGAGAATCGTTGTCATTACAATTTCGGACGAAATTACTTAGGGAGAGGAATTCCATGTCCGACGGCAAGACCGGTCGCGTTGCACACGCCGCCCCGCACCCCACCCTGCGCAAATTGAGCAGTCTCGTGTTGATGGCCCTGGCGGCCGGCGCGGCCCAGGCTCAGCAGAACAACGCCGTGCCGACGCTGTCGTCGGTCGAGGTGAAGAGCGATCTGCTGCCCGCCTCCACCACCGAGGGCACGGGCAGCTACACGCCGCGCGCCACCTCTGCCGGCACCGGCCTGTCGTTGTCGTTGCGTGAGAATCCGCAATCGGTGACCGTGGTGACGCGCCAGCGCATCGAAGACGAGAACATGCTGTCGCTGGTCGACGTGATGAGCAGCACGCCCGGCATCTCGGTGCAGAACTTCGACGCCGAACGCTATTCGTTCAACGCACGCGGCTTTCCGATCACCAACTATCAGTACGACGGCATCCCCACCGGCTTCGACATCGGTTATGCCGGCGGCGAATCCGCCGTCGATCCCATCATCTACGACCGCGTCGAGGTCGTGCGTGGCGCCACGGGCCTGCTCACCGGCGCCGGCGATCCGTCCGCCTCGATCAATCTGGTGCGCAAGCATGCCGACGCGCGCGAGTTCAAGGCCGACCTGAGCGTGGGCGCGGGCACCCAGGACACCTACCGCGCCACCGCCGATCTGCAGACCCCCTTGAACCAGAGCGGCACGGTGCGCGGCCGCATCGTCTCGGCCTATCAGAAGAACCACTCCTACCTCGACCACTACGAGAACGAGAAGACGGTGTTCTACGGCGTGGTCGACGCCGACGTGACGGACAGCACCACCGTGAGCGTGGGCTTCAACTATCAGAAGAACGATCCCAAAGGCAGCAGCTGGGGCGGCTTCCCGCTCTGGTATGCCGACGGCACCCGCACCGACTGGCGCCGCTCGCTCAACACCGGCGCCGACTGGACCTCGTGGGGCAGCACGACGCAGGGCGCCTTCCTGCAACTGGAGCAGCGCTTCGACAACGACTGGCGCATCAAGGCCGTGGCCAGCCACAGCAAGAACGAGATGGACGGCAAGCTGCTCTACCTGACCGGGTGGCCCGATCGCGTCACCGGCGAAGGCATGGGTTCCTCGCCCGCCTGGTATCTGGGCGACCGCAAGCAGAACAGCTTCGATGTGAAGGCCTCCGGCCCGTTCAACCTGTTCGGCCGCCGCCACGAGGTGGTGATCGGCGGCAGCGCCAGCCGCCAATACGCCAACTTCGACTACCGCGCGCCGCTGGGCACGAGCCCGGTGGGCAACTTCTTCGACTGGAACGGCTCCTACCCCGAGCCCGATTGGAGCGACGAACGCGTGACCGGCTCGCGCTACACGACCAAGCAGGCCGGCATCTACGGGGCCTTGCGCCTGAGCATCGCCGATCCGCTGACGCTGATCGTGGGCGGACGCTACAGCACCTGGAAAACGGATTCGGTGGGCTGGGGCGGCGGCAATAAGTACGCGTTCGACAAGAACGAATTCACGCCCTACGCCGGCCTCCTGTACGACTTCGCGCGGAACTACACGGCGTATGTCAGCTACACCGGGATCTTCAATCCGCAGTCCTATCAGGACCGCAACGGCAGCTGGCTCGACCCGCTCGAAGGCAAGTCATACGAGGCCGGCATCAAGGGCGAATGGCTGGACGGCAAGCTCAACGCCAGCGCCGCCGTGTTCCAGGTGGAGCAGGACAACGTGGCGCAGGTGGATACCGGCTTCTTCGTGCCGGGCACGCCCAACGAGGCCTACCGGGCCGCGCAGGGCACGCGCACGCGCGGCTTCGACCTCGAAGTGTCGGGCGAAGTGACGCCGGGCTGGAACGTCGCCGCGGGCTGGTCGCACTGGACCGGCCGCGACGGCGAAGGCAACGCCATCCAGACCAACCAGCCGCGCAGCCTGGTGCGCCTGTTCACCAGCTATCGCCTGCCCGGCGAGCTCAACCGCCTGACCGTGGGCGGCGGCGTCAACTGGCAGAGCCACGTCTACACCGATGCCTTCGGCCCCAACGGCGAAGAGCGCGTCAGCCAGGGCAGCTATGCCATCACCAACCTGATGGCCCGCTACACCTTCAACCGCAACCTCTCGGCGCAGCTCAACGTCAACAACGTGTTCGACCGCAAGTTCTACAGCCAGATCGGCTTCTACAACCAGGGCGCCTGGGGCGCCGGCCGCAGCGCCATGCTCACCATGCGGTATCAGTACTGAGGCAGCAAGCCGAAGGCGCAGCGTGGGGGGCCCGCCCGCCGCCGAGCCGCCTCAAGGCGGGCGCGCCCCCTCGGGGGGCAGCAAGCCGGAGGCGCGGCGTGGGGGGGCCCGCCCGCCGCCGAGCCGCCTCAAGGCGGGCGCGCCCCCCCGGGGGGCAGCAAGCCGAAGGCGCGGCGTGGGGGCCGTCAACTCCCTCGCAGCGTGATCTGCGTGATCTCGGAGGGCACGCCTAAGCGGATCGGAAACCCCGGCCACAGCCCCGCGCCGTTGCTCACATAGAGCGTCATGCCGTCCACGTGGTAGCGCCCCGACACGAAGCCCTGGTTGGCGCGCGCCACGATCAGGTTGAGCCCCAGCGCGTGGCCGCCGTGCGTGTGGCCCGACAGTTGAATGTCGGCGCCCGCGGCGCGGTTGGCCCGTGCATTGCCCGGGCGGTGATCCATCAACAGCACCGGCGCGTCGGCCGGCCGTCCGGCCAGCGCCTGCACGATGTCCGGGCCGATCTCGCCACGCGTCGGGCCTACCTGATCCGCCACGCCGGCCAGCACCAGCGCCGCATCGCCCTGCCGGATCAGCACATGCTCGTTGACCAGCATGCGGATACCCAGATCGCGGAAGACCTGCATCCACTCGCCGTAGGCCGCGTAGTACTCGTGATTGCCCGGCACGCCGTACACGCCGTCGCGGGCCCGCAGCCCGGCCAGCGGCGGATAGTCGTTGGCGCGCGCCTGCGGCGTGCCATCGACCAGATCGCCCGAGATCACGACCAGCGCCGGGTCGAGCGCGTTGGCCCGCTCGACCACCGCGCGCATCCAGGGCCCCTGCAGCAGACGGCTCGTGTGCAGGTCGGTGAGATGCACGATGCGGTATCCCTCGAACGCCGCGGGCAGGCCTCGCACCGTGATCTCGAGCGTGCGCACCTCGGGCACCCGCACGGCCTGCCATACCCCGACCGCGCCGAGCACGGCGGCCAGGCCCGCCAGACCATGCGCCACGCGCGTCTGGCCCAGCACCTTGCGGCCGAGCGGCCGCGACACGCACCACGCGATCACGCCCGCGACGTCGCGCAGCAACAGCATGCAGGCGAACAGAATCAGCGCGCCGAACACGGCGCCCAGCACCATGATGAGCGCGCCCGGGATCTCGGGCGAGGCCATGGTGCCGAAATGCCGGCTCACCAGCCAGTGATGCTCGATGAACGCCAGCAACAGCAGCGACAGCACCACGCGGGCCGCCACGCTCAACTTCAACCGGAACACATAACGCCAGATCAAATACAGGCCGACCAGGCCAGAGACGACATGAAACACGCTTACCGACTTCCTTGATGATGACTCGGGAGGCGCCGCCCATGACGGCGCCGATACGACGAAACGGACGGCGGGGCGGGCCCCTCCGTCCGTTTCAGGGTAAGTGACGCGCCGCGGAGTCGACGCGGATCGGGCGGCCGCGCACCCCGCGCGCAGCCGCCTGCAAGCTTATTTTGCCCGCGTGGCGCGCCAGTTGCCGCCGCCTTCGATGGTGCCGCTCATTGCGTCGCCATCGACCGTGCCGGTGTAGCGCGCGTCGGCCACCGTGAACTCGATCTTGGGGCCGTTCAGGCGGGCATTGCTGATCGGCATGGCGTTGCCGTCCCGGGTCAGCGTGCCTTCGAGGAACTGGAAGTTCTGCGACAGCGCGAGCGTCTTGCCGTCGACCGACCACTTGCCCTCGACCTGCGCCGGCACGATCCACTTGTACGCGCTGCAATAGGCCTTGCAGCCCTGGTCGGACGCATTGACCGTCTCGTCGGGTTTCCAGTTTTCCATGGTGAACGAGTTCGACACGACGCGGGTGCCCGGCTTCATCTGCAGCAGCGTCGGCCGCAGGCGCAGGTTCAGGTCGGGCAACAGGAACAGCGTCACGACCGTCGCCTTGGAAAAGTCGGTCTTGAAGATATCGCCCTGCTCGAACGTCGCGGTCTTGGACACGCCGGCGGCCTGGGCGGCGTTCTTCGAGAGCGTGACCATCTCGGGGTTGAACTCCACCCCGTGCGCACGCGTGCCGCGCTGCGCGGCGGTGATCACGGTACGGCCGTCACCGGAGCCCAGGTCGACCAGATAATCCTCCGGCGTGATCTGCGCCATATGCAGCATGCGGTCCACGAGCTCCTGCGGCGTGGGCACCCACACGACGTCCTTGCCGGACTGGCCGACCGTGGGTTGATACGCGGGGGTCTGCGCCTGCGCGGCGCCGCCCAGCATCAGCAGGCAGGCGGCAAAAGCGAAGGAATGTCGGATCTTCATCGGTGGACTCCAGTTGGGAAACGAGCTTGCGGATTCAGTCGCCGGCCGGGTCGGGCAAGGGCTGGGGTTCTTTTTCCTTGAACAGCAGCATGGGCGTGCCGGCGGCCAGCACCGCCAGGCCGATCAGCCCCGCGACGCCGGTGTACATCACGCTCGACCAGAGCATGTAGCCGCAGGTGGCGCAAAAGATGATCGGCGTGACCGGATACAGCGGCACCTTGTACGGCAGCGTGCGCTCGGGATGGCGCCAGCGCAGCACGAACACCGCGAAGCCCACCATCAGCAGGAAGAACCAGAACACGGGCGCGGTGTAGTCGACCATGGCCTTGAAGCCGTCGCGCGTGATCGTGCCGAGCGCGATCAGGGCCAGGGCGATGGCGCCCTGGGCCAGTTGGCCGTTGGCCGGCGTGCGGCCGCGGCCATCCCACACCCCGACCCAGCGCATGATGCGTACGTCGCGCGCCATGGCGTAGAACACGCGGCCGCCCGTGAAGATCGTGGCATTGAGCGTGGACAGCGCGGCCACCACGATGGCCAGCGTCACGATGAGGCTGCCGGAGGGGCCCGCCACCACGCGCATCATCTCGGTCGCGACGGCGTCGGTGCCGCGCAGGCCTTCGAGGCCGAGGATGGACAGCAGCGCCACGTTGACCAGCACATACAGCGTGACCAGGATCGCGGTGCCGATGGTGAGCACCTTGGCGATGTTGCGCGGCGCGTCTTCGAGCTCGCCGGTGAGGTAGGCCGCCTCGTTCCAGCCGCCGTAGGTGAGCAGCACGAAGATCATGGCGGTGCCGAGCGCGGCGGTCTCGGGGGCAATGGGCGTGACGGCGGCGGTCTCGCCCGAGCTGCCGAACAGGCCGAACAGAATGATGGCGACCACCGCGCCCACTTCGATGAACGTGATGGTGATCTGCAGCGTCTTGCTCTGCGCGGTACCGATCACGTTCACGCCGGTGAACACGATCACCGATAACGCGGCATAGAGCGCCGGCCCGTAAGGCCCGAGCGGCACGAGCTGAGCCAGGTAGTCGCCCAGCATGAAGGCCACCGCTGCGATCGCGCCGGTCTGGATCACGGTGCAGCGCGCCCAGCCGAACATCATCGCCACCGAACGGCCATAGGCCCGCGACAGGAAGTGATACTCGCCGCCCGCGTTCGGGTGCGCGGCCGACAACTCGGCATAGCAGAGCGCGCCCACCAGGGTCACCAGCCCGCCGACCACCCAGACCAAGATGAACATCCATTCGGATCCGACGTTCGCCGCGACGATGGACGGCGTGCGGAAAATGCCGACACCCACGACCAGCCCGACCGTGATCACGATCGCGTCGAACACCGACAGTTGAGCCTGGGGTTGCGCTTGTACGCTCATAGCTGCCTTTCGTTTGTTGGAACTACCGGAAGGAGCGGACCGGCCCGGCGGGCCAGACACGCCTGTCAGACTGCGCGCGGCACGGCGCTGCCGCGGGCCCGCGAGGGAGCCGGCGTGAGGCCGTGCCGGGAAGACAAGTGCACTGCGAAGAGGATGACCGCGACTTCGCTCAGACCCCCTCCCCGCCGCTGCGCGAGGAGCTCCGAGCATAATTCATGAACTTGTCAGGTTCATGGCCGACAGCTTGCCACAATTGGCTCGTGGCGGCACCTCCACCGAATGGACGGGATGGTGACCGCCTGTGACGGCCTGCGCGCCGGCTCGAAAGGCCGGTCCGGGCGGCACCGTCTGTCCGGCTGCAGCGCCAGTCCGGGCCACATCGTCAGGCCGGCTGCAGCGCCGGTCACACCGTCAAGTCCGGCTGCAGCGCCAGTCCAGGCGACATCACCCTTCCTGGCCGCACCGCCCCGGCCGCACCGAGACGGTGCCGGCGCGGGGCGCCGCGGCCCTCCCCGCCGGGGCTCAGCTCAGCAGATGTCCCATCGCGCTCAGATCGCCCGACGGCACGGGCCGCGCACGCTTGCGCGCCAGCCCGGCGCCGCGGCGCGTGCGCGGCGCCTTGGACGGAACCTCGGCCGCTTTCTGCTCGGCGGCATCATCGGGCTGGCCTGCCGGTTGCACCGAGGGCACGTGCGCTGCACGCGGGGCGGGCCGGCGGGACGGAAGTACTCCGAAGAAGTCGTACATGGCGGATCCTTGCGTTGGAACGGACCGGAACGGCGATGCCGTGAAAAAGGTGTTGCGGGCCCTGCCGAGCAAGCCGGTCGACATGACGGGGGCATGTAGGTCAGACGCCGCCGACGTCCGTGCGTTCATCCCATTGACTGCACACAATCGATCACGGACGGAGCGACGCGTGCCAGCCGATGCAGCGCACAGGCTGCGCATGCTTGCTGCGCACGCTTGCTGCCCACGCTTGCTGCGCATGCTTGCTGCCCATGCTTGCTGCGCACGCTCGCTGCGCACGCTCGCTGCGCATGCATCCCATCACACGCGCAACGCGGCGGGCGCGGTGGAAGGACGCGCGCCGCTCAGCGACCGCGCGCCAGCGTGAATCCGAAGGTATTGATGCCATCCGGCGCGCTCTGCACGAATACCGCGCCGCCATGCATGGATGCGATCGCACGCACGATGGACAGCCCGAGGCCGTGATGCACGCCGCTGCGCGTGCGCGCCGCGTCACCGCGATAGAAGCGCTCGAACAGGCGCGCCTGCTGCTGCACCGGAATGGGCTCGCCTTCGTTGGAGACCGACACGCGCGCATAGGCGCCTTCGTCGGCGATGCGCACCACCACTTCCGAACCTTCGCGCGCATACCGCGCGCTATTGGACAGCAGATTGGCCAGCGCCCGATGAAACAGGCGCCGATCGGCGTGCACCTGCGCGTCACCGGTCACGGTGAGCAGCACGGCGCGCTGCGCGAACGACGCCTCGAGATACTCGGCCGTTTTCTGCGCCTCGACATGCACCGAAAAATCGCTGAGCTCGGCCGCGCGATTGCCGTTTTCGGCGCTCGACAAAAACAGCATGTCGTTGACGATGCTGCTCATGCGCTCGAGTTCCTCGAGGTTGGACTCGAGCAGATCCTGCAGTTCGTCGACCCGGCGCGGATGCGCCAGCGACACCTGGGTCTGGCCGATCAGATTGGTGAGCGGCGTACGCAATTCATGCGCGACATCGGCGTTGAAGCCTTCGAGCTGGAGCCAGGCCGCCTCGCGCCGCGCCAGCGAATTGTTGAACGACACCGCCAGCTCCTTGATCTCGGGCGGCAGGTTCTCCACGCCGAGACGCTCGCGCGGGGCATTGGACGGCAGCGCGTTGGCCTGGCGGCTCAGCCGGCGCACCGGCAGCAAGCCGAGCTTGGCGATCCAGTAGCCGAACAGCGCCACCAGCAGAATGCCCAGGCCCGAAGCCACGCTCATGATGTGCGTGAAATTCTCTTTGGCGTACAGGTAGGAGCTTGCATCGAGCGCCACCACGAAATCCACTTCGGGCCGCTCGCCCGAGGCCGGAATCGTGCGCGACAGCACGCTCCAGATCTTTTGCGGATCGCGGTCTTTGACGAAGGTCACCACCCCCGGCTGGACCTCGCGGCCGTCCTTCGTCAGCATGGCGCGGCCGTAGGCGGTCCGCGGGTCGTCGGACTTGACCCAGTAGCGCACGCGCCCGCCGGCCGGCGTCATGGCGTCGAGCTTGCGATGCGCGACTTCCCAATCGGCCTCGCTCTGGCGGCTCTCGATCATGGGATCGAGCAGCGAATGATGGAAGTTGAGCTCGGAACGGATCTGGCTGTGCACCGAATCGGCGAGCACGCAATACAGGAAGACCGCCACGCCCGAGAACACGACGGCCGCGGTGATGGCGAACATGACGGCGAGCCGCCATGCGATGGGCATGCGGGCAATCATGCGGCGCCGTCGCCCGGCGTGCCGTTGGCGCGGCGCGCCTCCAGCACATAGCCCATGCCGCGCACCGTGTGCAGCAGCTTGTGTTCGTAGGGCGCGTCGACCTTGGCGCGCAATCGCTTGACCGCGACCTCGACCACGTTCACATCGCTGTCGAAGTTCATGTCCCAGACCTGCTCGGCGATCATCAGCTTGGACAGCACCTCGCCCTGATGCCGCACCAGCAGCGACAGCAGCGCGAATTCCTTGGCGGTGAGCTCCAGGCGCTGGCCGGCGCGCACGGCCTTGCGCGCGAGCAGATCGATGGCGAGGTCATCCACTTGCAGCGTGGTGGCCTCCATCGCATCGCTGCGGCGGCGCGTCTGGGCCTGCAGGCGGGCGACGAGCTCGGTGAAGGAGAACGGCTTGGCCAGGTAGTCGTCGGCCCCTTTGCGCAGGCCGGTGACGCGATCGTCCACGGCGCCGCGCGCCGACAGCATGATCACCGGGGTGGCCTTGGTGCGCCGCAATTGCTCGAGCACCGCATAGCCGTCCATGCCGGGCAGCATCAGGTCGAGCACGATCGCGTCGAAATCGAATTCGAGCGCCAGGTGCAGGCCGTCCGTGCCGGTGTGGGCGACGTCGACGGTGTAGCCCAGCTCGGTGAGCCCACGAAGGATGTAGGAAGACGTCTTTTCTTCGTCTTCGATGACGAGTACGCGCACGCTGCTCTTCTGCGGAATGGGCGCGCGGCGCGCACCCGAAAAAAGGGGAGCTCACTGTATCGCCGGCCGCATGTCGAGGCGCTGACCGCTCGCTGACATTCATGTCAGGCGCATCGGGCGATCGGCGTTTCATGACAAATGCGTCAGCCGGCTGACCGGAAGCCGTCAGGGATGCGTCACTGGTCTGACAGCGGGCCGGGCCTACAGTGACCCCACTGATGAAGCGGATCGAGAGGCCTCTCGTGACGTGCATTGCCCCGCTGCCGGCCCGTGGCCGTCAGCTTCGACCGCGGCCCCACCGATGGCCGTGCCGCAGCGACATAAACCTCGAGATTGTAAAACAATGGCCCACTCCGACTCCGCCTTCAATCTGAACGACATCGCCATCTTCGTAGAGGTGGCCAAGCGGCTGAACATCTCTCGCACCGCCGAGCTGATCGGCGTGCCGGCCACCACGCTGTCGCGCCGCCTGCGCGTCCTGGAGGCGCGGCTCGGTGTGGAACTGCTCTCGCGCAGCACCCGCAACATCGCGCTCACCGAAGCCGGCAAACTGTATTACGACCGCTGCCGCATGCTGGTCGAGCAGGCGATCGATGCGCAGGATGTGCTCCTCGACGAGGGCATCCGGCCGCGCGGCACGCTCAAGGTCCTGTTGCCCGATCCGCTCGAGGCGCTCGACCTCGTCGGCATGGCGAGCGCCTTCGCCCGCGCCTGGCCCGAACTGCGGCTGCGCTGCGACTACGCGTACGAACGCGGCTGGGAGGGCGCCCGCGAATTCGACGTGGCGCTGCGCTGGGGCACGCAGGCCGATTCGGATCTGGTCGCACGCCGGGTCGGCGACTTTCCGTTCCGGCTCTACGCCTCGGCCTCGTATCTGGCCCGCGCCGGCCGCCCCGCCCGCCCCGAAGAGCTCGCGACGCACGAATGCCTGATCGCCACCCAATGCCGCGAACTGTCGGCCTGGGTGCTGGAGCGCGACGGCCGCCGCATGACCGTGGAACCCGAGGGCCGCGTTCACGCCAACGATATCGAGATGACGCGCCGCTTCGCCAGCGAGGGCATGGGCATCGTGGCGCTGCCCGCCCATGATCCGCGCAACCGCGAGCTCGTGCAGGTGCTCGACGACTGGGCGCTCGCGCCGATCGCGCTATATGCCATGTATGGCAGCCGCACCCCGCCGGCGCGCGCCCGCGCCTTCGTCGACGCCCTGATCGACCACGTCACGCCGAAATCGCGCGACGCCGCGCCGCGGCGCGCCACCCAGACACCGGTGCCCGCGCATACGCCCGTGCTGGCGCCTCCCGCGGCCCGGGCGCGCGTGACGGACGCGCGTGTATCCGCCTGGACGGCCTGAGGCGGCCCGCTGCCCTCATTGGAGACACAGTCATGAGATTTTTCTCTGCCCGACGCCTCGCGGCTGCCGCCGCGTGTGCGACCGGTCTCGGTCTGGCCGCCCACGCTTACGCCGGCGCGCAGCCCTGCCCGAGCCTGGAAGCCGCGCTGCAGGACGTCCAGCTCGCGTCCTTCACCGATGCCCGCGTCATGAGCCTGGCATTGGCGCCCATCACGGGGGCCACCGCCCCTGCCGCCCCCTCGGTCCGTGCCGACACCTACCTGGGCATGTATGAGCATTACCTGCAACTGACAGGGCGTTCGCTGCTGGCGGGCGGCGTATCGCCGCACTGACGCCCCGGGCACGCGACTTGCCACGGGATCGGACTTGCGCCGCCGGCCACCGGCCGCTGCCCAGACGCGTCGCGCGCCAGAAAGGATGCCCATGATCCGGCCCCGTCTCTGGCGGCTGGCCCGCTCGCTATCCCGTCCCGAGGAAGCCCCATGGAACTGCCCTACGACATCAAGATTTCCCGCCGCGCATTGCTCAAGCTGAGCGCGGCGTCCGCCGGCGCGATGGCCGTGCCGCTGGCTCAGGCGCAAACGCCTGCCAGCGGCGGCCAGGCCGCGCTTGCCACCACCCTGTCTCTCAAGGTCAACGGCGAGACCCGGCAGCTCGAAGCCGATCTGCGTACCACCTTGCTCGACGTGCTGCGCGAACATCTCCATCTGACCGGCACCAAGAAAGGCTGTGACCACGGCCAATGTGGCGCCTGTACGATCTTGCTCGATGGCCGGCGGGTCAACGCCTGTCTCACACTCGCCGTGATGCACCAGGGCGCCGAGATCACCACCATCGAAGGCCTCGGCAGCCCGGAACGCATGCACCCCCTGCAGGAAGCCTTCGTGCGGCACGACGGCTATCAGTGCGGCTACTGTACGCCGGGCCAGATCTGCTCGGCGGTCGGCATGCTCGACGAGGTGCGCCAGGGCATTCCGAGCCATGTGAGCCCCGATCTGCAAACCCGCCCGCTGCTGTCGGTGGACGAGATCCGCGAACGCATGAGTGGCAACATCTGCCGCTGCGGCGCGTATTCCAACATCGTCGAAGCGATCACCGAACAGGCGGGAGGTCAGGCATGAGGTCCTTCACCTACGAACGCGCCCGCACGCCGGCCGAAGCCGCCGCGGCCGCGCAACGCATCCAGGGCGCCCGGTTCATCGCGGGCGGTACCAATCTGATCGACCTGATGAAGCTGGAGGTCGAAACGCCCGCGCATCTGGTCGATGTGAACGGCCTCGATCTCGACCGCATCGAAGCCACCGAGGCGGGCGGGCTGCGCATCGGCGCGCTGGTGCGCAACACCGACCTCGCGGCCGACGAGCGCGTGCGCCGCGATTACGCCGTGCTGGCGCGCGCCCTGCTGGCCGGCGCCTCTGGCCAGATCCGCAATCAGGCCACCACCGCGGGCAACTTGCTGCAACGCACGCGCTGCCCCTACTTCTACGATCCGAACCAGCCGTGCAACAAGCGGGTACCGGGCAGCGGCTGCTCCGCGCTCGAAGGCGTGAGCCGGCAGCTGGCCGTGGTCGGCGCGTCCGAACACTGCATTGCCACGCATCCGAGCGACATGGCTGTGGCCATGCGCGTGCTCGACGCCGAGGTCGGCACCGTCAATCCACAAGGCACGCGCCGCGTGATCCCGATCGCGTCACTCTATCGCGCCCCCGGCGACACGCCGCACCTGGATCACCAGCTTCAGCCCGGCGAACTGATCACCGACGTCACGCTGCCGGCGCCGACCGGCGGTCGACACTTCTATCGCAAGGTACGCGACCGCGCCTCCTACGCCTTCGCACTGGTATCGGTGGCGGCGGTGGTGCAGCCCGACGGCACCGGCCGGGTGGCGGTGGGCGGTGTGGCGCCGCAGCCCTGGCGGCTGCCGGCCGCGGACGCCGCGCTGCCGCAAGGCGCCACCGCGACCGCCCGCGCGCTGTTCGACGGCGCGCGTCCCACGCATGACAACGCATTCAAGCTGACGCTGGCCGAGCGCACGCTCGCCGGCGTGCTCGCCGAAGCAAGGAGCTGAGCATGAAATTCGATACGCCCGCCACGACCAACCCCATCGACCGGCTGCGCGTCGTGGGTCATCCGGTGGACCGCGTCGACGGCCCCCTGAAGACCACCGGCCGCGCGCCCTACGCCTACGAGCAGCAGTTGCCGGACCGTCCGCCCGCGTATGGCGCGGTGCTCGGCGCCGCGATCGCCAAGGGCCGCATCGTCTCGATGGATACCACGGCGGCACGCCAGGCGCCCGGCGTGCTGGCCGTGGTCACCGCCGAAAACGCCGGCAAGCTCACCCTGGGCAAGATGAATACCGCCCGCTTGCTCGGCGGACCCGAGATCCAGCATTACCACCAGGCCGTTGCGGTGGTCGTGGCCGAGACCTTCGAGCAGGCACGCGCGGCGACTCGCCTCATCCGCGTGCGCTACGAGCGCGAGCGCGGCGCCTTCGATCTGGAGGCCGCGCGGCCCCAGGCCAAGGTGCCCGAGAAGGAGAACGGCGGGGAGCCGGTCGGCGACTTCGACGGCGCCTACGCCAGCGCCCCCGTGCAGCTCGACGCCACCTACAAGACGCCCGATCAGTCCCACGCCATGATGGAGCCGCACGCGTCGCTCGCGGCCTGGGACGGCGACGCGCTCACGATCTGGACCTCGAATCAGATGATCGCGTGGGGCCGCGCCGACGTCGCACGCACCCTCGGTCTGGACGAAGAGAAAGTGCGGCTGATCTCGCCCTACATCGGCGGCGGTTTCGGCGGCAAGCTGTTCGTGCGCGCCGACGCGCTGCTGGCCGCGCTGGGCGCGCGCGCCGCCGGCCGCCCCGTGAAGGTGGCGCTCGCGCGGCCGCTCATCATCAACAACACCACGCACCGGCCGGCCACGATCCAGCGCATCCGCATCGGCGCCGGCACCGATGGCCGCATCACGGCCATCGGCCACGAAAGCTGGTCGGGCGACCTGCCCGGCGGCCAGCCCGAAACCGCCGTGCAGCAGACCCGTCTGCTCTACGCGGGCGCGAACCGCAAGACCACGCTCTACCTGGCCGAGCTCGACCTGCCCGAAGGCAATGCGATGCGCGCGCCGGGCGAAGCGCCCGGCCTCATGGCGCTCGAGATCGCGATGGACGAGCTGGCCGAAAAGCTGAAGATGGATCCGATCGCGCTGCGCGCGCTGAACGACACCCAGGTGGATCCGGCCGATCCGAAGCGGCCGTTCTCGAGCCGCCGCTTCATCGAATGCCTGCGCACCGGTGCGGAGCGATTCGGCTGGGACCAGCGCGCGGCGCAGCCCGGCGCCCGGCGCGAAGGCCGGTGGCTGATCGGCCTGGGCGTGGCCGCGGCGTTCCGCAACAACCTCGTCACGAAGTCGGCCGCCCGCGTGCGGCTGGATCGCGAGGGCCGCCTGACCGTCGACACCGACATGACCGATATCGGCACGGGCAGCTACACCATCATCGCGCAGACCGCGGCCGAAATGCTGGGCCTGCCGATCGACAGGGTGACCGTGCGCCTGGGCGACTCGTCGTTTCCCGTGTCGGCCGGCTCCGGCGGCCAGTGGGGCGGCAATAGCGCCACCGCCGGCGTCTACGCCGCGTGCATGAAGCTGCGCGAGGCCGTGGCCGCGCGCCTGGGCTTGGACGCCGCGCAGGCCGAGTTCGACGAAGGCCAGGTGCGCCAGGGCGGACGCAGCGTGCCCTTGGCCGACGCGCTGACGCAGGGCGAGCTGAGCGCCGAAGACGCCATCGAGTTCGGCGACCTGGACAAGCGCTTTCAGCAATCGACCTTCGGCGCGCACTTCGTCGAGGTGGCGGTCGACGCCTACACCGGCGAGACGCGCGTGCGCCGCATGCTGGCAGTCTGCGCCGCGGGCCGCATCCTGAACCCCAAGACCGCGCGCAGTCAGGTGATCGGCGCGATGACGATGGGGGTAGGCGCGGCGTTGATGGAGGAGCTGGCGGTGGATAAACGTGCCGGCTTTTTCGTCAACCACGATCTGGCGGGTTACGAGGTGCCGGTACACGCCGACATCCCGCACCAGGAGGTGATCTTCCTGGAAGAGACCGATCCCGTGTCCTCGCCCATGAAAGCCAAGGGCGTGGGCGAACTCGGCATCTGCGGGGTCAGCGCGGCCGTGGCCAATGCGATCTACAACGCCACCGGCGTGCGCGTGCGCGACTACCCGGTCACGCTCGATAAGTTGCTCGCGCAACTACCGGCGCCCGAACGGGCGGCCTGATCGCCGGCGGAGCCGGGCCAGCTCGGGGCCGGCTCCATCGGCGCCAGCACGGCCGGGGTGAGGCCGGCCAGCTCGGTCACGCCCAGCAGGGCCATGTCGCGGCTGACCTCATCGGTGATGAGGCGCAGCGCGTGCGCGACGCCGGCCTCGCCGCCCACCGCGCCCGCGTAATTGATGGGCCGGCCGACGAACACGGCACGCGCGCCCAGGGCCAGCGCCTTGAGCACGTCGGTGCCACGGCGGATGCCGCTGTCCAGCATCACGTCCATCGCCCCGCCCGCGGCCTCGGCAATGCGCGGTAACGCGTCGAGCGGCGCACGCGCGCCGTCGAGCTGGCGGCCGCCGTGGTTCGACACGATGATGCCGTCGACCCCCGCCGCCCGCGCACGACGCGCATCCTGTTCGTGCAGAATGCCCTTGATCACGAGCGCCCCGCGCCATTGGCGGCGGATCTCGGCCACATGCGTCCAGCCCAGATGGCCGCGGTCGGAGAAGTCGCGCAGCACATTGGCCGACAGAATCGGCGCACCGCGCGTCGCGTAGTTGTTCTCGAAGTGCGGCATGCCATGCCGGAGCAGCGTGCGCAGAAAGGTACCGAACAACCACGCGGGGTGACTCAGCCCCTGCCACGCCAGCTTCGCGCTCGGCCGCAGCGGCGTCGAAAAACCGGCGCGCACGTTGTTCTCGCGGTTCGCGGCCACCGGCGTATCCACCGTGATCACCAGCGTCCGGACCCCGGCCGCCGCCACCCGATCGATCAGCGCGCGGATCTGGGTGGGGTCGCCCGGCAGATACGCCTGAAACCACGTCTCGGGCGCCGCTTCCATCACCGACTCCAGGCGGATCAGCGAGGAGCCGCTCATGATGCAGGGCAGACCCGCAGCCGCGGCGGCGCGCGCCTGCACGATGTCGCCGCGGTACGCCGTGAGCGCCGAGAGCCCCATGGGCGCGATCCCCACCGGCGCGCGATACTCCCGACCCAGCAGACGCACCTTCGTGTCGCGCTGCGACACGTCGACCAGCACCCGCGGCGTGAAGGCCCAGCGCGCGAACGCACGCCGGTTGGCCTGCGCCGACACGCCCTCCTCCACCGCGCCCGAGACATAGGCATAGATGGGCGCGGGCAGCTTGCGCCGGGCATGGCGCTCGAAATCATCGAGACTGAGAATGCGGCTCAACAGGCGGGACATCACGGTCTCCTCGTGGCAACGGCGGCGCCTCGCACGGGCACCGTCCAGCGGGGGACTATATCGGCGCGCACAATCCGATTAAAGCGAATTTATTGCTATATTTTGGTTCGATTTTCCGATCGCGATGCCATGATGACGCTCAAGCAACTCGAAGCCTTCTATTGGGCCGCCACCTGCCGCAACTTCGCCGTGGCCGCCAACCGCCTGAGCATCTCGGTCTCGTCGCTCTCCAAGCGCATCGCCGAACTCGAGGCCTCGCTGGGCGCGGCCCTGTTCAATCGCACGGCCCGCAGCGCATCGCTCACGCCGCTGGGCGAGCATTTGCTGCCGCACGCGCGCGAGCTGCTGCGCGGCGCGGATCAGTTCATGCAGCAGGCCGGCACGCAGCTGAGCTATTCCGGGCGCTGCCGCTTCGGCGTCGGCGAGCTCACCTCGCTCACATGGATGCCCAGCCTGATCGAGGCGATTCAACAGGCGCATCCCGACCTGGTGGTGGAGCCTTTCGCGGGCGTGGGCCAGTTGGTGGAGGACGCCCTCGAGGAAGGCGAGCTCGATTTCGCGATCATCGCCGGTCCGTCGTCGCGCCCGACGGTGGCGTCCAGCCGCATCGGCCAGGCCGAGTTCACCTGGGTGGCCGCGCCCCGCGCGCTGGGCAAGCGCCGCGCGGCGCGCCCGGCGCACCTGGCGGACATGACGCTCGTCACGCTGCCGCATAGCTCCGGCGTGATCCACATTCTCGATGAATGGCTGACCACGCATCGCATCGCGCCCGGCCGCAGCATGGCCTGCAACAGCTGGGGCGCGGTCGCCGGCATCATCCGGCACGGCCTGGGCGTCGGCTTTCTGCCGAGTGCCTGGGCGCAGGTGCTGTGCGCTCGCGGCGAGCTCGTCCCGCTGCCGGAGTTTCCGCCGCTCGATCCGCTGCAATACACCTTCCAGCGGCGTCGCGACGACACCCGGCCCATGCTCGACAGCATGCGCGATCTGGCCGCGCGCCTGATCGATTTCCACGCGCCGACCTGCCTGCTCTAGTGCCGCGCGGGCGCCTGCGCGGACGACCGTGCCGGCGCCCTTCACTTTCAAAAAATAGAACGTTAAAACGGCAAATTATTCGCTTTATATCCGGTTTGGCATTTCGTACAGTCGGCCGAACACCACAAGGAGACAAGCATGCCCGCATTCGGTTTTGCCATCCTGCCTCGCCAAAGCGGCGTCAGCGACGACCTGATCCAGCAGTACCGCGACTTCGCCGTTGCCAACATCAGCGACGTCATGAGCCGCACGACGGGCACCACGGCGCTGCGGCCCTTTCATGCCACGCGTCGCATCCTGGGTCGCGCCTTCACGGTGCGCACCCGGCCGGGCGACAACCTGATGGTGCACAAGGCGCTCGATAGCGCCGAGCCGGGCGACGTGCTCGTCGTGGACGCCGGCGGCGAAACACGCAACGCCATCATCGGCGAGATCATGGTGGCGTGGGGCGCGCGGCGCGGCCTGGGCGGCATCGTCATCGACGGCGCCATTCGCGACACCGACACCATCGGCGCGGGCGACTTCCCGGTCTACGCACGCGCCATCGCGCATCGCGGCCCGTACAAAGACGGCCCCGGCGAGCTCAACGTGCCGGTCAGCATCGATGGCATGGTGGTTCTGCCCGGCGATCTCATCGTGGGCGATGCCGATGGCTTGCTGGCCATCCGCGCCGACGAGGCGGCGCCGATCGCCGAAAAGGTGCGCGCGCTGGCCGCCAGCGAAGCGCAGATCCTGGCGCAGATCGAGGCGGGCACGCTGGATCGCGGCTGGGTCGACGCGACCCTCAAAGCCAAGGGCGTGTGAGGGCGGCAGCGATGAGTTCCCTACCCACGCTGTGCCGGCTGGATCTGTGGGTCCATCCCATTTTCGATGAGATCGTGCAGGCCAGCGGCCAGGCGCGGCTCTCGGTCCTGCCCGCCCGGGGCGACGACGATGCCACGCGGGCCGGCCTGCGCGCGGCCAGCGCCTACCACGTGTCGGCGGCCAAGGACGAGCTGCCGAGGCAATGGTTCGTCGGCGCCGAGCTGCTGCGCGAGTACCCCAATCTGCTGTGCGTGTCGTCCTCGGGCGCGGGATTCGACACCATCGATCTGGCGGCCTGCACGGCGGCGGGCGTACCGGTGGTGAATCAGGCGGGCATGAATGCCGACTCGGTGGCCGAGCTCACGTTCGCGCTGCTGCTTGCGGTGCGGCGCCGGGTCGTGGTGTCGCACAATCAACTGCGCCATGCCAGCGGCTTCACGCGTGAATCGCTCATGGGCCACGAGATCCGCGGCACCCGCATCGGCCTGGTCGGCATCGGTGAGATCGGGCGGCGCGCGGCGCGCATCGCGGCGGGCTTCGGCATGCAGGTGTGCGCCTACGACCCCTTGCTGGATGCCGCCACCATCCGCGAGCGCGGCGCCGAGCCCGTCGATCTGGACACACTGCTCGCCACCTCCGACGTGGTGTCGCTGCATTGCCCGCTCGACGACACCACGCGCGGCATGATCGGCGCGCGCGAGTACGCGGCGATGAAGCCGGGCGCGGTGTTCGTGTCCACGGCGCGCGGCGGCATTCACGACGAGGACGCCCTGGAAGCGGCGCTGGCCGGCGGTCACCTGGCCGGGGCAGGCCTCGATGTGTGGCTGCGAGAGCCGCCCGGCAACGATGCCCCGCTGCTGCAACGTGACAACGTCGTGGGCACGTTCCACACCGCCGGCGTGACGCACGAGGCGCGCCGCAACGTCGCCCAGGGCTCGGCCGAACAACTGCTCATGATGCTGCGCGGGGTACGTCCGCCGCGGCTGCTCAACCCCGAAGTCTGGCCCAGGGCGCTCGAGCGCCTTGCCGCCGCACGCTGATCCCATCACAACGAGCGGACGCAGTCCGCCAACGAGGAGACCACACCATGCAGCATCAACCCCTGCGCCGCCGTCTTGCGCGCCTGGCGGCCGGCACGGCCCTGCTCTGCACGCTGACCGGCCTGGCCGGCACCGCGCAAGCCGCCGGCTACCCCGCCCATCCGATCAACCTGATCGTCTCGTACGGCCCGGGCGGCGGCACGGATCTGGTGGCGCGCATGATGGCGCCGTTCCTGCAGAAGTATCTGGGTAGCGACAGCCGCATCGTGGTGCTGAACCGCCCCGGCGCGGGCGGCGCGATCGGTTTCACGGAGCTGGCGCGCGCCCAGCCCGACGGCTACACCATCGGCTTCATCAACACGCCGAACCTGCTCACCATTCCGATCGAGCGCAAGTCCGCGTTCACCTGGCAGAGTTTCGACCTGATCGGCAACGTCGTCGATGACCCCGGCGCGTTCGCGGTGCTGGATGCCAACCCCGTGAAGAGCCTGGCCGAGCTCGAAACCTATGCCAAGGCGAAGCCCGGCGCCGCCACCGTGGGCACGACCGGCACCGGCTCCGACGACCACCTCGCGATGCTGCGCTTCGAACGCGCCACCGGCGCCAAGCTCTCGCATGTGCCCTACAAGGGCGCGGGCGAGGTGCGCGGCGCGGTCGCGAGCGGAGAGATCATGGTCGGCGCCATCAATGTCGGCGAAGTGCTGCAATACATGAAGGGCGGGACGCCGCTGCGCTTTCTCGGGCAGATGGGCGCCACGCGCTCGGCCGCGCTGCCCGACGTGCCCACCTTCAAGGAGCAGGGCTACGACATCGAGCTCGCCTCGCTGCGCGGCCTGGCCGCCCCCAAGGGCCTGCCGCCCGAGGTCCGCGACAAGCTCGTCGAGGCGCTCGCCCGCACCATGAAAGATCCCGAGTTCCAGGCCAAGGCCCAGCAGATGTTCGCGCCGCTGCGCTACCTGCCGCCGGCCGACTATGCCCGCGAACTGCAGGCCGGCGAGGAAACGTTCAAGGCGCTGTGGCAGCAGGCCCCCTGGATCGACAAATGATGCCGCGGCGGGCCCGCCGGGGTTAAGCTGGCGGGCCGCCAGCGAACGACATGGGCGTGCGGGCCCGGCCGGCGGCCATTCGCCGACGGGCCGCGTCCGCCGCGTCGCTCGTGGCCGCCACGGCACTGGCCGCCACGGCAATGGCCGCCACGGCGGTGGCCCCCCCCTCCCCGCATCAGGAGCCCGCATGTATACGCCCTCTGGCCCGATCCCGGGTTTCACCACGGACCTCACGCCCGGCAAGACGGAGACCCTGACGCTGGCCGGCCCGGCCGGCGCGCTGGAGGTGCTGCGCGACGCGCCCGCCGGCACGCCGCGCGGCATCGCCATCGTCACGCATCCGCAGCCGCTCCTGGGCGGCAGCCCGCGCCACAAGATCCCGCACCGGCTCGCGCACGCGCTGCGCGACGCGGGCTGGCTGGTGCTGCGCCCCGCCTTTCGCGGCGTGGGCGGCAGCGCGGGCACCTACGACCATGGCGGCGGCGAGAGCGACGACATCCTGCTGCTCGTCCAGACGCTGCGCGCCGAGCAGCCCGGCCTGCCCTTCGCGCTGGTGGGCTTTTCGTTCGGCGCCTTCGTGGCCGCCCGCGTGGCCCGCGTCCTGGCGGACCAGGGCAAAAGCCCGGACTGCACGGTGCTCGCCGGCCTGCCGGTGGGCGACGTGCCGGCCGAGCGCAGTTACGACACCCCGCCGCTGCCGCGCGACGTGCTGCTGATCCATGGCGAGGCGGACGCCCAGGCGCCGCTCGCGCCGGTGCTCGACTGGGCCCGGCCCACGCGCCATCCGGTCGTGGTGATCCCGGGCACGGACCATTTTTTTACCGGCGCACAGGACCTGCTCACCGAGCTGGTGCTCGCGCACGCGGCCCGGACTGTATCAACTTAACGACATTCGGGGCCACGAGCGCCGGTGCTGCCTTATGATGCAAATTGTCCCGCCGCGTTGCGCGGGGCCCAGAATCGCAGGCTGCCCCCATGTTCGTCCGTCCCATCGGTCCCACCGACGCCGACCTCGTCAGCGCCTGCGTGGGCGCGCTCTTCAACGAATTGCGCGGCAACCCGCCTGATACCCCCCACGATTTCACGCGTGCCCAGGCACGCGCGATCCTCGCCATGCGCGACCGCGTGTTCGGCTTCGCCCTGCACGACACCGATGCGCGCCACCCGATCGGCCTCATCATGGTCACCGAGAGCGTGGCGTTCTACGCCAAGGGTGTGTACGGCCTCATCACCGAGCTGTATATCCAGCCCGAGCACCGCAGCGGCGGTCACGCCCGCACGCTGATCGACGCCGCCGCCGAACTCGGCCGCCGCCGCGGCTGGAGCATGCTCGAGGTGGGCGCGCCCTCGCAGCCCAAGTGGGCGCGCACCCAGGCCTTCTACCTCAAGGCCGGCTTCCGCGAGATCGGCCCGCGGCTGCGCATCGACCTGTGAACAGCACGGCGCCCGGCCGGGCCGACGTCGCAGGCTTGCGGGAATCGCGTAAGGCGCGCTGACATGCGGATACGTCCATGACACAGGGCGTCCACTACACTCGAATCGTGTCCGTTTTTCTTTGAATCGATCCATGCGACTTCTGATTGCCCTGCTGCTGCCCTGGCTGGTGTTCTTCACGATCGGCCGTCCGCTCGCCGGCATCGTGTGCCTGATCCTGCAGATCACCCTGATCGGCTGGATTCCCGCCGCCATCTGGGCCGTGTACTCGCTCAGTCAGTACAACACCGACAAAAAGATCGAAAAGGCCTTCGGCCGCTGATGCCGCGGGCCGGGCATGAGCTTATTGCCCGACGCTATTTTCGATGTGATAAATTGGCGCCCCGCGCGGCCCGTGATTTCCCGCGGCCGCGAGGAGACTCCTTTTGCGCATTCCCATGAAGCACTGGCTGGCCGCCTTCGCGCCCGTGCCGGTCGGTGCCAACGCCCGCGAAAAGCTTTACGGCTCCATCGGCGCCCTGCTCGGCCTGTTCTGCGCCGAATGGATCGCCCATCACACGCTGGGCCACGCCAATCCCTGGTTCATCGCCCCCATGGGCGCCTCCGCCGTGCTGCTGTTCGCCGCGCCGGCGAGCCCGCTCGCCCAGCCCTGGTCCATCGTCGGCGGAAATATCATCTCCGCCCTGATCGGGGTGACGTGCGCCCGGCTGATCCCGGATCCCGGCATGGCCGCCGCGCTGGCCTGCGCGCTCGCGATCGCGGCCATGTTCGCGCTGCGCTGCCTGCACCCGCCGGGCGGCGCCGTCGCGCTCACCGCGGTGCTGGGCGGCCCGGCGGTCACGCAGCTGGGCTACGGCTTCGCACTGTGGCCGGTGGCGCTCAACTCGGTGATCCTGCTGTGCATCGCGGTGGTCTTCAATGGCGTTCTGCGCCGCAACTACCCGCGCAGGCCTGCCGAGGCGCCCGCGCGCCACGGCACGCGCGACGCCGCGGCGAGCAGCCGGCTGGGCTTTACCAGCGGCGATCTCGAAGTGGCGCTGGCCGAGCGCGGCGAGCTGCTCGATATCAGCAAACAGGATCTGGAGTCGATCGTGCTGGCCGCCGAACAACGCGCGGCCGTGCGCCGCTTCGGTGAAGTGCACTGCGCCGACATCATGTCGCGCGACATCGTCGGCGTGGTGCCCGAAGACACGCTCGACCACGCCGCGCAACTGCTGCGCCTGCATCGCCTGCAGGCCCTGCCGGTGCGCGACGGCGACGGCTTCTATCTCGGCATGATCGCCGAACGCGACTTGCTCGCCCGTCAGGCCCGCCTGCTGGCGCCCGCCACCTCGCCGGCGCTGGTGTCCGATTGCCTGCGCTCGGAAGTGCCCTTCGCCACGCCCGGCCTGCCGATCGTGGAGCTCGCGCGGCCGATGGCCGATGGTCTGCATTGCGTGCCGGTGCTCGACCCCGAGGGGCGCGTAGTCGGTCTCATCACGCAATCCGATCTGATCGGCGCCCTCTACCAGATCGCCCTCGCCGCCGACGCGGCCCCGCCCCCGACGACGCGCCTGGCGGCATGAACCGGTGCGATCGCGGCGCGTAACGCTCCGCTCCCACACGCGTGAAATCGTGGTTCATCCGAACTACCTCGTCGTGTACGAGGTATTGCAGGACAGTGTCGAAGTCCGCGCCGTGCTGCACGCGCGCCGCAAATATCCCTGACCTTCCGCCACACCAAGCAAAAGGGCGCTCCTCGCGGAGCGCCCTTTTGCGTCTTGCAAGTACGTACGCGAAGGCTTATTTCACTTTGCGCAGCCAGTTGTGCGTGTCGGCGCTGCGGCCGCGCTGGATGTCGAGCAGTGCGGTCTTCAGGCGCTGCGTGACCGGGCCGGCCTGGCCCTCGCCCATCTTGAAGCCGTGCTTGCGGCCCTTGACCTCGCCGATCGGGGTGACGACGGCGGCGGTGCCGCAGGCGAAGGCCTCGGTCAGCTTGCCGCTCTGTGCATCGGCCTGCCACTGATCGATCGAATACGGCTCTTCGCGCACCGTGAGGCCCAGACCGCGAGCCAGCGTGATGAGCGAATCGCGCGTGATGCCGGGCAGAATCGTGCCCGTGAGCGGCGGCGTCTGCAGCGTGCCGTCGGCGAACACGAAGAACACGTTCATGCCGCCCAGCTCTTCGATCCAGCGGCGCTCGACGGCGTCGAGGAACACGACCTGTTCGCAGCCTTGCTTCTGGCCCTCGGCCTGCGCCAACAGGCTGGCGGCGTAGTTGCCCCCGCACTTGGCATCACCGGTGCCGCCGGGCGCGGCGCGCGTGTAGTTGTCGGACACCCAGATCGTGACGGCGCCGGCGCCGCTCTTGAAGTAGGCGCCCACCGGCGAGGCGATCACGCAATACAGGTAGTCGGTGGAGGGCTTGGTGCCCAGCGCGACCTCGGTGCTGATCATGAAGGGGCGCAGATAGAGCGAGGCGCCTTCGGCCGACGGGATCCACTCGCGGTCGATGCGCACGAGCTGTTCCACCGATTCGATGAAGAGCTCTTCGGGCAGCTGGGCCATCGCCAGGCGGGCGGCCGAGTTGCGGAAGCGGCGCGCGTTCGCATCGGGGCGGAACAGCGTGGCCGAGCCGTCGGGCAGGCGATAGGCCTTCAGACCTTCGAAGATCTCCTGGGCGTAGTGCAGGACCAGGGTGGACGGGTTGAGCTTGAGATCGGCGCGCGCTTCGATACGCGCATCGTGCCACCCCTTGCCCTCGGAATAGCGGATGGTGGCCATGTGGTCGGTGAAGAGCCGGCCGAAGCCCGGGTCCTGCAGGCGGCTGGCGCGCTCATCGGCGGCGACCGGCTCGGCATGCGGGGTGATGGCGAAGGAAAGGGGGTTGTTGCTCATGTCTGCTCCAGTGATGGCGGTCCGCGGGCCGTGCCCGCAGCGGATTCCGTGGCGTCTGGCGCCGGTACCCGGTGTGTCCGGCCAGGGGACCTGACTGGGGAGAGACCTGGTGAGCGGCGTCGGCTCAGCCGGAAGCTTAACGCCACTCGGCAAAAAGCGCGCGGGGGGCCGCGGCGGATCCGACCATCGCCCCATGCGCCCTCCCTCGCTTGGGTATGATGAGTGTCCGTTTTCGACCTGCCCATCCCCATGGAACTCACCCTCCCCGGCAAGCTGCAGAAGGCCCTCGAACGCGTAGCGGCCGACGCCTATCGTTCGCTGCACGCGCATCGGGTTTGCAAGCTCGAAGGCAGCACGCCGCCCAAGGATGCGGTCGCCCCCCGGGCCTGGGCCGAGTCGTGATGCAGGCGCCGGCGCCGGGCGGCGTGACGCGCGTGGGACGGCTCATCGGATTCCGGATCGACACCCGCGATCCGGACGCGCTCAAGGTATCGGTGGTGCAGCGCCCGATGGTGTTCCTGCTGGTGCTGATATGCGGCGCCCTGACCATGATTCCGGTGGGCTTCGGCCTCGACTTCATGGACGGCCGCAATCCGCTGATCAATCTGCGCTATCAGCCGCTGCCGGCGCAGGCCCTCGCCTACTTCGCGCTCGTGCTGGCCTGCGTGGCCGGCCCGGCCGGGCTCATCTTCTGGCCGATCCGCGAAAGCTGGGTGTTCTCGCGCTCGCGCGACGAAGCCTGGCTCGAAACGCGCAACATCTTCGGACTGCGCTATCGGCGCAAGCAGCACATCCCTTTGAGCGGCATACGCGCGCTTCTGCTGCGCGCCTACACCCAGTCGCATCATCAGTTCGTCGAACCGGTGATCGTGAGCCACGACGGGACGGCGCATGGCCTGAGCTCGCTCTCGGTGCCGTTCAAGGAGCGCTCACCCGCCGTGCGGGCATTCCTCGACGCCGTGGGCGGCTTCCTGGGCCGCGACTGGCCGGCCGAGCCCACGCGCGGCCCCGAGGCCTGGACGGCGGAAATGGCGCGACACCAACAAGCGGCACGCCAGGCGCAGCGCGCCGCGCTGGCGGCGGCCTCGGCGGCACGCGACGACGCAGGCCCTGCCGACGCGGCCGCCGGCACGCGCGGGTGGCGCGCACGCCAGCCGGTGGCGCCGGCCAGCCGTGGCGCGACGCCGGCCTCCGCCCCGGCCAGCGACGGCAAATGGCCGGCGCTGTCGCTGCCGGTGCGCATCACGCTCGGCCTGGTCGGGATCTTCTTTGCGCTGCTGGGGGTGAACAACACGCTGGCACTGCTGAGCGCACTGACGCAGGGACGGCTGTCGTACACCGCCGGACGGCCGAGCTACAGCCGCAACGTGATCTATTTCAGCGAAGAGCCGATCTGGTTCTGCATGACCTTCCTGATGCAGGGGTTTCTGCTTTTCCTGATCCTGACCATCGCCTATGGCTGCCTGCGAGGCGTGTTCCAGGCCCCGTCGGAAAAGATCGACAAGGACCGCTGACGCGCGTCGAAGTCGGTACGCACGCGATCTGGCCGGGTCCAGCCATACGGGCCAGCGACCCGATTCGCAATGCGGTCTTTCGCGCCGGATCGCGGCGAGGGCGGTACGCTTGTGCGGTACCTTCTTCGTGGAGTCTTCATGTCCAGCAACGATTACACCCCGCCCGAGGTGTGGCGCCCCGGCAACCCGGCCAGCACGTCGAGCGCGGCCGCCCGCCTGAACCGGCCCGTCGCCGGCGCCACGCATGACAAGACGCTGCCGGTGGGCAAGCACCCGATGCAGCTGTATTCGCTCGGCACGCCCAACGGCCAGAAGGTCACGATCATGCTCGAAGAGCTGCTGGCCGCCGGCCACACCGGCGCCGAGTACGACGCGTGGCTCATCCGCATCGGCGATGGCGATCAGTTCGGCAGCGGCTTTGTCGACATCAATCCCAACTCCAAGATCCCCGCCCTGTCCGACCGATCGGGCGAGACGCCGATCCGCGTGTTCGAGTCCGGCGCGATCCTGCTGCATCTGGCCGAGAAGTTCGGCGCCTTTCTGCCCGAGGATCCGGCCGGACGCGCGGAGTGCCTGTCGTGGCTGTTCTGGCAAATGGGCAGCGCGCCCTATCTGGGAGGCGGCTTCGGGCATTTCTACGCCTATGCGCCGGTCAAGATCGAGTACGCCATCGACCGCTTCGCCATGGAGGCGAAGCGCCAGCTCGACGTGCTCGACCGCCGCCTGGCCGAGCAGCCCTGGCTCGCGGGCGACAGCTATTCCATCGCCGACATCGCCGTGTTTCCGTGGTACGGCGGCATCGTCAAGGGCTGGCTCTACGACGCCGCCACCTTCCTGGCCGTGCACGAATACAAGAACGTGCAGCGCTGGGCCGATGCGATCGCGGCGCGTCCGGCGGTCAAGCGCGGCCTGATCGTCAATCGCCTGCGTGGCGAGCCCTCGGAGCAACTGCACGAACGGCACGACGCCAGCGATTTCGACACGCGCACGCAGGACAAGATCGCCAGCCAGTCCTGATCGGCAGGCGCGACGCGAGGCGCCCGCGGGGATATCCCGGCGGGCGCCTTTTTCATTGCCTGACAAGTTGCGCGCGCAACGACATTTACTGTGAATACATCATGCCGGCAGGGCCTGCGCGCATGCTTGCTATCATTGAGCCCTTTTTTGCCACGGAAAACAGGGAACATAGATCGATGATTCGACGCATGCACATCAAAAGAATAATCAGCGCCACCAGCCTCATTCTGGGCACCGCACTGAGCCTCAACGCTCACGCGCAGTCCCCGACCTGCGAGCTGGACAGGCCCGTGAAGTTTGGTGGCATGAATTGGGAATCGAACCTGATGCTGGTGGGCGTGGAGCGCTACATCGTCGAGCACGGTTTCGGCTGCAAGACCGAGGTCGAACAGGGCGATACCCTGCCGATGTTCGCCGCCCTGCAGCGCGGTGATGTCGATATCAACGCCGAAATCTGGATCACTCAGATGCAGGAGCCCTGGGACCGCGCGCTCGCCGCGGGCAAGGTCAAACCGGTGGGCACGGTGTTCTCCGGCACCGATGGCTGGTACGTGCCACGCTATACCGCCGAGAAGTTTCCGCAGCTGCGCAAGGCGGCCGACCTGAAGGGCCTGCACGAGGCCTTCGTCGACGACGAGGATCCCGGCCGCGGCCGGATCTACGGCTGCGCCGCCGGCTGGACCTGCGGCACCATCAACGCCAATCTGCTCAAGGCATTCGAGCTGCAGAATGAATACCTGATCTACTCTCCGGGCAACGCGGCAGCCCAGCGCGCCGCGATCACCGCAGCCTACAAGCGCAAGAAAGACATCGTCTTCTATTACTGGACGCCGACCTCGCTCGTGGGCTCGCTGGATCTGGTGAAGCTCGACTTGCCGCCGGTCGACGCGGACCGCCTGGCCTGCATCACCGATCCCAAGTGCGAGCGGCCGCAGCCCACCGGCCTGGCCGAGTACCCGGTGGTCACGGCGGTCAACACCGATTTTGCCCAGCGTGCGCCCAAGCTGATCAGCTTCCTGTCCAAGGTCCAGGTGCCGGAAACGCTCCTCACGCAGACGCTGGGCCATATGGAGCGCGAAGGCCTGGAGATCGAAGAGGCCTCGCTCTACTTCCTCAAACAGCATCCGCAGGTCTGGCGCAAATGGGTGCCGTCCGAGGTGGCCGAACGCGTCGAGCAGGCGCTGGGCAGCTGACGCCTGCCATGCCACTGTGACACCCGCATGGCGCGGGTGTCACAGCCGAAGTGGGAGCAGGTCCACACCTTGATCGAACGATTGCCGCACGGCCAGTTCCGTATGCTGAACGCGCATTGCCCGCGCCGGGGTTGACGGCGCGTCGTTCTAAAAGTGTGTGTCATGTTTCATTCCATTCGCAATCGCCTGGTTCTGCTGTGCGTGTCCATCACCGTTTTCGCCATGCTGGCGCTGTCCGTCGCGACCGTGCTGGTCGCCCGCGACAATACGGTCGAGCAGGTCAACCAGAGCATGAGCCTCATCACCGACAACCATGCCAGCAAGCTGGCCAGCTGGGTCGCCGATAAACAACGCATTACGCAGTCCCTGGTGCAAGCCGTGAAGCAGCCGCGCGACACCGCGCTGGCCCTGGTCGGCGCGGCCCGCCAGGCGGGCGGCTTCGACGACGCCTATATCGTCTATGACGACAAGACGCACGTCTTCACGCATCCGATGCCGGACGGCTACAACGGGCCCGCCCGCCCCTGGTATCAGCAGGCCGCGCAGACGCAGGGCCCCGCCATCACACCGATCTACATCGACGCCTCGACCGGCAAGCTGGTCGTTAGCTTCGTGGAAGCCGTCCGCGAGGCGGGCCGGGTCAACGCCGTGGTCGGCACCGACATGCACCTGGACAGCATGGCACGCATGGTCGCGTCGATCCGCGCCACCGCCACCAGCTTCGCTTTCCTCATCGACGAGAAGGGCAACATTCTGGCGCACCCCGCCGCCGCGCTGGCCCTCAAGCCGGTGACCGCCATCGACGCGGGTCTGAACGCCGCCACGCTGCAACGCGCGGCGGACGACGATCAGATGCTGGAACAGAGCGTCGGCGGCGCCGCGCAGCTGCTGTACGCCCGCGATGTGGCGGGCACGCCCTGGACCCTGGTGATCGCCATCGATCGCGACCAGGCCTACGCGCCGGTCGCGACGATGATTCGTCTTGCGGCAGGCCTGACAGCGCTGGCATTGGTGCTGGCCATCGTGTTCGTGACGTTCGTGGTCAAGCGGCAATTGCGCGGTCTGCCCCAGGTGCAGCTCGCCCTCGAAGACATCGCGAGCGGCGATGGCGACCTGACCCGCCGACTGCCCGAGACCGGCCGCGACGAGCTTGCGCTCATCGGCGCCGCGTTCAACCGCTTCGCCGGCAAGATCGCGTTCATCCTGCGCGACATCCGCCAGTCGGCCGATGCGGTGCGACACGCCAGCCAGGAAATCGCGGCGGGCAACCAGGACCTGTCGGATCGAACCGCGCAGCAGGCCAGTTCGCTCGAAGAGACCGCGGCCGCGATGGAGGAAATCACGTCCACCGTGCAACTGAACGCCGAAAACGCCAGCCAGGCCGCGGCCCTCGCCACCGAGGCATCGGGCACCGCCAGCCAGGGCGGCGCGGTCATGCAGCAAGTGGTGCAGACCATGAATGGCATCGACACCTCGGCCCGCAAGATCGTGGACATCATCAGCGTGATCGACGGCATCGCCTTCCAGACCAACATCCTGGCGCTCAACGCCGCGGTCGAGGCCGCGCGCGCAGGCGAGCAGGGCCGCGGCTTCGCCGTGGTGGCCGGCGAGGTCCGCACGCTGGCCCAGCGCAGTGCCGTGGCCGCCAAGGAGATCAAGGCGCTGATCGAGTCGTCCGCCGAGCAGATCCATTCGGGCAGCACGCTGGTTCACAGCGCCGGGCAGACCATGGCCCAGGTCGTGGGCAGCGTGGAGAAAGTGACGCGCATCGTGGGCGAGATCGATCTCGCCAGCCAGGAGCAACGCATCGGCATCGCCGAGGTGGGCAACGCGATCGGCCTCATGGACGGCGCCACGCAGCAGAATGCGGCGCTGGTCGAACAGGCGGCGGCCGCGGCGCAAACGCTGCAGGACCAGGCGGCGCACCTGGCATCGCTGGTGCGCGGCTTCAGGCTCGATCCCGCCGACGGCCACGGCGCGCAGACGCACGCAGGCGCACCTGCACTGGGACGTCCTCTGTTGCCGGCCTGAGCGTTGGGCACCCGCACCGCGGCGTGAGCCGGGATGCGGGCCGCGCCGCACGCATGCGTGCGAGAGCGCCACCGGGTCCGTTGCGGGCCGGGTGGCGCTTTTTGCTTCAGGGCCGGGTGGCCTGCGCCAGCGGCAGGCGCTCGCGCGTGGCAATGGCGATGCGCCGGATCAGCCACACGGCGCGCTCGAACAGGCGCGTGGCGGCCAGCAGATCGCGCATCACGGCCTCGTCCAGATCCTGCGACAGGGCCACCTGCCGCCGCATCCGCTCCAGCAGCTCGCCGCGATCGCCCGTGAGTTGCACCAGCAGATCGAGATCGTCCGCGTCGCGGCCACGCTCGGCCGCCGTGTCCGCCAGCAGGCCCGCCAGCGTGCGCAACGACTCCGACAGGTTGAACAGCAGCCCCGGTCCCGCGCCGCGCGGATCGACGATGCGCCCGAAGCCCTCCATCGTCTCGAGCAGCGCCCGCAGATTCTCCAGCAGCGATTGCTCGTGCAGCGTCTGCTCGAGCACATCGCGGGGCAGTCCGCGCGCGATCAGCGCCACCAGGAACGCGTCGGTCTGCGACGCCACGCTGCGGTAGCCCGCCAGCAGCGTGTGGCGCGCCGCGACCGGCGCGGTGGCGGCGTCGAGATCGGGCAGGAGTTGCGGCAGCGCCGCCGTGACGCGTTCGCGTTCGAGCGCCGCCAGGGTCACGGCATTCACCGGATCATCGACCGCGCGGTCATAGATATAGTGCGGCTGGCTGGCGCGCTCGACCGGATCGTCGGGCGTGAGCCGCGCCGTCAGGGCCACCGCGCGCTCGCGCCACAAGGTGAGCGGCAGGGCCCCCGCGATCTGCATCGCCAGGAACAACAGCGCGAGCGTCATGGGTGCGCCCGCCGTCGCGGCCGTCGGCCCCTCGCCGGTCGGGTGCGGATAGAGAACCCAGCCCGCGGCCACCAGCGCGCTGCCGCCCAGCTTCACCATCACATGCACGAGGCACAGCCGGCGGCCACTGCCCTTGAGACCGCTGCCCGACAGCAAGACAGCCAGACCGCTGCCGACGTTGGCGCCGGTCATGAGCCAGAACGCGGCGCCGAAATCCAGATAGCCGCCGTGCAGCGCGGCCACGGCCAGAATCGAGGCGGCGGATGCCGATTGGGTCACGAGCGCCACCACCACGCCCAGCAGCAGCGCGAGCGGCAGACTCAGGCCCTGGCCGAGCAACATGCGCCAATCGTCGGCCGACAGCGTGTCGGGCGCATGCTTGATCAGCTCGAGCCCGAGAAACAGCAGCGCCAGGCCGAGCCCGGCCCAGATCCAGTCGCGCCGCGCCGCATGATGATCGAGCTTGAAATGCAGCGACAGGCCCGCGACCGCCACCATATAAAGCACGACCAGCCGCATATCGAGCGTGGCCAGGAACACCAGCGCGGCCGTTCCCGCATTCGCGCCGGCCACCACCGGCGTGGCCTGGGCCAGCGACAGCACCCGGCCATGGACCAGATTGGCGGTGATCAGAGTGACCGCATTGCTGGATTGCGCGACCGCGCCCGCCATCGCGCCGGCGAGCAGCCCGCTCCAGCGCGACGCGGTGGCTGCCTGCAGCACATTGCGCATGCGCAGCCCCGCGGCCTGCCGCAGATGCAGGCCCAGCAGGCGCAGACCGATAAACAACAGGCCCAGCCCGGACAGGAGTTCGGCAAGCGTGATCATGGATGAGGAGATGGCGCGGACAAATCTGCGGATGGTGCGTGCGCGATATTGCAGTTTCGTGTCAGTCCATGAAACGTCCCGCACGTGGAACAGGCGTCACAAGTCCTGACATTCTGTCAGGCGCACGACAGCAAACCGACATGTACGGTTATGTAGATTGACGTTGGGCATGCCCAGCCACGCTGCGCACGCCCGAGCGGGCCTCTCGTCCCACTATGCGGACGGATGACGCGTCGACCTCGCACCATTGCGGTGCGCCGATCGCGTCAGTCAGAGTCCTTCGGGCTGCGTGAATGAAAACAAGGTGTGACAGGGTCCGGATGCAGGGGTGCATGCGGATCCGGCCGATCGCGGGATCGGCGCGGCGCACGCCAACCACAGCGAGCGACATGAAAATCCTCTATACCAACTTCCACTCGGGGCCCGACATCGGTGGCCATACCACCTATGTCAGCCGGCTGGCGGCCGGCCTGTCGAAGCGCTACCGCATCGCCATCGCCGCGCCCGCAGGCAGCGCGCTGCACGGCCTGGCCGATGCCATGCCTAATGTCAGCGCGCATGCCCAGGACTTTCCGTCGCGTGTCACGCGCCTGCCCGCCGCCGTGCGCACCTTGCGCACGCTGCTCAAGCGCGAAGGCTTCGACATCGTGCACGTCAACGGCTCGGCCGACCATCGCCTGGTGTCGCTCGCCTCGCTGTTCCTCAAGCGCAAGCCGCGCGTCGTGTTCACCAAGCACAACAACATCCCGATCTCGTCCTTCAGCGCACGCATTCGCGCCCGCGTGACCCACCATGTGATCGCGGTGTGCAAACACGTCGAGAACGAGGTCAAGCGCAGCCCCTACGGCGCCTGCAGCGTGTCCACCGTGTTCAACGGTGTCGACACCGCGCACTTCAGCCCCTACGACCCGGCCGACGCCGCCCGCCATCGCGAGGCGCTGCTGGGCCCGGCCGCGCACGGCCGCATCCTGCTGGGCAGCAATGCCGGCACCGCCTCGTACAAGTCGTGGCTGGACCTGGTTCGCGCCGTCGCGCTGCTGCCGCCCGAAGTGGCGGATCGCTTTCACATCGCGATGGCCGGCGAGAAATTCAGCCGGTCGCAGCAGACCGAGCTCGAGGCTCTCGGCATGACCGCGCGGGTCACGCACGTGGGATCGCTGCGTGATGTGCGCGACTTCGTGTCCGCCATCGACGTGGGTTTCGTGCTGTCGACGCGGGTGGAGACCATCTCGTTCGCATGCCGCGAGATGATGGCGATGGGCAAACCGGTGATCGTGAGCGATTACGCCGGCCTGCCCGAGAACATCACGCCGGGCGTGGACGGATGGGTGGTTCCGCCCGCCGGCCCGCAGGCCCTGGCCGCCCTGCTGCACAAGCTCGCCGCGGGCGAGTTCGATCTGCCGGCCATGGGCCGCGCGGCCCGCGCCAAGAGCCAGAAGTCCTTTGGCCTTGGCCCGTTCCTGGAAAGCACGGCCTACGTGTATCGCAGCACCCTGCCCCCGCAGGCCCTGGGGCACGAGCTGCACGGGCTGATGTAGACAGGCAGCGCGCCGCGGCCGCCGGGCCCGGTATCGGTACCGCGCCGTGCGTGTCGGCCGGCCAAAAAGAAAACCGCCTGACGGCGGTTTTCTTCTGCTTGGGGTGTCGCGGGACCTCAGCGGCAACCTCAGCCGGCGACGCGGAAACGCTCTGCGTCGCTCATGAACGACTTCTCGCCGAACGGCGCTTCGTTCGAGCCGAACGGCATTTGCGCGCGCAGCTTCCAGGAAGCCGGGATATTCCACTCGCGCGCGACGGCGGCGTCGATCAGCGGGTTGTAATGCTGCAGGCTGGCGCCAATCTTGTCGTTGGCCAGAGCCGACCAGACCGACAGCTGAGCCATGCCACCCGACTGCTCGGACCACACCGGGAAGTTGTCGGCATACAGGGCGAACTTCTCTTGCAGGCTGCGCACGACGTCCTGGTCTTCGAAGAACAGCACGGTGCCGACGCCGGCGGCGAAGCTCTTGAGCTTGGCTTCGGTCTTTTCGAAACCGTCGGCCGGGGCCACCTTGCGCACTTCCTCGATGGCGATGTCCCAGAGCTTGTCGCTCTCGGCGCCGAACAGCACCAGGGCGCGCGAGCTCTGCGAATTGAAGGACGAGGGGCTGTGCTTGATCGCTTCCTGGATCAGCGCGGTCAGCGCTTCCTTGGACTGCGAGACGTTGCGGCCCAGGGTGTATTGCGTGCGGCGCTGCTTCAGCGCGTCGAGGTATGCGTTGCTCATGTCTGGTATGCCTTTCGACTGATAGGTAGAGAGGTGAAGTGAAAGCATTCTACGAGGCGGATGCTGCGCCGGCCATCCCCGCGGAGGTCATTTGCGGTGGTATTTGCAGAACAGCTCGTTCCATCTGGCGAACAATCGCGCGGTTGCGCCATTAAGAACGCCGCCGGCCCGACCGTTAAGAAGGCAGCAGCAGTCACCGATTGCCCCGCAAGACCGTTTACCAGGACCCAGTATGACGGCTGCCCCGACAACCCTGCCCCCGGACGATGTTGACGATCCGGGCGCACTGAACACGCCCATCGTGATTCTGGGCCTGCAGTTGCTATGCCTGCGGCCGATCATGGACATTGCCTATGGCGCCCGTCTGTTCGGCATGCTCGGCGACAACGAGCCCGCTTCCCTCCTGAGCAATGTCTTGCTCACCCTGCTGGCGGCCCTGTGCCTGGTCAACATCGCCGGCGGCGTGCTGCTCTTCGTGGCACGGCGTCCCCTCACCCTGCGCTTGACCTATCTCGCCGTCTGGGCGGGCGGTCCGGTCGGCGGCGTGCTGCTGCTCACCACCCTGCTGGCGCTCGATGACCTTGCCACCTCCGAGGTCCTGCAGACCAGCACGCCGGGCGCCCTGATGGCCTCGATGGTGGCAGCCACGCTATGGACGGTGTACCTGGCGCTGGCCGGACACGTCAAAGTGCGTTACGGCGTGGCGCCACGCTGACCCGTCTCAAGGCCCATAAAAAGCGCCCCCTCGGGGGCAGCAAGCCGAAGTCGCGGCGGGCGCCACGGTGCGGCTGCACCATGGCGCCCGATGCCCTTTAGAACGCGTAGCGCACGCGCAGGTCGCCGGTCTGCGACGTGTAGCCGCGGGCCGCTTCCAGCGTGTAGTTCAGGCCGATGCTCAGGCGATCGTTGGTCGCCAGCGTGGCGCCCAGCACGAACACGCCCGTGTCCTTCACCGGGGTGGCACCCAGCGAGGTGAACGCGGTCGCGCCGGTCGGGTCGGCCGCGAAGCTCGATGCCGTGCGCACCCGCGAGTTCTGGAACTCATGGCGCCAGCGCAGTTGCGCGCTCGGGGTCAGCAGGCCCACCGAGGTGTCGAAGGCATGCTCGACCTTCACGCCCAGATCGCTCTTGAGCGAGTTGGCACGCGTCGAACCCACCTTCAGGCCCGCGCCGTTACCACCGCTCT
>NZ_NEVP01000007.1:0-338649 GCF_002261315.1 Bordetella genomosp. 5
CACGGTCACGTCGGCCGACGGTTCCATGCACGACATCACGGTCACGATCCAAGGGACCAACGACGCGCCCAAGCTGAGTGGTGAAGTCACGGGTTCGGTGACCGAGGATGGAACCAAGACGGCTACCGGTCAGTTGACGACCAGCGACATTGACACCACTGACACGCACACATACTCCGTCGTCGGCAATGCGAAGGGAACCTATGGTTCGTTCGGCGTCGACGCCACCGGCAAGTGGACCTACACGCTCGACAACGCTGCCGCCCAGACGCTGAAGTCGGGTCAGGCAATTACCGAGACCTACACGGTCCAGGTCAGCGACGGACACGGCGGCACCGACACGAAGGTCATCTCGGTCACCATCAACGGTACCGACGATGCCGCCGTAATCACCCCGCACACCCCTGGTGCCGACCGAGGTCGCGTCCAGGAGGACGGACAGCTTACGACCAACGGCAAACTCGACGTCGTTGACCCGGATGCGGGCCAAGCTGTCTTCCAAGTTCAACCGGCGACGGCTGGCGCCTACGGCACCTTCGCCGTCGACGCCAATGGCAACTGGACATACAACCTCGACAACACTAACAAGGCAGTTCAAGCCCTTGGCGCCGACAAGTCGCTGACGGAGACCTTCACGGTCACGTCGGCCGATGGCTCCACGCATGACATCACGGTCACGATCCAAGGCACGAATGACGCGCCGAAGCTGAGTGGCGAGGTTACCGGCTCCGTGACCGAAGATGGCGTCAAGACCGCCAGCGGTCAGTTGACGATGAGCGACGTTGACACCACTGACACGCACACCTACTCCGTGGTTGGCAAGACCACCGGCACCTATGGTTCGTTCGCTGTCGATGCCTCGGGCAAGTGGACCTACACGCTCGACAATGCTGCCGCTCAGACGCTGAAATCGGGCCAAGCAATCACCGAAACCTATACGGTCCAAGTTAGCGACGGCCACGGTGGCACGGATACGAAGGTCATCTCTGTCACGATCAACGGCACGGATGACGCTGCCGTCATCACCCCGCACACGCCCGGGGCCGATCAAGGTCGTGTTCAAGAAGACAGTCAGCTCGTCACCAACGGCAAGCTCGATATCGTCGATCCAGATGCGGGCCAAGCCGTCTTCCAAGTTCAACCGGCGACGGCTGGAGCCTACGGCACGTTCGCCGTCGACGCCAATGGCAACTGGACCTACAACCTCGACAACGCCAACAAGGCTGTCCAGGCACTTGGTTCCGATAAGTCGCTGACCGAGACCTTCACGGTCACGTCGGCCGACGGTTCCACTCACGACATCACGGTCACCATTCAAGGCACGAACGACGCACCCAAGCTCTCCGGTGACGTCACGGGTTCGGTGACCGAGGACGGCACCAAGACGGCTTCCGGCCAGCTCACCACGACTGACATCGATGCGACCGACACGCACACCTACTCTGTCGTCGGCAACGCGAAGGGAACGTATGGTTCCTTCGGCGTCGATGCCACCGGCAAGTGGACCTATACGCTCGACAACGCTGCCGCCCAGACGTTGAAGTCGGGTCAGGCGATCACCGAAACGTACACGGTCCAGGTGAGCGACGGCCACGGCGGCACCGACACGAGGGTGATCTCGGTCACCATCAACGGCACCGATGACGCTGCCGTCATCACCCCGCACACGCCGGGCGCCGACCAGGGTCGCGTCCAAGAGGATGGACAGCTCGTCACCAACGGCAAGCTCGACATCGTCGATCCGGATGCCGGGCAGGCTGTGTTCCAAGCTCAGCCGGCGACGGCCGGCGCCTACGGCACCTTCACTGTCGATGCCAATGGCAACTGGACCTACAACCTCGACAACACCAACAAGGCTGTACAAGCACTTGGTGCCGATAAGTCGCTGACCGAGACCTTCACGGTCACGTCCGCAGACGGGTCGAAGCACGACATCACGGTCACGATCCAAGGCACGAACGACGCACCGAAGCTCTCGGGCGAAGTTACCGGTTCGCTGACCGAGGACGGCACCAAGACGGCATCTGGTCAGCTCACCACGACTGACGTCGACACGACCGACACGCACAGCTACTCTGTCGTGGGCAAGGCCACCGGCACCTATGGTGCGTTCGCAGTGGATGCCACCGGCAAGTGGACCTACACGCTGGACAACGCCGCAGCGCAGACGCTGAAGTCGGGTCAGGCGATCACGGAAACGTACACGGTTCAAGTTAGCGACGGCCACGGCGGTACCGACACGAAGGTGATCTCGATCACCATCAACGGTACCGACGATGCCGCCGTGATCACCCCGCACACGCTGGGGGCCGACCAAGGTCGTGTGCAGGAAGACGGACAACTCGTCACCAACGGCAAGCTCGACATCGTGGATCCGGACGCCGGACAGGCTGTATTCCAGGCCCAGCCCGGAACGGCCGGCGCCTACGGCACCTTCGCCGTCGACGCCAACGGCAACTGGACCTACACCCTCGACAACGCGAATAGGGCAGTTCAGGCGCTGGGCTCGGATAAGAGCCTGACCGAGACCTTCACGGTTACGTCGGCCGACGGGTCGAAGCACGACATCACGGTCACGATCCAAGGGACAAACGATGCGCCGAAGCTGAGCGGCGAGGTCACCGGCTCCGTCACGGAAGATGGCGTCAAAACGGCCAGCGGTCAGCTGACGACAACTGATGTCGATACGACCGACACGCACACCTACTCCGTAGTAGGCAACACGAAGGGAACATATGGCGCCTTCGGCGTAGATGCCACGGGCAAGTGGACCTATACACTCGACAACGCTGCCGCCCAAACGTTGAAGTCGGGCCAAGCGATCACCGAAACCTACACGGTCCAGGTCAGCGACGGCCATGGCGGCACCGACACGAAGGTCATCTCGGTCACCATCAACGGCACCGACGATGCTGCCGTGATCACCCCGCACACGCCGGGTGCCGACCAAGGTCGTGTGCAGGAAGACGGACAGCTTGTCACCAACGGCAAGCTCGATATCGTCGATCCGGACGCCGGACAGGCTGTATTCCAGGCCCAGCCTTTGACGCAGGGTGCGTTCGGCACGTTTACGGTCGATGCGAACGGTAATTGGACTTACAACCTCGACAACGCCAACAAGGCTGTACAGGCACTTGGTGCCGATAAGTCGCTGTCCGAGACCTTCACGGTCACGTCCGCCGACGGTTCCACGCACGACGTCACGGTCACGATCCAAGGAACCAACGATGCGCCGAAGCTGAGTGGCGAGGTTACCGGCTCCGTGACCGAAGATGGCGTCAAGACCGCCAGCGGTCAGTTGACGACGAGCGACGTTGACACCACTGACACGCACACCTACTCCGTGGTTGGCAAGACCACCGGCACCTATGGTTCGTTCGCTGTCGATGCCTCGGGCAAGTGGACGTATACGCTGGATAACGCGGCGGCCCAGGTCCTGAAGTCTGGTCAGGCTGTCACCGAGACCTACACCGTCCAGGTCAATGACGGCCACGGCGGCACCGACACGAGGGTGATCTCGGTCACCATCAACGGCACCGACGACGCTGCAATCATTACCCCGCACGCCCCTGGCGCCGATCAGGGCCGGGTGCAAGAGGACGGCCAGCTCGTCACCAACGGCAAGCTCGACATCATCGATCCGGATGCCGGCCAAGCCGTGTTCCAACCGCAGCCAGGAACGGCGGGCGCCTACGGCACATTTACCGTCGACGCCAATGGCAACTGGACCTACAGCCTCGACAATGGCAACAAGGCAGTTCAAGCCCTTGGCGCCGACAAATCGCTGACGGAGACCTTCACGGTCACGTCCGCCGACGGGTCGAAGCACGACATCACGGTCACGATTCAAGGCACGAATGACGCACCGAAGCTCTCCGGTGAAGTCACGGGTTCGGTAACCGAGGACGGCACCAAGACGGCTTCCGGTCAGCTCACCACGACTGATGTCGACACGACCGACACGCACACGTACTCCGTGGTTGGCAAGGCCAGCGGCACCTACGGTTCGTTCGCCATCGATCCCACGGGCAAGTGGACGTATACGCTCGACAATGCTGCTGCGCAGACGTTGAAGTCGGGTCAGGCGATCACGGAGACCTACACGGTCCAGGTCAGCGACGGACACGGCGGCACTGACACGAAGGTGATCTCGGTCACGATCAACGGCACCGATGACGCTGCCGTCATCACCCCGCACACGCCGGGCGCCGACCAGGGTCGCGTCCAAGAGGATGGACAGCTGGTCACCAACGGCAAGCTCGATATCGTCGATCCGGATGCCGGTCAAGCTGTGTTCCAGCCGCAACCGTCGACTCAAGGGGCGTTCGGCACCTTCACGGTCGATGCGAACGGCAACTGGACGTACAACCTGGACAATGCCAACAAAGCTGTCCAGGCTCTCGGCGCAGACAAGTCGCTGACGGAAACCTTCACGGTCACGTCCGCCGATGGTTCCAAGCATGACATCACGGTCACCATTCAAGGCACGAACGACGCACCCAAGCTCTCCGGTGACGTCACGGGTTCGGTGACCGAGGACGGCACCAAGACGGCTTCCGGCCAGCTCACCACGACTGACATCGATACCACTGACACGCACACGTACTCCGCCGTCGGTAACGCGAAGGGAACGTATGGCTCGTTCGGCGTCGATGCCACCGGCAAGTGGACCTACACGCTGGACAACGCCGCAGCGCAGACGCTGAAGTCGGGTCAAGCGATCACGGAGACCTACACGGTCCAGGTCAGCGACGGACACGGCGGCACCGACACGAAGGTGATCTCGGTCACGATCAACGGGACTGATGACGCTGCCGTCATCATCCCGCACACGCCGGGCGCCGACCAGGGTCGCGTCCAAGAGGATGGACAGCTCGTCACCAACGGCAAGCTCGACATCGTCGATCCGGATGCCGGGCAGGCTGTGTTCCAAGCTCAACCCTCGACTCAAGGTGCGTTCGGCACCTTCACGGTCGACGCGAACGGCAACTGGACTTACAACCTCGACAATACCAACAAGGCAGTTCAGGCACTTGGTGCCGATAAGTCGCTGTCCGAGACCTTCACGGTCACGTCAGCCGACGGGACGAAGCACGACATCACGGTCACGATTCAAGGGACCAACGATGCGCCGAAGCTGAGCGGTGAAGTGACCGGCTCCGTGACGGAAGATGGCGTCAAAACGGCGAGCGGTCAGCTGGCGACAATTGATGTCGATACGACCGACACACACACCTACTCCGTTGTGGGCAACGCGAAGGGAACCTATGGTTCGTTCGGTGTCGATGCCAATGGCAAGTGGACCTATACACTCGACAACGCTGCCGCCCAAACGTTGAAGTCGGGCCAAGCGATTACTGAGACCTACACGGTCCAGGTGAGCGACGGCCACGGCGGCACCGACACGAAGGTCATCTCGGTCACGGTCAACGGAACCGACGACGCTGCCGTGATCACCCCGCATACACCGGGAGCCGACCAAGGTCGCGTCCAGGAAGACGGCCAACTTGTCACTAGCGGCAAGCTGGACATCATCGATCCGGATGCCGGCCAAGCTGTATTCCAGGCGCAACCTTCGACGCAAGGTGCGTTCGGCACCTTCACGGTCGACGCGAACGGCAACTGGACCTACGACTTGGACAACGCCAACAAGGCGGTCCAGGCACTCGGCGCGGATAAGAGCCTGACCGAGACCTTCACGGTCACGTCGGCCGACGGTTCCACTCACGACATCACGGTCACCATTCAAGGGACGAACGACGCACCGAAGCTCTCCGGTGAAGTCACGGGTTCGGTGACCGAGGATGGAACCAAGACGGCTACCGGTCAGTTGACGACCAGCGACGTTGACACCACTGACACGCACACATACTCCGTCGTCGGCAACGCGAAGGGAACGTATGGCTCCTTCGGCGTCGATGCCACCGGCAAGTGGACCTACACGCTGGACAACGCCGCAGCGCAGACGCTGAAGTCGGGTCAAGCGATCACTGAGACCTACACCGTCCAGGTCAGCGACGGCCATGGCGGCACCGACACGAAGGTGATCTCGATCACCATCAACGGTACCGACGATGCCGCCGTGATCACCCCGCACACGCCGGGGGCCGACCAAGGTCGTGTGCAGGAAGACGGACAGCTCGTCACCAACGGCAAGCTCGATATCGTCGATCCGGATGCCGGCCAGGCTGTGTTTCAGGCGCAGCCTGGAACGGCGGGTGCCTACGGCACGTTTGCCGTCGATGCGAGCGGTAATTGGACCTACAACCTCGACAACACCAACAAGGCTGTCCAGGCTCTAGGCGCCGACAAATCGCTGACGGAGACCTTCACGGTCACGTCCGCCGACGGTACGAAGCACGACATCACGGTCACGATTCAAGGCACGAACGACGCACCGAAGCTCTCTGGTGAAGTCACGGGCTCGGTGACCGAGGACGGCACCAAGACGGCTTCCGGTCAGCTCACCACGACTGATGTCGACACGACCGACACGCACACGTACTCCGTGGTTGGCAAGGCCAGCGGCACCTACGGTTCGTTCGCCATCGATCCCACGGGCAAGTGGACGTATACGCTGGATAACGCGGCGGCCCAGGTCCTGAAGTCTGGTCAGGCTGTCACCGAGACCTACACCGTCCAGGTCAATGACGGCCACGGCGGTACCGACACGAAGGTGATCTCGGTCACCATCAATGGCACGGATGACGCAGCGGTCATTACCCCGCACACTCCGGGGGCCGATCAAGGTCGCGTCCAGGAAGACGGCCAGCTCGTAACCAACGGCAAGCTCGATATCGTCGATCCGGATGCCGGCCAAGCTGTATTCCAAGCGCAGCCTTCGACGCAGGGTGCGTTCGGCACCTTCACGGTCGACGCGAACGGCAACTGGACGTACAACCTGGACAATGCCAACAAAGCTGTCCAGGCTCTCGGCGCAGACAAGTCGCTGACGGAGACCTTCACGGTCACCTCGGCCGACGGTTCCACGCACGACATCACGGTCACCATTCAAGGGACGAACGACGCACCGAAGCTCTCCGGTGAAGTCACGGGTTCGGTGACCGAGGATGGAACCAAGACGGCTACCGGTCAGTTGACGACCAGCGACGTTGACACCACTGACACGCACACATACTCCGTCGTCGGCAACGCGAAGGGAACGTATGGCTCCTTCGGCGTCGATGCCACCGGCAAGTGGACCTACACGCTGGACGACGCCGCAGCGCAGACGCTGAAGTCGGGCCAGGCGATCACGGAAACGTACACGGTTCAAGTTAGCGACGGCCACGGCGGTACCGACACGAGGGTGATCTCGATCACCATCAACGGTACTGACGATGCCGCCGTGATCACCCCGCACACGCCGGGGGCCGACCAAGGTCGTGTGCAGGAAGACGGACAACTCGTCACCAACGGCAAGCTCGATATCGTCGATCCGGACGCCGGACAGGCTGTGTTCCAAGCTCAGCCGGCGACGGCGGGCGCCTACGGCACGTTCGCGGTCGACGCGAACGGTAACTGGACCTACAACCTCGACAACGCGAATAAGGCAGTTCAGGCGCTGGGCGCGGATAAGAGCCTGACGGAGACCTTCACGGTTACGTCGGCCGACGGGTCGAAGCACGACATCACGGTCACGATCCAAGGAACCAACGATGCGCCGAAGCTGAGTGGTGAGGTCACCGGCTCCGTCACGGAAGATAGCGTCAAAACGGCCAGCGGTCAGCTGACGACAACTGATGTCGATACGACCGACACACACACCTACTCTGTCGTCGGCAACGCGAAGGGAACGTATGGTTCCTTCGGCGTCGATGCCGCCGGCAAGTGGACATATACGCTAGATAACGCAGCAGCGCAGACGCTGAAGTCGGGTCAGGCGATCACCGAGACCTACACGGTCCAGGTCAGCGATGGCCACGGCGGTACCGACACGAAGGTTATCTCAGTCACCATCAATGGCACCGACGATGCTGCCGTGATCACCCCGCATACACCGGGAGCCGATCAAGGCCGCGTTCAGGAGGATGGACAGCTCGTCACCAACGGCAAGCTCGATATCGTCGATCCGGATGCTGGGCAGGCTGTGTTCCAAGTTCAACCGGCGACGGCCGGCGCCTACGGCACCTTCGCCGTCGACGCCAATGGCAACTGGACCTACAACCTCGACAACGCCAACAAGGCTGTCCAGGCTCTAGGCGCCGACAAGTCTCTGACGGAGACCTTCACGGTCACGTCGGCCGACGGGTCGAAGCACGACATCACGGTCACGATCCAAGGAACCAACGATGCGCCGAAGCTGAGTGGTGAGGTCACCGGCTCCGTCACGGAAGATGGCGTCAAAACGGCCAGCGGTCAGCTGACGACAACTGATGTCGATACGACCGACACACACACCTACTCCGTTGTGGGCAACGCGAAGGGAACCTATGGTTCGTTCGGTGTCGATGCCAATGGCAAGTGGACCTATACACTCGACAACGCTGCCGCCCAAACGTTGAAGTCGGGCCAAGCGATCACCGAAACCTACACGGTCCAGGTCAGCGACGGCCACGGCGGCACCGACACGAAGGTCATCTCGGTCACCATCAACGGCACCGACGACGCAGCCGTGATCACCCCGCACACGCCCGGGGCCGATCAAGGTCGTGTTCAAGAAGACGGTCAGCTCGTCACCAACGGCAAGCTGGACATCGTCGATCCGGATGCCGGCCAAGCTGTGTTCCAAGCGCAACCGTCGACTCAAGGGGCGTTCGGCACCTTCACTGTCGACGCCAACGGCAACTGGACCTACAACCTCGACAACGCGAATAAGGCAGTTCAGGCACTCGGCGCGGATAAGAGTCTGACGGAGACCTTCACGGTCACGTCGGCCGACGGGTCCACGCACGACATCACGGTCACGATCCAAGGAACCAACGATGCGCCGAAGCTGAGTGGCGAAGTCACTGGGTCCGTGACCGAGGATGGCGTCAAGACCGCCAGCGGTCAGCTCACCACGACTGACGTCGACACCACCGACGCGCACACCTACTCTGTCGTCGGCAACGCGAAGGGAACGTATGGTTCCTTCGGCGTCGATGCCGCCGGCAAGTGGACATATACGCTAGATAACGCAGCAGCGCAGACGCTGAAGTCGGGTCAGGCGATCACCGAGACCTACACGGTCCAGGTCAGCGATGGCCACGGCGGTACCGACACGAAGGTTATCTCGGTCACCATCAATGGCACCGACGACGCAGCCATCATCACCCCGCACACCCCGGGCGCGGACCAAGGTCGCGTTCAGGAAGACGGACAGCTTACGACTAACGGCAAACTGGACATTGTTGATCCGGATGCTGGTCAGGCCGTGTTCCAGGCACAACCCACGACGCAAGGCGCCTACGGCACGTTCGCGGTCGACGCGAACGGTAACTGGACCTACAACCTCGACAACGCGAATAAGGCAGTTCAGGCACTCGGCGCGGATAAGAGTCTGACGGAGACCTTCACGGTCACGTCGGCCGACGGTTCCACGCACGACATCACGGTCACGATCCAAGGAACCAACGATGCGCCGAAGCTGAGTGGCGAAGTCACTGGGTCCGTGACCGAAGATGGCACCAAGACCGCCAGCGGTCAGCTCACCACGACGGACGTCGACACCTCCGACACGCACACCTACTCTGTCGTCGGCAACGCCAAGGGAACCTACGGTTCGTTCGGTGTCGATGCCACCGGCAAGTGGACCTATACGCTGGATAACGCAGCAGCGCAGACGCTGAAGTCGGGTCAGGCGATCACCGAGACCTACACGGTCCAAGTCAGCGACGGCCACGGTGGCACCGACACGAAGGTTATCTCGGTCACCATCAATGGCACCGACGACGCAGCCATCATCACCCCGCACACCCCGGGCGCGGACCAAGGTCGCGTTCAGGAAGACGGACAGCTTACGACTAACGGCAAACTGGACATTGTTGATCCGGATGCTGGTCAGGCCGTGTTCCAGGCACAACCCACGACGCAAGGCGCCTACGGCACGTTCGCGGTCGACGCGAACGGTAACTGGACCTACAACCTCGACAACGCGAATAAGGCAGTTCAGGCACTCGGCGCGGATAAGAGTCTGACGGAGACCTTCACGGTCACGTCGGCCGACGGTTCCACGCACGACATCACGGTCACGATCCAAGGCACGAACGACGCACCGAAGCTGAGTGGCGAAGTCACGGGCTCCGTTACCGAAGATGGCACCAAGACCGCCAGCGGTCAGCTCACCACGACGGACGTCGACACCACCGACACGCACACCTACTCTGTCGTCGGCAACGCCAAGGGAACCTATGGTTCCTTCGGTGTCGATGCCACCGGCAAGTGGACCTATACGCTCGACAACGCTGCCGCCCAAACGTTGAAGTCGGGCCAAGCGATCACCGAAACGTACACGGTCCAGGTGAGCGACGGCCACGGCGGCACCGACACGAAGGTCATCTCGGTCACCATCAACGGTACCGACGACGCGGCCGTGATCACCCCGCATACGCCGGGCGCCGATCAAGGTCGCGTCCAGGAGGACGGCCAACTCGTCGCCAATGGCAAGCTGGATGTCGTCGATCCCGACGCCGGACAATCGACCTTCCAAGTCCAGGCCGCCACCAAAGGCGCCTACGGCACCTTCGCCATCGATGCCAACGGCAACTGGACCTACAACCTCGACAACGCCAATAACTCCGTGCAGGCACTCGGTGCCGGCAAGTCCCTGACCGAGACCTTCTCGGTCAAGTCGGCTGACGGCACCACCAGCCAGATCACCGTCACGATCCAGGGCACCAACGACGCACCGAAGCTCTCCGGTGAAGTTACCGGCACGGTCACGGAAGACGGCGTCAAGACAGCCACTGGTCAACTGACCGGCACCGATGTCGACGTAGGTGACAAGCTCACTTACTCGGTCGTCGGTGGCGCAACGGGCACCTACGGCTCCTTCGCCGTGGACGCCAACGGCAAGTGGACCTACACGCTGGATAACGCAGCAGCTCAGGTCCTGAAGTCGGGCCAAGCCGTCACCGAGACCTACACGGTGCAGGTGAGCGACGGCCAAGGCGGCACCGACACCAAGACGGTGAACATCACCATCAACGGTACCGACGACGCCGCCATCATCACTCCGAGCAAGCCGGGTGACGACGCAGGCATCGTGAAGGAAGACGGCACCCTGCTCGCCGCGGGCAAGCTCAATGTCGTCGATCCCGACGCAGGTCAGGCAAGCTTCCAAGTCCAGGCCGCCACCAAGGGCGCCTACGGCACCTTCGCCATCGATGCCAACGGCAGCTGGACCTACAACCTCGACAATGCCAACAACTCCGTGCAGGCCTTGGGTGTTGGCAAGTCGCTGACCGAGACCTTCTCGGTGAAGTCGGCCGACGGCACGACGAGCCAGATCACGGTCACGATTCAAGGGACTAACGACGCACCGAAGTTGAGCGGCGAAGTCACCGGCTCGGTGACCGAAGACGGCGTCAAGACGGCATCGGGTCAACTGACCGGCACCGACGTCGACGCCGGCGACAAGCTGACCTACTCGGTCGTCGGTGGCGCAACGGGCACTTACGGCTCCTTCGCCGTGGACGCCAACGGCAAGTGGACCTACACCCTCGACAACGCCGCCGCTCAGATCCTCAAGACCGGCCAAGCCGTCACCGAGACCTACACCGTTCAAGTCAGCGACGGCCAAGGCGGCACGGACACCAAGACGGTAAACATCACCATCAACGGTACCGACGACGCCGCCATCATCACCCCCAGCCAGCCGGGTGACGACGCAGGCATCGTCAAGGAAGACGGCACCCTGCTCGCCACCGGCAAGCTCAACGTCGTCGATCCCGACGCCGGCCAATCGACCTTCCAAGTCCAGGCCGCCACCAAGGGCGCCTACGGCACCTTCGCCATCGACGCCAACGGCAACTGGACCTACAACCTCGACAACGCCAATAACTCCGTGCAGGCACTCGGTGTCGGCAAGTCCCTGACCGAGACCTTCTCGGTGAAGTCGGCCGACGGCACGACCAGCCAGATCACGGTCACGATTCAAGGGACTAACGACGCACCGAAGTTGAGCGGCGAAGTCACCGGCTCGGTGACCGAGGACGGAGTCAAGACGGCATCGGGTCAATTGACCGGCACCGACGTCGACGTCGGCGACAAGCTGACCTACTCCGTCGTCGGCAACGCCGCAGGCACCTATGGCTCCTTCGCCGTGGACGCCAACGGCAAGTGGACCTACACGCTGGATAACGCAGCAGCTCAGGTCCTGAAGTCGGGCCAAGCCGTCACCGAGACCTACACCGTTCAAGTCAGCGACGGCCAAGGCGGCACGGACACCAAGACGGTGAACATCACCATCAACGGCACCGACGACGCAGCCATCATCACCCCGAGCAAGCCGGGTGACGACGCAGGCATCGTGAAGGAAGACGGCACCCTGCTCGCCACCGGCAAGCTCAACGTCGTCGATCCCGACGCTGGCCAATCGACGTTCCAAGCCCAGGCCGCCACCAAGGGCGCCTATGGCACCTTCGCCATCGATGCCAACGGCAGCTGGACCTACAACCTCGACAATGCCAACAACTCCGTGCAGGCACTCGGTGTCGGCAAGTCGCTGACCGAGACCTTCTCGGTCAAATCGGCAGACGGTACGACCAGCCAGATCACCGTCACGATCCAGGGCACCAACGACGCACCGAAGCTCTCCGGTGAGGTTACCGGCACGGTCACGGAAGACGGCGTCAAGACGGCATCGGGCCAACTGACCGGCACCGACGTCGACGTCGGCGACAAACTCACCTACTCCGTCGTCGGTGGCGCAACGGGCACTTACGGCTCCTTCGCCGTGGACGCCAACGGCAAGTGGACCTACACGCTGGATAACGCAGCAGCTCAGGTCCTGAAGTCGGGCCAAGCCGTCACCGAGACCTACACCGTTCAAGTCAGCGACGGCCAAGGCGGCATCGACACCAGGACGGTGAACATCACCATCAACGGCACCGACGACGCCGCCATCATCACTCCGAGCAAGCCGGGTGACGACGCAGGCATCGTGAAGGAAGACGGCACCCTGCTCGCCGCCGGCAAGCTCAACGTGGTCGACCCCGACGCAGGTCAGGCAAGCTTCCAAGTCCAGGCCGCCACCAAGGGCGCCTATGGCACCTTCGCCATCGACGCCAACGGCAACTGGACCTACAACCTCGACAACGCCAATAACTCGGTGCAGGCACTGGGCGCCGGCAAGTCCCTGACCGAGACCTTCTCGGTCAAGTCGGCCGACGGCACGACGAGCCAGATCACGGTCACAATCCAGGGGACCAACGACGCGCCGAAGCTCTCGGGCACCCTGACGGGCACCGTCACCGAGGACGGAACGCAGACCGCGAGCGGCCAGCTGTCCGCCACCGATGTGGACACGGGCGACCGACTCACCTATGCCACCGTCGGCAACACGACGGGCACCTACGGCTCCTTCTCCATGGACGCCGCCGGCAAGTGGACGTACACGCTGAACAACGCTGCCGCGCAGGTGCTGAAAGGCGGAGAGACGGTCACCGAGACCTACACGGTGCAGGTCAGCGACGGCCAGGGAGGCACCGACACCAAGACGGTCACCGTCTCGATCAACGGGACGGACGACGCCCCGGTGATCACCGGCCAGACCTCCGGCTCGGTCATCGAGGACTACACACTGACCGCCACGGGCAAGCTCACCGTCACCGACGCGGACGCGGGCCAGAGCGGTGTCGTGGCGCAGACCAACGTGGTCGGCAAATATGGCAGCTTCTCGATCGATGGCAGCGGCAACTGGACCTACTCGCTGAACAACAGCCTGCCCGCGGTGCAGAACCTCGGGCCCGGCGCCGTGCTGTCGGAGACCTTCAACGTCACGGCCGGCGATGGCAAGACCACTCAGCCGATCACGGTATCGGTCGTGGGCACCAACGACGCGCCCGTATCGGCCGACAATTCGACGACGGTGGGCGCGGGTGCAGGCTACGCCTTCAAGACCAGCGACTTCGCGTTCAGCGACGGCGCCGAGGGCAACAGCTTGCAAAGCGTCATCATCTCGCGCCTGCCCGCCAACGGCACGCTGACGCTCAACGGTCAGGCGGTCACCGTCAACACGGCCGTCTCGGCAGCGGACATTGCCGCCGGCAAGCTGGTCTACACGCCCTCGACGGCCGGACAGGACACCTCATTCGGCTTCAAGGTGCAGGACACGGGCGGCACGGACCTGGGCGGCAAGAACACCTCGGGCGAATACAACTTCGCGATCGTCACGAACAATCTCGTGACGGGCGAGAATTCCGGCAGCGCCCCGGGCTCGCCGCTCGTCGGGGGATCGGGCGACGACATCATCCTGGGCGACAAGGGCGGTACCGTCACCACGGTTGAACCCGGCAAGAACTACAACATCGCGCTTGTCGTGGACACCTCGGGCAGCATGGCCTTCGGCCTGGACGGCTCGACCAACACGACCTATGCGAATTCGCGGATCAAGCTGGTCAAGGACGCGCTCACCAACCTGGGCACGCAACTGTCCGGTCACGATGGCGTGGTCAACGTCACGCTGATCGGCTTCTCCACGAACAGCAACCAGGCGATCACGCTGCAAGGCCTCAACAAAAGCAATCTGCCGAGCCTGCTCACTGCCATCAACAACCTCGTCGCGGATGGCGGCACCAACTACGAAGCCGCGTTCAACACCGCGGTGACCTGGTTCAACAACCAGACGGCGGCCGGCAAGACGGCGGCAGCCGGCTACGAGAACCTCACCTTCTTCCTGACCGACGGGGACCCCACCTACTACATCCGCTCCACCGGCACGATCGGCGGCACCGGCAACTCGACCGACGTGGTCACGCTGCAGGAGTCGGTGAATGCCTTCGCGCCGCTCAGCAACACCAGCAGTGTTCACGCGATCGGCATCGGCAATGGGGTCAACGGCGAGTACCTGAAGCTGTTCGACAACACCGGCAACGGCAACAGCACGGGCTACGTCACCTTCGGCACCGGCACCGAAACGGTCATGGCCAGCTTCAATACCTCGACCGGCACGGGCATGAACAACGTGAGCAACTGGTCCACGACAGGCACGGGCCTGCTGTCGGGATCGGTCGGCCGCAGCAGCAGCAACACGATGGCGATTACCGACTGGAACGGCGGCAGCTCCACGACCGCCACCAGCCCGAACTTCTCCATCTCCTCGGGCAGCTACGGCAAGGTGAGCTTCACCGCGCTCACGAGCAATTTCGTCACGGGCGATCAGTTCAACTGGACGGTGCAGCGTTATGACTCGTCCACGGGACGCTGGGTCACGGCCGACAGCGGCACGAGCACGTCGGGCTACAACAGCACGACCGGCATCGAGTCGCGTCTGTTGTCGGCGGGCACCTATCGCTTCGTGTTCGAGGTGATCGACAACTCCAACAACCTGCGCATGTCGACGGTGTCGATCGACGACATCACGCTGGCGGTGTGGGCATCGAGCCAGATGGTGATCGCGCCGTCCGGCCAGGTCGACATCGTGCTGCAGGGCGACCAGCTCGCCGCCGCGCTCGAACGCGGCAGCTCCAGCACCGACCCGGCCACGGTGGGCAGCGACAACATCAGCGCCGGCGCCGGCGACGACGTCATTTTCGGCGACACGATCAATACCGATCATCTCGCCTGGGGCAACGTCGCGGCCGGCTCGCACGACGGTCAGGGCATGAAGGCGCTGGTCGACTACCTCACCTACACCAACGGCAAGACGCCCACGACCCTGGAGGTCTACGACTACCTCAAGGCCAACCACGCCAGCTTCAACCTCCCCGACGATACGCGCGGCGGCGGCGACACGGTGCGCGGCGGCACGGGTAACGACATCATCTATGGTCAGGGCGGCGACGACTCGCTGTATGGTGAAGACGGCAACGACATCCTCTACGGCGGTACGGGCAACGACCTGCTGCATGGCGGCGCGGGCAGCGACAGGCTCGATGGCGGCAGCGGCAACGACACCCTGATCGGCGGCAAGGGCAATGACACGCTCCTGGGCGGCACCGGCAGCGACACGTTCAAGTGGGAGCTCAGCGACCAGGGCACGATCGCCGCCCCCGCGGTCGACGTCATCAAGGACTTCTCCACGGCCAAGCCGGCCGACGGTGGCGACATCCTGGATCTGAAGGACCTGTTGATCGGCGAGAAGGACGGCACGCTGACGCAGTACCTCAACTTCCAGAAAGACGGCAACAACACCGTCATCAACATCAACACGCAAGGCCAGATCGGTCAGGGCGCGGACCAGAAGATCGTGCTCGAAAACGTGGATCTCACGCAGAACGGCACGCTGGACAACCAGGCCATCATCAACGACCTGCTGCAAAAGGGGAAACTCGACGTCAATCACTGATCCCCAAGCCGCGCGGCGCGCTGTCTGCTCCGGGCAGCGCGCCGTCTGCATCGCACCGAAGCCGGCTGAAAGATGTGAAAATCCGTGTCATGCCTTCGAGTCTCCGTCCCCGCAGCCTGCCTCGGCTGAGCCGATGGGTCGTGCTTTGCCTGGCCCTGAGCTGGGGCGGCAGCCACGCCCTCGACATCGACGCCGGCCGATTGCAGAGCCTGGCGGCGAGCCGCTACGGGCATCAGGGCACGCAGGCTGTAAACGACTGGCTGCAGCTGTTGCGCGCGCCCGCCCCCAAGCAAACGCGCGAAACGCTGACGCGGACCAACGACTTCTGGAACCGAACCCTGCGCGCAGGCGAAGACCCGGCGATCTGGGGCCAGGCCGATTACTGGGCCACCCCGCTGGAGTCCCTGGGCAAGGGGATCGGCGACTGCGAAGACTTCGTCATCGGCAAATACTTCACCTTGCTGGCGCTCGGTGTGCCGCCCGAGAAGCTGCGCTTCATCTACGTGCGGGCCCGCATCGGCGGACCCGGCAGCAGCACCCAGGTGGCACATATGGTGCTGGGCTACTACGAAACCCCTAACGCGGTGCCGCTGGTGCTCGACAGTCTCATCTCGACGATCCTGCCCGCCACCGACCGGCGCGATCTCACGCCTGTGTTCAGTTTCAATGCCGAAGGCGTTTACGTCGACGGCAAAGCCGCCGCCCCCGCCGATCGGCTGGGCCGCTGGCGCGACCTCCTTCAACGCATGGAACGGGAAGGCATACGCCCCTGACGTCAGGAAAATTCAACCATGTCCATACTCCGACAATTACTGCTGAGCGTGACCCTCGCCATCGCGGTGATCCTGCTCGGCGCGCTCGCGCTCAACATCAACGCGGCGCGGCAGTATCTCTCCGGTCAACTCCAGGTGCAGAGCACCGACGCGGCCGTGTCCCTGGCGTTGTCGTTGTCACAGCCTGCCAACAACGATCCTGTCGTGCAGGAGCTGCTGGTGTCCGCGCTGTTCGACGGCGGCCATTTCTCGCAGGTGCGGCTGGCGGACCCGGACGGCAAGACGATCGTCGAACGGCAGGCGCCCGCGGCGGCGGACGGCGTGCCGGGCTGGTTCAAGTCGCTGGCGCCCCTGCAATCCGAACCCGCCACCCACGCGGTGAGCGACGGCTGGAAGCAGATCGGCTCCGTGACGCTGCTCGCCAACGACGCCTACGCATGGCAATCCCTGTGGCACGGCAGCCTGCGCATGATCGCGCTCGTCGCTGGCGCCGGCGCGTTGTGGGCGCTCTTCGCCTTCTGGCTCGTGCGCTGGATTCAGAATCGGCTGCTGCGCGAGATCAGCGACCAGGTGCGCCGCATCGGCCAGGGCGCGGCCGCCACACCCATGCAGGTGCGCGTGCCCGAGCTCTCGGGCGTGGTCGAAGCACTCAACCAGACGCGCGAGCGCATCCAGGCCAGCGTGGAAGAGCAGAACGCCAAGATCGAGTCGCTCGAGCTCGAGGTCAATCTGGATCCCGTCACCGGCCTGCCCAATCGCCGCTACTTCCTCAACGAACTGCGCCGCATTCTCGAGCAAAGCGGGCGCGGTGACTCGACGGCGCTCGGCACGGCGACACCCGGCGCAGCGGCATTCGACGCAGCGGCTTCCGGCGCAGCGGCGCCCGGCGCAGCGGCGTCCGGCGGCCATATCTTCATCTTCCGTCAGCGCGACCTGTCCGACCTCAATCGCCACCTGCCCCGCGAGTTCATCGATCAGTGGTTGGGCGGTGTGAGCAACCGCATCCTGGCATCACTGGAACAACTGCATGCCGCGCCGTCGCTGGTGGGCCGGCTGAACGGCTCGGATTTCGCCGTGCTCCTGGCCGGCTGTGCCGCGCCGCGGGCGCTGTCGATCGCCGAACAGCTGCGCAGCGACCTGCACGCCTCGCGCATCCCGGTGGGTGAAGGCCATCTGTGCCGCTGGGCGCTGGCCCTGGCCGATTACGCGCCGGGCACCGGCGCGAGCGCCGTGTTGGGCCGCCTCGATTTCGGCCTCATGCGCGCCGAAAGTGCCGGCGATGATCATGTGGTGGTCGTGGGCGACAGCGACGCGCAAGGGCCGTCCGAAGCGGGCAAGCTGGCCTGGCAGAGCACCCTGTCGGCCGCGCTGGCCGAGCGTCGGTTCGGGCTGGCCACCGACATGCTGCGGACGGCGCAGGGCGAACCGGTGCGCGCCGAGGCGACGCTGACCTTGCTCGACGAGGCCGGCCGTCCGCCGCTGCATGCCACGCTGTTCATCCCGCCGGCGGTGCGTCTGGGTCTGGTCGCCGACTGCGACCTGCAGGCGGTCGAGCTCGGGCTGGCCTGGCTCCAGACGCATCGCGGCGACCTCGCCGTGCGCGTCGCGTTGCCGTCGCTGCGTACCCTGCACTTCCTGCCGCGCCTGGCCGAAATCCTGCACGCGCAGCCCGCGCTGGCCGCGCGGCTGTGCATCGAAGTGGATGCGCATGGTCTGGTCGAGGCGCCAGAAGCGGTGCAGGCGTTCGCCGCAACGGTAACCGAAGCGGGTGCCCGGGTCGGCCTGCGACGCTTGGCGCAGCAGTTCGCCGCGGTGGCGCAGCTGCACACCGTGCCGCTCGCTTATGTGAAGCTGGGCGGGGGGTTCGTGGGCGGAATGACGCAAAGCCCGGGCAGCCAGCAGCTCACAGCCTCGGTGCTCGAGACGGCGCGCGCGCTGGGCATCGAGGTCTACGCCGAGGATGTTCCCGACGCGCAGACGCGCCGGGTGCTGCTGGATCTGGGGATCAATGTGATGCGCGGCCCGGGCGTGACGGCGCCGGCCTGATACGCCGAAAGGCGGGCGGGCGCGGCGGCGACGTGCCGCCTGCCCGCGCCGGGCTTACTTGCCCTTGGCCTGTTCGTAGAGCGGCATCACCTGCTGCGAGGTCGTCTGCAGCTCGTTGATGCGCGTGGACGCCGACGGGTGCGTCGACAGGAATTCGGGCTGCGAGCTGCCGCCAGACGCCGCGCCCATCTTCTGCCACAACGTGACGGCCGCGCGCGGATCGAAGCCGGCGCGCGCGGCGAGCTCCACGCCCATGCGGTCGGCTTCGGTTTCGTGCGTTCGGCTATTGGGCAGCGTGAACATCACGTCGGTCAGTTGACCGCCCAGATCGGACGCCGCCGAGGAGCCGGTCGCGATCGAAAGCACCTGCAGACCGATGTTGGTGGCCATTTGCTGGGACACTCGCTCACGCGCATGCTCGCGCAGCGCGTGCGCGATCTCGTGGCCCAGAATCGCCGCCAGCTCGTCATCGGTGGGTTTGATCTTGCTCAGCAGGCCGGTGTAGACGGCGATCTTGCCGCCCGGCATGCACCAGGCATTGATCTCGTCGACGCTCAGCACATGCACCTCCCAGGGCCAGCTCGTGGCCTCCGGACGGAACGCACCCACCTGGCCGATGAGCCGCTGCGAGATCGCGCGCACGCGGCTGACCTGCGCGGCATCGCGGTCGAGCAGATTCTTGGCGCGCGCCTGCTGGAGAATGTCGTTGTACTGCTGAGACGCTTCCTGGTTGAGCTGCTGCTCGGGCACCAGGCTCGACATGTACTGCTTGCGGTCGACGCCGACCGCCCCCGACTGCGTGGTATTGACGCTGGCGCAACCGGTGAGCACGGCGAGCACCGTGGCGGCCGAGGCCAGCGCCGCGCGGCGCAGCCATTGCTGAGTGAGGTTCATCGACGACATGGCGTCCTCCGGTTCGGTCTTGAATAAAGAATCTCGGCCGGCCTGCTGCGCGCGCTGCGGTCAGCTCAACCGCATTGGCCGCGATGCAGCAGCGCGTGGTCGATCAGCACCAGGGCCAGCAACGCTTCGGCGATCGGGGTGGCCCGAATACCGACGCAGGGATCGTGCCGGCCGAGCGTTTGCACGACGGTCGGTTCGCCCGCACGGTTGACCGAGCGGCGTTCGACACGAATGCTGGACGTGGGCTTGATGGCGAGCGACACCGTGATGGGCTGGCCGGTCGAGATGCCGCCGAGTACGCCGCCCGCATGATTCGACAGGAAGCCGTCGGGCGTGATCTCGTCACCGTGCTCCGAACCCCGCTGCGTGATGCTCGCGAAACCGGCGCCGATCGAGACGCCCTTGACGGCGTTCAGACCCATCATTGCATGCGCGATATCGGCATCGAGGCGATCGTAGATCGGCTCGCCCCACCCTGCCGGCAGCCCTTCGGCCACCACTTCGATGCGGGCGCCGATCGAGTCGCCGTCGCGGCGCAACTGATCCATATAGTCTTCGAGCGCCGGCACCACCTCGGCATTCGGCGCATAGAACGGATTGTTGGGCACTTCGTCCCACGACTGAAACGGAATCTCGATCGGGCCGAGCTGGCTCATGTAGCCGCGCACACGCACGCCGAACTCGGCGGCCAGCCACTTCTTGGCGACCGCGCCGGCCGCCACCGTGGGGGCCGTGAGACGGGCCGACGAGCGGCCGCCACCGCGCGGATCACGCACACCGAACTTGCTCCAGTAGGTGTAATCGGCGTGACCCGGCCGGAAGGTGTCGGCGATGTTGGAGTAATCTTTGCTGCGCGCGTCGGTATTGCGAATGAGCAGGCCGATGGGCGTGCCGGTCGTGACGCCTTCGTACACGCCGGACAGGATCTCGACCTGATCGGCCTCCTGGCGCTGGGTGACGTGGCGCGAGGTGCCCGGACGCCGACGGTCCAGCTCGCGCTGAATGTCGGTGGCATCCAGGGGCAGTCCGGGTGGGCAACCGTCGATCACACAGCCAATCGCGGGTCCGTGCGACTCGCCGAAATTGGTAACGGTAAAGAGGGTGCCTAAGGTATTGCCGGACATGGGTTTTTTCTGGAAAGCGGGGTTGAGGCCAGCCCAGATTATGACACCGACGCCGCCAAAACCCGTATCTGATGCGCCGGGACCGGCCGGCCCAGCAGAAATCCCTGCATGTAACGGCAGCCCATGCGGCTCAGAATGTCGCGCTGCGCCTCGGTTTCCACGCCCTCGGCCACCACCATCAGGCCCAGCGCGCGGCACATGCCCATGAGCGCCGACACAAGCTCCTGGCTCACCACATCGGATTCGATTTCCGCCACGAAACCGCGATCGAGCTTGACCCAATCGATCGGCAGGCGGCGCAGGTGCGTGAGGCTCGAATAGCCCGCGCCGAAATCATCGAGCGCCACCTGCACGCCGCGTGCGCGCAGGGAATTGAGCGTGGCCACATGGCGCTCGTACTGCAGAATGAACACGGACTCGGTGATTTCGAGCACCAGACGGTGCGGCGCCAGACGGCTGTTGGCCAGCACGTGCGCCACCTGCAGCGGCAGCTCGTCGGCGTACATCTGCCGCACCGACACGTTTACATGCAGGCTCCACGACGCGGGCCAGGTGACCGCGCGCGCGCAGGCCGTCTCGAGCACCCAGGCGCCCAACCCCACGATCAGACCGGTGCGCTCGGCCAGCTCGATGACCACCAGCGGCGACACATCGCCGTGCACCGGGTGATGCCAGCGCAGCAGCGCCTCGCATCCCTGGATCACGCCGGAATCCGTGTCGCAGACGGGCTGGTAATGCACCTCGAACTGATCCATCGACGACGAAGCGAGCGCCACGCGCAGGTCGTGCTCCAGCCCCTGGAAATGTCGCTGGCGCTCGAGCATGTCGGGCTCGAAGATATTCCAGGCGGGGCCGCCGTCGTCGAGCTGCAGCATGGCGATGTGCAGGCTGCGCTCGAGTTCGTCGAAATCCGCGCCGTGCGCCGGATACATCGCGGCCGACAGGCGGAACCCCACGATCAGCGGCTGGCCTCGCAGCTCGTAGGGCCACGAGAGCTGCTCGAGAATATGTGGGGCAAGCTCGGCGATCTGCCAGCCTTCGACATCGGGCGCCCAGACCATGAACGAATCGGTGGAATAACGCGCGACCAGAAAATCGTCGGACAGTTCATGCAGGCGCTGCGCGACCATGGCGAGCAGGGTCTTGTTGTCGGCCATATTCAACATGGCGGACAGGGAGGGATGCTGGATCAGCTTGACCAGCAGCGCGGTATCCTGGGTGGCCACGGCGCCGGTGCGCCGCATGCTGCGCTCGACCTTGAGGCGCAGTGAATCGGGCGTGAGTGCGCCCGTGAGCGAGTCGCGCGCCAGACGGCGACGCAACCGATACTCTCTATATATAAAGAAAACCAATGTGGCGGCCAGCGCCAATCCCGGTAGCAGACTCTGACCCACCAGGTCATCCAATCCCACGGAGCCCCCTTGTCAGCGAGTACAGCGTCCGGTGCCAACCACCGTCACGGGTATCAGCGGGATTATGCATGATTTGATACGAATTCAACGCGATATTTGGCGGTGGATTGGATAGATTTGGGCGGAAATTCGGGAAAGCGAGAATCCCGATGGGCGGTCAGCAATGTTTTGATTCTTATATTGAAAAAAATCACTACACTCGAAATATTCGAATTGCACTTTTCGCCCACGCCGCCCATCCATGACCTTGCCACATCGTTTCGTATGGGCCGTTCTCACGCCGTCGATCGTTCTCCTGCTCGGCGCGCAGGCACTACAGGCCTGGACCAGTTGGCGTATCGCACAGACTCATCAGCAAGAGACCGCCCAGCTCACCGCCCGGGCGTATGCCGCCGTGCTCGCGGACGCCAACGGCGCACCGCAGGCTTTGCGCGACCGGCTGCCGGCGCCGCCCGCCGGCTTGGTGGTCACCGTCCATCCGCTCGCGGGTGAACCGCTCACGCTGCCGTCCGCGCCCGCATCGGCGGCGCACACCCTGACGCGCCAACCGTATCGCGCCACCGACGGCACGGAGCGAGGCGAGATCGCCGTCGGCGGGCTTCCCGTCGCGCTCCCCGCTTCCCTGTGGCTGAGTGCCGGCCTGCTGCTCTTGCTGTGCCTCGGGGCCGCAGCCTGGATGCTGCGCAATCTGCGCGCCGCGCTGGGCCGTTGGCAGACGGGTCCGCTGGTCAGGCTCGCGGATCATGCGCGTGCCGGCGAGCCCGGCCAGCTTCCCGACGGCGGCGCGAGCGAGCGCACGCTGCTCGCCCCGGTCTACGCCGCGATCGACGAAGGGCTGGAGCGCCAGCGCCGCCAGCTCGGCGAGCGCGACGAACGCATCGCCGCGCTCGAAAGCGAGGCGCGCCACGACCCCGTCACGCGATTGATGAATCGTCGGGTGTTCTTCGATGCCTTCCGCAATGCGCTGCGCGCGCCGGGTCAGGGCGAGCCCGCAGGCCACCTGCTCATCTTCCGTCAACGCGACATGGCGGAGATCAATCGCCACATGCACCACGAGGCGACCGATCAATGGCTGCGCCTCACCGCCACGCATCTGAGCCAGACACTTACGAGCCACGGCGGCGTCGGCACCCTGCTCGCCCGGATCAATGGATCGGACTTCGCCGCCCTGCTCCCGGCGAGCAGCACGCGTACGGCCAACGAGCTGGCCGAGCATATGCGGCGCGAGCTGCGCCTGCGCCGTCTGCCGCTCAAGAATGGCCAATGGTGCCGCTGGGCACTCGCTCTCACGGCCTATCGTTCCCACGAGCAGGTCGGCACGGTGCTGGCCCGTCTCGACCACGCGCTGATGCGCGCCGAGATCTCCAACAGCGATGACCTGCAGCACGCCGATGACCGCAACGAGACCCGGGTCGACGGCGAGTACAGCTGGCAGGACATCCTGGTGCGGGCACTCGAAGAACACCGGTTTTTCCTGCGGCGCGAAGCGCGGCGGGATGCCGCGGGCACCGTGCTGCATCACAAGGCGACGCTCTGGCTGCGCGATCCCGGCACGCCCGAACCCATCCATGCGTCGCAGTTCATGCCGCCCGCCAGCCGGCTGGGTCTGGCCGCCGACTGCGACATCCAGGCCGTGCGCCTGGCGCTGGACCAGCAAGTGGGCACGACCGGCGACCTGGCCGTGCAGCTCGCCCCCGCGTCGCTGGAACAACCTTCGTTCCGTCAGCGCCTGCGCCGCCTCCTCGAAGACCGTCCGCCGCTGGCGCGCAGGTTGGTGCTCGAGATCGACGCCCATGGACTGGTCGATTATTTCGAGGGCGTGCAGGCGCTGTGCGACATCGCCACGGCGGCCGGCGCGCGCGTCAGCGTACGCCGCCTGTCGGAGCAGTTTGCCGCGCTCGAGCGTCTGCATCAGTTGCCGCTGGCCTACCTGAAGATCGGCGGCGGCTTCGTGCACAGCCTGGCGGGCAGTCCCGGCAACCGCCACCTCGCCGCCACGGTCGCGCAGACGGCGCGCACGCTGGGCGTTCCCGCCTATGCGCAGCACGCGCCCGATCAGGCCATCCGCGAGCTGCTGAGTTCGCTGGGTTTTGTCGTGCTCGAAGCCGAGCCCGACACGCTCGATGCTGGTGTGCTGGACCTCACCGATCCCCCCACCGACGAGCCCGTGGTTCACAACGCCGACGCACCGGCGGCCGAGGCCGCGATCGCGCAAGCCGGCGCCGCCCCTGCCGCGGCCGTCGCGAACCCCAGCCCCGCCTGGCCCGTGCCGGCGAGCGGCGTGCTGCGCAAGCGTCAGGAACAAGCCGACCAACGTCTGTCCGAGCTGGCCGGTGCGTTGCAGGCACAGCGCCAGATGCACTCGCTGCTGTCGCACGAGCTCCGCACGCCGGCGGCCACGATCAGCGCCGCGGCGCAGTCGCTCGAAACCATCCTGGCCGGCAGCGGCCAGGACGTCGACACCCGGCTCGCCCGCATCCGGCGCAACGTCACGCGCATGATCGACATGCTCGACCAGGTGCTCAGCCCGCAGCGCCAGCACGACCAGGCGCTCACGCCGCGCCCCGAGAGCTGCGATCTGGGCGACATCGTGCGCGATACCGCGGCCAGCATTCAGCCGGACACGGCCCATCTGCTGGTGGTCAACACGGAAGCACAGGTGCCGGTGCTGTGCGACCCCCTGCTCACGGGCCTGGTGCTGCGCAACCTGATCCAGAACGCGATCAAGTATTCGCCGGCGGACAAGCCCATTCTGATCGATGCGGGTCTGTCCAGCGGCGCTCACGGCGCGCTCGCCTGGCTCGCCGTCACGGACCAGGGCCCCGGCATCGAAGAATCCGAGACCGAACGCATCTTCGAACCGCACTTCCGCCGGGCCGCGCATCGCGAAACCCCGGGCACCGGCCTGGGCCTGCATCTGGCGCGCCAGCTGTGCAGCAACCAGGGCGGCTCGCTCACCGTCCAGACCCAACCGGGCCAGGGCGCGCGGTTCGTCATCGCCCTGCCGACGCCGCAAGGGCGCGGCAGTTGAGCGCGGGCCCGGCCCGATAGCGCAAAGAAAAAGGCGGCGCCGCAGCGCCGCCTTTTTTTGGCCGCGGGCCCGTGGGCTTACGCCGCGAAGACGTAACCCTGGCCGCGCACCGACAACACCGGCAGTTTGAACCCGGCCGATTGCGCCTTGGCACGCAGGCGGCTCACCATCACGTCGACGCGGCGCGGTTCGAAATCATCGGGGTTATCGGGCTGGATGATCTCGGCCAATACCTGGCGGGTCACGGCCTTGCCCGCGCTGTCGAGCAGCGTCATGAGAAAGATGCGTTCCTGGGCGTTGAGGTGCAGCGAAACACCCTCCGGGCCGACCAGCACCCAACCGCCTTCCTGCAACGACCATTGCGCCGACGGGCGGCCCGCTTCGACCATGGTCTGACCGGTTGTGGCGGCCCCCCCACGCGCGAGGCGCATGCGGCGCGCCAGGCTGCGGATCACGGAGCTGAGTTCGAGCAGGTCGACCGGCTTGGTCAGGTAGACGTCGGCGCCGCCCTCGAGCCCGCGGACACGGTCTTCGAGCGCGCCGCGGCCGGTCAGCATCACGATGCCCATGGGGCTGAGCGCGCGCAGGCGCGTGGCGACGGAGAAGCCGTCTTCGCCCGGCACGTTGGCATCGAGAATGACGATGTCGCAGGGCTGCGACTGGAGATTGCGGTAAAACGAGGCGGCGTCGGCGCAATCGAACACCACGTTGAACCCATAGCCACCCAGCCCCAGGGCCAACTCTTCGCGAAAGTCTTCGTCGTCCTCGAGCAGACCAATACGCAACAATCCGTCGGCAGCCAGCATGGCCTTCCCCTACTTCGATGTGGCCTGTCTGTGCAACATCACAACACAGGCCGTTGATGATGTGACAAATTTTACCCGCGATGCAAGGATTTGAGCGGATTGCAAGCCAATGCCGTGGCTAGCAACCCTCAAGAAGAGCAACTGACCTCGATGCCGGCGGCCCAATCGGGCGGTAAACCGGCATAGCCTTCGCATCCGGGCCGCGCTTCGAAGGGGGCCCGCAACACGGCAAAGAGCCGGTCGATCTCGCTGGCATCCCCTTGCGCAGCCGCCCGGATGGCCTGCTCGGCCAGGTGATTGCGCAAGACATAGAGCGGATTGACGCGGTCCATGGCCTGGGCACGGGCTTCGGCCGCCATGCCATCCTGGGCGTGCCGGGCCGTGAGGCGCGCCAGCCACGCGTGGGCCGCGTCACGGTCGATGAAGAGGTCGGCGAAGCCCTGCGGCTCTCCGCGCACCGCATCGCTCAGGCGGCGAAAGCTCAGGGTGAAGTCGGCGCGCTGACTATCCATCAATTTGAGAAGATCATCCAGCAGCACCTCGTCGTCGGCCTGCCATTGGGTCAGACCGAGCTTGGCGCCCATGCGGCCGTGGAAGGCCTGCGTGAACACTGCTTCATAACCATCCAGAACGGCGCGCAGCGCGTCGACGTCGGGCACCAGCGTATGCAGGCTGCCGCCCAGGCGATAGAGATTCCAGAGTCCGACCGACGGCTGGCGGTTCCAGGAATAGCGGCCCTGCGCATCCGTGTGATTGCAGATGTGGTTGAGCGCGAAGCCGTCCATGAATCCGTACGGGCCGTAATCCAGCGTGAGCCCCAGGATCGACATGTTGTCGGTGTTCATCACGCCATGGCAGAACCCCACGGCCTGCCAGCCCGCCATGAGTTCGGCGGTGCGGTGCGTGACGGCTTCGAGAAAGGCCAGCAACGGTCCGTGCTCGCCCGGGGCCTCGCGGCAGGCAGGATAGAAGCGGTCGATCACGTAATCGGCCAGCGTGCGCAGCAACTCGGGCTGGCGGCGCGAAGACCAATGCTCGAATGATCCGAATCGCACGAAGCTGGGCGCCATCCGGGTCACCACCGCCGCCGTTTCGATGGTTTCGCGCACCACCGCGTCGTCGGACACGGTGATGGCCAGCGCGCGCGTGGTCGGGATGCCCAGGCCGTGCATCGCCTCGCTCGCGAGGTATTCGCGCACGGACGAGCGCAGCACCGCGCGGCCGTCGCCCATGCGCGAATACGGCGTCATGCCCGCGCCCTTGAGCTGGAGCTCCCAGTTGCCGTGCGGTCCGCGGACTTCGCCCAGTAGGTGCGCGCGGCCGTCGCCCAACTGGCCGGCCCACACGCCGAACTGGTGGCCGCTATAGACCGCCGCCAGCGTGTCGCCACCGGGCAGCGGCGCGTGGCCCGAGGCCACATCCAGAAAGCCCTGGGTGTGCAGCTCGGCCGGATCGAGGCCAATCAGCGCAGCGGCTTCGGTATTGGCGTGCAAGAGGCGCGGCGCCGACGGCGGCCGCGTCTGCAGGCGCGTGTAGAACGCGTCGGGCAACGCCGCGAAGCTGTTGTCGGTGACCAACTGATCGAGACGCACCCCGCCCTGGACAGGGGGCTGCGCCTGATCGGCGGTGTCGGAAGGATGATGGGCGGGGATGTTCATGCTCGGCGCTCCCGGGCCGCGCGCTTGGCCGGCCGGACAAAAAAGATGGCGCTCAGAAAGAACACCGCGGCCAGGATGGCCTCGACCAGACCCAGCAAGGCGGATGCCTGCCCGGGATCGGACATGGCGCGCACGACACCCTCCATCAGGTACACCAGTACCAGCATGCTGGACCACTGATAGGTATAGAGATTGCCGCGGCTCACCCCGCGCAGCGCGAAGGCGAGCGGCAAGGCCTTGAGCACGAGCCAGGATCCGCCCGGACGCAGCGGCGCCAGCCAGAGCTCCCACGCCACGCTGAGGACGATCAACGCCAGCAAAGAGACGGTGGCGAGGCGACGCAACTGCGGATTGAGTTCGACGGTCATGCTGCTATTATCACCCGATGGAGCACCCCCAAGAGTCCAATAAGCAAGGGGCGGTTCCGCCCTTAGGCGACCCTGCACTTCGCGCCCCCTGGCCCGCCCGCCTGGCCAAGGTCGTCCGCTTTGCCGCCGACCGCGCCGACGAAGAACGGCTGCTGCAGGTCGCCTCGAGCCTCACCTTCACGACTGTCCTGGCCATCGTCCCGATGCTGGCCGTGGTGTTGTCGCTGTTCACCGCGTTCCCGGTGTTCCAGGAGTTCCGGGTCGCCCTCGAGGACTTCCTCGCGACCAGCCTGATGCCGCCGTCGGTGTCGGACAACATCATGGACTACCTCAACCAGTTCGCCCTGCAGGCCACGCGCCTCACGACGATAGGCGGGGCCTTCCTGATCGTGACCTCGCTGCTGTTGATCATGACGATCGACAAGACCCTGAACGATATCTGGCATGTCACGCGCCAGCGGCCTCTGTCGCAGCGCGCCCTGATCTATTGGGCCGTCATCACGCTGGGCCCGCTGGTGGCGGGCGCCAGCCTCTGGGCCACCTCGTTCGTGGCGCGCGAGTCGCTCGGCCTGGTCAGCGACGTGCCCGAGTTCGTGAGTCTGGCCGTCTCGTTCATTCCGCTGATACTCACGGGCCTCGCCTTCGCCGCGCTCTTCGTCGTGGTGCCCAATCGCCATGTCTACTGGAAGGACGCCCTGACGGGCGGCTTCGGCGCGGCCATCCTGCTCGAGATCATGAAGTCGGCGTTTGCGTATTACCTGACGCGCTTTCCCGCGTACACGGTGATCTACGGGGCCTTCGCGACCCTGCCTGTGTTCCTGCTGTGGATCTATCTGTCGTGGCTGTCGATTCTGTTCGGGGCGACCGTGGCCGCCAGCGCGCCGATGATCCGGCTGGGCCGATGGGAGATCAACCGCGAAGCTGGCGCGACCTTCGTGGACGCGCTGGGGGTGCTCGAGGCGCTGGTGCGCGCCCAGGGCATGGGGCCTGCCGGGCGCAGCTCGAATCATCTTTCGCGCCAGCTGTGCCTGCACCATGACGAACTCAACGATGTGCTCGAGGCCTTGAGCGATATGGGCCTGGTGGCCCGCACGGCCGACCAGCGCTGGGTGCTCGCCTGCGACCCGCGGGACACGCCGCTGGACGGCGTGGCCGACCGCTTCCTGCTGGACCGCACGCGCCGCCGGGTTCGCGAAGACCCGCGCATCGAGCTCATCGCCGCGCGTTTGCTGCAGCGCGACAACATTCCCACGCTGGCAGATCTCGTTCAGCTGTCGCACAATACCGGCGTAGACTCGGTGCAAGCGCCTCCGCCGTCCGCCTCCTCCACGCCCGCACCCGGCGCCGTGGACCTCCCGCCAACCGAGTCCGCACGACGGCTCCCCGGCAAGGCGCACGAAGGCTGACCACCGAGACAGGCAAGTTCGCGGGCCTCGCGCCCCAGGAGAATCACCATGTTGAAAGTCAGCGAAATTCTGCGCGTCAAGGGCGACACCTTGTACACCGCATCGCCCGACACCCCGGTGTCGGTGGCGGTGCGCACCATGAGCGAGCAAGACATCGGCTCGCTCGTCATCATGGAATCCGGCATGCTCACCGGCATGCTTACGTTCCGCGAGATCATCCGATGTGTGCATGCCGGCAACGGCCAGCTCGGCGAAACCACCATCCGCGCCATCATGGACGACGCGCCCGTGAGCGTGTCGCCCAACACCAGCGCCGACGAAGTCCAGCGCCTGATGCTCGAAAAGCACGCACGCTACATCCCCGTGATGGACGGCCCCACGCTGATGGGCGTGATTTCTTTCTACGACATGGCCCAGGCCATCGTGGCCGCCCAGCAATTCGAAAACAACATGCTCAAAGCCTACATCCGTGACTGGCCGCTCGAGAGCACCGGCGACAAACCCTGAACGGGCCTGGCGCAAAACCGAAGGGGCGTCCACGGACGCCCCTTTTGCATGGGTGCTCGGTTGCGACCGTGCGCCAGCGCGGCCGTCAGGCGGCGGCCAGCGGATCCGCCTCGAACGGCTCACGCATGCCACTGCGCAGACTGCGCCAGGCTTCGTAGATCAGGGCGGGATCATTGGCCGACAGACGGTGCGGATCGGACAGCAGGCGGCGCCAGCGGCGCGCCCCCGACTGACTGTTGACCAAACCCAGCATCGGGCGCGTGATCATGCGCAACGGCACGCCGCGCGCCACCTGGTCGGCGGCATAGGCCGTCATGGCATCGACGACCTGCGCATCGGACGGCAACCTGACCGACGGCCAGAGCTGCAGCGACACCTCTGACAGCACGCGCGGGTTATGCCAGGCGGCACGGCCGAGCATGACGCCGTCGAACTCCCCGGCGGCGCGTACCGACAGCTCGGCATCGGCCAGCCCGCCATTGAGCACGATGGTGCAGTCGGGAAAATCCCGTTTGAGCTGCGTGACCACGTCGTAGCGCAGCGGCGGAATCTCGCGATTGTCTTTGGGGGACAGGCCCTTGAGGACCGCATTGCGCGCGTGCACCACGAACACGCGACAGCCGGTGTCGTAGATCTTGCCCACGAAGTCGCGCACGAAGTCATACGACTCGTCGTAGTCGAGGCCCAGCCGGTGCTTGACCGTGACCGGCACGCTCACCGCATCCTGCATGGCCTTCATGCAATCGGCCACCAGCGTCGGCTCGGCCATCAGGCAGGCCCCGAACGCGCCCCGCTGCACCCGCTCGGAGGGACAGCCGCAATTGAGGTTGATCTCGTCGTAGCCCCATTGCTCCCCCATGCGCGCGGCCTGGGCCAGCGCATCGGGCTCGCTGCCCCCCAACTGCAAGGCGACCGGATGCTCGGTGGTATCGAAATCCAGGTGGCGCTCGACATTGCCGTGCAGCAGCGCACCGGTGGTGATCATTTCGGTGTAGAGACGCGCGCGCGGCGCCAGCAGCCGGTGGAAATAGCGGCAATGCCGGTCGGTGACGTCGATCATCGGGGCGACGCACAGCCGCCAGTCGGGAGAGGTCAAGAATCGCTCATGAAAAAACAAGGACTTGCGCTATTTTACCGGGGCATGACGCCCGCCGGGAATGGCTGTTGCCGGCCAGACGCGCGGCCGTCTATCCGGGGCACGGCGTGGCGGGCCGCGCGGTGGTCTAAAATTGCGGCGCTGCAGGGCTGCGCGTGGCGCGCCCTCCCCTGCATCCGCCAGGCTCGCCTGCACGTCAACTTCAGCCCTGTCTACGATCAATGGCCGTTTTCACCCCCGTAACCGAGCAAGACGCACGTGCGCTGCTGGCACTTTATGACCTGGGAGACCTGGTCTCGTTGCGGGGTATCACCGCCGGTATCGAAAACACGAACTACTTTCTGCACACCAGCAGCGGTGAGTATGTGCTGACGCTGTTCGAGGTGCTGACGCAGGAGCAATTGCCGTTTTACATCGAGCTGATGCACCACCTGGCGAGCCGCGGCATTCCGGTGCCCCAGCCCCAGACCCTGAAGGACGGCACCCGCCTCACGACGCTGCACGGCAAGCCGACCGCGATCGTGTCGCGGCTGCCGGGCGGCTACGAGCCGGCCCCGGGCCCGCGCCACTGCGCCCTGGCGGGCGCCACGCTGGCGCGCACGCACCTGGCCGGCCGCGATTACCCGCTGACCCAGCCGAACCTGCGCGGCCTGCCCTGGTGGGAACAGACCGCCCCCAAGGTTTTGCCGTTTCTCACGCCCGAACAGAGTGCGCTGCTGCAGGACGAGCTGCGCGCCCAGCAGGCCGCGGCCGCCAGCGCGGCCTGGCAGCGCCTGCCGAGCGGCCCGGCGCATTGCGACCTCTTCCGCGACAACGTGCTGTTTGCCGGCACCTTCGACGATCCGCTCATGGGCGGGTTCATCGATTTCTATTTTGCCGGCTGTGACACCTGGCTGTTCGACGTGGCCGTCAGCGTGAACGACTGGTGCATCGTGCGCGAGACGGGCGAGTTTGTCCCCGAATTGGTGGACACCTGGCTGGCCGCCTATGCCGCCGTCCGCCCGTTCACCGACGAGGAGCGCGCGGCCTGGCCGACCATGCTGCGCGGCGCGGCGCTGCGGTTCTGGCTCTCGCGCCTTTACGACTTCTTCCTGCCGCGCCCGGCGCAGACGCTCAAGCCGCACGATCCCCGGCATTTCGAGCGAGTGTTGCAGGCGCGCCACCGTGCCACGCTTCCCGTCTTGCCCTGAAAGCTCAGCACGCCATAATGAATGTTGAACAAGCGTTCCGTCCCTAGCATTTTCTGACGAGACCTATGCAAGCCGCATCCCTCCCCGCATCCTATGGTTGGCAATGGGTCCGCGACGGCATGAAGCTGTTCGCGAAACAACCCCTCGCCATTTTCATCTGGGCCATGTTCGTGAGCCTGCTGGTGGTGTTCGCCATGGTGACGCCGCCCGTCGGCCCCCTTCTGTTCGTGGCCCTGATGCCCGCCATCACCGTCATGACGCTGGCCGCATGCAAGCACATCGACGCCGACCGCGTCATGCTGCCGTCGATGTGGCCCAAGGCGCTGCAGAAGCCGGGCGTCTTCCGCAAGCTTCTGGTGATGGGCCTGCTCTATGCCGTCGTGGCCTTGCTCGCCGGCATGGTCTCGTTTCTGCCGTTCATGGGCGCGCTCACCGAAGGCATGCGCGCCGCATCCATCGAAAACGACCTGACACCGTTCATCATCGCGATGCGCGTGCCGCTGCTGATCTTCACGGTGCTTTATGTGATCATCGCGGCGCTCTTCTGGCATGCGCCGGTGCTGGTCGCCTGGCACGGCCTGCGCCTGCGCCAGTCGCTGTTTTTCTCGGGCATTGCCTGCTGGCGCAACAAGTGGCCCTTCATGGTCTACGGCGCGGTGTGGGTGCTGATTTTTCTGTTCATCGACCTGTGCGCCGGCATTCTCGTGGCGATGGGCGCATCACCCACGCTGGCCAGCACGCTGCAGGTGCCCTTCAATATCGCGGCGGGCGGCATCCTGTATTGCAGCTTCTACCCGGCCTACACCTCCGTGTTCGGCATCGAGAATCCCCACACGGGTCTCGACCACGGCCACAGCGCGCACGCATAAGGCGGCGCGCCAGGGCCGCAGCCGGCGCACCACCCGGATCACGCGCCCGTCGCGGCCCACGAAAGCCACATCGATGGCATAGGCCATGCCGAAGGTGTGGATCACGCGGCAGGGCGCGATCCATACGCCGACACGCGGCCCGGGCGGCCGCCGGCGGCACAGCAGCCCGCAAAGCCGCCGCCACGGCGTGTGGGCCCGCAGCAAGCGCAGCCGCGCGGCTTCGGCAAACCGAGCGGGCTCCGCGCCGGCTAACCGAGCCGGCTCCGCGCCCTTCATTGCAGTAGCGGCAATAGCTGCCGCACGATCGGAAACGCCAGCACGATGAACGTGCAGGGAAAGATGCACGCCATCAGCGGCAGCAGCATCTTGACGGGCGCCTGCATGGCCGCCTCTTCGGCCCGCTGAAAACTATCCGCCCGCTGCTGCGCGGACAGGCCGCGCAGCACGGGCCCCACACTCGCACCCAGGCGTTCGGCCTGCACCAGGGCCCCCACCCAGGCGCGCACACCGGGTGCCGCCAGATGCGTGGCCATACTCTCCAATGCCTGCTGGCGCGACACGCCCGTACGCATATCGGCCAGGGCCGCCGACAGGCCATTACGCAGAACGCCCTTGGGCGCATGGTCATACATCAGGCGCAACGCGCCGTTCAGGCTCAGCCCCGCCTCTACACACAGCACCATCAGGTCGAGCAGAAACGGCAGGTCGTGATCGGCACGCCGCCGCAGGTGTGCGCCTCGCCGCCACAACCACAGCAACGGCAGCACGCCCGCGACGACACCTGCCACCAGTCCGATCAGCAAGGCGCGCGGCAAGCCTGCCGCGCCGACGTCCGGTGCCGCGGCAGACTGGACGATCGGCGTAAGCGGCGCGACCGGCGTCATCAGGGCGCTGAACAGCCCCTGCACCGCCAGCATCGCCCCAAAAGTGCCCGCGGCCGCCGCCACCATGAAAGCCACCAGCAACGCCTCGGACACGTCGGACGAGACACCGGCGCGCAGCATCGCGCCCCGCAGCCGGTGACGCGCCTGCCAGGTCAGCCGGCGTTCGCACAGGTCAGCCACGCGCGACCAAAAGCGCCACGACAGGCGGCACCAACGCGGCAACTCGGCCGGTGCCGGCTTGCGCGGTGCGGGCCACGCCCGCCACAAACGCCCGAGCGCGGCCGCCAACAACGCGGCACCCGCAGCGGCCAGCAGGCTCGCCATCACGGCTGACGGCGAGCCCATCATGTGGGAATACGCAGGATGCGGCGGATCATCACCACGCCCACCGTCTCGAGGATGAGGAGCACACCCAGCACCAACCATCCCACCGGCGTCTGCCATAGCGGCGCGATCTCTTCAGGCTGGAGCTGATAAAGCGCGAAGCCCACCAGCAGCGGCATGCCGGCCAGCAGCGCCGCCTGCATGCGACCCTGCGCCGTCAGCGCGCGTAGCTTGCCCTGCAGTTGCAACCTCGCGCGCAGGGTGTGGGCGATGTTGTCGAGCGTCTCGGCCAGATTGCCGCCGCTGGCCGCGGCGACGCGCAGCGCTGCCGTAACCAGCACGGTCGACTCCGTCGGAATGCGATGACGCATGCGGTCCAGGGCCTGGTCGAATGGCACGCCGACACGCTGCTCGCGCAGCATCAGCCCGAATTCCTGCGCCAGCGGCGGCTCGCTCAGCTCCACGAGATGCCGCAGCGCGTGGTTAAGGCTCGCGCCCGCCCGCAGCGCGCCCGCCAACGACAGCAGCGCACCGGGAAGCTGGCGTTCGAATCGTTGCAGCCGGCGCTCGCGCGCCCGTTTGAGCAGACCCTGCGGCACCCGTTGCGCCGCCACCGCGGCCAACAAGGCGAGCACCGGCTCGCGGGTGAGCGCCAGCAGCGCGAGCCCGGTCAGCAGCGCCAGCATGACGCCCACGCCGAACAAGCGCGCGGGATCGATGAACAGGAACACCTCGGAAAGCCCGGTCTCGGCCGTGCGGGTGTAGGTGTCGCGATAGCGCTGCGCGGCCGGGCCGACCCACACGCTGGCCTGCCACGCCAGGCCGGCAGCGGCCAGCAATGCACCCGCGACGGCGAGCCAGACGAGCATGGATCAGGCCTCCCGAGCGTGCGCGCACGCCGCAGCCAGCCTCTGCGCGCCGCGCCAGTCGGCGGGCGTCATGGCCAGCGCATCGGTCTCGACGAAGCCCTGGCGCGCGTCGAACGCGAAGAGGGTCTGGGTTTGCACACAGCCGCTCTCCATGCCGGTCACCTCCACGATCTGGGTCACGACGCGTCTGCCCGAGGACAAGCGGCTCTGCTGCACGACCAGATCGATGCTCGATGCCACGTACTCACGGACCACCGATAGCGGCAGGTCGAGTCCGGCCATGAGGACCATGGATTCCAGTCGGCCCAGCGCATCACGCGGCGAATTGGCGTGCAAGGTGGTGAGCGAGCCTTCGTGGCCGGTGTTCATGGCGGTCAGCATGTCGAAGGCTTCCGCGCCACGGCATTCGCCCACGACGATACGGTCGGGGCGCATGCGCAGCGCGTTGCGCACCAGATCGCGGATCTCGACGCGCCCCCTGCCCTCGGCATTGCTCGGACGCGCTTCCAGCGCGACGCGATGTGCATGCGCGAGGCGGAGCTCGGCGGCGTCCTCGATCGTAATGACGCGCTCTCCCTCGGGGATGGCGTCGGAGAGCACGTTGAGCAGGGTGGTCTTGCCCGCCCCCGTGCCGCCCGACACGATGATGCTGCGGCGGTGATGGACCGCATGCGTCAGATAGTCGGCCATGGACTCGCTCAGGGCTTGCGCCGCCAGCAGGTCGGCCATTTGCCAATGGCGCTGCGGGAATTTTCGGATCGTGATCACGGCCCCGCCCAGCGCCACGGGCGGGATGACCGCATTGACGCGCGAGCCATCGGGCAAGCGCGCGTCGACCATGGGTGAGGATTCGTCGACCCGCCGGCCCAGCGGCGCCACGATGCGTTCGAGCACGCCGCGTACCGCGGCTTCGCCGCTGAACGCCACGCGGTGACGCGTCAGTCGGCCGTGCGACTCGATGTAGATGCAGTCGTGCCGGTTCACCATGATCTCGGTCACCTCGGGATCCGCAAGCAAGGCTTCCAGCGGGCCGAGGCCGAGCGCCTCGTCGAGCACATCCTGGGCCAACGCGGCGGGATCGACGTCCGCGTCCAACTCCGAACGCGCTTCGCTGATCAATTCGCGCAGGAGTTGAGCGGCCTGTTGCCGCAGCGCCGCGTCGCTCATGCCGGATACGTCGCGCCGGCGCAGATCCAATCGCTCCAGCAGGGCGAGATGCAACCGGCGGCGCAGCTGGCGCGAGCCACTGAACGCCGCGTCATCGTGTTTGGCGGCCGGTGCTGCGGAGGGTATCGATGTGCCGTGAACCGACGCGGGCGCGCTATCTGACCGCAGCCCCGCCGCGTCAAGACCCGCGCGCTGCGCCGCCTCGAGACGAAGAGGCAGGCCCGGAGCGGGATCGGGTTCGCCGAGCCGGGGTGGCGCGTGGCCCCCGAGCGCCTGTGTGTGCCAAGCAGGATGCAGCGCCCCGCCCGGCTCCGCCCCCGACGGCAGGCTCGGCTCCCCACCGCGCTCGACCACCCGCGGTGCACTGGCAGCGCCTGCACCCGACGCGATCGCGGGTGGCATGGTGAACAACGCTTCGTCCGGTGTGGACGGTCCGCTCTGGCGCGGCACACCCGGGTCGGCGGGGGCCGGCGCCGGACCGGCGTTGCGCCCATGCATCAGGATTCGCAGGCGGCAGGCGCCGATGACGATGGCGTCATCGGTGTGCAGGGGGCCATAGGTGGCGACGCGCAAGCCATTGACGGTGGTTCCGAGCAGCGTACCCAGGTCTTCGACGAAGATCTCTTCGCCCTGGGCCGACAGGCGCGCATGATGCTTGCCCACGCGCCATCCGGTCAGGCGCAGGGTGCAGTCGTCTCCCCTGCCGATCAGCACGGGCAAGGTAACCCGCTGCCGCTCGATCTGGCCGCTCTCGAAATGCAGCTGCAGCTCGATGAGATCGTGCGCGCTCATGGCCGCCCTCCTAGGGCTGCCGGACTCGCCACCCATTGGGAGCCGGGCCGAGCCTGGTGGCCACGTGCCGCCACGGGCTCATCGAGCCCCAACGGTGTGGGCTCGGGAAAGGCCGCTTGCAGCTGCCCCCGAGCGCGATGCAGGCGCCCGGCCTGCATCGGATGGTCGGGTCCCATGACGGTGGGCGTGACGAAGATCACGAGCTCGGTGTCGCGCCGCTCTTCACGCTGAATCGAAAAGAGCGCGCCCAGCACCGGAATGTCCGACAGCAAAGGCAGCCCCTGGCGCCGGCGCGAGGTCTCGCGCGAGAGGAATCCGCCGATCACGAGAGTGCGCCCGGATGGGACGTTGAACTCGGTGCTCGCACGACGCGTGCGCAGCGCCGGCCCGGCGGGCAAGGACAGCGCCGTGTCGATGGCACTGGCCTCCACCTCGATGCGGCAACGGATGCCGCCGTCGGGATCGATCTGCGGCGTGATGGTGAGCCCGACGCCGTAGGGCTTGAACTGGGTTTCGCTACGCCCGCCGTCCTGCGTGGAGGTGTAGGGAACCTCGCCACCCGCGAGAAAGTTGGCGGTGCTGCCGCTGCGCGCGATGAGCTGTGGCTGGGCCAACATGAGCGCATCGCCTCGTTCGGCCAGCGCGGCGAGGCGCGCGCCCACGCCCGCCTGCAGCAGCCAGTGGCGGGGCGAGGCGGCGGCTGATGACCCGGTGGGGTCGGCGAGCGCTCCGCCGACCGCGACGGCGGCCGGATAGGTCCATTGCGCCCCCGTGCGCGGTGCGCTGGCCGACTGGACATCCCATGCCATGCCGAATTCGCGCAGGCGCGACCTGGGCAGTTCGACCACCTGGACGTCGAGCAGCACCATGTTGTCCCAGCCCACCTGGCCCGTGAAGTCGAGGATGCGCGGATAGCGCTGAGCCAGCGCGGCGATCCGGGTGCGGTCCGTGTCGGACAGCCCGTTGCCTTCGATGACGATGCTGTCGCCGGCGACGTTGGCCCTCGCGCCGGGAATGCGCTGAAGCAGCGCAGAGACCTCGGCCTCCATGCCCGCGAACCCCGCCGGCCTTACGTGCACCGTGTGAACCTGCGTCCGGTTACCGGTGCGCCATATCTGAACGGACGTCGTGCCCTCGCCGCGAGCGAAGAGCAGCACCTCCTTGCCCTCGACCGTCGTGGCCTGGACGACCTGGCCGCTTCCCACAGCCACGCGCGCAACCCCGGGCGCCGGGAGGCTATGGGTCTGTCCAACGTCGAGTGTGATTCTTTGCAGGTCTGCATGAGAAGGGTCCTGTTCGAGAGGGGACGGCATGGGGCCGGTGGCGGTGGCTTTTGCGCGGCCAGGCGTGCCCGCGGCATGGCTTGGCGAGCCGCCAGCCAGCGTGCAACTCAACAAAGCGGCGAGACAGGCACGCAAGGCGGGCCGTGTGTACGTGCCCGGCGGCATGTGCCGGACGACACGCCGGCGAGCGGCGTGATCAGGGCGCAGGGGTGCCATGACGGCGTCCTCCCGTGGGCAGGGACGAGAACGAGGATGCGCGCGAGGCCGGCAGCAGCGGCGCGACCTCGCCATCGCCCTCGGCCATCGCGGGCGCGCCTGCGACGCCGGTCTTCGGTGGCATCGCGCCCACCATGCCGGGCGCCTCGGCGTCGCCGTAGAGCACGGGCACGGGTGGCGCGGGCGGCTCCACCCGGGCGGGGAGCCCGAGTAAGGCGCCAAGGTCGCTCGGGCCATCGGACTGCGCGACGGGATCCTCGGGCAGCCGCAATACGGCAGTGAGCGCGCCGGCCTGCTTGGCTGCGATGACGCGCAGGGCCTCGCCGGGTGCGGCATCCAGCGTGAGTGCCTCCAGCGCGCCGTCTGCATCATTGACCGCAACCGCCATGACCCGGCCGGCACTGAGCAATGGCAGCGTGAAGGCGCGCGCCTCGTGCATGATGGAGACGAAGAGATCCAGCTGATCCCCGACACGCAAAGGCCGGGGCAAGGCGTGAAAATCGTGCACGGCAAGAGTGAGCGCGCGGCGCCCGGGTGCCAGTTGAGACGACAGAGAATCCGCGGCCGGTGTCTCGGTCATGCCACGCAGAACGAGCTCGCCGGCGGCCACGGCGGAGCGCAGCTCGGTGTGCAACAGAAGATCGGCCTCGCTCGCGTCGAGCGCGCCTGTGGGCGTGTAGTCGAGCGCGACATCGCGTAGCGCGAGCATGTCGGCCGAAAGGCGCGTGCCCGCCGGAAGATCGCGAGCGGCGACCACGCGCCCGACCATCTGGATTTGATTCTGCCGCGTGAGCTCGTCTTCGCGTCGCGCGAGATGAGCCTGCACGGCCCAGGCCGCCGCCAGCCCGGCCGCGGCGGTGACCAGCCAGACGCCGTAGGCGCTGCCATAGCGCAGGAATCGAGCGCGCAGGTTCATCGCGTGGCTCCTGCCAGATGCGGCGGTATTTGCGGCGGTATTTGCGCAGGTGTTTGTGGCGATGCTGGTGCCGGTATCTGTGGCGGCACCTGTGCCGGTATCCGTGGCGGTACCTGCCGCATGGCCCAATGACCGCTCCCGGCTTGCGACCCGGCGGGCCGCGTGCGGCGCAGCCAGAGACCACTGGCGCCTGCGCCGCCCGCGGCCGTCGGGTTGATGACATAGGCGAGCGTTTCGCCTGTCCGCCAATGCTGTGCCGACCGGGCCTCGCTCGTGGGACCGCCGGGCACCGGCGCATCTTGGACAGGCGCTTCCTCCTGCCAGCCCTCCGCGGCCAGACGCCGGCGGAAGGCCTGATCGAGGTGCTGCGCAGAGAGCGGTGAAGCCCAGACCTGCTGCTGCACCTCCTGCTCATCCTCTGTGAACGACACGTCCAGCAGCAGCTCGGACGACGGCAGAGCGAACTCCGCCGTGCCGACATCGCGGTGAGTGTCGGCCCGACGCGCGCTTGCCTCGCCCGGACCCGACATGGACGCCTGGCAGATGCTCGCGATCGAACCGACGCTGCCGCCGCCGTCCACCTGCGCCACGCTGATGCTCCGGGAGCAGACACCACCGACGGCCGCCAACGTGATGCGCTGCGGCTCGATATGCAGTTGGTTGAAGTCGGGATGGCGGGTCGCGACGTAGTCGAGCAGATCCGCGACTTCATGCGCCGAACGAAACACCGCCATTCGGGCGGGTGCGCCGAACAAGCGCACGCCTTCGCCCAGCACCACCACCTCGGTGGCCGCGGGCAGGGACGGCAACGCGGGCATCGCGCCCGCGCGTGCGGCACTCGCCAGCATCACACCGATAACGCCCACGCACGCAACGGCGATGAGGACCGCGCGACGGCGCGCAGTATTCCGCCTCGCGCCTTGCATAAGGGTGGGATGCCGCGGCGCGCCCGGGCTCCCGGCGTGCCGCCCCGCATGCCTCGCTATCGGGCTGCGCGCGATGGTCATGGTTGCCCCCTGTCGCCCGGAGCACGGATCAGATCCGACCAGGGCGCCAGCCAATCGGTGTTGAGCTTGCGCGCGTGCCAGGGTTTGTCGACGGGCTCCCCGACCGCTGCCCCCTGACGCGACAGCGCGATGCTGCGATCGGCGGCCGCCCGCCAAGCGCTGCGTGAGCGACCCAGACGCTGCTGCGTTTGTGCCATCCCAGGGGCATGCCCCGCGCGCGCAACGAGAAGCAGACGGCGCTGCGGCTGCGCGCTCGCAAAGCTGATTTCGTTGCCGGTGCCCGCCAGGCTCGCGGGGCGATGCGGCCCGCCACGCACGGCCGCGGGTACGGCCGGCAACGGCAGGCGCGCCCGTGCGCCCATCATGCCTGGCGGCACGGCGAGCCAATCGGCCGCGATGGCACGCGCCGAGGGCACGAATGACGAAGGCATGCGGTGAGCTCGCGGTTCCGACGGCGGCACCGCCGTGCTCGGGCCCGGCGATGCGGCGCCTATGGCCTCGATCGCCACGGGCGACTTCGCACCTCTTGCGAACAGATGTGTCGCGGGTGCACCGGCAGCCAACGCGAAAGCGCCGAGCCGTGCCGCCTGGTTTGCGTGAAAGGCACGCTCACGCATGTGGTGCAGATACTCGAACGCATGCCAGCACAGCACCAACAGCCCGCCAATGAGCAACATCTCGGTCAGCGCCTGGCCGCGCTGAGCACCGTGCCCATGGTGCCATCCTGGCGCCCGTGCGGTAGCAGAGACAACGCCATGAGGCCCGCCCGGCGGCATCATGCGCAAGCCCATCGTGCTCATGGCTGCGCCTTTGTGGCAGGCCGCGCGGGCGCGACGGACAGGCTGCCCGGCACCGCCACTCGCCGAGCCATCCAGTAAGGGCGCAACAAGGCCGACAGCTGCGCGGGCTCCAGCCCCTGACGTCCGGGCGGCAGTGCGAGATACGCCTGTGCCGCCACCGTATGCGACAGCGGCATGTCATCGAGCGCGGGCAAGCGCCAACGCCAGGCCAGCGAGGCAGGCGCGCCACCCGGGCGCGCGGCATCGCTCTGCGCCACGGCGCCCTGCACGCGGATGATGAGGGTGGGCCCTGCCGTATTGGATAGCCCATGCATGGCCGGCAGGCCTCGGCCCGGCAGTGCCCAGGACTCGGCAAAACCGCGCCACTGCGCCATCGGATTGCCGGAGAGCAGCCGCGTGATGGGCCCGTGGCGCGCGATCTCGACGAGCCGCCAGCCGTTTTTGGCAGTGACGGCCGGCATGACGCGGTCGCCCCCCGCGCCGCCCACCTGCGCCCAGCCCATCGGGTATTCGCGGTGATAGCAGCCTCGCCACTTGTTGAATCGCAGCGAATGGAATGACTGCGTGTCCGCCGAAGCCCAGCGGCCGTCGCGGCCCAGCATGGTCTGGCCCATGCGCCGCAACTCGTGGCGCATCCAGGGGCACCACTTGTAGACAATCCATGGACTGCGCTCGGTGCGGTCGCGCGGGAACAGCAGGCCGTAGCGACCCGCGGCGTCGAGCGCGAGGGGCCGCAAACCTTTGGATGAGCGCGCGTCGTGTTCGACGACAGTGCCGGCCCAGCCATCACGCAAGACCGAGAACGTGAGCGGAAGGCCACTATCGTCGTTGGCGCTGAGCACGGCCTGCACGATCTGATCACGCAGCGAGGGCGTGTCGCGCAGCTGATGCCGCGCGGCCTGCAGCAGCACGTCGTGCACGATGGCATCGTGGCGCGTGGCCGCGGCGCGCACCGCCTCGGGCGACACACCGCCATCGCGGGCGCGGCCATACGCCCAACCGAAGCTGGGCCCGAACAAACCGCCGATGAGCGTAGCCGGCGGATTGCGCCGGCTGGACTGCCGCGCCTGCGTGCTGGCAAAGGCATTCCAGCTGGCCACGGTGGCGAGATGAGCAAGGGCCACCTGATGCGCGATCTGCGCCCGGTTGATGTAGGCGACCAGATTGAGCGCGCGCGCCTGCACCAGCGCGCCGCTATAGACCGCGGCATCGGCCACGTGAACGAGCCGCGTGCTGGCGCCGGCGACGCGGCCGATGGCGGCGGAACCCGCCCAGGCCGCGGTGACGACCGCCAGCAACACCAGGCCCAACACCAGCGCCTGGCCTTGCTCTGCGCCCGCCACCGGGCGCGCATCGATCACGATGATCACACGGGGCGTAGCCGTGACGCAGGACGTGCTCATTTGGCCGCCGCGGCGTTTCCGGTGTAGGCCTTGAGGGAACGCGACTTGGTCTGATCGGCCGCCTTGCCCGCCGCGCTCTGCGCCTGGCGCGCCTGCGCGGTGCCGTCTTCGCCCGCCAGCTCGCGTGCCATGGCGGCGGTCTGGGCGCGCACGACCTGACCGAATAGCTGGTAGACCGCGATCGCCGCGACCGCGATGAGCGCGACGATGACGATGTATTCGGTCATCGCCTGGCCGCGCTGACGAAGGGCGCGGCGCATTGGAAGGGAAGCTTGCATGGCACACCTCAGGAGAAGGATCGAGGTGCCAGGATGCCGCCGCGGATGAGTCCCCGACTATGCGTAGATACCGAGGCGGCGCGGCCGGGCGGGCGTTCGGCCAAATAAAAACCCCTTGCCCGTAAAGGCAAGGGGTCGGCCGTCTGAATACGACGAAGCGACTTAGTCGCTGGTCTTATTTCTCGGCGGCATGAGTGATGGCATTACCGGCACGGGACACATCCTTTCCCATACCAGCCATCGTGTTGCAGCCTTGAAGTACGAATCCGAATACCACGAAGGCCGTCAGCACGATCTTGCTGCGCATACGTTAACGCTCCCTGAAAAGACAAAGTCAGGCGATGCGCACGCGCAGTTCGCCCAAACCCTCGACGCCGCCCGTGATGACGTCGCCCTTGACCACCGCGCCCACCCCTTCGGGTGTGCCCGTGAAAATGATGTCGCCCGGCTGCAGTTCGAACAGGCCGGAGAGATACGAAATGCTCTCGGGAATGTTCCAGATCATCTGCGCCAGATCGCTCGATTGCTTGCGCGTGCCATTGACGTCGAGCCAGATCGCGCCCGTGTCGATCGTGCCGGTCACGCTGCGCGGATGCACCGGGCCAATCGGCGCGGAATGATCGAACGCCTTGCCCACTTCCCAAGGCCGGCCCTGCTTCTTGGCCTCGCCCTGCAGATCGCGGCGGGTCATGTCCAGACCGAGGGCATAGCCCCAGATGCAGTCATTGGCCTGATCGACCGGGATGTCCTTGCCACCCTTGCCCAGCACCACGACCAGTTCCATTTCGTAGTGCAGATTGCTGGTCTTGGACGGGTACGGCATCTCGCCCGTTTCGCCATCGGCCACGGTCAGCAGCGCATCGGCGGGCTTGCAGAAGAAGAAAGGGTCTTCACGGCCGGTAAAGCCCATTTCCTTGGCGTGTTCGGCGTAGTTGCGGCCGACGCAATAGACGCGGCGCACCGGGAAGCTTGCGTTGCTGCCGGCCACGGGAACGGACGCGACGGGCGCGGGCTGAATGACGTATTCCATGTTCGAAAACCTCGGTGAGGCCACGGCCGGCGAGAGCCGCCCGCGGTCGGTAAACGATGGGGGTGGAGCAATGCGCGAGTGTATCCCGATTCGAGCGGCGGGCCGAAGCGCGGCAGCGCGGGTCGGTGCGCACGCAAAAAAAGCGGCGATTTCTCGCCGCTTTTTTTGACCAAAACCTGAATATCAGGCCTGGCCCTTGTTGTAGCGCTCGGCGCTCTTCACGATTTCTTCGTGAGCGGCGTCCACGCCCTTCCAACCCTTGACCTTCACCCACTTGCCCTTCTCGAGATCCTTGTAGTGCTCGAAGAAGTGCTGGATGCGGGCCACGTCTTCGGTGGGCAGATCCTCGTACGACTTGATGTTGCGGTACGGGGGGTACAGCTTTTCGATCGGCACGGCCAGCAGCTTGGCATCGCCGCCCGACTCGTCGTCCATTTCGAGCACGCCGATGGCGCGGCAACGCACGACGGCGCCGATCTGGATCGGGAACGGGGTCAGGACCAGCACGTCGGCGGGGTCACCATCGTCGGAGAGGGTCTGGGGGATGTAGCCGTAGTTGCACGGATAGTGCATGGCCGTCAGCATGAAGCGGTCCACGAAAATGGCGCCGGTGTCTTTGTCGACTTCGTACTTGACGGGATCGGCATTCATCGGGATTTCGATGATGACGTTGAAATCTTCCGGCAGCTTCTTGCCGGGCGCGACGCGATCGAGACTCATAGTGGAACCTTGCTTAGCGAGTAATGGGTCTGTGGAAAATCAGGCTTTGTCGTTCTTGCGGGCGGCCTCGCCCGGCGCCTGCCGCGCGCCGACCGGGTCGGCTTCAGCAGGCAGGCTGTGCAGCGGTGCCTCGAGGGCGGTCACCGGAATCGGAGCGCTGTCGAAGTAGTCTTCGATGTCGACCGCCGAGCGCACCGGCACGGCAGCCGCGGCAAGCTCCTCGGGCTGCGGCGCCGGCCGGCCGGCCGTGCGCGCATCGGGATCGAGCACGTAGTCGACCGCGGAGGCCGCGACAACGGGCTCGCGATCCTCTGTGGCGGCGTCGGCGGCAGCGCCGGCGGACACCGCGCCGTAGTAATCGATATCGCCCGGCTCGTAGCCCCCTTCGGCGTCGAGGTGCGCAGGATCGGCACCCAGGTCGGCCGCCGGCAACGCGGCGTCGGTCGCCAGCACCGGCAACGCCATGCGGGCCGCGGTGGCCAGGCGCCAATGCCGCACGGCGTCCGCGGGACGATTCAGGCGGTCGTAGAGACTGCCCAGCAGCGCGTGGGTCTGGGGATCGTTGCGGCGCGCGAGGCTGCGCTGCAGATAGCGTTCGGCTTGACCCCAGAGTTGGCCGTTCAGACACAGCATGCCCAGCGCGCTGAGCAGATCGGTGTCGGTCGGGCGCTTCTGCAGCCAGGTCTCGGCCTTGGCCAGACGGCGCGGCACCTGCTCGGCATCGCAGCGGGCGTAAGCGGCAACCAGCACCGGGTCGAAGCGGGTTTCGATCGCGGCCTCGAGAATCTTGGCGGCGTCGTTGTGCTCGCCGGCGGCGTCGAACGCCTGCGATCCCACCAGCGCGATATTGGGCAGCAGGCGCTCTTCGGACTTGAGGTCTTTCCAGATGGCACGCCACTCGTCGGTGGCGATGCCGGCGCGCAAGCGCGCGGCGCCGGCCGTATCGATCAGCGATTCGGCTTCGGTCTTGGCCAGGGCGTTGCGGCGCGACAGGCCACGCGCCAGCACGAACACGCGCTCTTGATGGCCCAACGCGGTTTCGGCGCGCAGCAGCAGGCGCATGGTGTGCAGGTGGCGCGCGCCGCCGTCTTGCAGCGGTGCCAGCACCGCCAGGGCGCGCTCGGCCTCGCCCTGATCGAGCAGCATATCGGCGGCAACCGTGGCCACGGCCTCGTGCAGACCGGCGTCGTCGCCCGCGTGTTCGCGGGCGGCCTCGAGCATGCGATCGCGGCGCTCGAATTCGCCGAGCCCGTGCGCGGCCCGTGCCGCCGACAAGGCGGCAAGGACACGGCGGCTACCCTCGCGGGTCTGGTCGAGCAGCTTGGTGAGGTCTTTTTCGGCGTGTGCGAAACGGCCTTCGAGCAGCTCGATCCAACCGCGTTCGAGGAGCTCGTGGTCGCGCGCCTGGGCGCGGCGGCCGCGCCAGGCACGCAGACGATGCGGAATCGCCAGCAGCCAGGCCAGCACCCGCAGACCGACGTAGAGAACGACGAAGGCGGCGACCAGCAGCAAGACGGCCAGGGTAAGCGAAAGCTCGATCCGCCACGGCGAAACGAGGATCAGCACATTGCCGGGATGGGCGCGCAGCGTGACCGCCAGCGCGACGGCCACCACGGCCAACAGCAGGGTCCAGAACCAGGTACGCATGCGTCAGTCCTGCCCGTCGTCAGTCTTGAACCCCGCCGCGCGCAGGGCGGCGATGTTGTTCAGGCTGTCGGCCACGTCGGGCACGCGCACGGCGATGTCCGTCTGGGCCAGATCACGCGCGAGCGTGAGGGCGGCCTGCGTGTCGGCGGCACGGCCGTCGAAGTAACGGGACAGCGTGTCGGCGACCGTCTCGAGCTCACTCTTCCAGACGGTGGATTGACGCATCAGCATGGACAGTTGCACGGTCAGCAGACGCTGGCGCAGGGTCGAGCGGACCTGCTCGGCCTGCTCGGGCGACAGCAGCAGCGCGGCGGGCGCATCGGCGCGTTGCACCGAAATCAGATCGCCGAGTTCGTGGGCGAGCGCGGATCCCGCCCGGCCCGGCCAGGACGTGATCTCGGCACGCCAGCGCTCCCACCAAACCGCGTCGGCCGGCAACGCCGGCGCGCTGGCCGCGGGCACCGGCACGCGCGCGGCGGCCGGGGTATCGGTGGTGCCATTGGGCGCGGCGGCGTCGGGCACGAGCAGCGGCGCGCGGTTCACGAGCGCCACCAGACGCTCGATGCGAGCCGATTGACCGGGGATGTCGACCGTGGGCACCGCACGCAGGCGATCGAGATCGCCGTTGAGGCTTTGCTGCAGGCTGGCGAAACGCGGACGGTCGGCGCGGGCAAGCCGGCCCTGGGCCGTCTCGAGCGCGACAATCGCGTTACCGACATTACCGGCCAGACGCAGTTGCTGGCTGGCGATCGTCACGAGTCGCTCGATGTCGTTGGCCAGCATTTCGTCGCTGGTGCCGTCGTTGAGGTTCTGCAGCGCCTGCTGCAGCGTCTGGGCCTGACTCTGCGCCTCGCGCACACGCGTCTCGAGCTCGGCGACCTTGCCCGCCTGGGCCTGGGCCAGCGCCAGCGCCTCGCGCGTGTCGTTGCGGGATTGGGTGAGGTCGCGCGTGAGCTGGTCGAGTCGGGCGGCGACTTCGCGGCCGGACGACATGAATTGCTTGCGCTGGGCCCACAGACCGGCGCCCAGGGCGCCCGCCAGAATGACCACGATGATGAAGGCGGTGATCAACGTGCCGCCGGTCCGCTTGCCGCGAGCCGGTTTGGCACGCTGGGACGTTGATACGTCTGGCGTCGCAGCACTCTCGCCAGGACGGGCCGGCACGGGTGCCGGCGGTATAGAAGAGGTGTTGTCTGTCATGACGCGATTGTATTCGGTGATGGCCTAAAACGACGATTCAACCAGCAACAAAAGCCGCGAATATCGCCTCATCGGCAGGTATGCAATCTTTTACCAGAGCCCCGTTCCAGCCGCCACCGGCCAGCGTTTGCGCCAACGAGGGGTGCGTGACCACCGCCCTGCCGCGCAGCCACCACGCGCGTACGCCGGCACGATCGATGTTGGCGGCGACCGCCGCGATGCCCTCGCCGCTGGTCAGAAGCCAGGTGTGAGGACGATCCTGCGCGGCCCACTCCTGCAATAGCGCCAGCCGGGCGTCGTCCCACTCGCAGGGCACACGACGATAGATGGCGCACGGCACCACCTCCGCCCCGGCCTCGCGCAAGCGCTCCGCCAGCCACTCGCGCCCTTCGGTGCCGCGCACGATCAACACGCGGCGCGGCATGGGCCGCTGCCGCAGCAGCTCCCAGAGCGCTTCGGAATCGTGCCGCGGGGCCGCCGCGGGCGGATGAATCACTGTTGTATTCGTGCCAAAAAGGCCGGATTCGTGCAGCGCGGCCGCGCTGGCCGGCCCGACGGTGGCCGCCGCCGTCGCCGCCGGCCAAGCCGACGCGCCCTGGGCGCGCCACGCATCGAAGAACAGCCGGGCCGCGTTGCCGCTGACAAACACCACGAGATCGAAGTCGGCCGGCTCCGGCAGAGGCGACTGCCGCGGCATCGGCGCCAGCGCGAGCGCCGGCCAGCCGTGCGTGCGCCAGCCCGCGGCGTCCAGGCGAGCCGCCAGCGTGTCGTTGCGGCCATCCGGCCGCGTCAGGATCGCGAGAGGCGCCATCGAAAACTCCAGCATGCGAACAGACCGGCCCGCGCGCTGAGCGCGAGCCGTGGTGTTACTGCGGGTCTGATTCGGGGCGCAGCAGCTCGGCCAGGATCTGGTCGGCGCCGCCCGTCAGCAGTTCGCGTGCCGCGGTCAGGCCGATGCCCTCGGCCTGGGCCGGAAGCCCACGGTGTTCGGCACGCACGATGCGCTGTCCGTCGGGCGAAGCCACGAGCGCGCGCAGATGCAGGGAGTCGCCTTCGATCTCGGCGTAGGCGGCCAACGGCACCTGGCAGGAACCGCCCAGCTCGCGCGAGACCGCGCGCTCGGCCGTGACGCACGCCGTGGTGGCGGCGCAGGCCAGCGGCGCCAGCCAGGCCTGCATGTCGGCCCGGTCGGCGCGGATCTCGATGCCGAGCGCGCCCTGGCCGGCGGCCGGCAGGCTGTCGATCGGATCGAGGCGGCCCCGGATGCGCGACAGCAGCCCGAGACGCTCGAGCCCGGCGGCGGCCAGCACGATGGCGGCATAGTCGCCGTTATCGAGCTTGCCCAGGCGGGTATCGAGGTTGCCACGCAGCGGCTTGACGACCAGATGCGGAAACTGCGCGCGGATCTGAGATTCGCGGCGCAGGCTCGACGTGCCCACGACGGCGCCGGCCGGCAGGGAAGCCAGGTCGGGATAGTCGTTGGACACGAAGGCGTCACGCGGGTCGGCACGCTCGAGCACGGTCGACAGCGCGAACGGCGCGTGGAGGTCGACCGGGACATCCTTGAGCGAATGGACGGCCAGATCGGCGCGTCCATCGAGGAGCGCCGTTTCGAGCTCTTTGACGAACAGCCCTTTGCCACCGACCTTGGACAGGGTGCGATCCAGAATCTGGTCGCCGCGGGTGGTGAGGGTGAGGAGTTCGACTTCGCACGCGGGGTACAGCGTGCGAAGCCGATCACGTACGTGCTCGGCTTGCCACAGGGCAAGCCGGCTCGCACGGGTCGCGATGACCAGGCGTTGCGGATCGGGCACGACGAACGTCAGATGAACGACGAGACGACGATCGAAACAACCACGCCGATGATGGCGAGGACGAACAGGCCCTGCAGGAGGCTCAGGCCGGATTCGGTTTGTTGGGCGTTTTGGGTCCTACGCAGACTCATGTGCGGATTCCTTGGAGGCGGTTTTTTTGCGGCTTGCGATCCACCGTCCCAGGACAATGACCAGCACCGCGCCGATAACTTCAGCGGCAATTTTAACCGTCTGCGGCTGCTCGCCAAATTGACGCACGACAAACACATCGGTAATCAGCATGCCACCGGCGATCCAGCCCAGCAGCGCGGCGCCGAACGTGACGACCAGCGGATAGCGGTCGATCAGCTTCAGAACCAGCGTGCTGCCCCAGATGATGATGGGCACGCTCACGACCAGGCCGAAGATCACCAGGCCGAGCTGGTGGGCTTCGTCGGCGCCCTGCGCGGCGCCGGCAATGGCGATGACGTTGTCCAGGCTCATCACGAAGTCGGCCACGATGATGGTCTTGATGGCCGCGATGATGGACGTGCCGCCCTGGACGTTGCCGTGGGCGTCGTCCTCGGGCACCAGCAGCTTGACGCCGATCCAGAGCAGCAGCAGACCGCCGACGACCTTCAGGAAGGGAATGTTCAGCAAAGTGAGTGCGAAGGCGATCAGCACGACGCGCAGAATGATGGCGCCTGCGGTGCCCCACAGGATGCCTTGCATGCGCTGCTTGGGCGCCAGGTTGCGACAAGCCAATGCGATGACAACGGCGTTATCGCCGCCGAGCAGGATGTCGATCAGGATGATCTGGAAGACCGCCGACCAGCTCAGCGTTTGGAAAAACTCGAGCACTTTGTAAACCCCTAACGGTGTTATGTATGGATATTCCGACTTCCGGAACGCCGGGCAATCCACCCGGGCGTCCGTCCCCATTCCGACGTAGGGAAAGGGATCGGCGCAGCCCGCTATTGTAGTTCAGCTTTGCGTCATTAAGTTGGCGCAAAGCTTTGATTCAGCTTGCATTCAGGTTCGTTGCTGGCGCAACAAAAACAGCTTGCCGAGGGCCAGAACAACCACCGCGCCGACGACACCGGTAAGCATCGCGAAGTGATGTTGAGACATGCCCAACGCGGCATCGATGCGCGCCACGGGCTCCTGCAAAACAGGGTCACCGACCAGCAGTTCGCCCGCGATGAAGCCGAGCAATGCCGCGCCCACCCATACGATGACGGGGAAGCGTTCAATGACTTTAAGGAGGAGCGTGCTGCCGAAGATGACGAGCGGAATGCTGATGGCAAGACCCAGCACCAGGAGCGTGGTATCACCCATGGCGGCGGCGGCCACGGCCACGACGTTGTCGAGGCTCATCACCAGGTCGGCGATCATGATGGTGCGGATGGCGGCCATGAGGCCTCCGTGCTCTTTACCCGCGCCGTCTTCGTCGCCCTCGGGCAACAGCAGCGTCACGCCGATATAGACCAGAAGCAGCGCGCCGACCAGCTTGAGCCAGGGCAGCATCAGCAGTTTGGCGGCGACCAGGGTCAGCACGATACGCATGATGATCGCGGCGGCGGAGCCGACGACGATCGCTTTCTTTTGTTGTTGCGGGGGCAACGATCTGGCGGCCAGTGCGATGACGACGGCGTTGTCGCCCGACAGCAGAATGTTGACCCAAATGATCTGGAGCAGTGCGATCCAGAATGCTGCAGAACTGAGTTCCATGCCTCTCTTTCCTAGATGATCCCCTAGGTTTTATGGGTGGAAGGTGCCCAGCATGCACGGGCCGCCGTCTTGTCCAGCGCGAGCCGGACGGCAATTGTTATGGGTGCATGGGAGGGATAGGGAGAATGCCCTACCCTTTCATTATAGTTTCGCCAATCTGTCCACAGCCTTTCAGCGCGCACCACCCACACACATCCTCGGGAAATCCCCGATACCGCGGTCGCCCACGCCTCGCAAGGCGAAAAAAAACCCGCCTGTGAAGGCGGGTTTCCTGGAGCTGGGATCGATCCAGCCAGCGCTTTACAGCACCGACTTGAGCAGCTTGCCCATTTCCGACGGATTGCGCGTGGTACGGATACCGCACGCTTCCATCACTTCCAGCTTGGCGTCGGCCGTGTCGGCGCCGCCCGAGATCAGCGCGCCGGCGTGGCCCATGCGCTTGCCCGGAGGGGCGGTGACACCCGCGATGAAGCCGACGACCGGCTTCTTCATGTTGTCCTTGGCCCACTGAGCGGCGTTGACTTCGTCCGGACCGCCGATTTCGCCGATCATGATGACGGCGTCGGTGTCGGGATCGTCATTGAACAGCTTCAGGACGTCGACGTGCTTCAGGCCGTTGATGGGATCGCCACCAATGCCGACGGCGCTCGACTGGCCCAGACCCAGTTCGGTCACTTGAGCCACGGCTTCGTACGTCAGGGTGCCGGAGCGGCTGACGATGCCGATGCGGCCCTTGCGGTGGATGTGGCCCGGCATGATGCCGATCTTGATTTCGTCGGGGGTGATCAGACCCGGGCAGTTCGGGCCCAGCAGCAGCGTCTTGCTGCCCTTGGCCTTCATGCGGTTGCGCAGCTCGAGCATGTCACGGACGGGGATGCCTTCGGTGATGCAGATCGCCAGATCCAGTTCGGCCTCGACGGCTTCCCAGATGGCGGCGGCAGCGCCCGCGGGCGGCACGTAGATCACCGACACGGTGGCGCCGGTGTCTTGCTTGGCGTCCTTGACGGAGGCGTAGATGGGGATACCTTCGAAGTCTTCCCCGGCCTTCTTGGGGTTCACGCCGGCCACGAAGGCGGCTTTGCCATTGGCGTACTCACGGCACATACGGGTGTGGAACTGGCCCGTCTTGCCCGTGATGCCCTGGGTGATGACTTTGGTGTCCTTGTTGATCAGAATCGACATTTGTGAATCCTTGGCAATTTTTTACTTGGCAGCGGCGACAACTTGGGTCGCGGCTTCGGCCATCGTGTCAGCGCTGATGATGGGCAGGCCCGATTCGGCCAGCATCTTCTTGCCGAGCTCTTCGTTGGTGCCCTTCATGCGGACGACCAGCGGCACGCTCAGGTTGACGGCCTTGCACGCGGCGATCACGCCTTCGGCAATGACGTCGCAGCGCATGATGCCGCCGAAGATGTTGACCAGAATGGCCTTCACGCCCTTGTTCTTGAGCATGATCTTGAAGGCTTCGGTGACCTTCTCGGCCGTGGCGCCACCGCCCACGTCCAGGAAGTTGGCCGGCTCGCCGCCGAACAGCTTGATGGTGTCCATGGTGGCCATGGCCAGACCGGCGCCGTTCACCAGGCAGCCGATGTTGCCGTCGAGCTGGATGTAGGCCAGGTCGAACTTGCTGGCTTCGATTTCAGCGGGATCTTCTTCGTCGAGGTCGCGGTAAGCCACGATTTCCGGGTGACGGAACAGGGCGTTCGAGTCGAAGTTGAACTTGGCGTCCAGGGCGATGATGTTGCCCTTGCTGTCGCGGTTCAGCGGGTTGATTTCGACCAGCGAGGCATCGGTGTCCATGTAGCACTTGTAGAGCTTCTGGAACACGTCGACGGCCTGGGCGGTCGAGTCGGCGGGCAGGCCGATCGCGTTGGCGATCTTGGTGGCTTGTTCGGCGGTCAGGCCGGCCAGCGGATCGATGTATTCGGTGATGATCTTTTCGGGCGTGGAGTGAGCCACTTCCTCGATGTCCATGCCGCCTTCGCTGGAGGCGATGAAGGCAACGCTCTGCGTGGCACGGTCGGTGACCAGCGAGACGTAGTATTCCTTCTGGATGTCGGCGCCGTCTTCGATGTACAGGCGACGAACCTTCTGACCTTCGGGGCCGGTCTGATGCGTGATCAGCTGCATGCCCAGGATTTCGGAGGCCAGCTTGCGCACGTCGTCGAGCGAGCGTGCCAGCTTGACGCCACCACCCTTGCCGCGGCCGCCCGCGTGAATTTGTGCCTTGACGACCCAGACCGGTCCACCCAGCTTTTCAGCGGCAGCCACAGCCTCGTCGACGGAAAGAGCGGGAATACCGCGGGGCACGGGGACGCCAAATTGCTTCAGCAGTTCCTTGCCTTGATACTCGTGGATTTTCATGTGTTACCTGTCAGGACGTATGAGAAAAAGAGGGTGAATCGGAAACCGCAGCGACCGTTTCGCCTTGTGCCTCGCCCGTATACCACTGAGGGTAATAGGCGAGCACGACCGGGCCATCGGTACGCAGCGCATGGCAGCCGTCCAGCTGGAACGGACGCCGCTCCGGATTACTGGCACTGTTCTGGCGCCGCCGGCCGGCCATCATCTGGACGGCCGCCGTCGGCAAGACCTGCGAGAGCTCGGTCATGTGCGTACAGCCCGCGACATGACCGAAGCGCTCTTTCACCTGGCGCCGAAACCCCTTGAGCAGGTTCATTCCGACCAGGTCCTCGTAGGCGTCAGCGATCGCCATACAGGACCCGCCGTAAGGCGCGGCATCGTAGGCAGCGACCGCCGCGACGATGCTGTAGTCGTCGTCGATGGTGATGCGCAGATGCATGTGGTGGATGGGGTCGCCCGCCTTGAAGGTTTCGCCGTCACGCGTAAGGAAGTCGTATCCCTTCACGTCGATGAGCTCGGCCTCGAGATCCCATAAGCCGTCGTCGCGCCCATAGCACTGCACGCGGATGGACCGCGTGTGTAGGGGTTGGCGCGAAACTTCTGACAATGGCAAGGGCATAACGAACGGGCCTGCTGGCACGACTTTGACGCAAGGCAGCAAAACCAACAAAGTATAACGCAGCCCTTCCGCATCCCGGCGTCTTATCTCGCCGCGCCGCGCTCACCCCGCGCACCCGCACAAAAAACCGCCGGCGCGCTCCGAGAGGCGCCGGCGGCGGTCATTGCGGCGTGGTAAGGGCGCCCGGCAGAGGCGGCCTCTCCGCGCTTAGCCCCTACTGCGTGAAGGGTTTTAAACCGCGTCGCGCAGCGTGCGCGCCGCCTGGACCATGCTCAGCAGCGCCGCCTCGGTTTCGGGCCAGGCGCGCGTCTTCAGGCCGCAATCCGGATTGACCCACAGCCGCTCTTTCGGCAGCCGGCTCGCGGCCTTCTGCATCAGACCCACCATCCACGAGACCTCGGGCACATTCGGCGAGTGAATGTCGTATACCCCCGGACCGATGTCATTGGGATAGCGGAAGTCTTCGAAGGCCTTGAGCAGCTCCATGTTGGAGCGCGAGGTCTCGATGGTGATCACGTCGGCATCCATCGCGGCAATCGACTGGATGATGTCGTTGAACTCGGCGTAGCACATATGGGTGTGGATCTGCGTCTCGTCCCTCACGCCGGCGGTGCTCAGGCGGAAGCAGTCGACGGCCCAATCCAGATAGGCGTTCCAGTCGGCGCGGCGCAACGGCAGACCTTCCCGGATCGCCGGCTCGTCGATCTGTATGACCTTGATGCCCGCCTTTTCGAGGTCGACCACTTCGTCGCGCAACGCCAGCGCCAGTTGCCGGCAGGTGGCCTCGCGCGGCTGGTCGTCGCGCACGAACGACCACTGCAGAATCGTGACGGGGCCGGTCAGCATGCCCTTGACCGGTTTGTCGGTGAGCGACTGGGCATACGACGACCACCCGACCGTCATCGGTGCCGGACGCGCCACGTCGCCGAAGATAATGGGCGGCTTGACGCAGCGAGAGCCGTAGCTTTGCACCCAGCCGTTCTTCGTGAAGGCAAACCCGGCCAAGAGCTCACCGAAGTACTCGACCATGTCGTTGCGTTCCGGCTCGCCGTGCACCAGCACGTCCAGGCCGACCTTCTCCTGGAAGCGAATGACCTGCTCGATTTCCTTGCGGATCGCCGCCTCGTAGGCCGCGTCCGTGAGCGCCCCCGCCTTCCAGTCGCGGCGCAGCGCGCGAATCTCGGCCGTTTGCGGGAACGAGCCGATCGTGGTGGTGGGAAACGCCGGCAGATCGAGGTCCGCCTGCTGCCGCGCGATCCGCTCGGCGAACGGCGCCCGGGCGCGGCTGACCTCTGCGGCGGCTGTCATCCGGCGGGCGACCGCGGGGTTGTGGATGCGGGGCGACGCCGCCCGGGCCGCCAAGGCCGCACGCTGCCCGGCGAGCGCCTGGCCGACCGCCGCGTCGGCGTCGCCCTGCAGGGCCCGACCCAGCAGGTTCAGCTCTTGGAGCTTTTGCGCGGCGAAGGAGAGCCAGCTTTTGAGTTCAGGGTCGAGGTCGGTTTCGTGGGCCAGATCGACCGGCACATGCAGTAGCGACGAAGCCGGCGCCAGCCACAGGCGTTCGCCCAGTTGCTGCCTCACGGGCGCGAGCATCTTCAGCACGGCGTCCAGATCGGTGCGCCAGATATTGCGGCCGCTGATCACGCCAGCCGACAGCACCTGGCCGTCGCGCATGCCGGCAACCACATCGGCCAGCTGCCCCGGCGCCCGGACCAGATCGATGTGCAGGCCCGCGACGGGCAGACCGAGCGCCGTCTGCAGATTGTCTTTCAGGCCCTCGAAGTAGGTGGTGAGCATCAGCTTGACCGGCGCGCCGGTAAGCGCGGCATAGACCCGCGCGTAGGCATCGCGCCAGGCTTGGGGCAGATCGAGCGCGAGAATGGGCTCGTCGATCTGGACCCACTCCACGCCCTGGGCCCCAAACCGCTGCAGCACCTCGAGGTACACGGGTAGCAGCGCGTCGACCAACTCCAGCTTCGCGACGCTGCCCGGCCCCTCGAACGCATCCCCTTTGCCCAGCCACAGCCACGTCAGCGGGCCCGGAATGACGGGCTTCGCGGCATAGCCCAGCGCCTGCGCCTCGTTGACCTGGGCGAACAGGTCTTCGCGCGCGACGCGGAAGGTTTGGCCGGGCGCCAGCTCCGGGACGATGTAGTGGTAGTTGGTGTCGAACCACTTGGTCATCTCGCAGGCGGCGGCCGGCTTGCCGCTCGGTGCTCGCCCCCGGCCCATGCGGAACAAGGTGTCCAGCGAGACCGGCTCATGTTCGGGCTGGCCAAAGCGGGCAGGCACCGCCCCGAGGAGCGTCGTCCATTCGAGAATATGGTCGTACCAGGCGAAGTCTCCCACCGGCACGAACTTCAGACCGTTGGACGCCTGCAGACGCCAATGCTCGGCGCGCAGGGCGCGGCCCGTGTCGCGCAGCGACGCCGCGTCCTGCTGCCCGGCCCAATAGGCCTCGACAGCGCGCTTGAGCTCACGCTGAGCCCCCACGCGAGGGAAACCCAGATTATGAATAATGATCATGGGATCGCACCCTTACACAAGTTTGGTTCATGGTAAGGCTGTATTCTGCAACCAGTTCAACGTGAGCCAAAATCAATCTCTACATACATTTGTTGAATTTTGCTCATGGTTGAGCGATCATCCCGCCATCGTCCGACGCGCCGCCTCTCCGATGCTAGAAATCCGCCACCTCGAAACCCTGTCCGCAATCCGGGACGGAGGCAGTCTTCAGGAGGCAGCTGAACGGCTGCACCTGACGCAGTCGGCCTTGTCGCACCAGCTTCGGGATCTTGAAACCCGTCTGGGAACACAGCTGCTCAATCGGCGTACGCGACCGGCTCGCCTCACCACGGCGGGCTTGAGGGTGCTGGCCTTGGCCGACGAGGTGCTGCCGCGCATGCGCGCCACCGAACGCGAACTGCAGCGCCTTGCAGCCGGGCGCACCGGTCGGCTGCATCTGGCTATCGACTGCCATTCCTGCTTTCAATGGCTGATGCCGGCGCTCGATGAGTTTCGCGCGCAGTGGCCGGAGGTCGCGCTGGATCTGTCGGCGGCATTCTCGTTCGCACCACTGCCGGCGCTGGTGCGCGGTGACCTGGATCTCGTGATCACGTCCGACCCGCAGCCGCTCGACGCGGTGAGCTACCTGCCGCTCTTCAAGTACGAGCTCGTGCTGGCCGTGTCCGAGGCCAATCCGCTCGCCACCAGCCGCAACATCCTGCCCTCGCAGCTGGTGGACCAGACGCTCATCACCTATCCCGTCGACCGGCAACGGCTGGACGTGTTTACGGCCTTTCTGGATCCCGCCGATGTCGAGCCCGCACACATTCGCCGTGCCGAGCTCACGCCGATCATTGCGCAGCTGGTGGCCAGCAATCGCGGCGTGGCCGCGCTGCCCAACTGGGCACTGGCCGAGTATCTGAATCAGGGCTGGCTACGCGTCTGCCACCTGGGCCCTCAGGGCGTCTGGCGCACGCTTTATGCGGCCGTGCGCGCGGAAGACAGCGACACCTCGTATATCAGCGAATTTCTGGGCATTGCGCGCAACACCTGCTTCAGCACACTCACCGGCATCAAGTCGGCCAAGAGCTGATCGGACGTCGCCGTGTCAGTCGTCGTCGTGCTCGCTGGCGCCGATCACGCGGCGTATGACGTCGTGAGCAAAGCCGCGCCCCGCCAGAAACCGCGCCTGTTTGGCATAAGCGGCGCGATCGGCGGGCGCCTCCCCAAAACGCCGGCGCCAGACATCGAGCGCGCGCTCGTATTCGGTGGCACGCAGCGACTCCTTGACCTCGGCAATCTGGGCATCCGCCACACCGCTTTGCTTGAGCTCCTGGACGATGCGCGCCGTTCCTTGGCGCGAGGCCTTGCGATGCGCAAGGCTCTGCGCGAATCGCTCGTCCGACTGCCAGCCCTCGCGCGTGAGAGCGTCGATGACCTGCTCGACCTCTTCCTCGCTGTCGGCGTACGGGGCGAGCTTGCGGGCGAGGTCGGCACGCGTATATTCGCGCCGCGACAGATAACCGACGGCACGCCCCTTGAGGCTGGGCCCGCGGCGTTTTGGCTTGGCATCGGGATCGCCGTCGGCGTGAGGCGGCTGGGCGCCCGCCTTGTCATCACGCCCCCGCGCGGCTGCACGGCGCCGCGCGCCGCCCGTGCGCATCTCCGAGGTGCGGGTATAGACCGGTACGTCCGGGGCGGCCGACGCGGTGGCGCTGCCCTCGCCCTCCGCACGGCCCCGCGAGCGCGGCGCGACCGTCTCGAACTCGTCGTCCAGGCGTTCGAGGGTGCGATCGGAGGGCGGGGAGTAACGCGTGCTCATGGCCGTAGGATAAAGACAACGGGCTAAAAAAAGAGCGGGCGGCGCCTTGGACCCAAAGCGCCGCCCGCTGACGCAGACGGAAACCGGAGACAGGCAAAGACCGCCCTGTCTCCGTAGATCAGTCTTCGGACGACTCTTCGGCCGTCGGCGCAAACTCGGACGCGCGGCTGACGATGCCTTGGTTTTCGCGGATCTTGTTTTCGATCTCGATGGCCATCTGGCGGTTTTCTTTCAGGTATTCGCGGACGTTGTCCTTGCCCTGACCGATGCGGTTGCCCGAGTAGCTGTACCAGGCGCCCGACTTGTCGACCACGTTGGCGGCCACGCCCAGATCGATGATCTCGCCTTCACGTGAGATACCCTGGCCGTACATGATGTCGAACTCGGCCTGCTTGAACGGCGGCGCGACCTTGTTCTTGACGACCTTGACGCGGGTTTCGTTGCCGACGACCTCGTCGCCCTTCTTGATCGAACCGATGCGGCGGATATCCAGACGCACGGACGAGTAGAACTTGAGCGCATTGCCACCGGTGGTGGTTTCGGGGTTGCCGAACATCACGCCGATCTTCATGCGGATCTGGTTGATGAAGATCACCATGCAATTGGTGCGCTTGATCGTGGCGGTGAGCTTGCGCAACGCCTGGCTCATCAGGCGAGCCTGAAGGCCGGGCAGGGAGTCGCCCATCTCGCCTTCGATTTCGGCCTTGGGCACGAGCGCCGCGACCGAGTCGATGACGATCAGATCGACCGAGCCCGAACGCACCAGCGCGTCGGTGATCTCGAGGGCCTGTTCACCGGTGTCGGGCTGCGAGATCAGCAGGTCGGTGAGGTTGACGCCCAGCTTGGAGGCGTATTGGACGTCGAGCGCGTGCTCGGCGTCGACGAACGCGCAGGTGCCACCGATCTTTTGCATCTCGGCGATGACCTGCAGCGTGAGCGTGGTCTTGCCGGAGGACTCGGGACCGTAGATCTCGACAACCCGGCCGCGCGGCAGACCGCCGACGCCCAGGGCGATGTCCAGACCCAGCGAACCGGTGGAGACGACCTGGATGTTGTGCTCGACCTCGTTATCGCCGTAGCGCATGATCGAGCCCTTGCCGAACTGCTTCTCGATCTGCGAGAGGGCCGCGGCCAGCGCCTTGGCTTTTTCCGACGAGGCCTTGCTGGTTTTGTCGTCCATGTGGAGTCCTATCTGAATGAGTGTGCGGGGGTGCGGAACGATGGTTTCGGAGGATGGCGGGCCTGGCGCCCTGGCACGGGCTGGCTCACAGGCTGGCCCTCACATCGCCCCCGCTCCCTGAAATTTCGATGGCGATTATGGCATTGAATTGTACTGTATAAAAATCCAGTAAGACAAGTTTTCCACGTATTCCCTGAGTGGGCAAGGCTCGCCCCCTATGACAGAATCGCCGGGACGTCCGGGCCCCCGCCCGGGCCGGCCTTTCCGTAGCCTCGATGCGCATTCTCATCGCCGAAGACGACAGCATTCTCGCCGACGGGCTTTCCCGCTCCCTGCGCCACAACGGCTATGCGGTCGACGCGGTGCGCGACGGCCTTGCCGCCGATTCCGCGCTCGCCGCCCAGCCCTTCGATCTGCTGATCCTCGACCTCGGCCTGCCCCAGCTCACCGGCCTCGAGGTGCTGCGGCGGTTGCGCGCGCGCAACTCCGTCCTGCCCGTCCTGATCCTTACCGCGGCCGATAGCATCGAGCAGCGCGTCAAGGGCCTGGATCTCGGCGCCGACGACTACATGGCCAAGCCTTTCGCGCTGTCCGAACTCGAGGCGCGCGTGCGAGCCCTCACCCGGCGCGGCGCGGGCGGCGGCGCCACCGTCATCCGGCACGGCCGCCTCACTTTCGACCAGACCGGCCGCGTGGCCATGGTCGACGATCAGACGCTCGATCTCTCCGCGCGCGAAGTCAGCCTGCTCGAGATCCTGCTGGCCCGCAGCGGCCGCATGGTCAGCAAGACCCAGCTGGTCGACCACCTGTGCGAATGGGGCGAAGAGGTCAGCACCAACGCCATCGAGGTCTATGTGCACCGGCTGCGCAAGAAACTCGAACCCAGCGGCGTGAAGATCATCACCGTGCGAGGCCTGGGCTACTGTCTGGAGCGGGATCACGGTGCCTCTTTCCTCGCCAGCTGAGCCGGCGCGCACCGAAACGCTGAACCACGAAGCCCTCGAGGCGCTGCGCGGCGGCGCCAAGGGGCCGAGCTTCGCGCCGCCTCAGCGCTCGCTGCTGGGCGAAATCCTCGACTGGATGCTGGCCCCGCTGTTCCTGCTCTGGCCGATGAGCGTGGCCATCACGTATGTAGTGGCCCAGAACATCGCCAACGCGCCCTATGACCGCGCGCTGGCCAACAACCTCAACGTGCTCACGCACCAGATCCAGGCGGTACAGGGTCGCGCGGCGCTGCGCATGAGCGATGCCGCGCGCGAGGTCCTGCGCGCCGACGAGACCGACAGCGTCTTCTGGCTCGCGCTGGGCAGCCGTGGCGAATACCTCGGCGGCGACCGCGCCCTGCCCCTGCCGCCGCTGGCCGGCCAGCCGCAGCCCGGCCGCGTGCTCTATGCCGACGACACGCTGCGCGGCTTCGGGGTGCGCCTGGCCTACACCTGGGTCGACCTGAAGCTGCCCGATACCCAGCCCGCCCTCGTCATCGTGGCCGAGACGGTCGAAAAGCGCGCCCAGTTGGCCAACGACATCATCAAGGGCGTGATCATTCCGCAATTCGTGGTGTTGCCGATCGCGGTGCTGCTGGTGTGGTTCGGGCTGTCGCGCGGCGTGGCGCCGCTCAATGCCTTGCAGCAGCGCCTGCGCGCGCGCCGTCCCGACGACCTCTCCCCGATCGACGAACGCGCGGCGCCCTCGGAGATCGCGCCGCTGGTGGGCGCGATGAACGACCTGCTCAAGCGCCTGTCGGCCAACGTCGAGGCGCAGCGGCGGTTCGTAGCCGACGCGGCGCACCAGCTCAAGACGCCCCTGGCAGGCTTGCGCACCCAGGCCGAGCTCGCGCTGCGCGACGCCAGCCCCGAAGAGATGCAGTCGAGCCTGCGTCAGCTGGTCACGGGCTCGGAACGCGCCACGCGCCTCGTGAATCAGCTGCTGCTGCTGGCGCGCGCCGAGACACCCGATGCCACCGGACTCGCGCGCGTCGATCTGAACACCATTGCCTACGATCAGACGATGCAATGGGTGCCGCAGGCGCTGAACCTCGGCACCGACCTCGGCTTCGAGGGCAATCCGACGGCGCTGTACGTGAATGGCAATCCCATCCTGCTGGCCGAGCTGCTGAACAATCTGATCGATAACGCCCTGCGCTACACCCCGCGGGGCGGCCACATCACCGTGCGGGTACGGGCGCCCAATCCGCTGGCCATCGTGGAAGTCGAGGACTCCGGACCGGGTATCGCGCCCCACGAGCGCGAGCGCGTCTTCGATCGGTTTTATCGGGTGCTCGGAACCGTTTCCGACGGCAGCGGCCTGGGTCTCGCTATCGTGCGCGAGATCGCCCAGAAGCACCGCGCGAGCGTGCGGATCGACGATCACCCCACGACGCACTCCGATCTGCCCGGCACGCGCATTCAAGTAGTTTTTGCGCAGTACCAGGACGATCCGACGCCTTCCGACCCACAAACGTGAACTCAGGGTATGCACCTAGCTCCCAGGAGAGCTGATACATACTGTTTCACTATTAAGATTCAGGTAAGGGTCACGTCAGAACCTCGTCAGCCTCGGGTCCTACCTTGTCATGAGCTCGACGCCACCCCCAAACAGGCACCGGGTAGAACGCACGGCGGATACACCGCCGGCAATCCGAGGAGACTTCATGAGCACAACTACCATGCCGGGTGGGCCGTCGGCTGAAACCCGTCCCATGACCCGGAACGAGCGCCGCGTGATCTTCGCGTCGTCGCTCGGCACCGTTTTCGAGTGGTACGACTTCTACCTGTATGGCTCGCTCGCGGCCATCATCGCGCAACACTTTTTCTCGGGCGTGAACCCCACCGCGGGCTTCATCTTCGCCCTGCTCGCCTTTGCCGCGGGTTTTGCCGTGCGTCCGTTCGGCGCGCTCGTGTTCGGCCGTCTCGGTGACCTGGTCGGTCGCAAATACACCTTCCTCGTGACCATCGTTCTGATGGGTGTGTCGACCTTCCTGGTCGGCATTCTGCCGAGCTACGCCAGCATCGGTATCGCCGCACCCGCCATCCTGATCATCCTGCGTCTGCTGCAAGGCCTGGCGCTGGGCGGTGAGTACGGCGGCGCGGCCACCTACGTGGCCGAGCATGCGCCGCATGGCCGCCGCGGCTTTTACACCAGCTGGATTCAGACGACCGCGACGCTGGGCCTGTTCCTGTCGCTGCTGGTCATTCTGGGCGTGCGCACCGCGATGGGCGAAGAAGCCTTCCGCGAGTGGGGCTGGCGCATTCCGTTCCTGATCTCGGTCGTGCTGCTCGGTATCTCCGTGTGGATCCGTCTGCAGCTCAACGAGTCCCCCACCTTCAAGCGCATGAAGGAAGAAGGCAAGGGCTCGAAGGCGCCGATCAAGGAATCGTTCGGTGAATGGCGCAACCTGAAGGTCGTTCTGCTCGCCCTGCTCGGCCTGACCGCCGGCCAGGCCGTGGTCTGGTACACCGGGCAGTTCTACGCCCTGTTCTTCCTGACACAGACGCTCAAGGTCGACGCGAACACCGCCAACATCATGATCGCGATCGCGCTGCTCATCGGCACGCCGTTCTTCGTCGTGTTCGGGGCACTGTCCGACAAGATCGGGCGCAAGCCGATCATCATGGCGGGCTGCCTGATCGCAGCGCTGACCTACTTCCCGATCTTCAAGGCCATCACGCACTACGCCAACCCGGCGCTCGAGCGTGCTCAAGCCACCGCCCCCGTGACGGTGATCGCGGATCCGGCCACGTGCTCGTTCCAGTTCAACCCGGTCGGCACCGCCGCCTTCACCAGCTCTTGCGACGTGGTCAAGTCGTTCATGGCCCGCAACGCCGTGAACTACGACAACCAGGCCGCGCCGGCTGGCTCGACGGCCATCGTCAAGATCGGCAACGACCAGTTCAATTCGTTCGACGGCGCAGGCATGGCACCCGCCGAGTTCAAGGCCAAGGTCTCCGAGCTCGACAAGTCCCTGACCACCGCGATCCGTGCCCACGGCTATCCGGCCAAGGCGGATCCGGCACAGTCGAACAACGTCATGGTCGTCGTGATGCTGACCATCCTCGTGATCTACGTCACGATGGTGTACGGGCCGATCGCCGCCATGCTGGTCGAGATGTTCCCCACCCGCATCCGCTACACCTCGATGAGCTTGCCGTACCACATCGGTAACGGCTGGTTCGGCGGCTTCCTGCCTCCGGTCGCCTTCGCGGTCGTGGCTGCCACGGGCAACATCTACGATGGCCTCTGGTATCCCATCATCATCGCCGTCATGACCCTCGTCATCGGCACCCTGTTCGTGCGAGAAACCAAGAACAACGACATCAACGCATAAGCCGGGAATTTCCCCCGCCGGGTCGGACCGCTGCGCCGACTCGGCCCTTCAAAGCTCCTCACGGAGCTTTTTTTTTGCCCGCGCGCAGGGGCTCGGTGACATCGCGCTGCGCCGTGGCCCGCGCCCCCCCGCCCTTCAGCGCCGCGGACCGTCGACGCAGTACCTGGCCAGGATTCAGGACGCTGTCAGACCCTCACGATTAGACTGGCCTCTCAGATCACGGCCTTGCGTTGTTCTCCGGACAAACGATCCCCTGTACGGAGTTTGCAGGGCCAGTACTCTGACACCGATACCGCGTTCCCCGCGAGCCTTTTTATGACGCGGTATCGTGTGCCCCGTATCGGCCCGGCGCTAGCCGGGCCGTCTTTTTTTGTGCGGCCGGTTTCTCTTACCGCCGGGCAAAAAAAAGACCGCCCGCAGGCGGTCTCGATGCGCAGATGGCACTTAGCGGCGCATCCCCACGCCGATCACCAACACCCCCGCCACGATGGCCACGATGCCAGCCCAGCTCGGAATCGGCACGGACTTCTCGGTTTCGGCCGTGGCCTTCACGGATCCGACTTGCAGCACGGTTTCCTCGGAGGTGTAGTTAAAGCCCTTGTACACGAGCGCGGCAGCGCCCAGCACGATCAGAACAGCACCAATTATGGTTGCAGGTTTCATGGCACTCCTCTTTCTGCGGTGAATGATGTCAGGGACATTACCGGAACGCGTACGCCCTTTCAGTGACAGAGCGTGTCGCCGCTGACACCCAAGATACAAACCCCGCGCGCAGGCCCTGTCGTATAGAATCGACCCTTTTGCCCGAAGCCATGTGGTTCAAGAATCTCAAGATCTACCGACTGTCCTCGCCCTGGACACTGACCGGCGAGCAGCTTGAAGAAAGCCTTGCCCGGCACGCCTACCAAAGCGGCAACAACCTGGAAATGCAAAGCCTGGGCTGGATTCCTCCGCGCGAAAACGGGGGGCTGGCCCATGTGGTGAACGGCCAGATCCTGCTGACGCTGCGCGCCGAGAAGAAGCTGCTGCCGAGCACCGTGGTCAACCAGGTCACGAAGGCGCGCGCGCTCGAAATCGAAGAGCAGCAGGGCTACAAGCCCGGCCGCAAGCAGATGAAAGAGCTCAAGGAGCGCGTCACCGACGAACTCCTCCCGCGCGCATTCAGCGTCTATCGCGACACCCGCGTCTGGATCGACACCGTCAATCATTGGCTGGTCATCGATGCCGCGGCCTCGGCCAAGGCGGATGAAGTCATCGGCCTGCTGGTGAAGTCCGTCGACCCGCTGCCGCTCGAGAACCTGTACGTGACGCAGTCGCCTGCCGCCGCCATGACGGGTTGGCTGGCCGAAGACGAAGCGCCCAGCAACTTCTCGATCGACCAGGACACCGAGCTGCGCGCGTCCGGCGAAAGCCGTGCGGCGATCCGCTACGTGAAGCACTCCATCGACGCCGACGACGTCCGCCGTCATATCCAGTCGGGCAAGCAATGCACCCGTCTGGCCATGACCTGGGCCGATCGCGTCTCTTTCGTGCTGACCGAAGCCATGGACGTCAAACGCGTCGCGCCGCTCGACGTGCTCAAGGAAAACGCCGACACGGTCTCGCAGAACGACGATGAGAAGTTCGAGTCCGACATGGTGCTCATGACCGGCGAACTGTCGAAGCTCATGACCGATCTGGTCGAAGCGCTCGGCGGCGAAAAGAAAATCTGACGTCTCTCCACGCAAGCACAAAAAAAGCCGCGCGGTTGCACCGCGCGGCTTTTTTCATTGCGGTGCGCGGATCGAACCGCGCGCCCACGGACGTCCGATCAATCGAGCCCGTGGAAGACGGAGTCGTCCGGGCCGATGTGGGAGGGGTGCTTCCAGGTCACGTCGCGCATCGAATGCTGCACCAGCCCCTCGACGCCCAGCAGCACCGCGAAAATCGCCATGCGGATCGGGATGCCGTTGTCGGTCTGGCGGAATATCGCCAGGCGCGGGTCGTGGTTGAGATCGTTGCTGAGGTCATTGGCGCCCGGGCGGCTGTCGCGCGGCAGCGGGTGCATCACGATGGTATCGGGACCGCAGTAGGCGTCGATGATGGGGCGGCTGACCTGGAAATCGGCGGTATAGCCCTCGGCGCTCTCCTCGTTGGCGAAGCGCTCCTTTTGCACGCGCGTGGCGTAGATTACGTCGGCGCCGGCCAGGCCGTCGGCCAGCGAGCTCTTTTGCTCGATCACGTTGCCGTTGCGGCTCGCCTGCTCGAGGATGTATTGCGGCATTTCCAGGCCGGGAGGCGACACGAGCGTGAACTTCACACCCTTGTAGAGCGCCAGCAGCTTGATGAGCGAATGCACCGTGCGGCCATACTTGAGGTCGCCGACCATCGCGATGTGCGCGCCATCGAGCAGCTTGCCCAGGCGGGAAAACTCGGTGAGGATGGTGTAGAGATCCAGCAGCGCCTGGCTCGGGTGCTCGCCCGGGCCATCGCCACCGTTCACCACCGGGATATTGGTCGCTTGCGCGAACTCGGCCACCGAGCCCTGGTCGGGGTGGCGAATCACCATCGCGTCTACGTAGCCGCTCATCACGCGGCTCGTGTCGTAGATCGACTCGCCCTTGGCCATGGACGAAAACGTGAAGCCGGTCGTGTCGCAAACCGAGCCGCCCAGACGGCAGAACGCCGAGCCGAAACTCACGCGGGTGCGCGTGCTGGCCTCGAAAAACAGATTACCCAGCACCGCCCCCTCCAGGACGCGCGACACCTTCTGGCGTCGTGCGATGGGCTGCATCATGTCGGCCACGCGGAACAGGTCCTCGACCGACTCGCGGGTGAACTGATCCACGGAGAGCAGTTGCGGCTTGCCGTCGACCGCGATGCGCTCACGCAGCGGGCCGGCCTGTGCGCTCTGCGTATACTTTTCGAGAAGGTCGCGGTTTTGAACGATCTCGCCGACAAAGCGCTCCACCACCTCGGGCATGGCCCGGAACTCCTGCGAGCCCTCCGGCAGCAGCCAGGTGTCGAGCGCGCGGCGCTTCACGCCGATACGGGCAGCGAAAACGTCACGAGTGAGGTTCAGGCGGCGCATTGCGTCGCGCAGGAAGGCTTGCTGGGAGACGGACATGAGGGCCTCGGGGAGCTGGATGGGTAATGTACGCAATGCGCATATTAATCGCCCAAAAACGCCAAGTCCAGCGGATTCAAGCCATCAGCCCGTCAGGAAACGCACGTCTGCGTATACCGTGTCCGTTCCGACATCGCCGCCGATTGGAGCACCCGTTGCAAACCAGCAACCCGCCAGAAAGCTCAGCAGGGCCGCGATATAGAACAGCGTCATCAGCGCCAGCGCGGGCCAGAACAGAGCCCCGCGCCGCTGGGCGGCACCGCGCCGCGACACCTGGCGCGCGGCCAGCGCCGCGAGCAGCGACACCAGGCCGCTGCAGACGAAGCCGGCCAGAAAAGCCATGAGTGGAATATCGAGGTCGGGCGGCTCGAACTCGCCCCCGACGATGCCCAGCGAAAAGGCGGCCAGCAAGAGCGCCGCGCCGCCGTTGAGCCACGTGAGCGGGCGAGCGCCCGCCGCGACCAGGGCAAATCCGCGACCACGCTCCTGATCCGGCAACGTCGTCATGGTGCGGCGATCAGCCCAGCTTGCGGCACACCGGGGTGGCCGACTGGATCGACTGGCGTGCCGCGGCGATCTCGTCGCGATCCCAGATCCCCGTGTCGAGGACCGTGACCGTGACGTTGGAACGACCCGGCTGCTCCGACGGCAAGGCCTGGATCAGCTCGAGCAACTTGGCCGGCTCTGTGCTGCGATACACGCGCACTTCGTTCGGATCGCCCTTCTCGCCTTCCGCCGTCTTGGCCACGTAGGCCGCGCCGTAGGGATGCGCACGCTGCTCGTGGCAGACCCGCACGTACTGCACCGCGCGCCGATATGCCGCATTGAAATCGGCCTGGACCTCGAAGGTCTCCTTGACGCCGGGCTCTTCCCGCAGGCCCGTGCCCGCGCACCCCGCCAAGACCGTCAGTGCCACGGCCGCCATCAAACCCGCCTGCTTGCGCATAGTCTCTCCTGCAATCGACGCTCAACGCCGCGATTATGCATCAAAGCTAGAGCGGAACTTGCCCCCACGCTGCGCCTTCGGCTTGCTGCCCCCCGAGGGGGCGCTTTTTCCTTGGGGCGGCCCGGCGGAAAAAGGGCCCCCACGCTGCGCCTTCGGCTTGCTGCCCCCCGAGGGGGCGCTTTTTCCTTGGGGCGGCCCGGCGGAAAAAGGGGGGCCTCCGGCTGCGCCATCGGCGCACGAAAAAGGCCGGTGGCCAGGGAGCGTTTGAATGCCCCCTCGCCACCGGCCTTGCGGTGGACTCACCGCGAGCCTGTGTTAGCGCTGCGCGGCTCCCTGGATCTTTTCGCCACCGCGCTCGATGTCCTTGCCTGCTCCTTGGACGGTATTGCATCCCGCCGTGACAGCGGCAACGGCCAACATCACAACCAGAAAAACTCGGTTCTTCATGAACTATCTCCTTTCAGGGAAGCGGCTAGACAAAGCGGTTAGTACCGGCCACCCGAAACCAGGGGGCCGGATGCAACCAGAATACCGCAGTGCATGGCGACTGGCACACATCCTCGCCAAAAAACATAAAATGCCGCGCCATGAAACGTTTAGCTGTTGCAGTTTTGGCGGGCTTCATTCTGGGGGCTCCCGCCGCCCCCGTCTTCGCGGACCTCGTCACCCGCCCCGATGCGGTCGGTCCACGCGATTTCCGCAACGCGAAGAAGGTGCTGCCGCGCGTGTATCGCGGACTCGAGCAGGACTTCTATTGCGGCTGTCCGTACACGGGCAAGGAGATGGACCTCAAGAGCTGCGGGTACGAACCGCGCAAACAACAGACCCGTGCCGAACGCCTCGAGTGGGAGCATGTGGTGCCGGCCTGGGTGCTGGGACACCAGCGCATGTGCTGGCAAGAGAAGGTCAAAGGCAAATCGGGCGGACGCAAGAACTGCACCGACAACGATCCCGTGTTCGCGCGTGCCGAGGGCGACCTCATCAACCTGGTGCCGTCGGTGGGCGAAGTGAATGGCGATCGCCAGAACTTCCGGTTCTCGATCTGGACCGACAAACCGACGCCGATGTATGGCCAGTGCCAGACGGTGGTCGACTTCAAGGAGCGGAGGGTGCAGCCGCGTAAAGAGGTGCGCGGCCGGATCGCGCGGATCCAGTTTTATATGGCGGCGCGCTATGACCTGAAGCTGTCGCGCGAAGACCAGCGGATTTTCTGCGCCTGGGCACGCGCCTACCCAGTCGACGCCTGGGAGCGCCAGCGCGACGAACGCATCGTCAAGCTGCAGGGCAACGGCAATCCCTTCGTGAGCGACGCGGGCGCGATCACCAAGGTCTGCGGGCAAACCTGATCATTTTTTGACCGGCGGTCGCAAGTGCCGGAGACTTCAGGACTTTTTTGCCCTATCCGCAAGTTGTTGCGGCAGTTTTCCACAGCAGATGTGGGCAACTGCCGCAGTGACCTCAGGCAGGCGCCATCGCGCGCATCGGGCCACTCCAGGGGACCGCATCGAGCTGCAGACGCGTCTCCTGGAATTCGTTGCCGGTCAGCAGGTGATCACGCACCGCCTGCCCCATCGCACGCCGGCAAAGGGTTTCCGCGTCGTCCGGCATCGACTGGAACACGCTGTCCGGAATGCGCAGCCGCAACTGGGCTTCGGCCTGACCGTGCTCGTCGACACGGCCGATGTGTACATGCGCGGGATAGCCATGCGGGCACCAGATACCCACGAGAAACTGCCCGTCGGTGCCGGTATCCGCTACAAAGCCCGGGTGATCGTATTTTGCTGTGCCCACGTCTGACTCCTCTCGGCTGAGCGATATTCGGGTTTTGCTTCAACGCCGATGGTAGCTTAAGGATGTCGCGGCGCAAATCAGGAAAATCTGCCGGCTTGCGATGCCGCAAGTGACGTATCACGCGCTCGCACGTACTTCTCGCGCGAGATCGGTGCCGGAACGGCCATGGAAGGTCGACCGTGGAAGGTCGACCATGGAAATCGGCCACGCAACGAAAACAGAAATGAAAAAAGCCCGGTTCGGAAACCGGGCTTCATTCAAGAACTGGTTGCGGGGGCAGGATTTGAACCTACGACCTTCGGGTTATGAGCCCGACGAGCTGCCAGACTGCTCCACCCCGCGTCTGATGAATAGAATCATAACCCATTTTCCAAAAGCCTGCACGCCGGCCCGCCACACGCGCTGCAGAACTGGTTGCGCGCGCAAATAAACCACCCGCGCATCGCGCTGGGCGCGCACGACCACCGGCCCCGAGAATTCGATCGTGCGGCACTCGCCTTCGCGCAGGCGCTCGGACGGCAAAGGCCAGGCCGCTGTGTATTCGCCCTGCTCCGCGCAGGTCTGCACCAGCTCGATCTCGCCGGCGAGACAGACCACATTGGAACCGTGGCGCAGCACGCGGCGTTCGCTGGCGCCGGCGGGCAGAAAAATGGTCGTGGTACGAAGCGACGCGGCGGTGGAATCTGGGGACGTCATGATGCGGTTTCCGATGTGGATGGCGTACCGTCAGATTACGGAGCCCCCGCGAACCGCAACAGACACACCCGACTGCTATCTGTTGCGCAACACCGCCGCCTGCAGAGCTCTGTTATGGTTGTGTTTTGGGATATCTGTGTCTGTCGGCGCACTCGAGACGCCGGCATGATCGCCACATGGATACGCAGCCTCTCTATCAGCGCCTGGCCGACTACTACCGGCGCGCCATCCAATCCGGCGCGCTGGCGCCGGCGCAACGCATGCCGTCGGTGCGCACCATGGTGCGCACGCATCACGTCAGCCTGACCACGGCGCTGCAGGTGTGCCGCCGGCTCGAAGACGACGGTCTGGTCGAGGCGCGGCCGCGTTCGGGGTATTTCGTCAGGCCGCCTGCCGGCCCTCGGCTCGCGCCGGTGCCGGATCCGGATATCCGCCGGCCCATCGATGTGGCGAACTACGTGGGCATCCACGACCGGGTGGCGAATTTCATCACCCGATCGGAGAGCCAGGACTGCAAAACCAACTTCGCCCTGGCCGCCGCCCCGCCCTCGTCGTATCCGCACGCGGCCCTGCGTCAGGCCATGACCCGGGCATTGCGCATGAATTCCGCCGTGCTGGCGGGCCGCGCGCCCGCGCACGGCCATCCGCAATTCCGGACGGTGCTGGCGCGCCGCGCGCTCGACTGCGGCATCAGCGCCAATGCCGACGACCTGCTCGTCACCCATGGCTGCATCGAGGCGCTCAATCTGGCGCTGCGCGCCGTCGCGCGCCCCGGCGATACGATCGCCGTGGAATCGCCTACCTACTTTGGTCTGCTGCAGATCATCGAAAGCCTGGGGCTGCGTGCCCTCGAAATCCCGACGAGTCCGCAGCGCGGCATATCGATCGAAGCCCTCGAGCTGGCCTTACGCACCCAGCCTGGCATCCGGGCCGTGGTGGTGGTGCCCAACCTGCAGAATCCGTTGGGGTGCATCATGTCCGACGAAGACAAGCAGCGGCTGCTGCAGCTCTGCACCTCGCAGCAGATCGCCCTGATCGAAGACGACACGTACGGCGCGCTGGGCGACGACGGCCCGAGCCTGGCGATCAAGCACTGGGATCGCAAAGGCGACGTGATCTACTGCGCCTCGCTGCACAAGACGCTCGCACCCGCGATGCGCCTGGGCTGGACCATGGGCGGGCGCTGGCACGAGCGCATGGCCATGTTCAAGTTTGCGCAGAGTCGTCCCAACGAGCCGCTCGCACAGATCGCGGTGGCCGAATACATGAGCACGAAGGCCTACGATCGCCATCTGGCGCGCCTGCGCCAGCAGCTCCGCCAGCAGCGGGCGCACGTGGCCGAGGCCGTGGCGCGGCACTTCCCCGCCGGCACGCGGCTGGCGCCGCCCGCCGGCGGCATGCTGCTCTGGCTCGAGCTCCCCGAGGGCACGCCCGGCATGACCGTCTTCGAGCGCGCGCTGGAAGCGGGCATCCGCGTGGCGCCCGGCGCGATGTTCAGCAACTCGTCGCGCTACGACCACTTTCTGAGATTGAGTTGCACCGAACCGGCGGTCCCGGAGACCGAGGCGGCGATCCGCGCGCTCGGCGAGATCGTCGCCGCGTGCGCCCCTTGACAGCACGCGCATCGGCTGATCACGGCTTGCGCAGCACCGGGGAAAACCCTCATCCAGATCAAATTAAAGCAAGCCCTTGATGCAAAGGCTTTTTTACCGGACCCCGGGGCAAATATCCCAAGGCTTACCCACAGGTTCTGTGGATAACTTCGGGCGGGTGCCCGGTAAGGTAAGGACAGCCTACTTCAGCGCGGCCTGGACGGCGTCGCGCACCGTTTCGAACCCGGCCACGTATTGCGGATTTTCGGAGCGCGCCAACAGGCTGGAGTAATTCTGCTCGAGCTGGGCCTCGATGGCCTCGCGCAGCCCGGGCGACGACTTCACGAGATGCAGGGTGGCGGCCAGCGTGGCGCTCAGCGCGTCGATGCGGCCGCCCTGATGCGAGACGGTGTGCACGATGACGGCGATCTGTTCTTGAATATCCATGGTCAACCTCGTAGTTCGGGTACGGCTTCAATCATACGGCGCGCATCCTAGCATGGCGTTGACGGGCCCTCGTGCCCCGGGCTACCGTGCGCCAGACCTCCCGTTCGCACCCCGACCATGCCCGCACCTCTCGATGAGATCGACCGCCGCCTGCTGAGTCTGCTGCAGGCCAACGCCCGTGAAGCCACCGCCATCCTGGCCCGCAAACTGGGCCTGGCGCGCAGTACGGTGGTGGCGCGCATTGCGCGTCTGGAACGCGATGGCGTGGTGGCTGGATACGGCGTGCGTCTGGGTCGACGGCTCGAAGAAGCCGCGGTGCGCGCCTACTGTTTCATCAGCGTGCTGCCCAAAACCCCGGCCGCCGTGATCCGCGAACTCGAACGGCTGCCGGAGGTGGAAGAGGTCTCGTCCGTGAGCGGCCCCTACGATTATCTGGTGTTCCTGCGCTGCGAGACCCACGAGCAACTCGACGACCTGCTCGATCACATCGGCCTGCTCGATGGCGTGAAGCAGACGCAGACGTCCATCGTGCTGAGCCGCAAGCTCGATCGGCGCAATGCGTTCGGCGGCTGAACCACCAGCCCGACTTGTGCAGCCTGCCTGATTTGCTTTGTAATGGCGTTCTGGATCATCCGGTGCCTCGCGCCGCCCAACGGAATCGTCATGCTCTCACGCTTTGCCCTGCTCCTGCCCCTTGCCCTGCTGACCGCGTGCGGCAGCATGAAGCCTGTCCAGCAGGTCGACAAAGAACGCTACAGCGTTTCGTACAACGCCGGCTTCAAGGCCATGACGTGGGTCGAGATCAAGAACGTGGCCCGCCAGGAAGCCGAAAATCACTGCGCCAGCCTGGGCCGCCAATATGCACGGCCCGAGATCACGTCGAACCGCGCCACGGGCCTGATGCCCAAGGAAGCGACGATCACGTTCAGCTGCGACGCCCCCAAGACCAAGCCCGCCCGGGAAGGTTGAGGCAAACAGCTCAGCCGGCGCGCAGGCGCGTCTGAACGACGGCGTGCACGACGATCCGCGCCGTCTCGGCCAAGAGCGCGTTTTGCGCATCGCGCGACGCGGGTGAATTCGTGAGATAGGCGGTCACGAGAATCGGCGCGCCGCGCGGCGGCCAGATCACCGCCACATCGTTGTTGGTGCCGTGCTCGCCCGCGCCCGTTTTATTGCCCACGATCCAATCCGCGGGCAGCCCCGCGCGCAGCCGCGTATAGCCGGTACGACAACCCCGCAGCCAGGCGGTCAGCTGATCGCGCTGCGGCGCCTCGAGGCCACCCTCGAGCAGCACGCGGCGCAGCAGCCGCAACATGGCCTGAGGTGTCGTCGTGTCGCGGGGATCTCCGGGTTGGGCTTCGTTCAGGGCGGGCTCGATGCGATCGAGCCGGGTCTGGTCATCGCCCTGACTGCGCGCGTACGCCGTGATACCCGGCGGGCCTCCCAGCGTCGACAACATCAGATTGGCGGCGGTGTTATCGCTCCACACCACCGCCGCCTCGCACAAGGCGCCCAGCGTCATGCCCTGCGCCACTTGCGGCTTGGTCACCGGAGAGTACGGGACGAGGTCCGTCGCGCCATAGCGGATGTGGCGATCCAGCGAGTCCTGGCCACGCCCCACGCGCGCCAGCACCGCGGCGGCGGCCACCCATTTGAACGTACTGCACATCGGAAAGCGCTCGTCGGAGCGATGGGCCAGTGCCCAGCCGCTGCCGGTGTCGAGCACGCTGACGCCGAGGCGTCCGCCATCACGCGCCTCCAGGCGGGCCAGCAAACGCTGCGGATCGGTGTCGGTGTCGAGGGCGCTGTCGCGCGCGCCGGCGCGCACGAGCCCGGGCAGCGCGCTGCCCGTCAGCGCGGCACCGGCCAGCAAGGCCAGCCGGGCGCTGAAAGTGCGGCGATTCATGAGCTTGTCCTTCGCGGGCCACGGTGCCCGCCATGCATCAGGAGGGTGTCCGCTGACCTGCGGAAGGCAGCAGGACAAAATGCATGGTACTGCTAAAGCGCGCGCCGGGCGCGAGCACGCGCATGCCGGTATCGGGGACGCCTGCCGCGGCGAGGTTGAACGCATCCGCCACATTGGTGACGGGCTCGACGCACAGAAAGCGGGCCTTGGGCGCGGAGTACACCACCAGATGCTCGAAGGCGGGGTCCGCCTCGAGCGAGAGGCGATGCCCCTCCGGCCATTCCAGCAGCGCACGCCCGCCCCACTGCGACAGATACGTGTCGCAGCCTTCGGCGGAGCGCGCGATCATGTCGACGCGCGTGGTCACTCCGGACTGCGGCAGCCCTTGCGTGTCGGCGGGCCAATAGCGGCGCGCCTGCATGCGCACGCGCTCGGCCGTGAAATACGGATGCACACCGCAACCGAACGGCATATCGCGCTCGCTCGTGTTGGTGAGCGTCAGCGTGAGCGCCAGACCCCGCTCGCTCAACACGTAGCGTTGCACGCATTCGAACGACCAGGGCCAATCCTGCACGCCCGCAGGTTGCACCAGCACCAGATCCAATGAGTCTGCCTGCGCATTGCGCACCGCCCAGTCGGCATACACGCCCGAGCCATGGATCGCCTGAGGCCGTCCGGGCAGCGAACTGAGTTGGTACGAGGCGCCGGCGAACACGAAGCGGCCGTCACGGATGCGGTTGGAGTACGGCGCGAGAGGATAGGAGCCGGCCCGCGGCCACCGCGTGGCCGGCCATTCGGTCTCGGTGATCGGCACGATCCAGTCATGGTCGCCGGTGCGCAATGCGGTGAGGCGGCCTCCGGCGCGGGGCGCGAACTCGGCGGTGTGCGCGCCATGAGAGAGGGTCACGCGTTCGCGCGCATCGAGCACAGGCAAGGCGGCATGAGAGGCATCGGACATCAGGACTCCAGCGGATGGCCACGGCCACGGCGGCCGCCCTTGCCGATTGTGCACGTGGCAACGCTTGGCGGCAACACGAGCGGGGGCTATGCTTTAAAGCTCCATTGCCCCAGGATGCGTCTCATGAACCCTTTGTTGCGCCGGATCACACTCGCCTCGTTCGTGCTGGGCAGCGCCCTCGCCTCCAGCACCGCGCTCGCGCAAGAGAGCCCGCTGCGAGGTTGCGCCGCCAAGAAGCAATCCATCGAACGCGAACTCACGCATGCCCGTGAGCATGGCAACAGCAACCGGGTGCGCGGCCTCGAGAAGGCGCTGGCCGCGGCGCAAGACTGCGACGATGCGAGCCTGCAGCGCGAACGCCAGGAGAAGGTGCGCGATGCCGAGAAAAAGGTAAAAGAACGCGAAGAAGAACTCGCCGAGGAAAAGGCGGAAGGCAAACGCAAAGACATCCAGAAGGCCGAGCGCAAACTCAAAGAGGCCCAGGACGAACTCGCCGCAGCCCGCGCCGACGTCCATCGCTGAAGCGGCGAGCCGCTGCTCATCCAACGCGTGCAATCCCGGGATCGCGCGCGCCGGGATTTGACGAATTTTCGATCCGTGCCCGACTAGCATGGCGTACCTCATCCACCCGGTTACGCCATGTCCGTCACGCCACTGCCCGTTTCCGTGCCGGTTCGCCGGTCCTGGATCACGTCCTATCGCCGTGGTCACGTGGTGCTGGTTCCGCTCCTGCTTGCGCTGCTCGCCTGTTGGGTCCAGCAGAGCGGACTGGATGCGTACGTGGCGCATCGGTTGTACGACGCGGACCAGGCCCGCTTCGCGTTGCAGCAGGCGCCCGTCCTGGATGCCATCGGGCATCAGGCGCTACGCGCGATCCCTGCGCTACTCGCCGCCGCCGCACTGTTTTTGTTGGCGGCGGGATTCGTCCGGCCGGCGTTGAAACGCTGGCGGGGCCTGGCACTCGCCCTGCTGGCGGCGATGGCGCTCTCGCCACTGTGCGTGGCCATGCTGAAGCAACTCACCGCCCTGCCCCGCCCTTACGCGCTGAGCGAATTCGGCGGCACCCTCGCGTGGCCTGCGCAGTTCTGGGCCGGCGCCGGGCAGCCGGCGGGGCATGCACTGCCCAGCCATCATGCCGCGTCGGGCTTCGCCGTGGGCTTGCTGTACTTCTTCGGTTGGGCCGCCGGGAAGCCGCGCCTTCGCTGGGGAGGCCTGATCGCGGGAGTGCTGCTGGGCAGCCTGTTCGCCGCGCTGCGTATCGGGCAGGGCGCGCACTTCCTGAGTCAGACGTGCTGGTCTGCTGTTGTCGTATGGACCGTGGGCGCGCTCTGCTTCTGGCCGCTGCTCCGACGCGATGGGCGCACGACCAACGCCTGACACGAGCGATCCGCGATCGGCGGTGCACGAGCAGCCGAAACCGTAACGATGCGGCGGGCCGTGAATAGAGAGCCCCGAAATGCGAAAGCCCCGAAGGTATCGGGGCTTTGTGCTCTGCGGATCGCGCGTCGACCAGCGTTTGCTGTTGCGGACCTGCGCCGTGATGAGAGCCCGGCATTGCGCCTGAAGCCCCCGCAGTCATGGCCGCCCGCATCGGTTGCGAGTGCACTGAGCATGACTCGATGCTGCGCTCGGCGCCGAGTGCTGTCAAGCGCGTTTACAGATTGAGCGATAGCTTTCAGCCGCGCGTGGGCAGGGTCGTCATTGATTGACAGTTATATAGTTCAAACCTAAATTATCCGGGCGATCGAACCGGCATGGTTGAGCGACGCCGGTGACGATGAGCCTTCATAACATCACATCGGGAACGTCATGCAACAAGCAGCATCCACCGCGCCCTGGACCACGCCCGCGCGCACCACTCATATCGTGCTTCTCATCTGCGGCCTGGCCATTCTTTTCGAAGGCTACGACGTGGGCGTCATGGGCGCCGTTCTGCCGGCGCTGATCGAAGACAAAAACTGGAACCTCGGATCCCTGCAGGCCGGCGTCCTCAGCAGCTATGCGCTGGCGGGGATGTTCGTCGGTTCGTTCGCGGTCGGCATGGCGAGCGACCTGCTTGGCCGCCGCCGCATGCTGCTGGGCTGCGTCACGCTGTTCTCGCTGACCATGATCGGCGCGGCATGGGCGCCCACGCCGAATTGGTTCGCTGCCTTCCGTTTCATCGGCGGACTCGGGCTGGGCGGGGTGATCCCGGTCGCGGCCGCGCTGACCATCGAGTTTTCGCCCCCGGCGCGCCGCGGCTTCAATTACGGGATCATGTATTCCGGCTACTCGCTGGGCATCCTGTGCTCGGCCGCCGTGGCGATGGCGCTGCTGCCGCAGATCGGCTGGCGCGGGGTGATTGCGGTCGGCGCCCTGCCCTTGCTCGCGGTGCCGTTCATGGCGCGCTACCTGCCCGAGTCGATCGAGTACCTGCTCGCCAAAGGGCGCGTGGACGAAGCGCGCGCTCAGGCACATCGTCTCGGCATCACTTCGCTGGAAGCCTTCGCGCCGCGCGAGCGCGTCGCGTCGACGGCGACATGGCAGGACATCATGCGCGCCATCTTCGCCACCCGTCACCTGCGCGCGACCCTGTGTTTCTGGGGCGCGCTGTTTCTGGGCATGATGCTGGTCTATGGCCTGAACACCTGGCTGCCGCAGATCATGCGCAAGAATGGCTACGACCTGGGCTCGAGCCTCTCGTTCCTGCTGGTGTTCAGCCTCGCCTCGGCGATAGGCGGGATCATCCTGGGCCAGATCGCCGACAAGACGGAGCCGCGCCGCATCGTCGCGCTTTTCTATCTGCTCGGCGGCGCCGGCATCTTCTGCCTCACCTTCAACAGCGGACTGACGGTGAACTACATGCTGGTCGCGCTGGCCGGCGTGGGCAGCATTTCGTCGTCGTTGATCCTGACCGGCTACCTCACCAACTACTACCCCGCGCACGCCCGCAGTGCCGCGACCGGCTGGGCGCTCAGCTTCGCCCGCGTGGGCGCCATGAGCGGGCCCGTGTTGGGCGGCTATCTTGCGAGCCTGCAGTTGCCGATCGCCTGGAACTTCTACACGTTCGCGGGCGCAGCGGTACTGGCCGGGGTGTTCGTGCTGCTGATTCCCAACCGCTACGCGCACGACGCCGCGCCCGTTGCCGCTCAGCCCGCAAGCCCGCACGCCGCGACGCGCTGAAAAAGGCCGGCAGCGCGATTCATGCAACAAAATACGACGGCATTTCGCTGCCATCGGTTGCGTATACACAACAATTTCGGGCATTTATCGGGCAATTACCCTGCCCAAGGGTGGGCCATTGTTGCTGCGTCTGTTGCAATAGGGCCTGCCCGCCGTCGAACTCAGGCACCTCGGACGGCGAGCACGTTGTTCACTATTAAAGATTACGGAGAATCACATATGACCAAGACGCTGCTTGTTGCCGCCCTGATGGCAGGTTTCGTGGGTGTTGCTAACGCAGAATCGTCAGTCACTCTTTATGGTGTCATCGACACCGGTATTGGCTACAACAAAATCAAGGGCGCAGGCTACGACGCCAGCCGCACCGGCATGATCAACGGCATCCAGGACGGATCGCGTTGGGGCGTGCGCGGTCGCGATGAACTCGGCGACGGCCTGCGTGCTGAATTCGTGATGGAAAGCGGCTTCGACTCGAGCGACGGTTCGCGTGCCCAAGGCGGCCGCCTGTTCGGTCGTCAGGCCACCATCGGTCTGGCCAACGACGCCTGGGGCGTCCTGGAGTTCGGCCGTCAGACGAACCTCTCGTCGAAGTGGATCGCCGACATCGACCCGTTCTACACCAGCTACACCCAAGCCAATATCGGCGTCGGCTTCTCCTCGGCCAACACCGTGCGCTGGGACAACATGGTCATGTACCGCACGCCCGTCGTGAATGGCTTCCAGGTTGGCGTGGGCTATTCGTTCAACGTGGACGGCAACAACGGCGACGAATCGGGCTTCGCCACGCCCGACAACACGCGCGGCATCACCGCCGGCGTGCGCTACATGCAGGGTCCGCTGAACGTGACCGCCACGTACGAACAGCTCAACGGCAGCAACCGCAGCTCGCAAGCCGATGCCGACAGCGCCACGCCGCGTCAGTACTCGCTGGGCGCGACGTACGACTTCGAAGTGGTCAAGCTGGCGGCCGCCTACGCCCGCACGACCGACGGCTGGTTCGGTGGCCAGGACCTGCCCGCCGGCACGCCGCTGTCCGACCTGTTCGGCAACAACCGCTTCGTGGACGGCTTCAAGGCCAACGCCTACATGGTCGGCGCGACCGCCCCGATCGGTGGCGCGAGCAGCCTGTTCGCATCGTGGCAGCTCGTCGATCCGTCGAACGACCGTCTGACGGGCGACGACGAGAAGATGAACGTCTGGAGCGTGGGTTACACCTACGACCTGTCCAAGCGCACCAACGTGTACACCTACGCGTCGTACGCCAAGGACTACGCCTTCATCGACGGCGTGAAGAGCACCGCTGTCGGCGCCGGTGTGCGCCACCGCTTCTAAAGCGAGACAGTCGGAGAGAAACGGGGCGGCGCGCCGCCCCGCTCGAAAACGGCACCTCAGGGTGCCGTTTTTGTTGCCCGCTGCCGAGGCAGCTCGATGGCCAGCACCGCGATCCAGCCGAGGGCATAGGCAAGCATGTCCCACCAGTCGGCCGTGCTGCCCAGCACGATGCGCAGCACCGGATTGGGAATGCGCCATCCGAGCTCGCCGGCCAGATATTGCCCGAGCTCGACGAACGCGCCCATCCCGAAGGCGAGACCCGCCAGCGTGAGCACATGCGCACGCAGAAATGTCTTGAGCACGAAGTACACCCAGATCACGGCGAGAGTGTCGCCCAGGAAAGTGCGTATCCACCCCAGGCCGGCGCCCAGCGTGGCGAGCAGTATCAACAGCACCAACAGAACGGCCGCAACGGCCAGGGATCGGATATCGAAGCGCAGCGTCATGCGCCTGATCGTAACCCGGCGCACGAGCGGTTCACGGTGCGCGTGGCAAGGTGTCCAACTTGCGGACCGGCGACCGCCAGAGAATCGCCCACTGCAAGGCGAAGCCGACCACACAGAGAAAGAGCGCCGCCGCCACGCCCGCCTGCGCGGCCACCAGCGCACCCAGTGCCGCGCCCAGGGGCCTGGCGCCATAGGTGGCCGTGAGAATCACGGAAGACACGCGCCCAAGCATGTCCGGCGGCGTGACGCCCTGACGCAGCGACGTGGTGGCGATGGTCCATACGATCGGCCCCGCGCCAAACAGCACGAAGGCCGGCGCCACCAGCCACAACGTCGGCCAGGCCACGCTGCCCGCCATCAGCAGCGCCGCCACCAGCGCACTCGCCGGCCCGCAGGCCACCAGACCGCCGAAGGTCCAGCGGCGCGCCAGCGCCGGCGCCGCCCACGCCCCGGCCACCATGCCCACGCCGTACAGCCCCAGCGTGAGACCGATCTGCGCGGCCGAGAGCGCCAGCCGCGATGCCGCGTACGCCACGTAAATGCCCTGCAGCACGAACCAGGCGATGTTGAAGACCACCGCCGTGAGCATGACGGGCCGCAGATAGGGATGGCCCAGCACGAACCCGATGCCCTCGCGCAATTGCCGCAGCGGTCGCGCATGCGACGGCCGGCGCGGCGCCTCGGGGGCCAACTGCCGCAGTTGCCAGGCGGCAAACAAAGACATCAGGCATGCGAGGCCGAGCGCCACGGCAGGACCGGCACGCTGAAAAGCCACCCCGGCCACCAGCGGCCCGAAGGCCAGCGCCAGGCTGCGCATGAGCTCGAGCTGCCGGTTGGCCTGCGTGAGTTGCGCATGGCCCACCAGCGCAGGCACCAGCGCCGGCGCCGCCACGCTATAGGCCACCGTGCCGCAGGCCCCCAACGCACCGAGCAGGCCCAACCCCACGAGCGAGAGACTGTCCTGTGTCCACAAGAGCGCCAGCAGCAGCAGCGTGGACGCGCGCAGCAGCTCAGCGGCGCACATCAAGCGCGAACGCGATGCGCGGTTCGCGAGGACGCCCAGTGGCAGCGCGAGCAACAGAAAGGGCAAGGTCTGGCCCGCTTGCAACCATGCCGTCCGAGACCCGTCGGCACCCCACGCCAGCACGGCGATCAAGGGCGCGATGGCGAGCGCAAGCTGCTCGGCTCCCTGCGCGGCGAAGCAGGAGCGCACCAGGCGGCGCACGTCGGGCGGCAATGGCGTGTCGGATCGGGTCATCATGGCGCGCAGCGTAGCGAGCCGCGGCCCGGCACGCCTCCCGAATCTTGCGCGAGCAATCGGCCCGCGCACGACAGGCGGCGTGCCCGCCCGCCTGCCCGCGCGGCGCGCCGGCAGCAACAGGCATAGCATCAACATTCAGTTTCATGTAGCCACATTCAGCGTCACAACCGTTGCCCGCGCAACCACCCTTGGCCCTACTATTGCGCCCGGCACGAATCACGGGAGGGAACCCCATGCGCACCGCATTGATATTCATTGGCGCGGCGGTCGTCGCCTTTTTCCTCGTCAAGGGCATCAAAGCCTATTTCGCCGAACGCAACGGCAAAGGGAGATAACAAGCAATGGCAAGCAAAGAACTGATCAAGAGTGGCGCGGTGCAGGGGTCCGTGAAGTGGGCGGTGCTCGGCGTCGTCGTGTTCCTGGTCGTCCTGATGCTGGTGTTCGGTTCGTGGTTCCAGGTGGACCAAGGCGAACGTGGCGTGGTGCTGCGCAACGGCAAGATCGTGAGCGTGGCGGATCCCGGCCTGGGCTTCAAGGTGCCGGCGATCGATACGGTGCACTCGATCTCGGTGCGCGACCACACGATCTCTTTCGGCGGCCGCGGCTCTGCGCCGCTCGAGGCCTACAGCTACGACCAGCAGCCTGCCAGCCTGCGTGTCTCCATCACCTACCAGGTGCCGCCCGAGAAGGTGGCCGACCTGTACTCCGAGTACCAGACCCTCGGCAATCTCGAACAGCGCGTGATCGAGCGCCGTACCTACGACGTCATCAAGAACGTGTTCGGCAAGTACACGGCGGCCAGCGCGATTCAGCAACGCGAGAAGATGGGCATGGACGCAAACGCCGCCATGCGCGCGGCGCTGCAGGACGTGCCGGTCACCGTGGTGAGCGTGCAGATCGAAGAGGTCGGCTTCTCGAAGGCTTATGAGGACAGCATCGAAAAGCGCATGCTCGCCCAGGTGCAGATCGAGACGACGCGTCAGCAGAAGCAGACCGCCGAAATCCAGGCCGAGATCCAGGTCGTGCAGGCAGAGGCCGCCGCCAAGGCGCGTATCGCGGCCTTCAAGGCCGAAGCCGACGGCATCAAGCTGCGCGGCGACGCCGAAGCGGCCGCCATCGAAGCCAAGGCCCGCGCGCTGGCCACCAACACGAACCTCGTCAACCTGAACGCGGTCGAGAAGTGGGACGGCAAGCTGCCCGAAACGCAGGTGCCGGGCTCCGCCCTGCCCTTCATCGGCATCAAGTAAACGCCTGGGCTCCGCGCTCAGACAATAACGGCGGCCCTGGGCCGCCGTTATTTTTGGCCGCGCGTCGGCGGCAAGATTTTCGGCAGGCATCACTTGAAGCCTTGCCAGGCGGACCCGGCCGTCAGGATGGCCGTCACCAATCCGATGATGCAGGCCAGCGGTTTCGCCAGGCGCCCCAGCCCCTGCAGCACGCGAATGCAGCCTGCCCACGCTTGGTAAGTCTCGACGATATCCTGGGTGTCGCGACCGAGCTGCTCGGTCAGTTTGGTGTTGCGCGTCGTCATGCGCGCATTGGCCGCCATGTCGCGTTCCATCCGGGCCACGCGCGCGTTCAGACTTTCGAGGGCGGCTTCGATATTCGGCTCTTGTGCCACGATGTACTCCTCTGCTGGCGAGGCCAGCGTAAAGAATCAGGCTGTCATACCGCTTCCGCGATGCCGGGATCACGATCGACAGACGAAAAAAAAGTCCGCGAGATGGCGGACTCTGGTGTTGGAGCGGTGTCGCGGGCAGCGCCACGGATCGCGCTGACGGTGGACGCAATGCCCCGGACAAATTGTCGCACTGTCCGTCCCGCCGAAGCGGCCAGGATGTCCTGCTAGCGCGACACGCGCCCTGCGTTTGCGGGGGATCAATCGAACGCGTTTTATATCGGCCGCGCGAGCGCTTTTGCGAGGAGACGAACACTAAGCTTGCGCCCATAAGCTGGATACACCGAGGCGCGACATCTGCCGGGCACGGACCAGCGACTCAGCCGTAGGGGTTGCTGCATGGGAAAGAAACTGCTGTCGGCCGCGGCCGGCATCGCGCTGGTTGCCGCCGGCGCCATCGGAGGCGCGCACTGGGTGGGAGAGAGCCGGCGAACGGCGCAAGCCGCCGAGCCCGACGTGAAGGATCCGGGTCGCATCGCGCGCGGAGAATACGTCGCACGTACCGCCGATTGCGTTGCCTGTCATACCGCCCCCGGCGGCCGCCCGTTTGCCGGCGGGCGCGCGATGGAGACGCCGGTGGGCGCCATCTACACCACCAACATCACACCGGATCCCGAGACCGGTATCGGCCGCTATAGCTATGCCGCGTTCCGCGATGCGGTTCAACATGGCGTGCGCATGGATGGCGCGCCGCTCTATCCCGCGATGCCCTATCCGTCGTACGCCATCATGCCCGACGCGGACATGCAGGCGCTGTACGCCTACTTCCGCAGCGGCGTCGAGCCTGTCGTGCAGCGCAACGCGCCATCGACCATCCCCTGGCCGCTGAACATGCGCTGGCCGATGGCCTGGTGGCAGCTGCTGTTCGCACCGGACCGTGAGTTCGTACCGCCCGAGGGCGCGGACGCCCGCATCACGCGCGGCGCATTTCTGGTCGAGGGCCCGGCGCACTGCGGTTCGTGCCATACGCCACGCGGCCTCGCGTATCAGGAGAAGGCCATGTCGCTGGCCGATGGCGATGCGTTCCTGTCGGGCGCCGTCATCGATGGCTGGCGCGCGAAAAGCCTGCGCGGCGAGGCCCAAGGCCTGCAAGCCTGGAGCCAGGCAGAGATCGTCGACTTTCTGAAAACCGGCCGCACGGACAAGGTCGCCGCGTTTGGCGCGATGGCGGACGTGGTGGAGCACAGCACGCGCTACTTCACGGACGACGATTTGCAGGCGGTCGCGGCGTATCTCAAGCACCTGCCGCCGGTGGCCGGTCGTCTCAAGCAATTTTCCGACAAAGCGGACACGACGACCGCCGATCTGCAGGCGGGCCGACTCACGACGCGCGGCGCCGTGCTTTATATGGAGTACTGCGCCGCGTGTCACCGTGCCGATGGCCAGGGCGTGCCGCGGACGTTCCCGGCACTGGCAGGCAACTCGGCCGTCTTTGCCGAGTATCCGCAGTCGCTGATTCAGATCACGCTGGAGGGCGGCACCATGCCCGCCAACGATCACGACGCGATGGCATTTGCGATGCCAGCCTTCCGCATGCTGAGCGACGAAGACATCGCCAGCCTCGTCAGCTTTATCCGTGGTGCATGGACCAATCAGGCGCCGCCGATCGCCGCGCGGGACGTCGCGGCCACCCGCGCCTTTCTCGCGGCAAAGGCGCCGCACATCGTTCCCCAGGTGCAAGGAGACAAGAATGAATGAGCGTATGCGTGCGAGCGTGACGGCTGCCCTGCTGAGTGTGATGCTGGCGCCCGCGGCAAGTCTGGCCGGATCCGGGGCGCGTGCCCCCGCGCAGGAAGCGGCCGAGCCCGCCGCACGCGCCCCCGGCGAGATCATTCGCTATGAAGTTCGCGACAAGGACGGCAAACGCCTGCCCGACTACGTCATTCCCGACGACACCGCGATCGACCGCGAGCCCAACGCCGCGCAGATCCGGCTCGGTCAGCGCCTGCTCAACGATACCCGCCGCCTGCTGCCGGCCAATACCGGCGCGAGCATGAACTGCAATAGCTGTCATATTCAGCAAGGCAAGAAGCCGCTGGGTGCGCCCTACATCAATACCTTCAACACGTTTCCTCAATACAACCCGCGGGCCGACCGCATCGTGACGCTGGAGGATCGCATCAACGGCTGTTTCCAACGCTCGATGAACGGCAAGCCGTTGGCCCGCGACGGCGCCGACATGGCCGCGATGGTGGCCTACATGAAATGGCTGGCTCAGGATGTGCCTCACGGCGCGAAGGTGCAGATCCAGAACGCCTATCCGATCGACACGCGCCTCGTGCCCGATGCCACGCGCGGCGCGGCGCTGTATGCGAAGCACTGCGCCGCCTGTCATGGCGAGAATGGGGCCGGTAAAAAAGATGCCGCCGGCCAGGTGACGTTTCCGCCCTTGTGGGGCGACGAGTCGTTCAACATCGGCGCGGGGCTGGCGCGCACCTACAAGGCGGCCGCCTTCATTCGCAACAACATGCCCATGGGCGTGAACATGACCGGGCACTGGGGCGAAGGCGGCGTGCTGTCCGACCAGGACGCGGTGGACGTCGCCGAGTTCTTCACCCATATGCCCCGCCCGGACTTCGCGGGCAAGGCCAATGACTGGCCCAAGGGCAACAAGCCGAAGGATGCGCGCTACTGATCGCCGAGGACACCGAGGTCTGCGTTTATGCGGCTGCCAGCGCCAGGGTGCGGCTCGCGGGTGCCTCTCGACCTTGCCGCGCCATGCCATACTCCGCGTAAGAGCCGGGCGTGGTGGCAGGCACCACGACTTCGACCAGGCCGGTGTCGATGAAGGCATCGAGCACGCGTCGTACGGCTTTGCGTGCCGCCGCGCGCTCGCGCACGTCCAGCGCGCGGCCTCGCGTGGCATGCCGCACTAACTCCACAACCCGGAACGAGCGCTGCGGATAGGTCTCGAGCAGGTCCATCACTTCCATTGCGTATTTCACAAGATCCTCCTTGCGACAGCTTCGCGAAACATTCCTACGTAGTTCTGATACTGCGCCTGCGACAGCGTGACGCCGGTCGTTTCCGCGATCCAGCGGCGCGCCGCGGTGCCACGCGCGCCGGCATCGAGCGCGCCGAAGCGCGCGTGCTTCTGCGGATACTCGGCGATCACGGCCATGCGCTCATGCCAGGGCAGCATTTCGTACATCGACTGCACCTGCTGGGCGTGACGCTCATTGATGGGCCGCACCACCTCGGCTTCCGACAGGTACGGCGCCATGTTGCCTACGGCGGTGCCAGACCAGGCCCAACGCGCCCAGTTCCAGAGCAGGTCGTCGCCGGTCAAGGTGCGCCCGGAAATCCCGGCATTTGATATTGGCCGAGGCTCGCGCCACTGGCTGCGAGGTGATGCATGCATGTTGTTCTCCTTGATGAGGGCGAGGCGTGGTCGCAGCGCACGGCCGCCCAGGTCGAACCGCCACGCTGGCCTTGCGGCTGCCCCGGGCACCCGCATGCCGTAACGGGGAGCCGCGACGGGAGCCACTGGATGGAAATGACCGATACGGTCATATCTTCGCTGGCGTCGCCCTACCCACAGCAGGTACACTGGCCTCTCTCCTACAGTGCTGTAGGAAGATTCGCTGCGTTGGTTCGTCAAATTCATGAGAATCAGTCTATTACCAATTTGGTAAACAGCACAAGTGATTTAGCGTTACCATATCGGTTCATTTACCAATCCGGTTAAGGCAGGGCCCGTGCCGCCTATGAAGTCCATCAAAGAAATCCGCCGCGACAATCTCGCGCGCGCCATCGACCTGCGGTGCGATGGCAACCAGACCCGCGCCGCGTTGCTGCTGGGCTACTCCACGCCCTCGTTGGTCAGCCGCTACACCACCAGCGCCAAGGACATCGGCGACCGCGCCGCACGCAAGATGGAAGAAGTCTTCGGCCTGCCGGCCAACTGGATGGACACGCCGCACGAGGCCGCCAACGGTGCTGCCCGTGATCCGGCCGGCGCATCGGCCGCCGCGCCCATCGGCCGCGCGATCCGGCATGTGCGCATGGCGCGCGGCATGTCCGCCGAGAAGCTGGCCGATCTCGCCGGCATCGATGCCGCCGCCCTCGCGGCCATCGAGAAGGGGGCCACGCCGGCTCCTGATGTGTTGGCGCGTTTCGCGCACGCGCTCGAGGTCGACACGCCGCTGCTCGCGCGCCTTTCGGCGCTGTCGTTCGGCGAGGTCACCACCGCGCTGCTGCAGCAGCTTCCGCCCGACGACCTCACCCACACCTTGTCCGAAGACGAAGTCACCTACGTCGGCCCCTATCACGCCACCCGACGGATTCCGGTGGTGGGCATGGCCCAGCTCGGCGAAAACGGCTTCTACGACGAGCTCGAATATCCGGCGGGCCACGGCGACGGCTATCTGCTCTTCAACTCCAAGGATCCCAACGCCTACGTATTGAAGGTGCGAGGCGACAGCATGAAGCCCGCCATCCGCAACGGCTGGTACATCGTGGTCGAGCCCAGCGGCCGCCCCACCCCCGGCGAGTACGTGGTGCTGCAGCTCGAAGACGGCCGCAAGATGGCCAAAGAGCTGCTGTTCCAGCACGCCCGCACGGGCGACATCGAAGTGATGTCGGTCAATGGCGAGATCCGCATGAGCGTCCCCGGCACGGCCGTCCGGCACGTGCACCCGATCGCGGCCGTCGTCCCGCCGAGCCAAATCATCTACAGCTGAGACAGCGCCCGTGATACCGATTCAGCCCTCGCGCCGCTCGCACGCGCGCCGACACCTCCGGGGCCGCCGCTCGTGATGCCCGACACGCCCCCGGCGCACGGTCCATCCGACGCCCACCCGGCGCTGTTTCGTATCGTCCGATCGCAATTCCCCTTCGGCGCTTTCTTCGGCCATGACCTGATCGCGCTGCTCGATCCGGCAAACCGCCTTCTGCGCGAGGCCGATGGCCTGGCCACCTCCCGCAGCGGCCGGATCAAGCCGATCGGCTATCTGCCCTCGGATCGGCTCAAGGTGCATGAGTTCGATCGGGCCGCGCTTTACCGCCCCAACCAACCGCGGGTCACGCTGTTCGAAGGCACTCACGCCGAGGCCATGCAACGTTGGGCCGCGCTACGCGAGGCCGGCCGCATGCTCAACGCCCTCGACCTCCCCTACCCGTTCCTCGGACTCGGCCCCAACAGCAACTCCGTCGCGTGCACACTCACCGCCGCCATGGCGCTCGACGACCGCCTGCACTGCGGCCGCCGCCATGCGCCCGGCCGTGGCACGCTGCTGCTGCAGCCCGCTCAGCTCGCCGACCTCCACCAGCGCCACGGCTGGCCGAGCTCGAAGGCCGTGTAAGCGTTTTCTTTCGCACACGCGGCCGACGTTCGCGCCCCTGTCGGCATCGCCGAACCGCCCCATTAGGCTCTGGGCACCCTGCCGCCACGCACTGCTCCGTCACTGCCACGTTCCCCGGCGAGTAGAATCCAGGCTCCTCACGGGAAAGGCCGAGGCCGCAGGCATGGCCCTGGTTGTGCGCGCAACAGGGCCGCAAGCCTGACCCTTCCCGGATCATTCGAGTCGGATGCTGCAATGACGCTATATCTGGTGGTCGCCGCGGGAGCGGTGGTGGCGGGTTTCGTGCAAGGTCTGTCGGGCTTCGCGTTCGGCCTGGTGGCCATGTCGTTCTGGGTCTGGGTGCTCGAGCCGCAACTGGCCGCGGTGCTCACGGTGTTCGGCGGCTTGCTGGGCCAGCTGATCGCCGCCTTCTCCGTGCGCCGCGGCTTCCGCCTGCGTCAGCTGTTGCCCTTCGTGCTGGGCGGCCTCGCGGGGATTCCCATCGGCGTCGGCCTGTTGCCGCTGATCGACACCCACACGTTCAAGCTGGTCCTCGGCACCTTCCTGCTGATCTGGTGCCCCACGATGCTGCTGATTCAGCACATTCCGAAGATTTCGGTTGGCGGCCGTATCGCCGACGCGCTCGCCGGCCTCGGCGGCGGCGTCATGGGTGGACTCGGCGGCTTCACCGGCGTCGTTCCTACTCTGTGGTGCCTGCTGCGCGGCTTCCCGCGCGACGAGCAGCGCGCCATCATCCAGAACTTCAATCTGGCGATGCTGGCGGTCATCATGCTGACCTATCTCGGCACCGGCCTCGTCACCCGCGACACGCTGCCCCTGCTCGCGATCGTCGCTCCCGCGATGCTCATCCCCACCTTTCTCGGCACGCGCCTGTATCTCGGCATCAGCGATCAACGCTTCCGCCAGATCGTCCTGGGTCTGCTCACCCTGTCCGGCCTCACCATGCTGAGCTCGGCGCTGGCGCGAATGCTGGGTTAGCCCCCGGCTCCGCGGGCGCGCCGCTCAATTGGGATTTGCGCTCCTGCACCGCCTTCCCCGTCGCCGCAGAACCCGCCGCGCGCCTGGCGCCGCCTGGCGCCGTTTGCCCGCGCATGCCCAGCGCCTGCCCCGCGTCTGCTCGCGCCAGCCCGCGTCTGCACGCGTCTGCACGCGCCAGCCCGCGCCTGCCACGCGCCTGCCCCGCGCCTGCCCCGCGCCTGCCACGCGCCAGCCTCGCGTCTGCCACGCGCCTGCCTCGCGTCTGCCTCGCGTCTGCCCGCGCCAGCCCGCGTCTGCCCGCGCCAGCCCGCGCCTGCCCCGCGCCTGCCACGCGCCTGCCACGCGCCTGCCTCGCGTCTGCCCCGCGTCCGCCGGCGCCAGCCCGCGTCTGCCCGCGTCTGCCCCGCGCCTGCCCGCGCCTCTCCGCCAGATTCTGTGTATTTCTTTCGGGCTCTCACCTTTCATAGTCGGAGGATTCTCACTTTCAATTTAACGTTGCATGCGACCCTCCGCTTCCGCCCACAGCACGGCCCACGCCCGCCCCCCTCTCCTGTTGCGCCGTCTGCCGTCGCTCATCGGTGTGTGCGGCACAGCCTTGCTTTATTCGCTGTCTCCCGCCCACGCTCAATCGTCCGTCTTTGGCGACCTGACCACGCCGGGTACCGCCTGGGCCGTGAGCGAGGATGGCTCCACCGTAGTCGGAACGCGGCTGTGGCTCAGCACAGGCCCCCAAGAGCCTTGCATGAACTGCACGTTTCGCGCGGTCAATCCAGACGGCAGCGTCGCCGTAGGAACAAACGGCAGCAACGCCATCCGCTGGACCCAACAATCCGGCCTCCAAACCTTAGATTTCGGCGTCGGCAATACCGACGCGGTTGCCACGGCGGTGACCGCGGACGGAAACACCGTCTACGGATGGCGCCGACTCCAAAGCGGATCGATTCAGGCGATTCGCTGGACGGCAGCCTCGGGCGCCGAAAACTTCAATGCCAACGCGTCGAGGTTTGGCGCGGACGCGCGCGTGCTGGACGCCAACGACGACGGCACTGTACTGGTAGGCCAGCAAGGTAACGCGGCCGCGGTATGGCGAAACGGTTGGTCCCTTTATGGCGATGAGCGCGTCGCGACCGGCGTCAGCAAAGACGGCAGCGTCGTGGTCGTTGGCGCTCAGTTTGTGCAGGGGCAGTTCTACGACGGCACCAACAACTGGGCTCCCGGCACCCGCGCCATCATCTTCGACCTCGGCGACACTCGCCGAAACCGTGACCTCGGCACCCTGGGGGGTAACGCCTCCGGCGCGAATGCCGTCAGCCGCGACGGCAAGACCGTGGTCGGCGACTCCACGACGGCCACCGACGAATGGCGAGGCTTTCGCTGGACGCTGGAATCGGGCATGCAATCGGTGGAAGAGTGGCTGCGCTCGGCCGGCGCCACCGTGGAGGGCGTCACCACTCGCAACGCGCGCGGCGTCAATGCCGACGGCTCCGTCGTCGTGGGTCAACTGACCAATGGCAATCCCTACATCGCGCGCGCCCCCGCCCGGCAACCGCCTCAAACCACCGTTCCCGACCCCGAGCCCACCACGCCGCCCTCGACACAGCCGCCGTCGACGACACAGCCGCCGGCGACGACACAGCCGCCGGCGACGACACAGCCGCCGGCGACGACACAGCCGCCGTCGACGACGCAGCCGCCGTCGACGACACAGCCGCCTTCCACGACACCCCCGTCATCCAACCCGCCCCAGTCGTCTCCCCCGACCGTCACCGTGCCGGCTCCCGGCACCGGCCTGATCGATGTGTATGAGTTCAACCAGGGGCTTGCACGGGTCGCGAACGCCGGGCTGGACGCATCGCGAAGCATGACCATGCTGATCAACGGCTTGCACAGCAACCCGATGCGTGGGCTGATCCCCAACGGCGGGCAGTCATCCGCCTGGACCTCGGGCGACTGGGGCAATCAAACCCACTCGCCGTACAACGCCAAAGAATGGAACGCCGAGGTCGGCTTCGGGTATCGCGTCAGCGAACAACTGCAGTTCAACATCGCCGGCGGCTACGTCGGCAGTCGCGCCGACACCGGCCTGGGCGGCATCACCAAAACCCAGGCGGGCTACGTCATGCCCGAAGCGATCGTACGCCTGAGCCAGACCCCGCTCTACACCACGATCACCGCGCTGTATGCGTCGGGCCGCTCCGACATCGACCGCGCCTACCTGAACGCCGGCGTTCGAACATCCGCCTCCGGCAAGCCCGACACCCAATCCTGGGGCGCCCGCGTACGCCTCGACTGGATGAACGCGGCAACGCTGGGCAATGTCGCCCTGACGCCTTATGCGAGCCTCACTTACCTCAACACGCACCTCGACGGCTACACGGAAAAAGACGGCGCATTCCCCGTACGCTGGGACGCTCGCACCACCGACAGCACCACGGCCCACCTGGGCCTGGACGCCACATGGCGCGCCACGGAACGCCTCACGATCCTCGGCCGCATGACCTACGCACACCGCTTCGAAAAACGCGACGTCGCAGCCTCCGGCAACCTCATCGGCCTATACGACTTCCGCTTCCCCGGCCTCGCCCTCAAGCGCGACTGGCTGCAATGGGGCCTCGGCGTCGAAACCGACATCACGCCCAAGAGCAAAGCGTCGTTCATGGTCAACGTCACGACACAGGGGCAGGCGCCGACCTACTGGGGCTCGTTCAATTACCGGTATTTGTTCTGACACTGCGAACGCGCGCCAGCGGCAACCCATCGCCGCTGGCGCGGACGGTGCCGCTGGCAACACGCGGCCCCGCCACCAGACCCGCACATGTGTCTTTGCGATCACGGCCCCGCCCCCACGCATCCGCGCCAACCGGCGACAGAGGATGATCGAAGCGCAAACGGAGCCACGGAGCATATCGAGCGGGTCGCGCTTCATCCCATCCCGATACGGACGAATTTCCAAAACAGACTCGCCGTGGTCGGCCACCACGATCGACTCCCAGGTTGCTTCAATGTGCCGGAAAAGCTCACGCGCACGAGCCCCGAATTCGATCTTTGTGAAAAGGTAGTCTGACACCTTTATGCGGGTGGCCGTTCGCCCGATCCCGTAGGTGAGGTCGCAGCCACTGCACCAAAAGCAAAAGGCCGGTCGTGGGCCGCCTTTTACTTAGGAGTATGTATGAAAAGGTAGTCTGACACCTTTAAGCGTGACACCTTTAAGCGTGACACCTTTAAGCGATCCGCCCGATCCCGTGGGCGAGGTCGTAGCCAGTGCACCAAAAGCGAAAGGCCGCCCGTGGGCGGCCTTTCGCTTAGAAATATGGAGATTGTCTAAACCTGCGGATCCAGAGGTGCCTGGCTATCTCTTCTCCCGGCAGCCACCCGCTTGCCAAGCAAGCACTGAAACCGTATTAGATAGCCATCGGGGTCTTGCACCAAAAACTGCCGTACGCCGAGCTCGACTGACTCCTTTCGATACCACTGCTCTTCCGGCGCCATGAACAAAGGGTAGTCCGACGCAGCGAGGGCGGACAGCAACGGTTCAAGCGACGGCACTTCCACCTGAAAATTGATGCCACGGCCGAACGGAGCTTCCAGCGCACCCGTGATCCAGTTCCGTCCGCGCCCCGCCTCCTCGAGCATCACTTGCGCGCCGCCAAGCTCAAGATAGGCAAACCCTTCGTCGGGCCGATCATACGCAACGGAAAAGCCGCATGTATCGACCCAAAACCGCAGGCTTGCAGCGATATCCGTCACCAGCAACTCCGGCACTAATGCTGCAGATCGTTCCACCAACAACTCTCCCGAGAAGCGCCCCTTGGCGCCAGCCTTGAGATCGTAACCGGTCATACCGTCAACGAGCGTTAATAATGACCACCCAAGGCCCGGTCGCCTTTCAAGCACGCTGATGCCAGGCTGGTAGAAAGCTCCCCGGGGGAACGAGCGGCGTAGATTGCATGCGTCGCAGTTCAAAAGTAGTCTGACACCTGATCCTAAAACACGAAAGAGCGAGAAGAATGAATATTGTTGAGGCGGCATACTCCACTGTGCATGAACAGCGCGGCGGTAGCGAGTCCTTGGGACCATTGGTCGGTATTTCTCCCGCTGTCCTGCGCAATAAGGTCAATCCCAATAACACCACTCATCATCTAACGCTCGCAGAGGCTGTCCGCATTTGCCGTCTGACCGCCGACTACCGGATCCTGAAGGCTTGGGCGCGAGAGTCAGGCTTTCTGCTCGTTCAGCAGCCCGAGGAGGGTCAAGTCGAAAGCGACATGTCGGTCCTCGAGCAGGTCGTCAGTTTTATGTCCGCTAGCGGAGCATATGGGCAGGAGATATATAGGGCGCTATCTGATGGCGGCGTGGATCGTGCAGAGCTGATGCGTATCCGGGAAGCCGGCGCAGATGTCATGACCGCCGTCGCGTACATTGACAACCGTCTGGAGGGTATGTCCGACAGGTGACCGCTCGCGCGCAGAATGGCGTGTGTATAAGGGTGTCAGACTACCTTTTCAGTCGGTCGCGCGAGAGTCGGTGGCGGTTTGGTATGCACATGGCACCACGGGCATTGTCGAGCGATCGTCGACTGCCCGCGGCTCGGCGAGGATCAGGCTGCCCGTGTGCTCTAGGCGAGTCAATGGGTCTCGGCGAACCTGCAAATGCTCAGTGCCGCTAGTCGGCGCGATAAGGTGTCAGACTACATTTCACTGTAGGCACCCGGAATAAGGTGTCAGACTGGACCAATTCGGGTTAGCTCAGCCTGACAGCTTTATGGGAAGCCGGTCTCTGGGTCAATCAGGTATCTGAGTCGCCAGCAGCAGCAGGGGTCGACAAATCCGAAAAGTTGCTGATCCGCACTGCCCCATCCGGAAAGCGGGCCACGATATCGAGTTGGCCACCCATCGCCTCGATGTGGTTGCGCAGCGTCGAAATGTACATGTCCGTCCGCTTCTCCATCTTGGCAATGGACGGTTGCTGTACGTGCAGAATGTCGGCCAGGGCCTTCTGTGACAGGCCGCGGGCCTGACGCAGTTCCTGCAATGGCATTTCCCGAAGCATTTCTGCGGTCGCGGCTGTGGCGCGAAGCTGGGATTCCTGCGACATAGCCGCCCGGAGTGCTGCAAATTTCTTAGCCATTGTTCTGCCCTTCCGTCCGCAACTGTTCCAAATGCGCGTCGTAGATTTTGTCTGCTCGCGGCACGAATTCTTCATACCAGCGGTCATTGCCAGTCTTGTCGCCGCCGATCAGCAAAATGGCGGTTCTTCTCGGATCGAAGGCATACAGCGTACGTAGTGGATGACCACCCGACTGCGTTCTGAGTTCACGCATGTGCTCGTGCTTCGAGCCCTTGATGCCGCTCGAATGGGGGAACCCGAGCGCCGGGCCGAGATATTCCAGCAGGCCCACCGTGGCTGCCACGGATTCCTGCTCGCTTTCCGATAACGAGTTCCACCACTGCTCGAACTCGTCGGTGAACTCGACGTCCCACGCTATCAACCGCCTGCCTCTAGCGTCCATGGAATTATAGCCCCGAAGGAATATTCCATCAAAGGAATGCCGGTCCCGACAGACGTGCTCGTCGCAACGCCTGAGATCACATCAAAAGGGGTGCAGCAGTATGGATCTTTGGCGCGAACCGATCGAGCCACCCGCGCAGAAAGGACACACTACCGGGCACACCAGACGCCAGAAACGAAACAGCCGCCATTGCTGGCGGCTGTAGTACCTGATTTCGCAGGATTTCTTGGTAGGCCCCCCGAGAGTCGAACTCGGCACCAACGGATTATGAGTCCGCTGCTCTAACCAGGCATGAGCTAGAGGCCCGAAAGCGTTACTGCCCTTCGAGGAAGCTCTTCAGCTTGTCGGCCCGGCTGGGATGACGCAGCTTGCGCAGCGCCTTAGCCTCTATTTGACGGATCCGCTCGCGCGTCACGTCGAACTGCTTGCCGACTTCCTCGAGCGTTTGGTCGGTGCTCATTTCGATACCGAAACGCATGCGCAGGACCTTGGCCTCGCGCGGGGTCAGGGAGTCTAGCACTTCCTTGACCACGTCGCGCATGGAGCCATGCAGCGCCGCGTCGGAAGGAGCCAGCGTGGACGTGTCCTCGATGAAGTCGCCCAGGTGCGAATCGTCGTCATCGCCGATGGGGGTTTCCATCGAGATGGGTTCCTTGGCGATCTTCAGGATCTTGCGGATCTTGTCTTCCGGCATGTCCATCTTCTGCGCCAGGGTCGCGGGATCCGGCTCGGCGCCGGTTTCCTGCAGGATCTGACGGCTGATCCGGTTCATCTTGTTGATCGTTTCGATCATGTGAACCGGAATACGGATGGTGCGTGCCTGGTCGGCGATCGAGCGCGTGATGGCCTGACGAATCCACCACGTGGCGTACGTGGAGAACTTGTAGCCACGACGGTATTCGAACTTGTCCACCGCCTTCATCAGGCCGATGTTGCCTTCCTGGATCAGGTCGAGGAACTGCAGACCGCGGTTGGTGTACTTCTTGGCGATCGAGATCACCAGACGCAGGTTGGCCTCGGTCATTTCGCGCTTGGCCTTGCGAGCCTTGGCTTCGCCGGTGGCCATGCGCTTGTTGACGTCCTTCAGGTCCTTCAGCGGCAGCACGACGCGCGTCTGCAAGTCGATCAGCTTCTGCTGCAGCTCTTGGACGGCCGGGATCTGACGCTCGAGCGTCTCGGCGTACGGATGACCCGCGGCGACCTCATCGAGCACCCACTGCAGGTTGGTCTCGTTGCCCGGGAACACCTTCAGGAAATGCGGACGCGGCATGCCGGCGCGATCCACGCAGGTGTGGAGCACGGCACGTTCGAGCTGACGCACTTCTTCGACCTGATTGCGCAGGGTGTCGGCCAGCTTCTCGACCATCTTGGCCGTGAAGCGGATACCCATCAGCTCGTTCTGGATGATTTCCTGAGCCTTGGTGTACGAGTCGGATTTGTAGCCTTCCTTCTCGTACGAGAGGCGCATGCGGTCGAACTGCTTGGACACTTCGTCGAACTTGGCCAGTGCCTTGACGCGCAGGTCTTCGAGCTGCTTGCTCGACATGCCGCCGGCCGGGCCGTCATCGCCTTCGTCTTCGTCGGCGCTCACGCCGGCGCCAGCGTACTCCTCACCATCTTCCGGATCCACCAGGCCGTCGACCACTTCGTCGATCTGAGCCTGGCTCTCACGCACGCGCGTGGCGTGGGCGAGGATCTCGTTGATGGTGGTGGGACACGCCGAGATGGCCATGACCATGTGCTTCAGGCCGTCTTCGATGCGCTTGGCGATCTCGATTTCGCCTTCGCGGGTCAGCAGCTCGACCGAGCCCATTTCGCGCATGTACATACGCACGGGGTCGGTGGTGCGGCCGAAATCGGAGTCCACCGTGGTGAGGGCGGCTTCGGCTTCGTCTTCGACGTCGTCGTCGTTGGACGCCACCGGGGCGTTTTCGCTCATCAGCAGGGTTTCGGCGTCCGGGGCCTGGTCGTAGACCGAGATGCCCATGTCGCTGAAGGTGCTGATGATGCCGTCGATGGCTTCGGCGTCGACCAGATCGTCAGGCAGATGATCGTTGATTTCGCCGTACGTCAGGTAGCCGCGGTCCTTGCCCAGCTTGATCAGCTGCTTCAGGCGATTGCGGCGCGCTTCGTATTCTTCGGGCGTGACGGGGCCACGGGCGATCAGATCCTTCGGATCGCCCTTGCCGCGCTTGCCGCCGCGCTTGGCGGGCTTGAAATCAGGCACGACTTCGCCTTCGCCGTCCATCGGATCGTCGAACGAATCGCTGTCGTTATTGGCATTCTTGGCAGGACGGCCGGGACGACGGCCGCTGGGCACGGCCGGACGCGCGCCGCCGACCAGATCGGCCAGCTTGTCTTCGGCCTTCTTGGCACGAGCCTTGGTGACCTTTTCGCCGGTCGCGGCAGCAGCCGTCTTGGCGGGCGCTTTCTTGGCGGCCGCCTTCGTTGCAGTCTTGGCGACCTTCACTGCCGTTTTGGCAGGCGCTTTTTCCGCCGCCATGCTCACGACGCGCTTCTTGGCCGTCGGGGATTGGGCGTCAGCCGCATCGATTGCAGAGGTGGATTTGCCAGTGGTTTTGGTCATAGTCGCTTCCGTGGTCGTCGCAACCCTGTTTTGGGTTATTGCACCGTGGTGTACACGGGTAAAACTGGCGGGCCTTGCTGAAACCGCGCATTCGCGTTGGTCGCGAAACTGGCTCCGAACCCCGTTGCGCCGCTGATCTGGCATCGATGCCCAACAGCGCTAACGTGTCGCGATTTCGTCGGTTGCCGTGCGCCGGATATCGGAGGTGCTGTCGTGCCTGTTTCAGGCCGGGCTAGCTGTGGGAATCCCCTGCTGCCTTAGATACAACACCTGCCGTCATACCCGGCGGCGCGGCCGCCGATTGCGCGACCCACCACCTGCTTACTTCATTTGTTCCGACCCGCCACACGCGGGTCATGCCGCGCGATCTCCGAAAGCAAACCCCAAAAGGCCATGACCATGACCGCCGCGCAAAATCGCGGCACACCGTCATGGCATGACCGATTGGTGAAAACAGGTTCGCATCACCGGGTATCGTAACCCCGGCACTCGAAAACCGCCCAAACTTCGTAAAAATCGAGGTATCCAAGCCCCGCCGGGCACGCCGCTTGCTACTTGTCGCGGCGCGACCGTCTTGCAGGGTGACCCTGGCGTGGCATAAGCCAGCGAGCCAGGAGGACACCGTCGGATCGTGCGTTGGAGCGTCTTTTGCCTGGAGGGCAAGCGCTACGACACCGCGACGTTCCGATTACCGCTCTGCGCCCGCCGGTGCGACCGGCAAACGCGTTGTTCAATGTGGCCCCGTTACGCCGGGCCTGCAGGAGACATTACGCACCCCTGCCGGGCGGATCTTTCATCGCGCCCCGCGCCTGCGGCCGCCATGCGGCGCCATTGCCGGACCTGATCGCCGGGTCTGGTCACCGGGCCTGATCATGCCTGGCGGACAAATTCGCCGTAAACACGAAACCCTCGATGTTAACGCAATTCAGCGCATACCTGCAGCTTTTAAGACAGTTAAACGGGCTGATAGTTCAAGATAGCGCTTCCGGCCGGCCTCGTCGGAGACCCCCGACTGGGCCAGTTTGGCCATCTCGGCGCGCACCGAATCGAACTCGATCCGACGCAGCGCGTCGTCCCATTCGGTCTGCGGATCGGGCAGATCTTCCTGGGCCAGCACGTCGGCGCGCAAACCCTTGAGCGCCACATACAGATCCGAATCGCTGTCCGCCGCCTCCATCAGCGCGCCCACGTGACGGGCGCCGCTGCTCTTGGCCAGCATGATCAGGTCTCGTACAAGACCTAGATGGGGACCGTGGTCGATGACTTCAAGCTGCAGGTCGCCCATGGAGTCCACCAATTCGGGGTGGGCCAGCAACAGACACAGCAGCCGGCGCGCCAGGGACGGCATGACCCGCTTGCCCTCGTAACCGCCCGGGCCGTCGTCGCGGCGACCTTTCCAGTCGCCCTTGCCCTTGCCTTTCCATTCGCCCTTGGGCTTCCAGTCGCTTTTACCCTTCCAGTCGCCCTTGGACTTCCAGCCGCCGGACTCCTCGCCGCCCCATTGCGGCGCGGACTCTCCCGCGGGTTCGATGCCCATGGCATAGAGATCGGGCTCGTCGTCGCCGTAGGGCTCGTAGCCCCAATCCGGCGGTGCGCCGTCCTCAGCCCCACCGGATGCGGGCGCATCGCCGGGCTGGCCGGCTTGGCCAGCCTGTGCGGCAGCGGGCCGCGCCGCGCCGGGCTGCGCGGGCGTGGCGGGATGGTTGGCCGCCACGGCCTGGCGTGCCGCGGCCTGCGCCTGCATCTGCGCCGAGTACTGCGCCATCGACGCGGCCATCTCCTCGGGCGTGAGCTGCACCACCTTGGCCAGCTCGCGCTCGATCTGCGTGCGCAGACCACACTCGGGGATCTGATGCAGCAGCGGCTTGGCTTCGTGCAGGCAACTGGCCCGCCCTTCGGCCTCGTCGAGGTTGTGCCGGGAGCTCAGCTCATCGAGCAGGAAGCGCGACAGCGCCGCCGCCTGGCCCAATTGCTCGCGAAACGCCTCGGCGCCGAACTCGCGCACATAGGAATCGGGATCGTGCTCGGCCGGCAGGAACAGAAAACGGATGGCGATGTCGTCGCGCAGCACCGGCAGGCAGGCCTGCAGCGCGCGCCACGCGGCCCGCCGACCCGCGGCGTCGCCATCGAAGCTGAAAACGACCTTGTCGCTGGCCCGCAGCAACTTCTTGACGTGATCCGGCGTGGTGGAGGTGCCCAGCGTGGCCACGGCATTGCCGATGCCCAGCTGCGCCAGCCCGACCACGTCCATGTACCCCTCGACCACGATGACCATCCCTTCCTGACGGATGGACAGACGGGCCTCCCACAGACCGTACAGCTCGTGGCCTTTGGAGAACACGGGGGTCTCGGGAGAATTGAGGTACTTGGGCTCGCCCTTGCCGATGATGCGGCCACCGAAGCCGATGAGCGCGCCACGCGTATTGCGGATCGGGAACATGATCCGCTCGCGGAAGCGATCGTAGCGGCGGCCATCCTCGGACTCGATCACCAGGCCGGACTCGACCAGGATCGGATCATCGTAGTTGTCGAAGATCTGCGAGAGACCGTGGCGGTCCGTGCCGGACCAGCCCAATCCGAAATTGCGCGCGACCTCGCCCGTCAAGCCACGTTGCTTGAGGTAGGCGATCGCTTGGGGAGATCCGCGCAGCAGCCGCAGATACTGCGCCTGCGCGGCATCAAGCACCTGCGTATGACGCGACACCTCGGCCTGACGGCGTTGGGATTCGGCGCGTTGACGCGGACTGCGGGATTCTTCGGGAACGGTCATTCCCACGGAGCCGGCGAGGGTACGCACGGCTTCGGGGAAACTTGCGCCCGTGTGCTCCATCAGGAAGGTGATGGCGCTGCCATGGGCTCCGCAGCCGAAGCAGTGGTAGAACTGCTTCGTGGGGCTGACGGTGAAGGAAGGGCTTTTCTCGTTATGAAACGGACAGAGGCCAAGTAGATTGGCCCCACCCTTGCGCAACTGCACGTATCGCCCGACGACGTCTGCAACATCGACCCGGGCGAGTAAATCCTGAATGAATGATTCTGGAATCAATAGATTCGGGAATCAGATATCAATACAGGCGCGGGGGCAGTTGCTGGCTACGAATCCGCTTGTAGTGGCGCTTCACCGCGGCGGCGTGCTTGCGCTTGCGCTCGGCCGTGGGCTTCTCGTAGAACTCGCGCGAACGCAGCTCGGTGAGCAAGCCAGTTTTTTCGATGGTGCGCTTGAAGCGGCGCAGAGCGGCTTCAAACGGTTCGTTTTCCTTCAGTCGAACGATAGGCATAAATTCAGTGGTCTTGAGTAACTACGATTGATGACAAACCTGGTCCTGGCTGGCCCTACGGCTATCTACACACGCCGCAAGCCCCTGAAATCAGGTTCCAACGGGCTTGTAGCATGCGGCGCAACCCGAAAACCGAGCTCTGTGCTACGCACAGGCCGCCCTCGGGCCGCATCCCTAGCCGATCTCCGGCCTTTTGTCGCACACCTGAGAGGACCCGGGGGTTACCCAAGGGACTGCTCAGGGCCTACTCGGGGGTTACTCAAATGAGCCCCAAGCCGACAATAAAACAGGTTCGGTTTAGCGATAACCAGCGATTCTAGCACGGCTGCGCCGAAATTGACCAGTCGGACCGGGCAAAGAGACAACACCCGGCCGGACCGCCGGCCAAGGCGCCCCGAGTCGGAGACCGAGGCGAAACAGCATCGGGTGGCACCGCAGGGCGCGCGCCGCACGCCGCGAGCGCGCCGAGCCCGGTGTCAGCTCGAACCCTTGCGGATCCAGGCTTCGAGTTGGTGCGGGCGCAGGCTGTCGTAATCCTCGAACGGCTGGTGAATCCAGGGGTTCGTGGGCAACTTGTCGGCGTAATAGTCGGGCGTGGCCTGTGAATGGCCTTTCCACCAGAGCACGGCACTGCGCAACTCGGTGATCGCCGGGAACTGGTTCTTGAGGTGGTCATGCACACGCATGAAGGTCTTGCCCGTGTCGACCATGTCGTCTACCAGCAACACCCGGCCCGACAGCGTGCCGCGCGTGATGGTGATGAACTGGGCGATATCGAGGTCGCCCTGCTTGGTGCCGGCGGCTTCACGGTAGCTGCTAGTGGCCAGAATGCCGAGGGGAACGTCGAAAATTCGGGACATCACGTCGCCGACCCGGACGCCGCCGCGGGCCAGACACAGAATCTGGTCGAATTCCCAACCGGACTGGTAGACCGTAAAAGACAGGCGCTCAATCAGGCGGTGATAGTCGTCCCAAGTCACCCACAGATGGCTGTCGTCGCTTTTTGGCGAGCTCATGGAGGGTCATCTCCTGCAAATGAATACGAAAAGGCCGCCGGCAGGTGACCCTGCGGCGGCCTGGCGAATCATAACCCGGGCAAAGGCGATTGAAAAAGCGGCCTGCTCTGCCCGGGCGTGTGCGTTCAGCCCTTGAAGGGGTGGCGCAGCACGATGGTTTCGTTGCGATCCGGACCGGTCGACACCAGGTCGATCGGCACGCCGCACACTTCTGCCACGCGCTCGAGGTAGCGGCGGGCGTTGGCGGGCAGCTTGGCATACTCGGTGATGCCGACGGTCGACTCGGACCAGCCCGGCAGCTCTTCGAGCACCGGCTGAGCCTGAGCGACGGCGTGGGCGCCGTACGGCAGCACGTCACGGAACTCGCCATCGACGCGATAGCCGACGCCGAGCTGGATGGTTTCGAGGCCGTCGAGCACGTCGAGCTTGGTGATGCACAGGCCCGAAATGCCGTTCAGGCGCACCGAGCGCTTGAGCGCGGCGCCGTCGAACCAGCCGCAGCGGCGCGGACGACCCGTGACCGAACCGAATTCCTTGCCGATGGTGGCCAGGCGCGTACCGATTTCGTCGACCAGCTCGGTCGGGAACGGACCCGAACCGACACGCGTGGTGTAGGCCTTGGTGATGCCGAGCACGTAGTTCAGCGATTGCGGGCCCACGCCGGCACCGGCCGAAGCCGCACCCGCCACGCAGTTGCTGCTCGTGACGAACGGGTAGGTACCGTGATCGACGTCGAGCAGTGCGCCCTGCGCGCCTTCGAACAGCAGGCTGGCGCCTTGCTGCTGAGCCAGATAGAGGTTGCTCGAGACATCGCGCACCATCGGGGCGATGGCCGGCGCGAGCGCCATGGCCTGGTCGCGCACTTCGTTGGCCGACACGGCTTCGGCGCCCAGGTACTGGGTCAGCACGAAGTTGTGGTAGTCGAGCACTTCGGCGAGCTTTTCGTCGAACAGGCTCGGATTGAAGAGGTCTTGCACGCGCAGCGCGCGGCGGGCGACCTTGTCTTCGTAGGCCGGGCCGATGCCGCGACCGGTCGTGCCGATCTTGCCCTCGCCCTTGCGTGCCTCGCGCGCCTTGTCGACGGCCACGTGGTACGGCAGGATCAGCGGGCAGACTTCAGAGATCTGCAGACGCGAGCGCACATCGAGGCCGGCGGCCTCGAGCTCTTCGATTTCCTTGAGCAGGGCCTCGGGCGACAGCACCACACCGTTGCCGATGTAGCAGGTCACGCCAGGATGCATGATGCCCGACGGGATCAGACGCAGAATGGTCTTCTGGCCGTTGATCCACAGCGTGTGGCCAGCATTATGGCCACCCTGGAAGCGGACCACGCCCTGAACCGACTCTGCCAGCCAGTCGACGATCTTGCCCTTACCCTCGTCACCCCATTGGGTGCCGATAACCACGACGTTCTTGCTCATGTTACGAATCAAATATCGAGTTTCTCGGGAAATCCGGAAATCTCCCCGCGGCCCTCCCGTCATCGGGAGGGAATTAGTCACAGCGTTTTGACCGTCCAGGCACCTTCTTGCAGTGCCAGCTCGCGATCGCAAACGTATTCGTCCTGGTCTTGCTCATGACCGGGCAATACCTGGACGACGATTTCGCCCGACCGGCGCAGTGCGCGCACCGCATCGATCAGGGCGGGGTCCTGCCCCCAGGGCGCGCGTACGGCGCGCCCGGGTTCTGCCGGCGCCAGCCCGGCTGCGAGCTTGCGCAGGTCGAGACTGAAGCCCGTGGCCGGGCGAGCCCGGCCGAATGCGCGGCTGACGTCGTCATAGCGACCGCCACGCACCAATGCATCGTGCCACCCCTCGGCATAAAGCGCGAAGGTGACGCCGGAGTGATAACCGTAACCGCCGACGTCAGCCAGGTCGATACCCAGCGCCACCTCGGGCAGCGCATCGACCACGGCCTGTAGGTCGTCGAGGGCGGCCGCGAGCGCGGGCAATGCCGGCAGCACGCGGCGCGCTTCTGCCAGCACCTCGGGCCCACCGTACAGCTCGGCCAGCGCGCGCAACGCCTGTTGCGTTTCGGCGCGCAATGCCGGGCCGCTCTCGTTGAGCGCCTTCAGACCCGCCACATCTTTCTCGCGCAGCAGCAGGATGATCTCGCTGGCGCGCGCCACCGCCGCGGCATCCGCGTCGAACAGCGCCTTGACCACGCCCGAATGGCTCAGATCGAGACGCGGCGCACGCACCCCGGCGATACCGACCGTTTCGAGTACCAGGTTGATGATTTCGAGGTCGGCCTCGAAACCCGCATGGCCGTAAATCTCGGCGCCGATCTGCAGCAGCTCGCGGCTCGACAGCAGGTCGGCCGGGCGGGCATGCAGGACAGTGCCGCAATAGCAAAGGCGGGTTACGCCAGCGCGATTGAGGAGGTGAGCATCGATGCGCGTGACCTGGGTGGTCATGTCGGCGCGTACGCCCAACGTGCGACCCGACAGCTGGTCGACCAGCTTGCAGGTGTACAACCCCAGATCACTGCCGGCACCCAGCAGAGAATCGATGTATTCGACCAGCGGCGGAGCGACCAGCTCGAAACCGTAAGTACGGTAGAGATCGAGCAGCTCGCGCCGCAGTTCCTCGATGCGCCGGGCCTCGGCCGGCAAGACATCTGCCAGCCCCTCGGGCAGCAACCAGTTACCCATGAATATTTACCTGAATGACGCGTCGATCAAACGAAAGCGTCGCCCAAAATGAAAACGGCTGAGGGGGCGTAAGCCCGCTCAGCCGTTGCGGAAATGTTCTAGCTTACGGGGTATTGTACATGGATCGGGCAGATCGTCCTACCCCTTGCCCAGCCCCGGAATGCCAAACGGGGCGCCCGAAGACGCCCCGCCCGGATGGCGCCCCGCCGAGGCGAGGCAACCGTGGTCTTACTGAGCCGTGCCCGTGGTCGCGGCCGTCGGGTTCTTGAAGAACTGGAAGAAATCCGACGACGGATCCACCACCAGCACGTCGCCCGTCTTCGAGAAGGCAGCGCGGTAACCCTCGAGGCTCTTGTAGAAAGAGTAGAACTCGGGATTGCGGCCGAAGGCTTCGGCATAGATGCTGCCGGCCTGGGCGTCGCCCTCACCCATGACCGTCTGGGCACGGGCGTAGGCCTGAGCCACGATCACTTCGCGTTGGCGGTCGGCTTCGGCGCGGATCTTCTCGCTCTCGGCGGCACCGATCGAGCGCAGCTCGTTGGCGACACGCGTACGCTCGGCTTCCATACGGCGGTAAACCGATTCGGAAATCTCGGGCGCGAACTCGATACGGCGCAGACGCACGTCGACCACTTGCACGCCCAGCGGCTCGGCGCGCTTCGCGACGTTGGTGAGGATTTCGGCCATCACCTTGTCGCGCTCGGCCGACACGACGTCCTTCACGGTACGCACGTTGACCGACGCGTTGAGCGCGTCGCGGATCTGGGCCTGCAGACGTTCCTGGGCGGCGCGCTCGTTGCCACCGAAGGTCACGTAGTACAGGCGCGGATCGGCAATGCGCCACTTCACGTACGAGTCGATCATCAGGTTCTTCTTTTCAGAAGTCTGGATGCGCTCGGCATCGCTCGATTCGATGGTGAGAATGCGCTTGTCGAGCGTGACGACGTTCTGGAACGGCGGCGGCGCCTTGAAGTAGAGACCCGGCTCGTTGATGACGGTACGGACTTCACCCAGCGAGAACACCAGCGCGTAGTCGCGCTCGCGCACGACGAAAACGCAGGAAGAAAGGACGGCCAGGATGATGAGAAGGCCGACCAGGTAAGGCATGAGACGTTGCATAGTCAGGGCTCCTCGGGATTAGCGGGACAACACGCGATCGCGCGTGAGCGTGTTGCCGGTGTTGCTGTTGTTGCCGCTATTGCCGGCGTTGTTCGCCGACCCCGGAGTGCGCGAGGGCGCGGGCGGAATCGTGGGCTGGTTGCCGCCCGGAAGACTCAGATTGCTGCCCTGCGGACGACCCGCCTCGTGCGCGGCCTGCTGCATGATCTTGTCGAGCGGCAGATACATCAGCTGATTGCCGTTCTGCGTATCGACCATGACCTTGCTGGCACGCGTGAAGACCTCTTGCATGGTCTCGAGATAGAGACGTTCGCGCATGACGCGCGGCGCCTTCTCGTATTCGCCCAGGATCGACACGAAGCGTGCCGAATTACCCTGCGCGTCGCCGATGACCTTGGCCTTGTAACCTTCGGCCTGCTCGAGCATGCGCGACGCCTGACCACTGGCGAGCGGCACGACCTGATTGGCGTAGGCCTGGCCTTCGTTGATCTGACGCTCGCGATCCTGACCGGCCTTGACCGCATCGTCGAACGCGGCCTGCACCTGTTCGGGCGGCTGGACGTTCTGGATGGCGACCGTGCTGATCTGGATGCCCGCCTGGTAGCGGTCGAGGATCTGTTGCATGAGTGCCTGGACTTCGCCAGCCACTTCGGTACGGCCTTCGTACAGCACGAAGTCCATCTGCTTCTTGCCGACGATCTCGCGCATGGCGGTTTCGGCGGCCTGGCGCACGGAATCATCCGGATCGCGCATCTTGAACAGATAATCGGGCGCGCCGTCCGCACGCAGGCGGTACTGCACCACGAACTGCATGTCGACGATGTTTTCGTCGGTGGTGAGCATCAGCGATTCAGGCAGAACCTTGTTGCGCGAACCCCCGCGGAAACCGACTTCGAACGTACGCAGCTGCGAAATGTTGACCATTTCGTGCGATTGGATCGGATACGGCATGCGCCACTGGAAGCCCGCGGGCGCCGTGGACTTGTATTTGCCGAACTGGGTGACCACGGCCACCTGGCCTTCCTGGACGATGAAGAAGCCGCTCGCCAACCACAAGCCGGCAGCCACCAGAACGATGACGCCGAGACCGATCCGGGCGCCTCGCGGCGACGGCGGCTGAAAGCCCCCGCGCGGCGAGTTGGGGCGGTTGTTATTGCCGCCGCCCTTGCGCCCGAAGATCGAACCTATGCGGTTATTGAAGTCTCGCCAGACCTCATCGAGATCTGGCGGACCGTCTCCATTGCCCTGCGGCCGCTGCTTGGGCGGCTCGGAGCCATTGTTGTTGCCACGACCCCAGCCGGGATCATTCAGATTGAAGAGTTTGTTGATTCGAGGCATTGTTTCCCGCAATCTGTCCGGTCTCTGCAATTGCCCCGCGCAACGCATCCAGACCGGCGCGCTCGGTAGCGCTTACGAATACTCGCGCAATCGTACCATGGGCATCGCGCTCGACCCGCGGAGGCAGGTCAAGGCGGTCGATCTTGTTGTATACCAGAATGGTCGGAATCTCGGCTGCGCCGATTTCCGTCAGCACCTTCTGGACTTCCAGCACCTGCTCGTCGCGCTGCGGACTGGCCGCGTCGACCACATGCAGAAGCAGGTCGGCGTGCACGGTTTCTTCGAGCGTGGCGCGGAATGCCGCAATCAGGTTGGGCGGCAGATCACGAATGAATCCCACCGTATCCGAAAGCACCACCGAGCCCGCGCCGTCGATCCAGATGCGCCGCGTGGTCGTGTCGAGCGTGGCGAACAACTGATCGGCCGCGTAGGCGCCCGCGCGCGTGAGCGAATTGAACAGCGTCGACTTGCCGGCGTTGGTATAGCCCACGAGCGAGACCGACAAGGCGCCGCCGCGCGCACGCGCACGACGTTGCGTGATGCGCTGACGTTCGACACGGTCGAGGCGCTCGCGCAGCATCTTGACCTTGGCGCCGATCATGCGTCGATCCATTTCGAGCTGGGATTCACCCGGCCCGCGCATGCCGATACCACCGCGCTGACGTTCCAAGTGACTCCACAACCGCGTGAGGCGCGTGGAGAGATGCTGCAGCTGAGCGAGCTCGACCTGCAGCTTGCCTTCGTGACTCTTCGCGCGCAACGCGAAGATGTCGAGGATCAGCGCCACGCGATCGACGACGCGCAGATTGAATTCGCGTTCGAGGTTGCGCTGCTGCGCGGGCGACAACGGCTGATCGAACAGCACGATATCGGCGAGCAGTGCGCCGGCCATGGCCACGCCCTCTTCGACCTTGCCCGAGCCGATGAAGAACTTGGCGTCGGGCCGGTCTCGGCGCGCGTTGAGGGTACCGACGATTTCCGCGCCGGCGCCGTCGGCCAGCATCGCGAATTCTTCGGCATGGGCAATATGATCAGGACTGCCCAGATCCACACTGATAATCAGGGCTCGCATACGTGCACCATTTCGAGGCCAAAGCGAAAATGCCCGCCGGCACGAAGCGTGCGGCGGGCAACAGGAGGTACTGCCGGAGCAATAAACGGTTTATTCAGCGGGAACTTCCACCTGGAAATTGACGGCTCGCGCCGGAACGACGGTCGAGATCGCGTGCTTGTAGACCATCTGGGTCACGGTATTACGCAGCAGCACCACGTATTGGTCGAAGGATTCGATCTGCCCCTGAAGCTTGATCCCGTTGACCAGATAGATCGACACGGGCACGTGTTCCTTGCGCAGCGTGTTCAGAAACGGGTCTTGCAAAGTTTGCCCTTTATTGCTCATTGGCCAGGCTCCATTTGTTATTGAGGTGGTGGCGGACGCCGAAATATGTACTCTACAGGGTTTTCCCGGGCGGTGCCACTTGGCTGCCCGGGCAAGATGCCACGAGAGTTTTCAGATTTTCCCCGAGGGCGTCACGATGAAAAAATCGCCTTCAGGCCCGTGATTAGACGGGCACATTCGTCGTCGGTTCCGACCGTGATGCGAAGGAATTGATCGATACGCGCACGACGGAAATGACGCACGATGATCGCACGCTCGCGCAGGGCCGCGGCAAGCGCGGCGCCATCGTGCGCGGGATGGCGGGCGAACACGAAGTTGGCGGCCGACGGCAGCACCTCGAAGCCCAGCGCCTGGAGGTCGGCGGTCAGCCGGTCGCGCGTGGCGACGATGGCGCGGCAGGTCTGTTCGAAATAGGCCTGATCTTCGAGCGCGGCGATGGCGCCAGCCGACGCCAGACGGTCGATCGGATAGGAATTGAAGCTGTCTTTGACGCGCTCCAGACCTTCGATCAGGGCCGGATGACCGATGGCGTGACCCACGCGCAGACCGGCGAGCGAGCGCGACTTCGACAGCGTCTGCACCACCAGCAGGTTGTCGTGACGCGCCACCAGCGACACCGCGCTCTCGGCGCCGAAATCGACATACGCCTCATCGATCACGACCACGCATTGCGGATTACCCGCCACGATGCGCTCGACATCGGCGAGCGGCATGGCGCGGCCGGTGGGTGCGTTGGGGTTCGGGAAGATGATGCCGCCCGCGGCCTGCCCACCAGCAGGCAGGTAATCCTGCGGCTCAACCCGGAAGTCGTCGGTGAGCGGCACGGTGTCGTGCTCGATGCCGAAGAGACCGCAATAGACCGGATAGAAGCTGTAGCTGATGTCCGGGAACAGCAGCTTGCGACCCTCGTGCTTGAGCAGGGCCACGAACACGTGGGCGAGCACTTCGTCGGAACCGTTGCCGACGAAAACGTGCGCCGCCGTGATCCCGTGCCCTGCCTGCGCGGCGATGGCCTCGCGCAGACGATCGGAGCCCGGATCGGGATACAGGCGCAACGTGTCGTCGGTCGCGGCGCGAATGGCCTCGATGGCCTTCGGCGACGGTCCGTACGGGTTTTCGTTGGTGTTGAGCTTGACCAGATCGAGCAGCTTGGGCTGCTCGCCGGGCACGTAGGGACTGAGCGCCCCGACCACGGGGCTCCAGTAGCGGCTCATTTACTTGTCCTCGGCGTAGGGGTTGTGCGAGGACTTGAACTCGATGCGCAGCGGCGTGCCAGCCAGATTGAAGGCGTTGCGGAAGCGGGTTTCGAGGTAGCGGCGGTACGAATCCGGAATCGCGTCCAGTGCGTTGCCGTGGATGACCACGAGCGGGGGGTTTTGTCCGCCCTGGTGCGCATAGCGCATCTTCGGACGGAAAATGCCCTTGCGCGGCGGCTGCTGCTGCTCGACGGCGTCCTGGAGCTCACGGGTGAGCTTGGGGGTCGAGAGCTTGGCGAATGCCGCGGCATGCGCCGCATTGACCGACTTGAGCAGCGGGCGAATGCCCTGCCCCTTGAGCGCCGAGATGGTGTGCATACGCGCGAACGACAGGAACCGCAGCTTGCGCTGGAATTCGCGTTCGATGCGCTCGCGCTGTTCGTCGTCGAGGCCGTCCCATTTGTTGATGGCCACGACCACGGCGCGTCCGGTCTCGAGCACGAAGCCCGCGATGTGGGCGTCTTGTTCGGAGACTTCGGATTGCGCGTCGATCATCAGCAGCACGACGTTGCTGGCCTCGATGGCCTGCAGCGTCTTGATGACGGAGAACTTCTCGACGGCCTCGAACACCTTGCCGCGCTTGCGCAGCCCGGCGGTATCGATCAGCGTGTACTTGCGGCCGTCGCGCTCGAATTCGATCTCGATCGCGTCGCGCGTCGTGCCCGGCATGTCGAACGCGATCACGCGCTCTTCGCCCATCAGCGTGTTGATGAGCGTGGACTTGCCGACGTTGGGACGACCGACGATCGCCAGCTTGATGCGGTGATCGGGCTCGCCCTCGCCGTCGGCGAGCTCGGGCTCGGGTTCGACCAGGCCCTCGAGGGCGATGCCGATCAGATCGACGATGCCATCGCCGTGCGCGGCCGAGATCGGATAGGGCTGCCCCAGGCCGAGCTCGTGGAAATCACCCGTGGCGCTGCCCACGCCCATGCCTTCGGCCTTATTGACCGCGAGCAGGACGCGTTGCTGACCCGACTTGCGCAGCAGGCGCGCGATCTCGTGATCGTGCGCGTTGATGCCGGCGCGCGCGTCGACCAAAAACACCACCACGTCGGCTTCGGCGATGGCCTGGCGCGTCTGGCGCGCCATTTCGGCCAGGATGCCGTCCTTGGCCACCGGCTCGAAGCCGCCCGTGTCGATCACGATGAAAGGCGTTTCCCCGACCCTGCCCTCGCCGTAATGCCGGTCGCGGGTCAGGCCGGAATAGTCGGCCACCAACGCCGCCCGGGAGCGCGTAAGGCGGTTGAAGAGGGTCGACTTTCCGACATTGGGACGGCCGACCAGGGCAACGACAGGTTTGAAAGACACGGTGTAAGGCTTAGTTTTGGATTAGTTGGTACCGAGGAGGACCAGATTGCCGTTGCCGGTCTGGACCACCACGCCCTGCGACGTGGTCTGAAGCGGCGAGACCACCGCGCCACCGCCCACCGACACGCGCGCCATCAGGCGGCCATCGCTGCGCGACAGGAAATGCACATAACCGTCGTAGTCGCCGACGGCGACCGCGCCGCCGAGGATGGCCGGCGAGGTCAGTTTACGGTTCTTCAGGCCGGCCTGCTTCCAGACGTTGTTGCCGTTCTCGAGCGCGAAGGCGTTCACGACGCCGTTCTGGTCGGGCGCGAAGGCAAAGCGATCGTCGAGCGCCATGCCGCTGGCGCTGGAGAAATCCTTGGCCCACAGCGGACGGCCACCCTGGGTGACGTCGAAGCAAACGATGCGACCCTGATAGGCCACGGCGCACATCAGCGGACCGATCAGGCGCGGCGCACCGACTACGTCGGTGAGGCGTTCGAGGTCGCTCGCGCCCTTTGGCGTGGCCACGGTGCCTTCCCATTGGACGTTGCCGGACGCGACGTTGATCGCCAGCATCTTGCCACCCGGCAGACCGGTGATGACCAGGCCTTCGGCCATGACCATCTGGGCCGGGCTGCGCAAGGCGAGCGCCGGACCCGGACGCTGCAGGCTCCACAGACGATTGCCGGTATTGGCGTCGAAGGCCTGGATACGGTAGTCGCCGCTACGGACGACGACGGCGCCGTAACCGACCACGGGCGGAATCTCGACATCGCTGGACGCCTTGGCGCGCCACTTGATCTTGCCGGTGTCGTCGAACGCGACGACTTCGCCCGAGGGCGTGGCCACTGCCGTGGTGGTGCCGTCGCTGCCCACACCGGCGGACAGCTTGGACTCTGCCTTGCTCTTCCAGACGACGCGGCCGCTCTGGAGGTCGAACTTGCCGACGGAGCCATCGGGCGTCGCGGCGTAGACGGCATCGCCCAGCACCGTGGGCGCGAAGCCCAGGCCGGAACCGCTACCGATCGACTGCGACCACACGGCGCGCGCCGACATGGCGGGCGAATAATCAGTCAGGGGCGCCGGCGCATAGCGGTCGTCGTCCTTGGAGAACCACGAGCACGCGCTCAGGGCCAGGACGGCGCTCATGACGAAGGCGCCGCGCCAGATCAGACGGCCAGGACGGGAATTACGCATCACTTATCAGGCTCCGGTCAAAGCATCGAGTTTCAGTTGCACGGCTTGCGTGAGGGGATTCGCGGCGCCCAGACCGTCGACGGCCTGTTGCCACGCCGTGCGGGCTTCTTCGCGCTTGCCTTGAGCTGCCAGCACGTCGCCACGACGATCGGCATACAGCGCGGCGAAAGGCGCCGGCGGATTGTTGAGCTGCGCCAGCGCGGCATCGTATTGCTTTTGGTCGAGCAGCATGCCTGCCAGACGCAGACGCGCGACCGGCGCGAGCGCGGGCTGCTTTTCCTGGCTGGCCAGCCATTCGAGCTGCTGGCGCGCGCCATCGGTATCTTTCTGTTCGATCAGCGCGGCGGCGGCGACGAGCGCGCCCCGGCCGGCATAGCCGGTGGCGGGATAGTCGTCACGCAGCGTTGCGGCGGCGGCCTTGATGCGCACGGCCGAATCGGCACCACCCAGGCGGGCGGCATCTTCGAGGGCTTCGAAGTAGCCCATGGCCTGATTGGCGCGATAGCCCTGATAGGCCTTCCAGCCAGCGGAGGCGGCCCAGGCCAGCACGATCACGGTCGCCAAGCCGAGCAGCAGCGTGCCCCAGCGTGCCCACCAGGCCTTGATTGCGTCGAGTTTTTCCTGTTCTTCGAGATCGTATGCCATGCTAACCCTTGGATTTCAGAACTTCAGCCAACTGTGCGAGCGGGACTTGCTGCTGGCTGGCAGCGCCCTCGGCTTCGCCGCGTAGATACTTGAGGCTTGCGGTGTCGTTGGCCACTTCATCGTCGCCAAGAATAACCGCAACCCGGGCACCGCTGCCGTCGGCACGCTTGAATTGCGCCTTGAAGCCGGTCGCGCCGGCGTGCACGATGACCGAGAAGCCGGCATCACGCAACTGCTCGCCCACCTTGGCGGCCAGACGCTGCGCGCCTTCGCCCTGGTGAACCACATAGACGTCGCACTCGGCCTCGGCTTCGGCCGGCACGCTTTGCTGCCACAGATCGAGCAGCCGTTCCATGCCGATGGCGAAGCCGACGGCCGGCGCCGGCTTGCCGCCGAGCAGCTCGATCAGGCCGTCGTAGCGGCCACCGCCGCACACCGTGCCCTGCGCGCCGAGGCGGTCCGTGACCCACTCGAAGACGGTGAGGTTGTAGTAGTCGAGACCCCGCACCAGGCGCGGATTGAGGCGGTACTCGATGCCCGCGTCGGTCAGACGCTGGCACAGGCCATCGAAGTGCGCCCGGGATTCTTCGCCCAGGAAGTCGAACAGGCGCGGCGCGCTGTCGGCCATCGCCTGCATGGCGGGATTCTTGGTGTCGAGGACGCGCAGCGGGTTCGAGTAGAGGCGGCGCTTGCCGTCTTCGTCGAGGATGTCGGCGTGCTTCTCGAGGTGAGCGATGAGCGCCGTGCGGTGCGCCGCGCGCTCGGCGGGCTGGCCCAGCGAGTTGAGCTCGAGGCGGATGTCGGTCAGGCCCAGCATCTTCCAGAGGCGCGCGAGCATGACGATCAGCTCGGCGTCGACATCGGGGCCGGCGAGGCCCAGCGCCTCGACGTCGATCTGGTGAAACTGGCGATAGCGGCCGCGCTGGGGCCGCTCGCGGCGAAACACCGGACCGATCGAGTAGACGCGATGCGGCCGGTCGTAGAGCATGTTGTGCTCGATCGTGGCGCGCACGATGCCGGCGGTCATTTCGGGCCGCATCGTGACCTGATCCTGTTTGCCTTCGGCGCCGTCCCAGAAGGTGTACATCTCTTTTTCGACGATGTCGGTGACTTCGCCGATCCCGCGCGCGAAGAGGCGCGTGCTCTCGAGCACCGGCGTGCGCATGTTGCGATAGCCGTAGCTGCGCAACCAGCCGCGCACGATTTCCTCGAAACGCTCCCATTGGGCGCTTTGGCCCGGCAGCAGGTCGTTCATCCCGCGAATGGCGGAGACTTTCTGGAAAGCTTGCGTCATCTTTGTCGTGCCACCGTCATCCCCGCGAGGACAGGCGGCCTGGTCCTTGTACTTAATGAGAAGCGTCGGCGCCGTAGCGGCGGGCGACATAATCTTCGACGATGGCCTGGAACTCTTCGGCGATGTGATCGCCCTTGAGCGTGACGGTGCGTTCGCCGTCGACGAATACCGGGGCGGCGGGCACCTCACCGGTACCGGGCAGGCTGATACCGATGTCGGCGTGCCGGCTTTCGCCGGGGCCGTTGACCACACAGCCCATCACGGCCACGTTCATGCTCTCGACGCCCGGATAGCGGGTGCGCCACAGCGGCATCTGGCGACGCAGATACGACTGGATGCTGTCGGCGAGCTCCTGGAAGAAGGTGCTGCTCGTGCGGCCACAGCCCGGGCAGGCCACGACCATGGGGGTGAAGGCACGCAGACCCATGGTCTGGAGGATTTCCTGGGCGACGATCGCTTCGCGATCGCGGTCGCCGCCGGGCTCGGGGGTGAGCGAGATCCGGATGGTGTCGCCGATGCCCTGCTGCATGAGCACCGCCAGCGCGGCCGTCGAGGCGACGATGCCCTTGCTGCCCATGCCGGCTTCGGTGAGCCCGAGATGTAGCGGGTAATCGCAGCGCGAGGACAGATCGCGATACACCGCGATCAGATCCTGCACATGGCTGACCTTGCAGGACAGCACGATCTTGTCGCCGGCGAGGCCGAGCTCTTCGGCGCGCAGCGCATTGGTGATGGCGGACTCGACGAGAGCGTCGCGCATCACGGCCTGGGCTTCCCAGGGCGTGGCGCGGGCGTTGTTCACGTCCATCTTGCGCGCCATCAGCTCGTGATCGAGGCTGCCCCAGTTGACGCCGATACGCACCGGCTTGTCGTGGCGGCAGGCCACTTCGATCATCTGCGCGAAGTTGTCGTCGCGGCGCTTGCCCCCGCCCATGTTGCCCGGATTGATGCGGTACTTGGACAGGGCCTGCGCGCAATCGGGAAACTGCGTGAGCAGCTTGTGACCGTTGTAGTGGAAGTCGCCGACGAGCGGGACGGACATGCCCATGCGATCGAGCTGCTCGCGGATCGCGATGACCTCGCGCGCGGCCTCGGGGGTATTCACGGTGATCCGGACGATCTCGGAACCCGCCTGGGCCAGCTCCTTGACCTGGATCGCGGTGGCGATCGGATCCGCGGTATCGGTGTTGGTCATGGACTGCACCACGACCGGAGCGTCACCGCCGATGGTGACGACACGCTCGCCCCATTTGACCTGGACGGCACGCGTGCGACGGCGCGGCGCGGCGCCCACGTCGGGCGGCGGCGTGTCCTGGCAGGGCTTGGACTGATCATGCATGAATCGGGCCGGTGTTACTTGGTCAACTGGGAAACCCACTGGAACGACAGCCACTCACGCGGCAGCCAGCCTTGCCAGAAGGCATAGCCGACGCCGGCGGCGATCAGCACCAGAATCACGATCCACCAGCCCCAGGAACCGCCGGAACGGTCGTCTTCGCTGGGCAGCCCTTCGGTACCGGAGGTGCGCAGGCCACGGCTCTGCGCCAGGCTGCTGCCGCGCGTCGGGGCGACGCTGGCCGCCGGCGCGGGCGCGTGCGCCTCGAGCGAACCGGCGATGGCCTGACCGTCGGCGCCCAGCAGGCGCGCGTAGTTACGGATCAGGCCACGCAACGACACCCCGGTGGGCAGATCGTTCCAGCGCTCTTCTTCGAGTGCCTGGATCTGACGGGGAGAAAACTTGATGCGGCCGGACACCTCTTCGAGGGACCAGCCTTTGGAGAGCCGCAAGGCTCGCAGGGCCGCGCCGACAGTGGCCGCTGCCGCACCGGGATCGGTTGCGGGAACGGCTTGCGATACTGCGGGAGCGATTTCCTGCGTCATGCTGGCACCTGTCGGATGGGAATGGACCGAGCGGCAGCGTTGCGCTCGGTGATACGCGTGCGATCCTTGACTTCGCCGGCCAACTGGCCACAGGCGGCGTCGATGTCGTCACCGCGCGTCTTGCGCACGGTGGTGATGATGCCCGCGTCCATCAGACGCTGGGCGAAAACCTTGACCCGGGCCGACGGCGAGCGCTTCAGGCCGGACGCCGGGAACGGGTTGAACGGAATCAGGTTGAGCTTGCAACGCACCTGGCGCGCCACCTGGATCAGTTCCTTGGCGTGCTGGTCGGTGTCGTTGACGCCATCCAGCATGCAGTATTCGAACGTGATGAAATCGCGCGGCGCATGCTCGAGATATCGATTGCAGGCGGCGAGCAATTCAGCGAGGGGGTATTTCTTGTTGAGCGGCACGAGCTCGTCGCGCAGCGCGTCGTTGGGCGCGTGCAGCGAGACGGCCAGCGCCACCGGGCAATCCTGCGAGAGCCGGTCCATCATGGGCACGACACCCGAGGTGGACACCGTGACGCGTCGGCGCGACAGGCCATAGGCGTTGTCGTCGAGCATGAGACGCAGCGCGGGCAAGACCTGGTCGTAGTTGAGCAGCGGCTCGCCCATGCCCATCATCACGACGTTGCTGATGACGCGGGTATCTTCGGAAGCCTTGGCACTGGCCAGGCGCGCGGAGCCGATATCGGCTTCGACGGCACGCTTGGCATGCCACAGCTGACCGATGATTTCGTCGGTGCGCAGATTGCGGTTGAAACCTTGATGGCCCGTCGAACAGAAGCGGCAGTTCACCACGCAGCCGGCCTGGCTGGAGATGCACAGCGTGCCGCGGTCGTCTTCGGGGATGAAGACGGTTTCGATGGCATTGCCCTGCCCCACGTCGAACAGCCACTTGCGTGTGCCGTCGACGGAGCGCTGCTCGGTCGCGACCGGCAGCGCTTCGATCAGGCAGTTCTGGGCCAGCTGCCCGCGAAAATCACGGGCGAGGTCGGTCATGGCGTCGAACGAATCGGCGCCGCGCTGGTGAATCCAGCGCTGCAGCTGGCGGGCGCGAAAAGGCTTGCCGCCCCACTTGCCGACCAGGTCGGCCAGGGCGCCGGCATCCATGCCCAGCAGATTGATTCGTTCGACAGTGCTCATGACGCAAAGACAGACAGAAAAGCCAGACCCGTGATCAACGGCTGTGGATGTTGATTTCGGGGAAGAAGAAAGCGATTTCGACGGCGGCGGTTTCGGGAGCGTCCGAACCGTGCACGGCGTTGGCGTCGATGCTTTCGGCGAAGTCGGCGCGGATGGTGCCCGGGGCAGCCTTCTTGGGATCGGTCGCGCCCATCAGGTCGCGGTTCTTGGCGATGGCGCCTTCACCTTCGAGGGCTTGCACGAACACGGGGCCCGAGATCATGAAATCGACCAGGTCCTTGAAGAAGGGGCGCTCGGCGTGCACGGCGTAGAAACGCTCGGCGTCGGCGCGCGACAGTTGTTGCAGACGGGCAGCGACGACCTTCAGGCCGGCTTGCTCGAAACGGGCAACGATCTGACCGATGGCGTTCTTGGCGACGGCGTCGGGCTTGATGATCGAGAGGGTGCGTTCAATGGACATGAGAACTCCAAAAGACTGACTTGACGACAGATTTTCAATAGGGTTTGACGCCCGGCCGCGCGGAGAGTTCTGCGCGGCCGCGACCGACATGACGGCCTGGGGGAACTGTGTTTGGGGGTGGCGAGCCTGCCGGCGCGCGCCTCGGTTGCATGCTGGCGCGCCCCCAAGGACGTGCCCACGGGCACGCACCTCAGCACCGGCCCGAACGTCAGAACCAGGATTCGGCACTGGCAACCAATCAGAATTCCTCAATAAAAACAGAGACTTCTAAAAGGTTTACAGTAACCCGGCATTCTAACACGCCGACACGACCGCATTACATCTTAAAATTGATGGTTTGCTCGACCGCCAGTATGGTCGGGCCCCTGTTTGCCGGAACTGAGTAATGACCCAAGCTGCCGACCCGAATTCTTCCCCGAACGACACTCCCGAACTGTCCAAAAGCTTCGAACCCGCCGAGATCGAATCGCGCTGGTACGACGAATGGGTAAAGCGGGGCTATTTCGAGGCGGGCCGCCACGTAGAAACGGGGGCGGATAGCCAGCCCTACTGCATCCAGTTCCCGCCGCCGAACGTGACGGGCACCCTGCACATGGGTCACGCCTTCAATCAGACCATCATGGACGGCCTGATCCGCTACCGCCGCATGAGCGGCGACGACACCGTCTTCATCCCGGGCACGGACCACGCCGGCATCGCCACGCAGATCGTGGTGGAGCGCCAGCTCGACGCCAAGGGCGTGTCGCGGCACGATCTGGGCCGCGAAGCCTTCACCGAGAAGGTCTGGGAGTGGAAGGAGCAATCCGGCAACACCATCACCAGCCAGGTGCGCCGCCTGGGCGCATCGGCCGACTGGCCGCGCGAATACTTCACGATGGACGACCGCATGTCGCGCGGCGTGGTCCAGACTTTCGTGCACATGTACCGGCAGGGCCTGATCTACCGCGGCAAGCGGCTGGTCAACTGGGATCCCAAGCTGCTGACGGCCGTGTCCGACCTCGAAGTGCAGTCGGAAGAAACCGACGGCTTCATGTGGCACATCGAGTACCCGTTCGTCGACGGGCCGCAAACCATCGTGGACAAGGAAGGCAATACCGTCACGCTGCGCGGCCTGACCATCGCCACCACCCGTCCCGAGACCATGCTGGCCGACGGCGCGCTGTGCGTGCATCCCGACGATGCGCGCTACAAGCACCTGGTGGGCAAGCTGGTCGAGCTGCCGCTGTGCGATCGCAACATCCCGATCATCGCCGACGACTTCGTCGATCCCGAGTTCGGCACGGGCTGCGTGAAGATCACCGGCGCCCACGACTTCAATGACTACGCCTGCGCCCTGCGTCACGACCTGCCGCTGATCGTGATCTTCACGCTCGACGCGCACATCAACGAAAACGGCCCGGCGCAGTTTCAGGGCATGGAGCGCTACGAGGCCCGCAAGGCCGTGGTTGCTCAGCTCGAAACCGACGGCTATCTGGTGCGCGTCGAACCGCACAAGATGATGCAGCCTCGCGGCGACCGCACGGGCGTGGTGCTGGAGCCCATGCTCACCGACCAATGGTTCGTGGCGATGAGCAAGCCCGCGCCCGAAGGCGCGATCAATCCGGGCAAGAGCATCACCGAAGTGGCGCTCGACGCCGTGGCCGACGGCCGCATCACCTTCTACCCGGACAACTGGACCACGATCTACAACCAATGGCTCAACAACATCCAGGACTGGTGCATCTCGCGTCAACTCTGGTGGGGCCACCAGATTCCGGCCTGGTTCTCCGAAGACGGTCAGGTGTTCGTGGCGCACTCCGAAGAAGAGGCGCTCGAGCAGGCGCGCGCCGCCGGCGTGACGGGTCCGCTCAACCGCGACCCCGACGTGCTCGACACCTGGTTCTCGTCGGCGCTCGTGCCCTTCACCACGCTGGGCTGGCCCGAAAAGACGCCGGACCTGGCGCGCTACCTGCCCTCCAGCGTGCTCGTCACGGGCTTCGACATCATCTTTTTCTGGGTCGCGCGGATGGTCATGATGACCATGCACATGACCGGCAGCATTCCGTTCAAGCACGTGTACGTGCACGGCCTCATCCGTGATGCCGACGGCCAGAAGATGAGCAAGTCCAAGGGCAACACGCTCGACCCGGTCGACCTCATCGACGGCATCGATCTGGACTCGCTGGTGGCCAAGCGCACGTTCGGCCTGATGAATCCGAAGCAGGCCGGCACGATCGAAAAAGCCACGCGCCGCCAGTACCCGGATGGCATCCCCGCCTTCGGCACCGACGCGCTGCGCTTCACGATGTCGGCATACGCCACCCTGGGTCGCAACATCAACTTCGACCTCAAGCGTTGCGAAGGCTACCGCAACTTCTGCAACAAGCTCTGGAACGCGACGCGCTTCGTGCTCATGAACACGGAAGGGCACGCGCTGCACGGCAACGAGACCGGTGAACTCTCGTTCGCCGACAAGTGGATCGTGAGCCAGATGCAGGCACTCGAAGCCGAAGTGGAACGCGGCTTTGCCGACTACCGCTTCGACAACGTGGCCAACGCGCTGTACCGCTTCGTGTGGGACGAGTACTGCGACTGGTACGTCGAACTGGCCAAGGTGCAGATCCAGAACGGCACGCCCGCCCAGCAGCTGGGCACCCGCCGCACGCTGATCCGCGTGCTGGAGGTCGTGCTGCGCCTGGCACACCCGATCATTCCGTTCATCACGGAAGAGCTCTGGCAGAAGGTGTCGGTCGTGGCCGGCAAGCGCGAGGCGGGTCAGGCCGGCAGCGTGAGCGTGCAGCCCTATCCGCGCGCCAACCCGGCGGCGATCGATAAGGATGCCGAGGCCGAAGTCGCCCAACTCAAGGCGCAGATCGAGGCCGTGCGCGCGCTGCGTGGCGAAATGAACCTGTCGCCCGCCCAGCGCGTGCCGCTCATCGCCCAGGGGGATGCCGCGGTGCTCAAGCGCAATGCGCCCTATCTGGCCGCGCTGGCCAAGCTGAGCCAGGTCGACGTGGTCGACAGCCTGCCCGACGCCGGCGCGCCCGTTCAGGTGGTGGGCAATGCCCACCTCATGCTGCACGTGGAGATCGACGTGGCGGCCGAACGCGTGCGCCTGGACAAGGAGATCGCGCGCCTCGAGGGCGAAATCGCCAAGGCCAACGGCAAGCTCGGGAACGCCAGCTTCGTCGAACGCGCGCCCGCCGCCGTGGTTGAGCAGGAGAAGGCGCGCGTCGCGCAGTTCAACGAAACGCTGGGCAAGGTGCGCGATCAGCGCGCCAAGCTGGGCGGCTGAGCCCTCGGCCCTCCCCGCGCACCTATAGACCGGCCCCGAGTGGGGCCGGTTTTTTTTGCCTCGGCCCGGCGAACGTAAAGGTTTGTGCCAGCGCCTCACTGCCAGAGCGTCCGGGCGCGATACAGGCTGTTGCAGGGTATCCGGGCCGCACGGCACAAACGGGGCATATTTTCCCCGCTGCGTTGCGCAGCGCACAGCCGGGTCGGGCCCGGCTGTGCTGGTGGAGGGCGAAGCGGGGGCAGGATGGCCGAGGCAGTAGCGCCGGCCATGACCCCGCATCGCACTCCTTGCTGGCTGCCCCACAACAACGCCAGGAACGGCGACCGTGGATCCGGCAGCCGATCCCATCACGTTGGAGACCTGAAATGCCGATCCTCTCGCAAGTCCGCGCCTTCTCCCGCATCAAGACCGCCGCCGTCATGAGCGCCGCCGCATTCGCGCTTGCGGGCGGCGCCGCCACCGCGCAGCAACCGATGCCGGGCCAACAGGGAATGCCCAATCTGGCCGCCCTGAGCGGCCAGATGCACGCCGCGGCCGAAGCCTGCAACGCCTACACCAGCGCGCAACTCGAACAGATGAAGCAGCAGCAGAAGACGGCCACCGCCAGCCAGGGCATGTCGGCCGCCGACTTCGACAAGTCGTTCAAGACGAGCTATGACGACACGAAGACCAAACTCGGCACGATGAGCGCCGCCGACAAGGAAAAGATGTGCGCGCAACTGAAGGCGATGTCGGGCGCACGCTGAAGCAGCGGGTCGCGCGGCAGGCAAGACCCGGCAGCGCTGAACGATCAGCGCCTCAGCCGGCCTTGCCGCGCCGCCGCTTGCGCGGCGCCTCGGGCGGCGGCAGGCCCTGGAGCTCGGCCAGCCGCACTTCGTCGGCATGGTCGAGCCAGCCCTGCTCCCGTGCGCGATCGATCAACTCGGGACGCCGTTGCAGCGTGAGTCGTAGCGATTGATCGCGCCGCCAGCGTGCGATGAGCGCATGGTTGCCGCTCTTGAGTTCGGCCGGCACCGCGACACCCTCATAGACTTCCGGGCGCGTGTAGTGCGGGCTGTCCAGCAGGCCCGACAACGTTTCGTTGAAGGAATCCTGGAGCGCCGAGTCGCCATCGTTGAGCACGCCCGGCACGAGCCGCACGGCCGCATCGATGACCGCCAGCGCGGCGATCTCGCCACCCGACAACACGAAGTCGCCGAGCGAGATTTCGAGCGTGACGCAGCGGTCGATGAAGCGCTGATCCAGCCCTTCGTAGCGGCCACAGATCAGAATCAGCCCGGTGGAGCCGGCCAGCCCCTGCGCGGCCGCCTGATCGTAGCGCCGGCCCACGGGCGCGAGCAGCGCGACCGGCGCGCGCGGCAGCCCCTCGGCCTCGCGGCCGCGCTGCGCGGCCTCGACCGCGGCCTCGAGCGGCGCGGCCAGCATCACCATCCCCGGCCCGCCACCATACGGACGATCATCGACGGTGCGATGGACGTCCGATGTGAAATCGCGCGGATTCCAGGTGTGCAGAGACCAGATCCCCTGCCCGTGCGCACGGCCGGTCACGCCTTGATCGCGAACGACGGCGAACGTTTCGGGGAACAGGGTGATGACGTCGAAACGCATCAGTCGTCTTCCAGCGGCCAATCGCTGTCGATGACGCGGGCGGTCAGATCGACGTGATGGACATGGGCCCGAACGAACGGCACCAGGACTTCGGCGGGACGACCCTTGGCGTCGAGCACGGGCTCGACCGGTGCGTCCGGCGCCGCCTGGCGCTGACGATGGACCTGCAGAATGGCATGGGCGCCGTTATCGAATACCCCGTCGACCACGCCGATCAGCGTGCGAGTGCCAGGCGCGTCGGTATAGAGCGCGCATCCGATCAGGTCGACCCAGTAGTATTCGTCGTCGCCCGCGGCCGGAAAGGCGCTACGCGCCACCGACACGACATGACCGCGCAAGGCTTCCGCCTGATCACGATCGGCTACACCGTCGAGCTGCGCCACGACCGTGCCACTATGGACACGTGCCTGCAGCACCTTGATTGCGACGGGTACGGACGCGACAACGCCCCGAGCCGCTTGCGGCGCGGGGCGAGTCAACCACCACTGAGACTGGGTGCGCAACACATCGGCCTGTGCCGAGTGCGGCTGCACCTTGACCCAACCCTTGACACCGTAGGCCGCGGTGATGCGACCCAGTTCGACCAGGTCTTCGGGCGCCGCTTTGGAGCGGACAGCATCAGACATGGGTCGTGTGCAAAAAATGTGGTTGGAGGGCTCGCGCCAGGCGCGAACCAGACTCGCGGGAGGCAGCAGGATCTGCCCAAACCGAATCAGCCCCGGCAACCCCTGCCTTGAAGGCCGGGATGACTCGGGCTGGAACCCACCGTGCGCGATGAGCGCGGCGTTGATTCGGAGGTGTCACTGCTTCCTGGCCCGGTGTAACGCGTGAGCGCCGGCCACCGGGCATGTCATGGCACGCGTGCCAGACGGACCCGCGAGAGGCAAAGCTTAGGCAGCAGCCGAAACCTTGGCCGAGTAGTCTTTGACCAGACGCTCGACGGCGGGCGACAGTTGCGCGCCGTTGTCGGTCCAGTACTTGACACGATCCAGCGCGATGCGCAGGTTTTCGGTGCCTTCGGAGCCAACCGGGTTGTAGAAACCCACGCGCTCGACAAAGCGGCCGTCGCGACGGTTGCGCGAATCGGTAGCAACCAGGTTGTAGAACGGACGCTTCTTGGAGCCGCCACGGGCCAGACGAATCACCAGCATAGGTAATCCCTTGAATTAGTTGTGGAAAAACGGGAAATTCTAGCACCCTATTGAACACCATGGCAAATGCCCCGCCGTTTTTTGCGGTGGGCGCCCATGATGTTGTGCCGTTATGCCACGAAGCAACATATGCTCGGACTCGGTGGAGTGTGGCAATGGCGGCACGCGGGGTAGTCTCGGGTGTGGCCGGCAGCGCCGGTCCGCGGGAAGAACTGCCGCGCGTTTGCGGGTTCAGAACGGCTAAAAAATCGGTTGAAAAACCGGGGCCGCAATGACGAGGCAACCGGGGATCGACCGGACCGCGATGCGAACAGCACGGGAAGACCTCCCCGGGACGCTCGGCGTGGCAGTGATGGCCCGGAGTCCGGGCTCGCCACGTTTCACCATCAACGGCAAGACGCAAGCATACACCGTCCCGGCCCATGGCCGCATTCGCAAGGAGTGTGTCATGTCTCAGAACGTTGTTTCACGCGGGCCGTGGCCGGGTCGGTGATTGCGCCGGCGCGCTCCAACGCCAGGCCGCTACGCCCTATCCGATCGCCACAACCCAACTGAAAGGTACGCGCCAAAGAAAATCCCCGAAGGCCGGTCGACGGCATTCGGGGATGGGTGCACCGGCACGCCCAGCGGGCGCGGCCCAGGCCGTCAGCGACGGCGCAGATAGTGATGCGCGCTATCGCCTTCGGTGAGCTGCGCCACCAGCGCGTTACCGGTCTGCGTGGCGAAGGCCTGGAAATCCCGCGTGGCCTTGGGATCGGTGGTGATGACATGCAGCACCTGACCGCTTTCCATCTGGGCCAGGGCTTTCTTGGCACGCAGAATGGGCAGCGGGCAGGTCAGGCCGCTGGCATCGACCTCCAGTGCGAACTCGGGCCGCTGCGTGGCAGCGTGTTGATCGCTCATCAGAGACGCTCTTCGACCCACTTCTGGACACCGGCGACCGCCGCGGGCAACGCGCCCACATCGGTACCGCCGCCCATGGCCATGTCAGGACGGCCACCGCCCTTGCCGCCGACCTGCGACGCCACGAAACCGACCAGATCGCCCGCCTTGACGCGACCGGTCAGGTCGGACGTGACACCGCCCACGACGCTGATCTTGCCGTCGGCGCCGGTCGCCAGCAGCACGACCGCGGACTTGAGCTTGTCTTTCAGGTTGTCGACCATGCCGCGCAGTGCCTTGGGATCGACATCGTTGATGGTCGCGGCCAGCACTTTGACCCCCTTGACCTCGACGGTGGCACGATCGGCGAGATCGTTGCCGGCGCTCGCGGCCAGCTTGGCACGGGCCTGCTCGAGGTCTTTTTCGAGGGCCTTGACCTGGTCCTGCACCTGCACGATGCGGTCCGGGAGGTCAGCCACGGTGCTGCGCAGCACGCCCGCGGCGCGGGTGAGCAGCGCGTTCTGTTCGCGCACCCAGCGCAGCGCGTTGTCGCCCGTGATGGCCTCGACGCGACGCACGCCGGCGGCCACGCCGCCTTCGGACACGATCTTGAACAGGCCGATATCGCCCGTGCGCGCGACGTGCGTGCCGCCGCACAGTTCGCGCGAGAAGCCGATGTCGAGCACGCGGACCGTATCGCCGTACTTTTCGCCGAACAGCGCCATCGCGCCGCCCTTGACCGCGTCGTCGTAGGCCATGACCTGCGAGCGGGTGGAGTGGTTGGCCAGCACTTCGGCGTTGACGATGTCTTCGACACGCGCGATCTGCTCGGCGGTCATGGGCGCGTCTTGCGCGAAGTCGAAGCGGGTTTTGTCGGGATCGACCAGCGAGCCACGCTGCTGCACGTGCGAGCCCAGCACTTCGCGCAGGGCCTTGTGCATCAGGTGAGTGGCGGAGTGGTTGCGCACGGTACGCGCGCGACGAACGACGTCGACGCGCGCCAGCAGCTTGTCACCCACCTTGAGCGAGCCGGACTCCAGCTCGCCATGATGGCCGAACACACCCGGTTGAATCTTGAGCGTGTCGGCAACGGCAAAGCGCACGCCCTCGGCTTCGAGCAGGCCGGTATCACCGACCTGACCGCCGGACTCGGCGTAGAACGGCGTCGCGTCGAGCACGACGACCGCGTTCTGGCCAGCCTGAACCTGCTCGACCTGCGTACCGTCGACATAGAGCGCCGTGACTTCGACGCCGCTCAGTTCGAGCTGTTCGTAGCCCTCGAAGCGGGTCTGTGCGCCTTCGTAGCTCAGGCCTTCGGCCATCTTGAACTTGCCCGCGGCGCGTGCCTGGTCGCGCTGGCGCGCCATCGCGGACTCGAAGCCGGCCATGTCGACCTCGACCTCGCGCTCGCGACAGATGTCGGCGGTGAGGTCGACCGGGAAACCGTAGGTGTCGTACAGCGTGAAGAGCGTATTGCCATCGAGCTGGCCGCCGGCCTTGACGTTGGCCAGGGCCACGTCGAGGATCTTCATGCCGTGTTCGAGGGTCTCGCCGAAGCGCTCTTCTTCCTGCTTGAGCACCTGGGCAACGCGCTCGGCGATATTGGCGAGTTCGGGATAGGCCTCGCCCATTTCCTGGACGAGATCAGGCACCAGACGGTGGAAGAAGGGCTTGGTCTGGCCCAGCTTGTAGCCATGACGCAGCGCGCGGCGCACGATGCGGCGCAGCACGTAGCCACGGCCCTCGTTACTCGGAATCACGCCGTCGACGATCAGGAACGAGCACGCGCGGATGTGGTCAGCGATGACCTTGAGCGAATTGTCTTCGAGGTTGTTCGTGCCGGTTTCGCGCGCGGCGGCCGCGATCAGCTTCTGGAAGAGATCGATCTCGTAGTTCGAGTGCACGTGCTGCAGCACGGCGGCGATACGCTCCAGGCCCATGCCGGTATCGACGCAGGGCTTGGGCAGCGGGGTCATGTTGCCGGCCGCGTCGCGCTCGAACTGCATGAACACGAGGTTCCAGATTTCGATATAGCGGTCGCCGTCTTCTTCGGGGGATCCCGGGGGGCCGCCCCAGATGTCGGCGCCGTGATCATAGAAAATCTCGGTACACGGACCGCACGGACCGGTGTCGCCCATCTGCCAGAAGTTGTCCGATGCGTATCGGCTGCCCTTGTTATCCCCGATGCGGATGATGCGCTCGGTGGGCACGCCGACTTCCTTGGCCCAGATGTCGTAGGCTTCGTCGTCTTCCTGGTAGACGGTCACCCAGAGCTTCTCGGCGGGCAGCTTGTAGACCGTGGTCAACAATTCCCAGGCATAGAAGATCGCATCGCGCTTGAAATAGTCGCCGAAGCTGAAGTTGCCCAGCATCTCGAAGAACGTGTGGTGGCGTGCGGTATAGCCGACGTTTTCGAGGTCGTTGTGCTTGCCGCCCGCGCGCACGCTGCGCTGCGACGAGGTAGCACGGTTATAGGAACGCGTTTCCTTGCCGGTGAACACGTCCTTGAACTGCACCATCCCGGAGTTGGTGAACAGCAGCGTGGGGTCGTTACCCGGCACCAGCGAGGACGACGGAACGATCGTGTGGCCCTTGGACTGGAAGAATTGCAGGAACTTCTGGCGAATCTCGGAGGATTTCATCGTGGATGAATCGGGATTTAGGCGAATTTTTGATTATAGAGGCAAGGCGGAAGGAAGCCAGCGACCACCTTAATCGGCCGCCAGGCACAGCGCGGTCAGCTCGGTGACCCTATATTCGACGTAACCCGGCGGGCACCGGCAGCGAATGCTGCGGAACGGATCGCCAAAATCCAACTGCTGCAGAACGTGATAGCCATACACGCAGTCGTGGTCGGCTCTGCCCTCGGGATCCATCCGGTTGCGATACAGCCCACCGAACCGCTCCTTGAAGGCCCGCTGCCAGACGCCCTCGCGGCAGACCAGCGTCCTGCCGCTGGCGTCGCTGGCCAGCGCGCCGGCGGGCATCGCGCACGCCGCGGCTTCGGTGTAGGCCGCGGCCACGGACAGATGGGTGCGGGCGCTGATCTCGCGCTGCGCGGTCACCGCGCCCTGCGCCGCCACGGATCCCGCCACGCTGAGATGGCCGCGTAGCTGCGGGTCGCGGGTGTCGCCCACCTGCACGTAGCGCGGGTCGAGGGGCGGCTGGTTGGCGCCGGCACCGGCCTGGCCGGCCCATCCGATGACGGTGCCCCACGGCCATCGCCCCGCGTCGATGCCCGCGAGCGCCGCCTCGCCCGCGGCCCGGCCGACCACGCGGCCCGTGGCGGGATCGAGCCAGGCGCCCTGCCCGCCGAGCTTTTCGAGGAGCGGAAAAATGGCCACCAGGTCGAGCGGGCGGCCGCGGCGGTCCACCAGGGCGCGGTCGCTGGCCACGACCGCGTCCAGCCGGCAGGCCGCCCCCGGGCACGCCGCGCCGCGCAGCGACACCGTGACGCCGAATCCCAATGGCGCCCGCCCGGGAAAGCCGCGTGGCAGGCTCCCTGCCCGGATCAGCTCCTCGAGCGAGGGCCGCGTCGGGTCGGCATAGCGCAGCGCGCCAGTCAGATCCCGCGGCGGCTCGCCGCGCTCCCAGGCGTCCCGGTCGCGCGCGGCGGCGGTCTGGACGGCGGCGAGCACCTGGGCCATCCATTGGCCACTGGCCCGCGCCGCCGCATCCTGCGCTTCGCGCGCCTGACGCGCCGCCACGGCCACGACGAGCAGCATCGCCAGCAGTGCCGCCCAGGTGAACTCGAGCAGCGCAAAGCCGGCTTGCCCGGCCCCTGCCGGACGGGGACGAAGGCGCCCGCGCGCACTCATCGGAACGTGAACTCGAAGCGGTTGCTCTCGCCCCTGGCGCACTCGGCCAGGGCTTGCAGGCCGTCGTAGGGGAGCGGGGGATTGCGCGTGTCATCCTTGACGGTGACCGCGGCTCCCCTGCCCTGCAGGGTCACGACGGACGCGGCCTGCTGCAATACCGCGGCCAGACCGGGACACGCCGCATCATGGACAGCGTCGAACGCGAGTCGATAGGCGCTGCCGACGACGCCGCCGGCCGCCGCGGCCGGGACCGCCGTGATACGACCGGTCTGCCCGAGCCCATGCCGCAGCGTGGGCGCGGCGCCATCGGCGCCTTCGGTGATCACGATCGACGAGCCCTCGAACGCGCGGGCCAGCGTGGCATTGCCCATGTTCGTATAGGGCAGCGCGTCGTTGGACCAGGCCTGTCCTTGCATGCGCGCCACGAAGCGGTGCACCTCCTCGCCCACGCGCGGCACGCGAAACTCGATCACATAGCCGCGCACCGCGGGGATGCCGAACACCGCCACCAACAACAGGATGGAGGCGACGATCGAAATCTCCACGAGGGACATGCCGCGCTGATGCCGTAGCGCGATACGAGGATTCAGTGCGCGATGGGGGCCGAGACGACACGGGACGCGCAGCAGGAGATAAGCGGACATGAGGGGCTCCAGATGAATACCGGCGACGGAAAATCAATAAGACGAATACACCTGCACCAGGGCGCGACGCAGCTCGTCGATCACCTGGTAATGCCACAGCACGAGGCCGATCAGCTGTGCCACGACGCCGAGCAGAATCCACCAGCGCAACACGCCCGCCTGCCGCGCGACCGCGGGCAGCAGATGGGACTGAACCCGCCCACGCGCGAGGCGCAGCCCGGCTTCCAGCCCATGCGCGAGTGTCATGTCGCCCAGGAACCACCAAAGCCGTTTGTCGAGCAGACCCGTGTCGAAGGTGGCTGCGCCCACGTCGCCCGCATCGATGCGGGCCACCATGGCATCGATGTGCCAGGCCATCCACGGGCTGGCATATGGGCGTTGCGATACCAGGGCCGCGCGCAGGCGGGTGTCGAGATTGCCGTGCCGCCTCAGCAGCACATCGAGCAAGGCGAGGAAGCGCGTGGCCTGCACATCGCGATAAAGCCGCCACGGCCCGAGGCCGTCGATCGCGCCGCGCCATGACGGCGTGACCGCGGCAAACGACCAGATCCACAGCCCGCACAGCCCCCCGCCCAGTGCGAGCGCCACCGGCCACACCCGGGCCAGCAGGTCGGACAGGCCGAACAGCCGCTGCGTCGACACGCCGTGCTGTGCCACCGGCACGGCATCGAAGACCAGGCGCAGCTGAGGCACGGTGTAGTACGCGACCGCGATCAGGGTGGCCATCAGCACCAGAAGCGCGACAACGGCCGCGGCCAGGGTGGAGAGGGCTTCGCCGCGGGCCCGGCGGGTCAGTGCACAGACCCGCGCCAGTTCGCCAAGCGCCTGGGTCAGCGCCGTGGCGCCCGCCGCCTGAGCGGCGCCCACGACCATGCACTCTTGGGCGGGCAACGTACCGCTCCAGACTTGCCCGAGGTGGCCGGCATGGGCGTCGCATATCGACGCCCAATGGGCCGACAGGCGGCCTCTGACCGTGCGGGGACCGTGACGCGCCGCATCGCGAAAGAGCACGTCGCGCAATGAGTGCCGCCCGTCCGCGCCACCCAGCAGGGCCGCCAGATAGTCGTAGTAGTCCGCCCGATCCGAGCGGAACCGCCACGCGTCCAGGCGTAGCCTGACCCAGCCCAGGTGGGACCGCATCCGCCGACGCCAGGCCATGACGTGAACGTGGCGCATCATGTGACCTCCCGCCAACGCGGACGCGGCCGGCGCGACAGGGAACGGTGCGCAGGCAACGGCGCCGCGCGCGCCATTCGCATCAGCGGTGCCACGCCGCCTGCCAGGTCGGCCAGCCAGCGCGGGTCGATGTCGCCGTGCAGAACCCGAACCCCGCCCGCATGCAGCAAAGGCATGACGGGCAGCACGCCAGAAGGCGGGCCCGCATCTGTGGAAACGATGCGGTCTGCCTCGCCCCGTGCCTCGGCCAGGACGTCGGCCACCACCAAGCGTCCGGCGTAGCCCCAGAGCGCGGCGGGACGACCACGCGTGCAACGAGGGCATCCCTGTTCGTTGCGGTAACGCACCCGTCGCAGCGTGCCCGGCATGCGTCGCTCGCCGCGCGCCCACCCTGCCCGCCAACGGCGCCATTCATTGCCGCGGCGATGGTCGCGTTGCAACCACTCCCAGGGGGGCAGCGCGCAGTGCCGGCACAGACGCGGCGCAAGCGTTTGGTAAATCCGCAGCTTGATCAGGCCAGGCGCATTGAGCAGGTCGCGAGACACACCGATGAAATCGCTTGCGAGCCGATCGACGATCGATTGCGCCGAGCCGGCATGCACCGTGGTGTAGACACTGATGCCGGCGCTCGCCATGTCGGCGAAGGCACGCCCGGTATCGTGATCGCGCACCTCGCCCAGATAAAAATCTTGCAGCGCGCTGCGCTTGACCGTTTTGAGCTTGGCATCGAAAGGATGCCCTTCGGACGGGCCGAGGTCGCGCACCACGGTATTTTGCAGGGCACCGGCAATCGGGGTTTCGACGGGATCTTCGAGCGTGATGAGCTTGCGCGTGCCCGGCAAGGCCGCCAGCATGGCCGCCAGCGTGGTGGATTTTCCGGATCCTACGCGGCCCGAGACCACCACCGCACCGCCTTCGATACGGCAGGCCGTTTCGATGCGGGCCAGTTGCGCCGGCAGAAACCCCAGACGGCGCAGACGGGCCTGCTGCGCGGGCTTTCGGCGCGTGAGGCGCAGGCAGACCGCGGGCCCCGTGTCGGTGGCCAAAGACGCCCAGCGCAACAGCACCGGCTCGCCCGCGTGATCGTGCAGGAGCTGCCCCTGCTGCTCGGCGAGCGGGTCGAACACCGCGCCATTACCGCCGCGTACATCCATCCACACGACCGCGAGCATGTCGCGCAGCATGCGCGTCGGCACCGGCGCCAGCGTCGGTATCGGCACGTACATCCCGTCGACCGTGCAACGGATCTCGGCATCGCGCGAGGGCTCATCGACGCGCAGGTGCAGGTCGCTGGCCTCGAGCCGCAGCGCCTGCGACACGATCTCATGGAACAGCAACTGCAGGGCCGACGAGCTCATGCGCAGGGAATCCGCGGGCTCGGAGACCACCGAGGGCGCGGGATCGCGGGCCAGCGTGAGCAGGAGCGACGTGGAGGCCGCCTGCCGCGCGGGGGTGCTGAGCGGCCAGCCGTGCCGCCGCACCAGCCGTTGCACCTCGTCGGTCGCGTCGCCTTCGAGATACTCGGGCAGCACCAACAGGCGCACGCGCTGATCGTCGAGCAACACGGGGCACACCATCGAGCGCAGGTCGGCCAGATCGAACTCGGCATGCAGGCTGCGCACGAAGGCCGGCCGCATGGCCCGCAGTTCGGCGACGCTGCCGCATATCGCCGGCAGGCCTTGTGCTGGCCCCTCCGCCACCGAAGCGGTATGAACGGCGCGGGATTCGGATCCCCTGAGCACGGCGCGCATCACCGGACCGCCCCGGGGTCGGACGCACCCAGCAGGCAGGTGCGCAGCGTGTCGGAGCCGTGCCGCAGCACCACGCAGGGCGGCTCGATGCGCTGCAGTCGATAGGACTCGCCTGCCTCGCCTGCCGCACGCGCATCGCGCCGCCGGGCCTGCTCCTGGCCGCTGCGAAAGCGCTGCACATCGCCGTCGATGGCGACGTCGGCCATCAGGTGACGCCCGATCCCATAGATCGCCTGGACCCGCACGCCCCGTTCGCGCACTGAGGGACCGGCGGCGACGGGCGCACGCTGAGCCTGCACTTCCGCACGCAGCAGATCGGCCACGGTCTGGCTGCCGGTCCACGCCTGCGGCAGGTCAGGCCCGGCGCTCGCAGCAAGCGGGGCGGCAGGCGCGTTTGCATCGAGCGGAGCGGCAGGCGTGGCGTTCGCATCGAGCGGATCAGCAGGCGCGGCGTTTGCAGCGACAGGCGCGACCGGCGCGGCTGACACGGATGGCGCGGGCGCCTGACCGGTGCCGGCATCGGAGAACGATGCGCGCGGGACCTCCCGTGCCGGCATCGTGGCAAGGGAGGGAGGCGCAGCCGCCACACAGACCGCCAGCAGCAAGGCGCCCGCGAGCAGCCGGCGGGTGCAAAGGTCAGGGTTCATAGACGTCTCCATCGAGATCGACGAGCAGTGGACTGCGGGGCCCCTGGCTGGGACTGGCGAGGTCGACGCGCATGGACAGACGCTGCCAGTGCGCTTGCAACGCGGACCAGGGCATCGCGGTGACCACGCGCAGCGGGCCCTGGAGCGCGACGGAACGCCGTCGCGCCACCGCGCCCTCGCCGTGCGCCTGCGGCGCCGAGACCTGCAGGCGCGTGAGGGAGGCGCGGTGCGTTTGCAGCAGGCTCAGTCCGGTGGCGGAAGGCGGGGCACCGGGCGCGGTACCCGACTCTGCAAAGACCCGCGCCTCGCGGGCCGGCACACGCCAGCCGAGGTCGGCCTGATCGAGCGACGGAAAGGCCAGGGTCCACCCCGCAGGACGGCGCTGGACGAACTGCGCGCTGGTGGCTTCGGTGGCCACGCGGCGATAGCGCGCGTCGCAGTCCCAGGCGGGCGCCGCGCCCTGCCAAAGACAGCGCGCCTGCTCCAGACGCCAGCCCAGCACGCCGAGCGGAAGCCGATTGAACGAGGCAAGCGCGTCGGGCAAAGCGTGGCCATCCTGGACGCGCAAGCCCGCCTCGACAGGCGGTGAAGGCGCGGGCGCCTGGGCCACGACCGGGGGAGGATCCGCCTGGACGGCGCCGCCGAAGGCGATCCATCCGGCGCCCGTGGCCACCGCCGCCGCGCATACCAGCGGCACCGGATGCCAGCGGCGCACGGGCTGCAGGCGGGCGCCCGGCACGACCTGGCGACTGGCCTGCAGATAGAGGGCGGCGGCATCGCACACCACCAGCAGCGGATGACGTGTGCACAAGGCCTGCAGTGCGGCCTCGGCCTCGGCGCGCGAGAGGTAGACCCGATCCGCCCGCGTCAGCACGGCGCCATCCTGGGTGGCGGCCAGCCACCAGCGGCCATCCGGCAGGCAGGCCAATCCGGCTCGCGGCTGACCCTGCGCCAGATGGGCGAAGGCCTGTGCCGCGGAGACCAGGATGCGCGCGGCTCGCGGCCCGCGCATCAAGCCGTGACGTCGCGTGAGCCGCAGACAGCCGCAGGTGAGACCGCGGGCGCCGCCCACGACGAAGTGCGTCGCGCCGGTCTGGCGCGCACGCAATCGCGCCAGGGCCGTGGCGTGCGATCCGACCACGGCGAACCAATGCAGGCCGACGACCAGTTGCGTGCCCGGCTCGGCATGCGCGTAGAGCCCGGCGCGGCCCGCCGCGGACAGCTCGGCATCCGCCTGCGGCTCGGCATCCGCGGCAACCGGCCCCGTGTCCATCACATCGGGGCGATAGGCAGTGGGATCATGCATCACCGTCCTCCAGCTGGGCCGTGACCAGCAGTACCGTGCTCAAGCGTGTGTCGCCGAGTTTGTCGTGCCCGCCCGCGACGATCGGGGCGCCCGGCGCAAGGCGGCGCGCCTGTGCGTCGAGCTCCTGCCGGTCGAATCCCGCAAGCAGGACGGCCTGCCCCGGCCGCAGGGCGACCTGCTGAACCGTGCCTTGCCCGTCGAGATTGAGCTGCTGCACCACGAGCGCGCTGTCCTTGGGACCGAACGACAGCGCCTGGAGCGGCTGCGCGTAGGTGTTGTCGTAGCCGATCGAGAGCAGGATGCTGCCGTCGTCGCGCGCGTCCGGCACGATGGTCACGAAGGTGCCGACCGTCTCGCGCTTCTGGCTCACGCTCACGGTGGGCAACAGCGCCTGATTGACGTTGGTGCTGCCTACCGCCCCGCCCTGCACCTGATCCACGTACGAGAACGTGTTGTGGACCGCGTGGGTGACGGGCTGGCGGTTCAAGGTGAGCAGTGGGATGCTGCGCCGGCGCACGACCGTGCCGGCCTGCGACAACGCGCGCAGCATCGCGCGGCTGCCCGCCCAGGCCCCGGTATCCACCGCCGCCGAGGCCAGCGCGCCCGTGCCCTGGGCAGCCGCCGGCGTGGCGAGATTGAAGGCGCGGCCGGCCTGGGCGAACACGCCCGACCAATCGATATCGCGCTCGTCCTGGGCGCTGGTGGAGACCGTGACCTCTTCGAGCAGAATGCGGACACGGCGCGTGGCAATGCGATTCTCGCGGGAGATGTAGGCGTCGATGCGGTCGAGCACCTCGGGCAGGTCGGTGACGACCAGCGCACTGCCGCCCGTGGCAACCTCGGAGACCACGCCCGCGCGCGACAGAAACGGAAGAATCCGTGCCCGCAACGCCTCGAGCGGCGCGCCCTCACCCGACTGCATCGATGTCTGCATGGCGTGATCGAAGCCCTCGGCCTGCGCGCTCGCGGATCGACCGAGACGGCTTTCGGTCTGGGTCGAGAGCGCCAGCATCCGGACGTCGAACACCCGGGTATCGGTGCGATAGAACTCGATCGCCCCGGCGCGATAGCGCCAGTGCACATAAAGCCGTGCGGCCAGCGCATCGAGCAGATCCGCCAGCGGCTGAGGACCGCTTTCGAGTTCGGCCTGCCGCGCCGCATCGTCGACCGCCGATGCCGAGCCTTGCAGCCCCTGCAAGCGGGGCATGAACATCGCAGGCGGCAACATCGCTTCGGGCAAGACCCGCACGGCGATACCGGTGGCACGGCGGATTCGCTGCGCGATGCGCAGGAGATCGGGCTTGTCGGTGTAGAGCAAGGTGGCCTCGACGCGCGTGCGCAGCGGCTCGGGCAGGACGACGTCACGCGCCAAAGGCTGCGCACGCCCGGCCAGCCAGGGCACGGCCACATCCTGCGCCGCCACGCGCGTGGCCCGATCCGACATCCGGCGCGCATGCGCATCGTGCAGGCCCTCGACCCGCGCGCGGGCTTGTACACCTTGTGCGCGCGCATGGTCGAGACGCTCGGAGAGTGAGCACCCGCCGCACAACAGCGCCAGCGCGACCGCCGCGGGCCAGCCGCTACGTGCCGCGGGCCCGCGGCACGGCGGCACCATCCGGGGAGCGTTGAAGGCCATCATGCGTCTACCTTGGCATCGGCGCGGCTGCGATCGCAGGCCTGCGCCAGCGGCACCACTCTGAGCACGCGGTTGGCATAGAAGCACGGTTGAACCGGACGATCCGAGAGCTCGGTGCTGGCGAGAAGATCACGCACGACCTGTTTGAAGTCGCCATGAAAATCCGCCGCGCCATCGAGCGGGATATCGGCATCGACGGCCCAGTGAGCCGCCTGGAACATCCACCCCGCCCCCGTCGCCCAGCGCGAGAGCACGGCGCGCAGCGTGGGATCGGGCGGCCCCGCGCGAAACGTGGCGACGTCGGCGTCGGGGATTCGAGCGCTGGCGGGGCTGAGGGGCGAGGCCCGCGTTGCCGCGCCAGAAGCGGCAAGCTGCGGGCCCGCGCCGGTGCCCGCGCCGGTGCCCGCGCCGGTGCCCGCGCCGGTATCGGTGAGACGCGCATGGCCGCCCACCCCTGCCGTGTCTGGTGCCCGCGGCGCCGCCTCGGGCAGCAGGGCCTGCGCCTGCGGGCCCGCCCCGAGCGAGGCGGCGGCGCTGGCCGGCCCGGCCTGCGCGAGAGAGGCATGCCTCGCGCGCGCCTCGCGGTGACCCGCCCGCATGACGAGCTCGCGCGCATCGCTGCTCACGACGACATAGGGCGGATACGAGCGATAGGGCAATGGCAGCAGACCGGCGGCGGTGTGCGCGAACAACGCAGGCACCTCCTGGCCGGGCGCGAACTGCAGCCAGATCTCGCGACCTTCGCCGAACATCTGTGCGGGCCCCGCTTCGATGTCGCCCGAGAGCTGCCAGTCGAAATCGTACGCCGCGGCACGCGCCTGCCACGCGGGCGCCGGCACGCCGTCGGCGGCCCAGCCATCGCTGCCCAGGCGCAGACCGCAGCCCGGCAACAGCACCAGCAAACTGCTCGCGCAGACCAGCCCACGCGCGCACCGGCATCGCCCGACGCCCTCTTGCCGCAAAGCCGCGCCATCCTTGTTCATCACGCCTCCCTGGCCTGGACCCTGACGGGAACCGCGGACCGGAGATCGGTGCCGGCGGCCGCGTCTATCCAGCTGGCACGACGCGAACAGGCATGGTGCGCGCTTCGCCCGGCGCCCGAAACCTCGACTAGTACGGAGGGACGCCGTCATCGCGGCGTGACGAAACCGTGCGGCCCGCGCGCGCGAGATCAGCGCGAGCGGCCATGAAAAAGGCCACCCCGAAGGGTGGCCTGATCAACGCAGGAGCGAGTCCGGATCAGCGCTGGGTGGCGATGGTACGGGCTTGCGCCGAGGCGTTGTTGAGCGCGGCGACCGGCGGCGTCTTGCCGTCGAACGCATCCTGGAGCTGCGCGTTGAACACGGGCTCGATGCGATCGTAGTTGGCAATACGGAAACCGCGGCCGTTGGGGGCCGGCTGGGCGCGCATGGAAGCGATCAGCTGGTGCGCACCGGGGACCTTGTCGTAGAACGACACGTCGGACGCACGGAACGCCGCCTCGGTCAGGGGCAGGTAGCCGGTCTGCTGGTGCCATTCGGTGGCAATCACCGGTTTGGACAGCCAGGCGAGGAAGTTGGCGGTGGCTTTTTCTTCGGCTTGCGGATGGCCTTCGACCGCCCACAAGGCGGAGCCGCTCACGAACGGACGGCCGGCGGCCTTGGTGGCCTGGTCGTAGTACGGCAGCGGCGCGACGCCGAACGACAGCGAACGCGTGTTGAGGAACTGGCCGAACGAACCCGAGGTGGAGGTCAGCACGCCACACTCACCCTTGGCGAACAGCTGATCGCTCTTTTTGTCGCCCGAATAGGCCGTGAGCAGCAGCGAACGCTTCCAGCTCACCATCAGCGAGAGGTGACGCATGTACAGCGTGTCGAACTGCATGGTGGGGGCGGCTTTGCCCTTGCCCAAGCCGTTTTCGTTGGTGGCGTAGAGCTGGTTGTTGATCGGCGCCAGATTCTCGAGATGCACCGTGACCTGCTCGCTCGTGGCGTAGGGGCAATCGATATCCGCCACGTCGCGCAGCTTGAGCAGCTCGGCCTGGAGCTCGTTCCAGGTGCGGGCGGGCTGGTTGGGATTGAGGCCCGCCTTCTTGTACAGCGCCGTGTTGTAGTACATCACGGGCACTTCGGCCATCCAGGGGAAGGCAAGCAGGCGGCCGCGGCCGTCGCGCACGAAATCGCTGGTCGCGGGCAGGAACCAGTTCAGGTCTTTGATCGGGTATTTCGCGAGCAGCTGGTGCAGCGGCAGAATCGCCTTGTGCTCGGCCACGACTTCGGGCGAGTGGTTGTCGTTCAGCTGCACCAGATTGGGCGCCTTCTTGGCTTTGAGGGCTGCCGCGGCTTCGCTCTGCAGCGCCGACTCCGACGGGAAGTCGCGCAGCTTGACCGTCACGTCTTTCTGTTCTTTGTTGTACTGCTTGGCGAGTTTTTCGAACTCGGCCTTGTTGGCGCCGTTCAGCACGTGCCACACCTGGATTTCGACCGTATCGGCATGCGCGATGCCGGTGGCGGCCAGGGCCAGACCAAACAGCGCGTACCGGCTGGCACGCAGCGCGTGGGCAAGGCCCGTCAGTTGCAGTTTCTTCATAGGTTCACAGACCAAGAAAAGGAAATTCCGGCTCGGGCCGGCGTCCGCTGAGCAGATCGGCCAAAGCGCGGCCCGAACCCACTCCCATCGTCCAACCCAGCGTACCATGGCCCGTATTGAGATACAGGTTGGAAACACGGGTGCGGCCGATCAGGGGTACGTTCGAGGGGGTGGACGGGCGCAGGCCCGACCAGTAATTGACGCCCTCGTAATCGAGGGCATCGGAAAAGAGCTCGCGCGCAAGGCGCGTGAGAGCTTCGCAGCGTCCGGTATTGAGGCTGCGCGAATAGCCCGACAATTCGGCCGTGCCGGCCATGCGCAGCCGGTTACCCAGCCGGGAGAACACCACCTTGTGGCTGCTGTCGGTCAGGCTGACGGTGGGCGCGCGCGCCGGATCCTTGATCGCGAAGGTCGCGGAGTAGCCCTTGGCGGGATAGACGTTGCACGACACCCCGAGCGGTCGCACCAGGCGCGGGGTGTGGCTGCCCAGCGCCGCCACGTAGGCGTCGGCGCGCAGGACGCCATAGGTGCCGTCGGGTTCGATGAGCTCGACGCCGCGCACCTGCCCCGCCTCGACCAGGAGCCGGGTGATGCCGGTGTTGAAACGGAACTCGACGCCCGCGGCGGCGCAGCGCTCGGCCAATGCGACCGTGAACAGATGAACGTCGCCGCTTTCGTCTTCGGGTGTGTAGTCACCGCCGACGATGGTGGCCCGGTGCGGCGCCAGCGCGGGTTCGATCGCAATCACCTCATCGGTGTTGATCACCCTGCGCTCGACGCCGAAGTCGCGCATGAGACCCGCGGCGCGTTGCGAGTTCTCGAACTCGTGCGGGTCGCGATAGAAATTGAGGATGCCGCGTTCGAGGTGGTCGTATTGGATGCCGAGCTCGGCGCGCATGGCCTGCAGCGTGCCGCGGCTGTACTCGGCCATGCGGACCATGGCGCGGATGTTGGGCGCGAGGCGCGACGGCAGGCATTCGCGCAGAAACGCCAGGCCCCACATCCATTGCCGCCAATCGAGCTGCGGGCGGAACAGCAGGGGCGCGTCGTCCTGGAACATCCATCTGAGCAACTTGAACGGCGCCTGCGGATTGGCCCAGGGCTCGGCGTAGGACACGGAGATCTGCGAGCCGTTGGCCAGACTGGTTTCCTGGGCGGCGCCCGTGCAGCGATCGACGACGACGACGTCATGGCCGGCCTGCCTGAGCCACCAGGCGGTGGAGACCCCGATGATGCCGCTGCCCAAAACCGCTACTTTCATGCGCTCAATACTCCCTGCCCGAGACGCCGGGCCGACATGGTGGATGCGCGCGCCGGACTGGCCGCCCCCAGGATGGTGCGGCAGTTTACTCCGGCGCAGGCACGAAGTTGGCTAAAAAAAAGGGGAGACATCCGCACCGCGCATCGAGCCGGTTGGATGTCTCCCATTGTCGCATGATGCGCGGCGCTGAAATCAGGCGCCGACGCGGGCCAGATCGGCCTCGGAGGTGAACGCATCGGCGTAGAACTCCTCGGCGGGCAGGCTGCATTGCGCGCTGAATTCGCGGCGTGCGGCATCGACCATCAGCGGCGTGCCACAGGCATAGACCTGATGACCCGACATGTCCGGCACATCGGCCATCACGGCCTCGTGCACGAAGCCGGTGCGGCCCGTCCAGGCGTCTTCTTCGAGGCCATTGGAAATGACCGGCACATAGGTGAAGCCGGGCAGCGTCTCGGCCCAGGAACGCGCCAGGGCGTCCATGTACAGATCCTGCGGACGACGGCCACCCCAGTAGAGCGTGACCGGACGGCGGATTTCGTTGTGCGCCATGTGCTCGACGATGGCCTTGACCGGCGCGAAGCCGGTGCCGCTGGCGAGCAGGATGATCGGCTTGTCGGTGTCTTCGCGCAGGAAGAACGAGCCGAACGGGCCTTCGAGGCGCAGGATCTCGCGCTCTTTCATCTGGGTGGCGCCCGCGCCGAAGACGTGGTCGGTGAACAGGCCGCCGGGCATGTGGCGAATGTGCAGTTCGAGCGGGCTGCCGGTGTGCGGCGCCCCTGCCATCGAGTACGAACGGCGCTTGCCGTCCTTCAGGATGACTTCGATGTATTGGCCGGCGTAGTAACGGAACTGCTCGGAGGCCGGCAACTGCAGCTTCAGCACGGTGACATCGGGCGCGACGCGCTCGAGCGTCTGCACGCGCGAGGGCAGCTTGCGGATCTGGATGTCGGAAGCGAGCCGGACTTCGGTGGATTCAAGCACGAGGTCCGTCTGGGGACGGGCCTGGCAGAACAGCGTGTAGCCGGCGGCGAGCTCCTCGGGTGACAGGATCTGAGCCGGATAGGTGCCGGCATCGTACTCGCCGGACACCACCTTGCCCTTGCAGGTGGAGCATGCGCCGGTACGGCAGCTATAGGGCAGCACGATGCCGGCGGCCAATGCCGCGTCGAGCACGGTCTGGCCTGACTCGACCTGAAAATGATGCTGGCTGGGTTGGATGGTGACCGAGAAGCTCATGATGATACGAAGTGGGAGACGCGGAGCGCTGGAGGGCGCCCCGCCGGCCCGGACACTCAGTCCGGGAACTTGCGGATTTCCTTGACGCGGTTGGCGTCGGTCACCAGCACGACCTGCGGCTTGTGCCGCGCCGAATCTTCTTCGGACATCGGGCCGTAGGTGCAGATGATGAGCAGATCGCCGACCTGCGCCTTGCGTGCCGCTGCGCCGTTGAGCGAGATGGCGCCGCTACCGCGGGCTGCCTTGATGATGTAGGTATCGAAGCGCTCGCCATTGGTGACGTTATAGAGTTCGATGCGTTCGAACTCGCGCATGCCGGCGGCGTCGAGCAGGTCTTCGTCGATGCCGCACGAACCTTCGTAGTGCAGATCGGCTTCGGTGACCGTGACGCGGTGCAGCTTCGCCCGCAGCATAATGCGTTGCATAAAAATTTGATTCCTGGTGTGCGGGCCGGGTCCGCAACAAAGGCCCGGGCAGCGCGGCGGCGGACGCCGCCAGACGCGCCCATTGCAGCGAGGGCTCCCGGCTTTGCCCTCTGGCGTCCGCTATTCTATAATTTTTGGCTCCGGGACGACCCGGAAGCGTCGTGCGGCGTCTGCCGCCACGCATTGCCTCATCCGGGGACGGCCCCTTCAATGCCGCTCGCCCCTTCTCAGGCGGGCGCTACACGGAGCTGTCATGACCTGGTTGATTCTGTTTCTCGCCGGACTCTTCGAAGTCGTTTGGGCGATCGGCCTCAAATACACGCACGGTTTCACGCGCCTCGTGCCCTCGGTCATCACCGTGGCCGGCATGATCGTGAGCTTCTGGCTGCTGTCCACCGCCATGAAGACCCTGCCGCTGGGGACCGCTTACGCGGTCTGGGTCGGCATCGGCACCATTGGTGCCTTTGTCGCGGGCATCGTGCTTTTCGGCGAGTCCGCCAGCCCGCTGCGCATCGCCAGCGTGCTGCTGATCGTAGTCGGCCTGATCGGCCTCAAACTCGCCACGCCCTGATCAGAAGTCGAGTTCGATCTCGACCGCATCCCCGACGCGGAGCACGGCGCCCTCGGGCGCCGATACGATCGCGTTCTGGCCAAAAACCACCCCGATATCCAGATTGCGGTAGCCGGCGAGCGTCTGCCCCGGCTCGGCATACGTCTGGGCGGTGCGCTGGTCGATGTCGGGCACAGAACACCGGGTGCACGGCTTGACCAGCGCGAGCCTGACCTCACCGAGGGTCACGACGGCGGTCTGGTCTTCTTCGAATGCGGGCCAGTCGTCGCTTTCGATCACGATGTTGGGCCGGAAGCGGTCCATCGGCACCGCCGCCGCGCCCCGCGCCTCGAGGCGGGCATTGAGGTCGTCCAGCGATGCCTGATTGGTGATCAGCAGCGGGAAGCCGTCGGCAAAGCCGAAGAAATGATCGCCCGCGAACTCGTCGGCGAAGTCGGGATGACGCTCGAGCCAGCCATCGACCCATTCGGGCTTGGCCGGACGGCGGGCCTCGCGATCGACCTTGAACAGCCGGCACGGCGTACCCAGAAACTCGCTCAACCAGGCGGCGGCGGCGTCGGTATCGGCGCGCGCGGTGATGGCGTCGCGCCACACTTCGACCTGCTCCGAGGCGGGTGCGAGCCCGCTTTCGTCGAGCGCCACCTGTAGCGGCGACTGACCCGGCGCGCTCAGCGTGAGCCAGCGGGCGTCGAGTGCGGTGCGGATGAGCGCCATGCGCGGCCACTGGCGCTGCGTCATGAATTGGCCCTCGGCCGTCACGATCAGCCAGCGGCGATCGTGGTTCAGGCCCGCGCGGTCGATCGGCGACTCGCTCAAGTCGATGCCGGCACACGATTTGACGGGATAGATATGCAGACTGCGGATCCGAGCGGCCATGGAACACCAGGGAATGGGTTGTGGAATGCGGGCAAGCTTAGCAGGCCGTTCCCACCCCGCCCAGGTCCACATCGCAGCAAAAATGAGGCTCCAAGGCGAGCCCGCGCGCCCACCTTGGGACGACCCTGCTGTGGGCGGGCCCCAAAAAACCCCGGGGGATCGCCCCGGGGAATGGGTAATGCCACGGCTTGCCGCCGCAGGCATTGGGAGGTCAGCGCTCCACGAGCTTCAGTGCGTCCAGCGGCGTGACAGCCTTGAACGCCTTGCGCGTGGCGATGTGCTCCGGACGCGGATCCAGGCCGTACTTCGGCGGATTCAGCGTGTTTTCCATGCTGTTGTAGACCATGAACACGTTGGAACGCGGCCATGGCGAGATGTTGCTGTTAGAACCGTGCATCGTGTTGCAGTCGAAGAACACCACCGACCCGGCCTTGGCCATCATGGTCTGGATGCCGCCCTGCTCCGCGAGCAGCTGCAGGCTGACCTGATCCGGCACGCCGTATTCCTGCTTCTTCAGCGACTGCTTGTAATGGTCACGCGGCGTCTCGCCGACGCACGAGATGAACTGACGGTGCGAACCCGGCACCAGCATGAGCGGGCCATTGGTTTCGTTGTTGTCCGACAGCAGCACCGAGCAGCTCAGTGCACGCATGGCGGGCATGCCGTCTTCGACGTGCCACGTCTCGAAGTCGGAGTGCCAGTAAAACTCTTTGCCGTGGAAACCCGGCTTCATGTTGGCACGCGACTGGTGGATGTACACCTCGGAACCCAGGATCTGGCGGGCCACGTTGGCCACGCGCGGATCACGGGACAGACGCGACAGCACCGGGCTCAACACGTGCACCATGAAAATCGAGCGCACGGCATTGCTGCCACGCTCGGTGATCGCCTCTTCGCGACGCACGATGGCGGGATCGCGCGTCATGCGCTCGACCTCGGCCAGCAGCGCGGCGACCTCTTCCTGGGAAAACAAGTTTTCCAGCAGCAGGAAGCCATCACGCTCGTACGACTGCACCTGTTCGGTGCTGAGCGCATCGGCGTATTGACCATCGCCGTAGACCACGGGGTCCTTGCGGGCGATGATGGCGGAACCACGATCCGTACGCGAGGCGTACGGATCCTGCGCAGGTGAAATCATAGAAACCTCCAGTTCAGTGTTGGCCTCAGGCGGCGACCTTCTCTTCGGGCAGGGCGTAGACGCCATCGGCGTCGTGCACTTCCTGGCCGGTAAGGGGCGGGTTGAAAACGCAGATCACCCGCAGCGGCTCCTTGCCGCCGCACAGCCAGTGCTCGTCGTTTTCGTTCAGGGCGTAGACGACGCCCGGGCCCAGGTCGTACTTCTTGCCATCGGCAATGGTCTCGATCGAACCATCACCCTCGATGCACCAGACGGCTTCGAGGTGGTTCTTGTAGTGGATGTGCGTGCGCGTGCCGGGAAAGATCGTGGTTTCATGGAACGAGAAACCCATGTTGTCCTTCTTCAGCAGCACACGACGGCTCACCCACGTATCGGTGCGCACCTCGTCCTTGGTGCCAATCACATCTTTCACATTTCGCACGATCATCGACGCTTACCTCCAAATTTGAGTACACGGGCGGACTTTTCGTCTTCGCCCAAGGCATCGGCCACGCTGGCCTCGATCACGTCCAGGCCACGGGTCAACAGTTCATCCTCGATCGTCAGCGCGGGCAGGAACTTCAGCACTTCATCGTGCGCGCCCGACGTCTCGATCACCACGCCGCGCTGGAACGCCTTCTGCGCGATGCGGTTGGCCAGGCCCGGATCGGCGGTCGCCACCAGACCCTGGATCAGGCCACGCCCACGGACCGCGAGGCCGGCGTTCGGGTAGCTGTGCGCCAGGTTCTCGAGCCAATCACGCACCAGACGCTCCTTGCGCTGGATGTCGGTCGAGAACGCGTCGCTCGCCCAGTAGGTGTCGAGCGCCTCGGTGGCCGTGACGAAGGCCAGGTTGTTGCCGCGGAAAGTGCCGCTGTGGGCGCCCGGCTTCCACACGTCCAGCTCGGGCTTCATCAGCACGAGGGACATGGGCAGGCCAAAACCCGAGAGAGACTTCGACAGCGTGATGATGTCCGGACGGATGCCGGCCGACTCGAAGCTGAAGAAGCTGCCGGTGCGTCCGCAGCCCACTTGAATGTCATCGACGATCAACAGCATGTCGTGACGACGGCACAGCTTTTCGAGCTCCTTGAGCCAACGCAGCGTGGCCACGTTGACACCGCCCTCGCCCTGCACGGTTTCGACGATCACGCCGGCCGGCTTGTCCAGGCCGCTGCTCGGATCATCGAGCATGCGCTCCAGGAAGGCGATCGTGTCGACGTCGGGACCGAAGTAACCGTCATAGGGCATGAAGGTCGTGTTGCCGAGCGCGTAGCCGGCCGCATCACGGAACTTCATGTTCGCGGTCGCCGAGAGCGAGCCGCCGCTCACGCCATGAAAGCCGTGGGTGAACGAGATAATGTTGGAACGTCCCTTGACCTGGCGGGCGATCTTCAGCGCGGCTTCGACCGCGTTGGTGCCCGTGGGACCGGTGAACTGCAGCGTGTACTGCCAGTTGCGCGGCTTGAGCAGCACGCGATCCACCGTTTCGAGAAAGCGCTTCTTGGCGCTGGTGGCCATGTCGAGGCCGTGAACCACACCGTCGGACTCGAGGTACTCGAGCAGCTTTTCCTTGAAGACCGGGTTGTTATGCCCGTAGTTCAGGGTGCCGGCGCCACTGAAAAAATCGATGTACTCCGTGCCTTCCTCATCGATCAGCAGCGACCCGCGGGCCTGGCTGAATATCACTGGAAAGGACCGAATGTAGCCCCTGACTTCCGACTCCATCCGGTCAAAAATTTTCAAATCCATGTGATCCTCCCATCATCAAATTGACAGACAACAAAGCCCCCTCCAGTTGCCGTGAGGCATCCGGATGTCATGGACTAAGTCGGCGGTACTGAAGGCCGCGAGCGGCCGTCCCGTTAGTGGGACGGGGCGAACGGGCCTATCTTCAACAGCATCTCGTCGTCGTGCTCGGCCCCGCCAAACAGCTGCCGATCGAAATACGGCTGCTCGCTGACGTGGGCGCCCAGCTCACCGGCGAGACCGGTGAACGTGCGGCGCGAAGCCTGGTTGTCAGGCCCCACCGTGGTTTCAAGATGGCGCACCTGCTGCAGCGCGTCGCGCGACAGCAGTTCGTTGAGCATGGCGCGGGCCAGTCGTTGGCCGCGGGCACGGGCGTGCACGGCTACCTGCCAGACAAAGAGCGTGTCGGGGCGGTTGGGCGGGACGTAGGCGGAGATGAATCCGTCGATGTCGCCACCCAGGCTCTCGGCGACCACGCAGGTCTCGCTGTGGTGTTCGCACAGCAGCAGGTAGGCATAGAGGGAATTGACATCCAGCGGCGGGCATTCGGAGACCAACCGATGGATCGCGGCGCCATCGGTCAGCGTGGCTGACCGGAAGATGTGGCGCGGCAGGCGGGCCGACGCGGGGCGCGCGGCCGAATTTGGCAGGGAAGTAGTGTTGTTAAGTTCTATATTTCTCATACGACCAATCCCGATTCTGGAGGTGCGCCACCCGTGGGCACGTCGAGAATGGGCGAGGAGGGATCATGGACTTCTGCTGCATGTCCTTCCTGTTCCATCAGGTCGACGATGCGCTCCAAAGAGAGCGTGATCGTCGCCTGCTCGAGCTCGGGCAGCGCGTTGAGCGAGTCGGCCAAATGCTTCTGCAAAGGCGACGGCGCTTCGGTTGCCAGCGCGCGGCCGGCATCCGTGGCGGTAACGAACACGATGCGGCGGTCTTCACGGCCGCGTTCGCGGCGGATCAGACCTTTGTCCTCCAGACGGTCGAGAATGCCCACGACCGTGCTGGGGCTGACGTGAATCTCACGGCTGATCGCCGTGGCCGTAAGCGGACCGCTGGCAATCACCGTACGCAGGCACATCAGCTGGGGCGCGGTGATGTGACTCACCGCGGCCAGCTGGCGCGAGTGCAGTGCGATCGAACGCGTAATGCGGCGCAGGGCGCGCAGGATGCGGAGGTCGTACTGCTGCGAGGATTCCGTCGTCGTGACGTTATTCATGACTGAAAATAGTTCAACAAAATTGATTTCTACACAAATGATATGCGGCCAAACCGTATGAGTCAAACCTGAATTGCAAGCACGATGTAATTAAATGAAGGTGACTTTGCAGCAGATGACAAAAATAGCCGATATCCCCAGGGGGCGCCCCTTTTAATAGGGACGCAATATCAGGGCATTCCCGGAGTAAAAAAGGGGCATACCCAAGACATAAAACGAATGTTTTTTAACTAATATATAAAACAACATCTGTTTTATGGCCTCGCCTACATCATGCCTGATTTGCCGCTGCCCGAGGCGCTCGTCGACACGCTGCGGTCGCGCCTCGCCACCTTGCCCCCGGAACTGGAACGCGCCGCGCATTGGGTCGTCGCCCATCCTGTCGAGGTCGGGCTGTGGTCCATGCGCCGTCAGGCGCAGGCGGTCGGGGTCGCGCCGGCCACGATGCTGAGGCTGGCGCGGGCCACCGGACACGAGAGCTACGACGACTTTCGCCGACCCTTTCAGTCGGCGCTGGCCGCCCCGCGCGGGCCCGGCCTGCGGCAGCGCGCGGCGGCCCTGCAGGCGGCGAACGCGCCCGATCCGGATGCCGCTGGCCGCCGGCCAGGGCATGCGGTGCTGCAGGCGGCCCAGACCGACGCCATGGCTTCGGCGTGCGTGCTGAACACCCCGGCCGATCTCGACGCCGCCGCACTGACCGTGCTGGCCGCGCCACGGGTCGGATTCCTGGGCACGCGCTCCGCCTTCGGCATCGCCTTCCAGATGCGTTATGCCTACCAGCTCATTCGTCGCAACGGCGTCCTGATCGACGGCCTGGGCGACACGCACGCCGAGCAGATCGACGCCCTGCAGCACGGCGACGCGCTCGTGGTGTTGTCGCAGGCCCCCTACCCCACGGCCACGGTCGCCCTCACGCAGCAGGCCGTCGCGCGCGGCGTGGCCGTGATCGCGCTGACCGACTCGCCCCTGTCGCCGATCGCCGCCGACGCCCGCCACACGCTCCGGTTCGCGGGGAGCGACCTGGAGCAGGCGCAGGCGCAGCCCGCGGTGGCCGGGCCGGGGTCGTTCTTTCACACCACCGCCGGCCTGCTGGCACTGGCCGAGCATCTGGTGGCACGCATCACGGCGTGCGGCGGCGAAGCCGTGCTGGACCGCCTCGCCGACGTCGAGGCGCGCCTGCAGGCCGAGCAGGTGTATTGGCACCGTGCGCGGCAGTCCGGCTGAGCGCACGCAAGCCGTTTATCGATTCGAACCGCGCGGAGGCGCCATGAAACCGACCCATATCCTGCATCGCTCGCTGCGCCACACCCCTGCCACCGCGGTACGCGGCGAAGGCGTGTGGATCTACGACAGCGAGGGCCGTGCCTATCTCGATGGGTCGGGGGGCGCCGCGGTGTCCTGCCTGGGCCACAACCATCCCGAGGTGCGCGCGGCCATGCACGCGCAAATCGATGCGCTCGCCTATGCGCACACCGGCTTCTTCACGACGGAGGTGGCCGAGCGGCTCGCCGAACGGCTGGTGGCCGACGCTCCCGCGGGCACCTCGCATGCCTACTTCGTCTCCGGCGGCTCGGAGGCGGTCGAGGCGGCGCTCAAGATGGCCCGCCAGTATTACGTCGAGATCGGCCAGCCGCAGCGCCGCAACATCGTGGCGCGCCGTCAGAGTTACCACGGCAATACGCTGGGCGCGCTGGCCGTCGGCGGCAATGCCGCGCGCCGCGCGCAATTCGCGCCCTTGCTGATCGACGTGACGCACGTATCGCCCTGCTATGCCTACCGCGATCAGCGCCAGGACGAAACCGAAGCCCAATACGCGCAGCGCCTGGCCGACGAGCTCGAGGACACGTTCCTGCGCCTGGGGCCCGAGACGGTCATGGCCTTCGTGGCGGAGCCGGTGGTGGGCGCCACGCTTGGCGCCGTGCCCGGCGTGGGCGGCTACCTGCGCAAGGTGCGCGAGGTCTGCGACCGGCACGGCGTGTTGTTGATCGCGGACGAGGTGATGTGCGGCATGGGCCGCACGGGCACCCTCTATGCCGTCGAACAGGAGGGCGTGCTGCCCGATCTGATCACCATCGCCAAGGGACTGGGCGGCGGATATCAGCCGATCGGCGCGGTGATGGCGCAGGAGCGCATCGTATCGGCCATGCAGCGAGGCAGCGGGTTCTTTCAGCACGGCCACACCTACCTGGGCCACGCCATGGCGTGCGCGGCGTCACTCGCCGTGCAGGAGGTCATCCAGCGCGACAATCTGCTGGCCCAGGTGCGCCGGCAGGGTGACGGACTGCGCGCGCGCCTTCAGGCCCGGCTCGGCGATCATCCGCATGTCGGAGACATTCGTGGCCGCGGGCTTTTCATGGGCGTGGAGCTGGTGGCCGACCGTGCCACCCGGCAGGTGTTCGACCCTGCCCGGTCGTTACACGCACAGATCAAACGCGAGGCGATGGCCCGTGGCCTGATGGTGTATCCGATGGGCGGCACCATCGACGGGCGACACGGCGATCACGTCCTGATCGCGCCGCCGTTCATCATCACCGACGACGAGCTCGATCAATTGGTCGCGCGGCTCGCCGAGGCGATCGACGCCGCCATCGGCGGGCTGACGCGCTGAGACACGGCTTGCGCCAGCGCGGCCGTCATGCCGCGACGGCCGCGATCCGCTCATCCCCGCCGGCGCCAGGCCGGGCGGCGCGCGTAGGTCGCGGCGCGCAACAGCCATTCCACCGGACCGTATTCGTGATGCCGCAGCCACCACGCGGACCACGGCGCCTGCGCGGCAAAAATCGCGAGCGCGATCAGCACGGTCTGGAGCGGCGACACCGTGCCGACGAGGCGCAGCCCCCAGGCGGTGAACACGAACGCGCACACCACCGACTGCATCAGATAATTGCTGAGCGCCATGCGCCCCATCGGCGCCAGCCAGCCCAGCAGGCGCGGGCCGATCGCCGTGCGCCAGACCAGAAAAAAGACGCCCGCATACGAGAGGCTCAATAGCGGCGCCGTGAAGAGCCCGATGGCAAGACCGATCACGGTATAGGCTTCGGGCACCTCCGGCAGACCGGAGGACGCATACACGGCCGCCCCGGCCAGCCCGGCCGGCAGGCACAACGCGATCAGAAGACCCAGCGTGCGCGCCGATTGCCACGGCGCGACGAGCGCACCGCGGCGACCGAGCGCCAGCCCGGCGAGAAACATCGCGAGCACGTAAGGCCCCTGCACCAGCAGCACCATGAACCACGTCGTTTCGATCAGCTCGCGTGCGTGCTGGGCGATCGTGGACCCGATGGTGCCGCGGTAGGCCTCGGCCGCGGCCCGCGGGCCGTCGTAGCTGATGGCGGGCGGCTGCATCGCCTGCGGGTCGAGCGTGGCGAGCCCGCCCAGCAGCAGCCATCCCAGCGAGGCCAGCGTGATCACGAACAGCGCGGCGTTCAGCGCGCGAGCCGGCGCCATGTCACGGCACGCCAGCAGGATCAACGCCAGCACGCCGTAGGTGACGAGAATATCGCCGTGATAGAACAGAAACGCGTGAATCAGGCCGAGCAGGACGAGCACACCGAAACGGCGCAGCAGCCTCGACACCGGCGCCACACCGGCGCGCGCGGCCGAATCCAGCTGCAGCGAAAAGCTGTAGCCGAAGAGAAACGAGAACAGCAGATAGAACTTGGTTTCGAACAGCCAGGCGACGGTCCACAGCACCGTGCCGTCGAGAGGCCGATCAAAGTTTGGATCGGCCACCGCGTATCCGTAGTAGGTGGACGCGAACACGTTGATGTTCACGAGCAGAATGCCGAACAAGGCAAATCCGCGCAGGGCATCGAGGTGCGTCAGACGCGAGGCGGTGGGATCGGGGAGTAGCGGCATGGATGAACGCGGCGCGGCCCGCGGCGGCAGCCGGTAAGAATGCAAAAACGGCGATGAGCCTCGAGGCCCATCGCCGCCAGACACCGGTCAGAAGACCGGCGAGAGCAGCGGCTGCTTGGGCCGCACGTCGAGCTGACGGCCCTTGCGAGCGCGCTTGCCAACGTAGGGCGTGAGCGCCGTGCCCGCGAGGATGTCCTCGGTGGGCTTGTTGCGATAGATGCCGGTCGCGCGCACCCCGGCCTTGCCGATGGGCACGGCCTGCTCGAGCTTGTCGTTGGGATCCAGGCCCATCAGGATGGTGCCGCGGCCGCCCCCCGACAGGGCTTTGACCTCGTCCAGCCCGAACACCAGGAACTTGCCCTTGGCCGACAGCAGCGCCAACTGCGCCGCGCCCTCGAAGAGCGGCACCGGGCGCAGCAACGCATCGCCCGCCTCGAGCGTGACGAATTGCTTGCCGCCGCGCTGGCGGCTGCTCATGTCGGACAGGCGCGTGGCAAAGCCGTAGCCGCCCTGCGTGGCCAGCAGCCAGCGCGTGTCGGGCGCCGCCGCGATGGTATGCACGATGCGCGTGCCGGATTCCAGATCGATCATCGTGGTGACCGGCTGACCGTCGCCGCGCGCCGACGGCAGGCCCGCCACCGCCACGGTGTAGACGCGGCCGTTGTCGCCCACCGCGATCAGCGTGTCGGTCGTGCGGCACTCGAATGCGCCGTAGAGATCGTCGCCCTGCTTGAAGCTGAATTGCGCGGCATCGTGGCCGTGGCCCTGACGCGCACGCAGCCAGCCCTTTTGCGACACGATGACCGTGACCGGCTCGTCGACGACCTTGGTCTCGAGCACGGCGCGCTCGGCGGTCTCGATGAGGGTGCGGCGCTCGTCGCCGAACTGCTTGGCGTCGGCCTCGATCTCTTTGATGAGCAGGCGCTTCAGCGAACTGGGATTGTCGAGCAGGTCTTGCAGCTTCACCTGCTCTTCGCGCTTGTCGGCGAGCTCCTGCTCGATCTTGAAGCCTTCGAGACGCGCCAACTGGCGCAAACGCATTTCGAGGATGTCTTCGGCCTGACGCTCGGACAGCGAGAAGCGCGTCATGAGCGCTTCTTTGGGCTCGTCGGATTCACGGATCGTCTGGATCACCTCGTCGACATTGAGGTAGACCACCATCCGGCCTTCGAGCACATGGATGCGATCAGCGACCTTATCGAGGCGGTAGCGCGTGCGGCGCACGACGGTGTCCGTGCGGAACGCGACCCACTCCTCGAGCACTTCGCGCAAGCCCTTCTGGCGCGGACGGCCATCCGTGCCGATGCACACGAGATTGATCGGCGCGTTGCTTTCCATGCTGGTCTGGGCGAGCAGCGTGTTCACGAAGTCGTCGCGATCGACCTTGGACGTCTTGGGCTCGAACACCAGACGCACGGCGGCATCCTTGCCCGACTCGTCGCGCACGGTATCCAGCAGGCTCAGCATCACTGCCTTGGACTGCTGCTGTTCGGGCGACAGGGCCTTCTTGCCGGCGCGCACCTTGGGATTGGTGAGCTCTTCGATTTCTTCGAGCACCTTCTGGCCAGAGGTGCCCGGCGGCAGTTCCGTGACGACCAGTTGCCACTGACCGCGCGCCATCTCTTCGAACTGCCAGCGCGCGCGCACCTTCAGCGAGCCACGCCCGGTGGTGTAGATCTGCGCGATATCGGCCGGCGCGGTGATGATCTGGCCGCCGCCCGCGAAGTCGGGGCCGGGGATGAACGCGAGCACGTCTTCGTCGGCGAGCTTGGGATTGCGGATCAGCGCCACGCAGGCGGCCGCGACCTCGCGCAGATTGTGCGGCGGAATCTCGGTGGCCATGCCCACGGCGATGCCCGACGCGCCGTTGAGCAGCATGACGGGCAGGCGGGCCGGCAGCATCTGCGGCTCTTGCTGGCTGCCATCGTAGTTGGGCACGAAGTCGACCGTGCCCTCGTCGAGCTCGTCGAGCAGCAGGCGCGCGAACGGGGTCAGGCGCGCTTCGGTATATCGCATCGCGGCGGCGTTATCGCCGTCGCGCGAACCGAAGTTGCCGTGGCCATCGATCAGCGGATAGCGCAGCGAGAAATCCTGCGCCATGCGGACCATGGCGTCGTACGCGGCCTGGTCGCCGTGCGGGTGATATTTGCCCAGCACGTCGCCCACCACGCGCGCCGACTTCACGGGCTTGGCGTTGCCGCCCAGCCCCATGGCCTGCATGGCGTAGAGAATGCGGCGTTGCACCGGTTTCTGGCCGTCGCCCACGTCCGGCAGCGCGCGCCCGCGCACCACCGAAACGGCGTAATCCAGATAGGCCTGCTCGGCATAACGGCCCAGCGTGATGGCCTCGTCGTCGCCCCCGGAAGGCGCGTCGAACAGGCCGGCTTGGTTGGTATCGGTCATGATCAGTCTTTATCCAATATGCGCTTCTTGCTCAGTCGGGCTGCAGCTGCGATCCGCTCACGTGCGCACGCACCTGCGCCCGCACCGCGGCCAGCGCGGCCGGATCCTGGCCCCGCTTGGGCAGGATCACGCCCTGCAGCGGCGCGATGAACAGGAAGAGGTAATCCGGGGTTTCTTCGGCGCTACGCACCATGTCCCAGGGCACGCTGCCCGAGGCATGCTCGGTCGCGTCGCCGATGCCGTCGTCCTCGAACAGAAAGTGATGGCGTCCCAGGAAAGGATTGTCGGGCTCGCGTGCGAAGGCACGGCGCACGTTGAAACGCGCCATCGCCGGCACCGCATGTTCGAACACCAGGGCCATCAGCAGCAGCGTGCCCAGCCCGACCACCGCGCTCTGCGCGAAGGCCGGCAGCACCACCGACAGACTGGTGCCCAGGCCGGCGCTCGAGCTGCGTGCCGCCGTGTAGAGCAGCAGACCCACGGCCATGATGATCCCGAACCGGATATGGCTCTTGATCCGGCGGCGGCGCAATTCGGGCCGGCGGTGCGCGTAGGTGATGAACGTCTGGTAATCGTCGAGCGTCAGATCCACCGTGAGCGGCGCGGGGGGCGTCACCTGCGTCATCAGATGTCGAGCTCCGCGAGATTGCCCTTTTCTTCGATCCACGCGCGGCGCTGGGACGACTCACCCTTGCCCATCAGCATGTCGAACAGACGCGTGGTGTCTTCGGGCGTCAGGTCGCCATAGCCCACCGGCAGGAGGCGGCGGGTGTCGGGGTTCATCGTGGTTTCCCAGAGTTGCTCGGGATTCATTTCGCCCAGACCTTTGAAGCGGCTGACGCTCCAGGCGCCTTCACGCACGCCTTCCTTGCGCAGCTTGTCCTGCGCGGCTTCGAGCTCGCCCGAATCGAGGCAGTACACCTTGCGCGCCGGACGCTTGCCCTGCGCGGGCACGTCGAGGCGGAACAGCGGCGGACGCGCCACGTAGACGTGACCCGCCTCGACCAGCTTGGGGAAGTGGCGATAGAACAGCGTGAGCAGCAGCACCTGGATGTGCGAGCCGTCGACGTCCGCGTCGGACAGGATGCAGACGCGGCCATAGCGCAGGCCCGAGAGATCGGGCGTGTCGTTCGGACCGTGCGGATCGACGCCGATCGCCACGGCGATGTCGTGGATTTCGTTGTTGGCGAACAGCCGGTCGCGGTCGACCTCCCAGGAGTTGAGCACCTTGCCGCGCAGCGGCAGGATGGCCTGGAATTCTTTGTCGCGGCCCATCTTGGCCGAACCGCCCGCCGAGTCACCCTCGACCAGGAAGACTTCGGTGCGCGTCGCGTCGCTGGACTCACAGTCGGTGAGTTTGCCCGGCAATACCGCCACGCCCGAACTCTTGCGCTTCTCGACCTTCTGGGCGGAACGCGCGCGTGCCTGGGCCTGCCGGATGGCGAGCTCGGCGAGCTTCTTGCCGAACTCGACATTGCTGTGCAGCCACAGATCGAGCGCGCTCTTGGAAAAGCCGCCGACCAGCCGCACGGCGTCGCGGCTGTTCAAGCGCTCCTTGATCTGCCCCTGGAACTGCGGATCCAGCACCTTGGCCGACAGCACGAAGCTCGCGCGAGCGAACACGTCTTCGGGCAACAGCTTCACGCCCTTGGGCAGCAGGCTGTGCAGCTCGGCGAAGCTCTTGACCGCGCCGAACAGGCCCTCGCGCAGGCCGGACTCGTGCGTGCCGCCCGCGGGAGTCGGGATCAGGTTGACGTAGGACTCGCGCACGACGTTGCCGTCGTCGGTCCAGGCCACCACCCACTGAGCTCCCTCGCCCTCGGCGAAGCTCTCGTGATCCGCGCCGGCGTACTGCTCGCCCTCGAAGAACGGCACCATCAGCTCGGCTCCGGCCAGCGCCTCGGCCAGATAGCCGCGCAGGCCCTCCGTGTATTGCCAGGTCTTGGTGTCGCCGGTCTTTTCGTTGACCAGCTGGACCTTCACGCCCGACAACAGCACGGCCTTGCTGCGCAGCAGGTGCGTGAGTTCGCCCAGCGGAATATTCGGACTGTCGAAGTACTTGGGATCGGGCCAGACGCGCACCCGGGTGCCTGCCTTCTTGCGGCCCGCTTCGGGATACGGCGCGAGCGCTTCGGTGACGTCGCCGCCTTCGAAGACCAGGCGATGCACGCCGCCATCGCGCCAGACGACCACCTCGAGCCGCTTGGCCAAGGCATTGGTGACCGACACGCCGACGCCGTGCAGGCCGCCGGAGAAGGCATAGGCGCCGCCGCCCGCCTTATCGAATTTGCCCCCGGCGTGCAGCCGGGTGAAGACCAGCTCGACCACGGGCGCGTTTTCTTCGGGATGCATGCCGACGGGGATACCGCGGCCGTCATCTTCGACGGAAATGCTGCCATCGGCATGCAAAGTGACCTGGATCTGCTTGCCATGACCGGCAAGTGCCTCGTCGGCCGCGTTGTCGATGACCTCCTGCACGATGTGCAGGGGGTTTTCGGTGCGGGTATACATACCCGGGCGCTGGCGCACAGGCTCCAGCCCCTTCAGGACGCGGATCGACGATTCGGTGTAACGTGGTGTCGCCAAGTTATCCCCAACATCTGTGGAAAAAAACCGACATTCTACGGACAAGCCCTTATTCGGCGCGCCTTTCGGTGGAATGCGCACGAGCTGAGCAACCCGGAATTCGGTAGGATGGACAGGATGCGCCCGGCTGGGGAGCCGGTTGCGCCGCATCATGCTACACAAAACCGGCAAACCCTGTTGTTATCGACAGTGGTATGCTTTAATCCTTACCCTAACAAGTCACAGAGGGCGGCTGCCGCAGGCGCGCCACTGGCGAGCCGGTCCCCGGGCCCCCGGGGCAGTAGTTCCGGCCCATCCCTCCTCCCCCCGTCGAGAATCAGATCCATGAGCGAGCAAATCAAGAACGTCAGCGACGCCAGCTTCGAAGGCGACGTGCTCCAATCGGCCCAGCCCGTGCTGGTCGACTACTGGGCCGCCTGGTGTGGTCCCTGCAAGATGATTGCGCCGATCCTCGAAGAAGTCGCCACCGAGTACGCCGGCCGCCTGACGGTCGCCAAGCTCAACGTCGATGAAAACCAGGAAACCGCCGCCAAGTACGCCGTGCGTGGCATTCCGACCCTCATGCTCTTCAAGAACGGCCAGGCTGCCGCGACCAAGGTCGGTGCCCTGTCCAAGTCTCAACTGACCGCCTTTCTGGACAGCGCGTTGTAAAATACGCGCTGCGGACCGCGCCGCGCTGCGCCGGGAGCCACGCTCCCGGAATACGCAAGCGGCGCGACACTACCGCGCGGGCCCGTCCGTGGCCTGCCGCCAGATCCCGTCTCCCTCTTTTCCCCCTATTTCACCGCGATGCACCTCAATGAACTGAAGGCGCTGCACGTGTCGCAGCTGCTGGAAATGGCCGCTGGCCTGGAAATCGAGAACGCCAACCGCCTGCGCAAGCAGGAGTTGATGTTCGCCATCATGAAGCGGCGCGCCAAGCAAGGCGAGCAGATCTTCGGCGACGGCGTCCTCGAAGTCCTGCCCGACGGCTTCGGCTTCCTGCGCTCGCCCGAAACGTCGTATCTGGCCAGCACGGACGACATCTACATCTCGCCCTCGCAGATCCGCCGCTTCAACCTGCACACGGGTGACTCGATCGAAGGCGAAGTCCGCACGCCCAAGGATGGCGAGCGCTACTTTGCCCTGGTGAAGGTCGACAAGGTCAACGGCGTCACGCCCGAGACCATCAAGCACCGCATCATGTTCGAGAACCTGACGCCGCTGCACCCGAACCAGGTGATGCGTCTGGAACGCGAGATCAAGAGCGAAGAAAACCTCACCGGCCGTATCCTCGACATCTTCGCCCCGATCGGTAAAGGCCAGCGCGGCCTGATCGTGGCGCCGCCGAAGTCGGGCAAGACCGTGATGATGCAGCACATCGCGCATGCCATCACGACCAACTACCCCGACGCCGTCCTGATCGTCCTGCTCGTCGACGAGCGCCCCGAAGAAGTCACCGAAATGCAGCGCACCGTGCGCGGCGAAGTCGTGGCCTCGACCTTCGACGAACCGGCCACCCGCCACGTGCAGGTCGCCGAAATGGTGATCGAAAAGGCCAAGCGCCTGGTCGAAATGAAGAAGGACGTGGTGATCCTGCTCGACTCGATCACCCGTCTGGCGCGTGCCTACAACACCGTGGTGCCGGCCTCCGGCAAGGTGCTCACCGGCGGTGTCGACGCCAACGCCCTGCAGCGCCCCAAGCGCTTCTTCGGCGCGGCGCGCAATCTCGAAGAAGGCGGTTCGCTCACCATCCTGGGCACCGCGCTGATCGAAACCGGCAGCCGCATGGATGAAGTCATCTATGAAGAATTCAAGGGCACCGGCAACTCCGAAGTCCACCTCGAGCGCCGTCTGGCCGAGAAGCGTGTCTATCCGGCCATCAACCTGAACAAGTCGGGTACCCGCCGCGAAGAGCTGCTCATCAAGCCCGAGCTGCTGCAAAAGGTGTGGGTGCTGCGCAAGTTCATCCACGACATGGACGAAATCCAGTCGATGGAGTTCATCGTCGACAAGATGCGCGCCACCAAGACGAACGCCGAATTCTTCGACATGATGAAGAAGTAAGCCGAACGTCGGCAGTATCGAAAACGGGAGCCGCGAGGCTCCCGTTTTACATGGGTCGAATCGGCGGGCGTGGCTGCCCGATCAGCTGCCGCCGGTGCCGAAATCGGCCGCCGGATCTTCCTGCACCCGCGGGACGCGGGTTTCAATCGGGGCGATCTTGGGGTCGTCCCAGGATCCCGTGACCGCGTATTCCGCCGACATGGCGCGAGCGAGCGGTTGCTTGAGCAACCACTGCGTCAGAAAGGCGCCCAGGCCGATCAGCGGATTCACGATGGCGGCCGTGGCCACGGCCGCGCCGCTCGCGTCGATGTTCGGAATCACCACCGTTTTCAGGTCCCAGCGCTCGTCGATGATATTGGTGGTGCCGGCCAGCACGATGGCGGCCACCGGGCCGTTGACCTTGAAACCTTCGGTCCGGACCAAGCCATCGTTGATGGCCACATCGCCCCGCACCGTATCGAACGGGAAGCCCTCGCGCAGCACGCCGGCGGGATTCAGATCGAGCTTGCTCAGCCGCTGCAGCGACTGCAGCGACAGCAGCTCGAGCAGCCGCGCCGTGCGGGAGTTGACGTTGAGAAAACGGCCTTTGTCCAGGCTGAGCAACAAGGCGCCATCCACATTGGCGAGGTTGTGCGTCCAGGGCAGATCCTGCCAGGACAGATTGCCGTCGAGCGTGCCGCTGCCGCCCGCCATCACCTGCTTCAGGCCGACCTGGTCGAGCAGCTTGCCCATGTCCGCGAACTTAGTTTTGACGTCGATCGACAGGCCGCGCTGAGCGCCCTCGAGCCGCCAGGTGCCGGTCGCGTCGAGCGAGGCCGCGTCGTTGGTGATCTGCAGCGTGTCGAGACGCCAGAGTTTGCCCCGCTCCAGATTGGTGCCCAGCAGCCGCAGCTTGCCCAGTGGTTTGTCGTACAGCACGAACTGGTCGGCGACGAGATCGACGGCGGGAATATCGGAGAGGTCGGTCCCTTCGTTCAGCGCATCCTTGGCCTGGTTGGTGTCGTCCGAGCCGCCCAGGGCCAGGTGTTTGAAGCGCGCGGTGATGCGCCCCGCGATCACCTGCGACGCTTCGGTCCATTCGAGCGCCCCCTTGGCCTGACGGGAATCGATGTCCACGCGCCATTGATCCGGCGCGGGCCGTTGCGCATACAACTTCAGATTGTCGAGCACGTAACCGCCCGCACGCAGCTTCTCGGTGGCCAGATTCACCTGGGCCGCCGGCGGCAGCGCGGGCCGGCTGTTCGCCACCGGGCGCGCGCTCTTCACCGCGGGTTCGTCGAACGCATCGATGACGGTATTCCAGCCATCGAGATCGAGCGCGGGCACGGTCGCCGCGAGGCTGAGGCCCGTCGGGGGCAGCACGGCCGCGCGGTTCACGCCCACCGCGCCGCGCGAGAAATAACTGGCGCGCAGCGCCGGGTCGCGCTCCAACAGCACGTTGATGTTTTCGCCGAGGCTGCCCGAGAGCCAGCGCCGGTCGCGCGCGCCGGCGTCGGTCGCGGCGCTCCATTGCAGCGACAGCGGCAGCGCGCTCGCGGCCGGCTTGCCCACGGGCGCCGGCATGTCGATCGCCAGGCCGTCGAGGTCGGATTTGACCGAGATGTCGACCGCACCGCCCCGCAGATAGCTGAGCTGCCCGCTGTAGCGAGTCCGGCCGGAAAAGCGCTTCATGGCCTGGGCGTTAATCAGTTCGCCGAGCGCCTCGCCGGCCAGCGTGCCTTCGACCCGCAGCGGTTCGGCACCCTGCTCCATCTTGCCCCACACGCGCGCCGGGCCGCCCAGGAACTGCCCCTTGATGTCCTTGACCTCGAGCCCCCGCTCGGTGAACAGCAGCTCTCCTTGCACCTGATTGAACACCGGGATCTCGGGCATGAAACGGAAGCTACCACCGTTGAAGATCACCTTGCCCGCCACGCGCGAATCGTCGGCGTTGAGCAGGGGGACGTCGAGCTTGAGCGGCACATGCCAGTCGCCCTGCCCGCTGGCTTCGTCGAGCGCGCCGTCGAGCAGGCCACCCAGCGGGGAATGCGCCACCAGCGCAAGGTAGGCGGGCACCGAGCCGTGCGAATCGCCGTCGACCGTGAGCGTGGCGTCGTGCTCCATGTCGGGAATCACGGCGTGGACTTTGCCCAGCGAGAGCGTCTCTTTGTCGCTGGTGCGGATGCGGCCCTCGCCCGGCGAGTCCAGGGTCAGGCTGGCACGGTCGATGGCAAAGCTGCCGCCGAGGTTTTCGAGCCGGGGCCAGGCCTTGCGCCCGGGTCGCGCCGGCGCGTAATCGACGATGGCGTCGCGATACGCGCCCGCCAGCCGGAACTCGCCCACGGCGCCCGGGGCGGAAAAGGGAAAGCCGTCCAGATCGCCCCGGATCGTGATGGCCGCGTCGCGGATCTCGCCGGCGGGCAGCCCGTAGGCAAGCCAGTCGCGTGCGTCCTGGTTGACCTCCAGCGGCAGGTAACGATGAATCGCGGACATGGCGGCGCGCGACAGACTGCCGCGCAGGTCGGCCGTGCCCGCGGGCGTACTGCCCTCGGCCCGCCAGGTGCCTTGCAGACGGCCCTGCAGGTCATCGTTGACCAGACTGAGCTCGCGCAGGTCGAGCCGCAGCGGCTGACCCGGCGGCTCGACCCACCGGCCGTCGAAGACGGCCTGGTGCGCATCGAGCGTCGGCGTGGCGAACACCTCGGGCAGGGCCACGCTCGCCCGATCGAGCTTGAGCCTGACCGACACCCCGCGGCCGTCGGCGCTGCGCGCGAGCGGCACATCGGCGAACGCCACGATGTCGCCGGGCGATCCTTCGGCATGCAGGCTGGCGCTCGAAAACTTCGCCTGCGTTTTGCCGTCGTCGGCACGCCACGCGCCCCCTCGGGCCAGGGCGTCGGCGCTGAAGCCGGTGATCTTGCCGGCGGCCATGTCGGCCCAGGCCCGCGCGGAGAATCGGCCCTGCACATGCACGGGCAGATCGAGCCAGCGCTTCCAGGCCATCGGTTCGGCATCGATGAGCTCGGCGTACAGTTGGCCGCTCCAGTTGGCGGGATCGCGCGACGCACCGCGCACGAACAGCGCCCGGTTGTACTCGCCCTTCACGTTCAGCGACGCGCCCAACTCGGCCGGCGGGCGGGCGCGCAGCGCGAAGCGGTGCGACAGGGCGCCGTTGCGTACGACAAAATTCAGGTCGGTGAGCGCGATTTCGGGCACCTGCCGCAGCTCGTCCTGCCAGCGCAAGGTCGCGCCGTGCAGGCTCAACTCGCGCTGACGCATGAGCCAGCGCATGAGCGGCGACTGGCCGTCGCCCGTTTCGCTGAGATCGAATGACTGCCCCGCGACCCAAAGATGATTATCCGCGGCGCGCCGCAAGGTCACGTCGGCGTTGTCGATGCGCAGATTCAGGAGCCGCGGCGAGAGCAGCAGCACGCTGCGCCAGCCGAGCGTGGCCGCCACCTTGGGCAGTTCGAGCACGGACTGCCCGGTCTGCGGGTCGTGGATGCTGACGCCCAGCAGCCGCAGTCGCGGATTGAGTCCACGCCAATCGGCGCTCAGGTGTTCGATCGAGACCTTGGTGCCCAGCGTCTCGCTGGCGTATTGTTCGATGTCCGGCCGCCAGCGGTCCACCTGCGGCAGCACCCAATACCGCAGCCCGATGAAACCGGCGGCCGCCACGCAATAGAGGGCAAATAGCCCCCAGAACAGGCGTCGGATCAATTTGCGGGAAACGGACACGTTGGATGATCGGGAAAGTGCATTCTCAGGTATCGTCCCCTTATACATTAAACCTGTCCGTCCTGCGCAGCGCCGGCGAACTGCCTGACGGGCTCGCCCGCCTCTTTTGTAGCGAAATACATCATGACTCGATCCGATCTGCTGGCTCCTGCCCTCGCCTGGTCCGGGCATCTGCGCCGCCGCCTCGACGCGCATCCCGATCTGGCCGCCTGGCTGACCTCGGCCGCACCGCACGCCGTCACGCCCAATGTGCTGGCATCGTGGCAGGCCGAACTCGCCGGACCGGACGCGCCCGACACCCTGAGCGTGGAGCAGTGCCGTGTCGTGTTGCGGCGCCTGCGCGAGCGCGTGTTTCTGGCCCTGATCGTGCGTGACGTGGCCGGGCTGGCGGATCTCGAAGAAGTCGTGGGCGCGATGACGGCACTGGCCGATACGGCCGTGGCCACGGCATACCGCAGCGTCGCCGCAGAACTCGCCGCCACCCATGGCCTGCCGCGCGAACAGAGCGGCGGCGAACCGCAGGAGATGCTGATCGTCGGCATGGGAAAGCTGGGCGGTTGCGAGCTCAACGTCTCGTCCGATATCGACCTGGTCATGCTGTATGGCGACGAGGGCGAGACCGATGGCCCCCGCCGCATCAGCAATCATGAGTTCTATGGCCGACTGACGCGCCGCATGATGCCGGTGATCTCCGAGGTCGATGCCGAGGGTCAGGTGTTCCGCACCGACCTGCGGCTGCGCCCCGACGGCGACGCGGGCCCGCTGGCCTGGAGCCTGGATGCGTTCGAACACTACCTGATCGGCCAGGGCCGCGAGTGGGAGCGCTATGCGTGGCTCAAGGCGCGCCTGATCCCGGCGCAGGCCTTCGCGGGCAGCGATAGCGCGCCGCAGGAGCGCGTGCTCGAGAGCCTGCGCGTGCCGTTCGTGTACCGCAAGTACTTCGATTTCGACGCGCTGGCCGCGCTGCGCTCGCTGCGCGAACGCATCCGCCAGGACTGGCAGCGCCGCGCGCTGTCGCGCAATGGCGTGGACAGCGCCAACAACATCAAGCTGGGCGACGGCGGCATCCGCGAAATCGAGTTCGTGGTGCAGCTGTCGCAACTGATCCGGGGCGGCCGCATGCCCGCGCTGCAGCGCCGTGGATTGCTCGAAGCGCTGCATGCCGAACGCCAGGCCGGCCTGCTCGGCGCGGAAGACGCCGAGCGGCTCGAGGCGGCGTATCGCTTCCTGCGCCGCACCGAGCACATGCTGCAGTATCGCGAAGACGAACAGACCCACCTGCTGCCGGGCGACCCCGCGCAGCGCGCCGCGCTGGCCCAGGCGCTGGGCCTGAGCCCCGAAGAATTCGAGCAGACGCTCGCCGCGCACCGGCAGTTCGTCTCGCAGACCTTCCGCAATGCGTTCCGGCTGGCCGGCATGGGCGAAGAGGAACAGCAGGAACGCGCGCCCGCCCAGGATACGGGCGCCCAGGGCAACGCCCAGGCAGCCGGTGACACCGACGGCGATGCCGAAGACCGGCTCGCGAGCCAGATCCAGGCGGCCTTTGGCGAGCAGGCGCCCGATCTCGTGCGCCGCACCGAATCGCTGCTCGGCAGCCACCGCATCCGCAGTCTGCCGGAGAGCAGCCGACGCCGGCTCGAGGCGCTGCTGCCGGCGGCGCTGGCCGCCGCGCAACAGACGCCCGCGCCCATGGATGCCGCGACGCGCCTGCTCGACCTGATCGAAGCGATCGCCCAGCGCAGCGCCTATCTAGCGCTGCTGGCCGAGTATCCCGACACCCTGGCGCGCGTGGCGCGCATGGTGGCCGCGAGCCCGTGGGCCGCTCAATACCTCACTCAGCATCCCCTGCTGCTCGACAGCCTGATCGACTGGCGCACGCTGTTCCAGGCGCTGGACTTCGCTCAGATCGCGCGCAGCCTGTCCGCCGATCTTGATGCCTGCGTGCTGCCCGGCGGCGAGCCCGACATCGAACAGCAGATGAACCTCATGCGCGACGTCCAGCGTCAGGCCAGCTTTCAGCTGCTGGCCCAGGACCTGGAGGGCGAGCTCACGGTCGAGAAGCTCGCGGACCAGCTGTCGGCGCTGGCCGATCTGCTGCTGGCCGAAACCATCCGGCGCGTCTGGCCGCTGGTCAATCGTCAGGCGGGCGCCGAGCCGCGCTTCGCCGTGATCGCCTACGGCAAGCTGGGCGGCAAAGAACTGGGCTACGCCTCGGATCTGGATCTGGTGTTCGTGTTCGACGACCCGCGCGAAGACGCGCCGGAGCTCTACGCCAAACTCGGCCGCCGGATGACCTCATGGCTCTCGACCATGACCTCGTCGGGCCGGCTCTACGAGATCGACCTGCGCCTGCGCCCCGACGGCGACGCCGGCCTGCTGGCCGTGTCGCTCGAAGCCTTCGAGCAGTATCAGCGCAAGCATGCCTGGCCATGGGAACACCAGGCGCTCACGCGCGCCCGCTACGCGGCCGGTGACACCACCGTGGGCGCCGCCTTCGAGCGCATCCGGGCCGACATCCTGGTCACGCCGCGGGATGCCGCGAAGCTGCGCGAAGAGGTGTTGAGCATGCGTGAAAAGATCAATGCCGGTCACCCCAATACCAGCGGCCTGTTCGATCTCAAGCACGATCGTGGCGGCATGGTCGATGTGGAATTCGTCACGCAGTATCTGGTGCTGTGCCACGCGGGCGAACATCGCGTGCTGGTCAACAACCTGGGCAACATCACCCTGCTGCGCCTGGCGGGCGAAGCCGGGCTGATCGATCCCGCGGCCGCGCGCGCCGCCGGCGATGCCTATCGCACGCTGCGGCGCGCCCAGCACAAGCTGCGTCTCAAGGGCATCGACAAGGCGCGGGTGCCGGCGGATCAGCTCACCGAAGAACGGCAGGCCGTGACCCAGCTCTGGGACGCGGTGCTGGGGGCGCCGTCCGCCTGAGTGGCAGCGCTGCTGCAAGTCGTCGTAAAATAACGGTTTTCCGCCTGAAAGCCCGCTTTTTGCCATGTCCGAACTCGTGCGCCCCAAACTCGAACTGCCCAAGGGCCGCAGCAAGGTGCTGATGCACTCGTGCTGCGCCCCCTGCTCCGGCGAGGTCATGGAAGCCATGACCGCCTCGGGCATCGACTACGCGATCTACTTCTACAACCCGAACATTCATCCGGTCAAAGAGTACGAGATCCGCAAGCAGGAAAACATCCGGTTCGCCGAGCAGCACGGCATCGAATTCATCGATGCCGACTACGACATGGACAACTGGTTCGATCGGGTCAAGGGTCTCGAGGATTCGCCCGAGCGCGGCGAGCGCTGCACGGTGTGCTTCGACATGCGCTTCGAGCGCACCGCGCTCTACGCCCACGAACATGGCTTCGATACCATCACCAGTTCGCTCGGCATCTCGCGCTGGAAAGACATGAACCAGATCAACGGCTGCGGCGAGCGCGCGGCCGGTCGCTACGACGACCTGATCTACTGGACCTACAACTGGCGCAAGGGCGGCGGATCGGCGCGCATGATCGAGATCAGCAAGCGCGAAAACTTCTATCAGCAAGAGTATTGCGGCTGCGTCTATTCGCTGCGCGACACCAACCGCCATCGCCGTTCGCAGGGCCGCGAACGCATCCACATCGGCGTGAAGTTCTACGGCAAGGAAGACCTGATCAACGAAGAACAGCTCTGACCCACGCAGAGCCATCAGCGGGGGGCGCCATGCGCCCCCCGCTTCATTTCAGCATTCCACGATGTTCACGGCCAGACCGCCGCGGGCGGTTTCCTTGTACTTGGTCTTCATGTCGGCGCCGGTTTCGCGCATGGTCTTGATCACCGAATCCAGCGACACATAATGCTTGCCGTCGCCGCGCAGCGCCATGCGGGCGGCGTTGACGGCCTTGACCGATGCCATGGCGTTGCGCTCGATACAGGGGATCTGCACCAGACCGCCGACCGGGTCGCAGGTCAGGCCGAGGTTGTGCTCCATGCCGATCTCGGCCGCGTTCTCGACCTGCTCGACCGTTCCGCCGAGCACCGCGGCCAATGCCCCGGCCGCCATCGAACAGGCCACGCCCACCTCGCCCTGGCAGCCGACTTCGGCGCCCGACAGCGACGCGTTGTATTTGTAGAGCAGCCCGATGGCGGCGGCTGTCAGCAGGAATTCGCGGATGCCCGCTTGCGACGCACCTGGCACGAAACGATCGTAGTAGTGCATGACGGCGGGAATGATGCCGGCCGCGCCGTTGGTGGGCGCCGTCACGACCCGGCCGCCGGCGGCGTTTTCTTCGTTGACCGCCATGGCATACAGATTGACCCAGTCGAGCGCCGACAAGGGATCCGCCAGCGCGCGCTCGGCGCGCTGCGTGAGGCTGCGGTAGAGCTCGGCGGCACGCCGGCGCACCTTGAGCGGCCCCGGCAGATCGCCGTCGGCCTCGGGGTAATCGATGCCACAGCCGCGCGAGACACAGGCCTGCATGACCTCCCAGATCCGGTCGAGGCCCGCCTCGATCTCGTCCTGGGCGCGCCAGGTCAGTTCGTTGCGCATCATGAGGCCGGCGACCGACAGGCCGCTGGTACGGCACATGTGCAGCAGCTCACGCCCGGTGCGGAACGGAAACGGCAGTTGATCGTGGGCCGCGATGACCTGGGCATTCGCCGCGCCGGCGGTCACGACGAAGCCGCCGCCCACCGAGAGATAGCGAGCCTCGCGCAGCGAATTGCCCTCGGCATCGAAGGCGTGGAACTTCATGCCGTTTGGATGTTCGGCCATGGCTTCGCGGCGATAGAACAGCAGGTGTTCCTTTTCGATGAACGGCACGCGATGATGACCGAGCACCGGCATCACGCGGCTGGCGCGCACGGCCTGCAGCATGCCCGCCACCGCCACCGGATCCACGGTGTCGGGCGCCTCGCCCATCAGGCCGAGCATCACCCCTTTGTCGGTTCCGTGTCCCTTGCCCGTCGCGCCGAGCGAGCCGTAGAGTTCGGCGCGCACGTGGGCGACACGAGGCAACAGGCCATCGCGCTCCAGACCCTGCGCGAACAGCAGCGCGGCGCGCATGGGTCCGACGGTATGCGAGCTGGACGGCCCAATGCCTATCTTGAAGAGATCGAATACGGATACCGCCACGGCCACTCCTGCTGGTGTCAAACGGGGAACATGATTCGCGCCCATGATACGCGGGCATACCACCCGCGCAAGGTTGGGCGCAGAATGGGGCGGACACGAATCGAAAGCACCACCTAAACGTGTCCATTGCGCGCCGCCGCATGCGATCATTACAAAATTATTTCATGTCATATTTCCGCCGGGTCGGCACCCGGCGGAAAGTCAGGCCTGAGGAGTGTCATGTCGGGACTGTTGCCGTTATTGGATTTCGCGGGATACGTCGCCCTGCTGCTGTGGGGCGTGCATATGGTGCAGACGGGTGTGCAGCGCGCGTTCGGCGCGGCGCTGAGCGCAGCGTTGGGCAAGGCGCTCGGCACGCGGCTGCGCGCTTTTCTGGCCGGTCTGGGCATCACGGCGGTGTTGCAGAGCAGCACCGCGACGGGCCTGATGATCACCGGCTTTGCGGCCGGTGGCGTGGTGAGCCTGGTCCCCGCGCTCGCCGCCATGCTGGGCGCCAACGTCGGCACCACGCTGATCGTGCAGTTGCTGTCGTTCGATCTCACGGCCGCCGCGCCCATCCTGATCCTGATCGGCGTATGGATGTTCCGCCGTTCGCAGCCCGGCCGCTCGCGCGACCTCGGGCGGGTCTTCATCGGCCTGGGTCTGCTGTTGATGGCCCTGCATCTGCTGGTGGAGCTCTTCGCCCCCTTCGAAAGCGCGCCGCTGCTGGCGGTGATCCTGGGCGCCCTCGGCAGCCAGCCGGTGGCGGCCGTGCTGATCGCGGCCGCCCTCACCTGGGCCGCCCATTCCAGCGTCGCCGTCGTCGTGCTCATCATGTCGCTGGTGAGTCACGGCATCGTCGAACCGCACGTGGCGTTCGCGCTGGTGCTGGGCGCCAACCTGGGCACCGCGGTGAATCCGATGCTCGAAGGCGTGACGGGCGATGACCCGGCCGCTCGCCGCCTGCCGCTGGGCAACCTGCTCACCCGCGTCGCGGGCGTGCTGGTGGGCGTGATCCTGCTGCCATGGATCGAGCCTTGGCTCTCCGGCATGGCGAGCGGCGATTCCGCGCGCGCGGTCGCCAACTTCCACACGCTCTTCAACATCGTGATCGCGCTGGTGTTCCTGCCGCTCCTCACGCCGTATGCGGCCTTTCTCACCCGTTGGCTGCCCAAGCGGGCCGATCCCAACGACCCGTCCCGGCCGCAATACCTCGACGAATGGGCGCATGACGTTCCTGCCGTGGCACTGGGCAACGCGGCGCGCGAATCGCTGCGCCTGACCGACATGCTGCAGACCCTGCTGCTCTACGCGCGCGCCGGCTTCAAGCGCGACAACCGCCACCGCATGGTGCAGGCGCGTCAGATCGACACGGCCGTCGACAAGCTCGAAAACGCCATCACGACCTACGTGGCGACGCTGGACCACGAAAACATGACGCAGGAAGATCGCCAGCGCGTGGACAGCATCATCGCCTTCGCCAGCAACATCGGGCACGCTGCCGACATCGCGTATCACGGGCTGCTGGGCCACGTGGGCAAGCTGCGCAAGCAGGGATTGGCGCTCACGCCGGAGCAGCGCGACCGGATCGACGAAACGCTCGCCGCCCTCATCGCCAATCAGCGTCAGGCGGCGGCACTGTTCGTGAACGACGACGTGCGCCAGGCCCGCGCGCTCGCGGGCGAGAAATCACGCTTTCGCGCGCTCGAGGCCGAAGCCGCCGACACGCATCTCGCGCAGATCAAGTCGGGCAAGGTCGAGTCGGCCGATGTGGGCGCCCTCTATCTCGACATCCTGCGCGACATGAAGGGCATCAACTCTCATCTCATCGGCGCCTCGGCCTACCCGCTGCTGGCGCGCCACGGCGAACTGCTGCCCAGCCGTCTGCGCGACGCGGGCAACTGATACCAAAGCAAAGGCGGCCCGGATCCGGGCCGCCTTGTCGGGCGATCAGCCCAGGTGACGCTGGAACCACGTCAGCATGCGGGCCCAGCCGTCGCGCGCGTCTTCGGCGCGGTAGCTCGGCCGGTAATCGGCCAGGAACGCGTGACCGGACTCGGGATACACCACGAAGCTCGACGCCTTGCTGGCGTCGTTACCCGACTGCAGCCGTTGCTTCATGGTGTCGATGTCGGCGAGCGGAATGCTGTGATCCTGCGCGCCATACAGCCCCAGCACCGGGCCATGCAGCTGACCCGCGATGTCGAGGGGCACCTGCTTGATCAGCGGGCCGTGGCCTTCCGCCAGCTTGCCGTACCAGGCCACGCCGGCCCGCACCTTGGGATTGTGGGCGCTGTACATCCAGGTGATGCGCCCGCCCCAGCAAAAGCCAGTGATGCCCAGGCGGCTCGTGTCGCCGCCGTTCTTGCCGGCCCAGGCTACGCAGGCGTCGAGGTCCGCGTAGACCTGCTCGTCGGGCACTTTGGCCACGAGCTCGGAAATCAGCTTGGGAATGTCGTCGTACGCCGAAGCGTCGCCCTGGCGCTGATAGAGCTCGCTGGCGATCGCCAGATAGCCGGCATGCGCGAGCCGGCGGCAGAGGTCCTTGATGTGCTCATGGACGCCGAAGATCTCCTGGACCACCAGGATGACCGGCAGCTTGTCCTTGCCCGCGGGCGCGGCGTAATAGGCGTTCTGCGTGCCATCGGCCACCGGCAGGGCGAAGTCGCCGTGCACGAGGCCGGCGGCGTCGGTGTGAATGGTGGTGTCGGCGGGCTGGCCGGCGGCGGCGGCAAAATTCATGGGCGGACTCCTGACGGGATGGAAGAGGTCCCGGCAGCCAGCCCGCGCGACCGCGAGATCAATGCGTGTGCGGTGCCTCGATACGCGCAGGACCGTGGTCGTGGGCGTGATCGTGGCCGTGGTCGTGGCCGTGATGCATGAACGAGGTGACGCCATAAATGATGACGACACCGATGCCCACCAGCAGCAGCTGTGGCACCGCATCGGCCAACGTCACCCGCTCGTGCATTTGCGGCATCAGGTCGGCTACCGAGATATACAGGAAGCTGCTGGCGGCGATCACCAGCACGTACGGAACGAGGTTCTGCGCTTCCTGCAACACGAAATATCCTACACCGCCGCCGATGGCCGTGCACAGGCTGGTGAAGAGGATCAACCCGAACGCGCGCTTGCGCTGCAGGCCCGCGTTGATCAGCACCACGAAGTCGCCCAGCTTGTGAGGCACTTCGTGCACGATGATCGAGGCCGCCGTCAGCAGGCCCAGCACCGGATCGGTGAGGAACGCCGCGGCGACCAGAACACCGTCGCACAGGTTGTGCAGCGAACTGCCGATCAGGATCAGCACGCCGCCGCGCCCCGCCTCGTGGCGATCGTGACCCTTGTGGTGGTGGTGCCCATCGCCTTCGTGGTGATGGCTATGGCGCAGCAGCGCGATCTTCTCGAGCACGAAAAAGCCGATGAGGCTGGCAAGCATCAGGCCGAAGAGCGTGTGCACATCGGCTTGCGCCGACTCGAACGCCTCGGGCAGCAGATGCAGGAGCGCGACCGACAGCAGAACGCCCACCGACAGGCTGACCATGTGATGGAGATAACGGGCAAAGACGCGATAGGCGAGCCAGCTCGCGACCGAGATGGCGATCAGACCGCCAGCAATCGTGGCCAGGACGATCCAGAGTAGCAACATGGGGAGAAAATCGGTGGGGGGCGAAAGCGCAACATTATATCGTTGCAGCCGCGCGGGAGGAAATCGGCCTCGGCCAGCCGGGCAGCGCGGCAGGGAACGCGCGGACGCGCTCCCTGCACAGGCGCCTCAATGCGCCTGTTCCCAGTTGTGGCCCATGCCGACTTCGGCAATCAGCGGCACGCGCAGCTCGGCCACATCGCTCATCAGACGCGGCAGGCGCTCGCGCACCCGCTCGAGCTCGGACTCCGGCACCTCGAGCACGAGTTCGTCGTGCACCTGCATGATGATGCGGCTCTCGAGCCCTTCGGCATCCAGCCAATCCTGGGCGGCCACCATGGCCAGCTTGATCAGGTCGGCCGCCGTGCCCTGCATCGGCGCGTTGATGGCGGCGCGCTCGGCGCCCTGCCGGCGCGGGCCCGACGCGGCGCGGATGTCGGGCAACTGCAGGCGTCGGCCAAAGACCGTCTCGACGTAGCCCTGATCGCGCGCCTGATGACGCGTGACGTCCATGTAGCGTGCCACGCCGGGATAGCGCGTGAAGTAGCGGTCGATGTACTGCTGGGCGGCGTCGCGCGTGATGCCGAGGTTGGAGGCCAGACCGAACACGCCCATGCCATAGATGAGGCCGAAGTTGATGGCCTTGGCGGCGCGGCGCTGATCGCTCGTCACCTCGTCGAGGGCCACGCCGAACACCTCGGCGGCCGTGGCGCGGTGGATGTCTTCGCCCGCGGCGAAGGCGCGCTGCAGGTTCGCGTCATCGGAGACGTGCGCCATGATGCGCAGCTCGATCTGGGAATAGTCGGCCGACAGCAAGACGCGCCCTTCGGACGCGATGAAGGCCTCGCGCACGCGGCGGCCCGCCTCGGTACGCACCGGGATGTTTTGCAGGTTGGGATCGGACGACGCCAGCCGGCCCGTGATCACCGCGGCCTGCGAGTAATGCGTGTGCACCCTGCCCGTGGCCGGGTTGATCATGCGCGGTAGTTTGTCGGTGTAGGTGGACTTGAGCTTGGACAGACCCCGGTACTCGAGCAGCACCTGCGGCAACGGGTAATCCTGAGCCAGTTTGGACAACACTTCTTCGTCGGTGGACGGCGCGCCGCTCGCGGTCTTGCGCACCACCGGCAGGCCCATGCGGCCGAACAGGATCTCACCCAATTGCTTGGGCGAATTGAGGTTGAACGGCTGGCCCGCCAGCTCGTAGGCGCGCTGCTCGAGCGAAAGCATCTCGCGGCCCAGCACATTGCTCTGGCGGCCGAGCTCGGCGGCGTCGACCAGCACGCCGTTGCGCTCGATCACGTTGAGCACGCGCGAGACCTGCATTTCGAGCAGATAGGTGCGCTCGAGGCCCGCATCGGCGCTCACGCGCGGACGCAGCGCCTGATGCAGCTGCAACGTGAAGTCGGCGTCTTCGGCGGCATAGAAGCCCGCCTTGTCGATCGCGACCTCGTCGAAGCCGATCTGCTTGGCACCCTTGCCGCAGAGGTCTTCGTAGCTCACGCCGCTGCGGCCCAGGAAGCGCTGCGCCAGATCGTTGAGCCCGACGCCGCGATGCGACTCCAGCACATAAGCCTGCAGCATCGTGTCTTCGGCCACGCCGCGCAGCGCCACGCCTTCGTTGGCGAACACATGCGTGTCGTACTTGGCGTGATGCAGCAGCTTGGGGCGATCCGCGGCTTCGAGCCAGCCGCGCAGGCGTTCGATCACGTCGTGCTTGGGCAATTGCGGGCCGGTGTCGGGGCCGCGATGCGCGAGCGGGATGTAGCAGGCGACGCCGGGCGCGACCGCCATCGAGACGCCCACCAGGCGTGCCTGCATTTCGTCGAGCGAGGTGGTCTCGGTGTCGAGCGCGACCAGCTCGGCGGCGTCGACGCGCGTCATCCAGTCTTCGAGATCGGACCACTCGGTGATGATGCGGTAATCGGTTTCGACGGGGGCGACATGGGCCGCCTCGACGGCGCGCGCGTCGCCGGTCGGCACGCGCTCCGGCTCGCCGCTGAGCTCGCGCAACCAGGTGCGGAAGCCGTAGCGGTCGTACATGCGGGCCAGCGTGTCGTTGTCCTGCGCCTTGGGCGTGAGGTCGTCCATACCCGCGATGTGGCCGGTGAGGTCACAGTCGCACTTGATCGTGAGGAGCTGACGCGTGAGCGGGAAATTGGGAATGGCTTCGCGCAGGTTGTTGCCCGCCACGCCCTTGATGTCGGCCGCATGCTCGACCAGATTTTCGATCGAGCCGTATTCGCCCAGCCATTTGACCGCGGTCTTGGGGCCGACCTTGGTCACGCCCGGCACGTTGTCGACCGCGTCGCCCACCAGCATCAGATAGTCGACGATGCGCTCGGGCGGCACGCCGAATTTGGTCTGCACGCCGGGCGGATCGAGGGTCTCGCCGCTCATCGTGTTGACCAGCGTAATATGGGGATCGACCAACTGCGCCATGTCCTTGTCACCGGTGGACACGATGGTGTGGATGCCCTGAGCCGCGGCCTGGCGCGCGAGCGTGCCGATGATGTCGTCGGCCTCCACGCCCTCGATGGCGAGCAGGGGCCAGCCCAGCGCGCGGATGGTTTCGTGGATGGGCTCGATCTGTGCTGAGAGGTCGGGAGGCATCGGCGGACGATGCGACTTGTACTCAGGGTAGAGGTCGTCGCGAAACGTCTTGCCACGCGCATCGAAGATGCATGCGGCATACTGTGCCTTATGATCCTGAACAAGCTTCTTGAGCATGTTCACGACACCATACAGTGCCCCGGTCGGTTCGCCCTGGGCATTGCGCAGATCGGGCATGGCGTGAAAGGCTCGATACAAATAGCTCGAACCGTCCACCAGCAACAAGGTTTTTTTCATGGTTAATAAGGCAGAAAAAGAGACGCCCGCCGGCATGCAAATACCGGTGATTATGTCAGAGATAAAGACCGCGGCCGAAAAGCTGGCGCATATCGGTCCGGCTGTAAGTGTGTTCGGAAGCGCGCGGATCAGCCGCGATTCCCCGCATTATGAAACCACCGTGGCCATCGCCGCCGGGCTGGCGCGCGAAGGCTTCGCGGTCATCGCCGGCGGCGGCCCCGGCATCATGGAAGCCGCCAATAAAGGCGCTTTCGAAGCCGGCGGCACGAGCATCGGCTTGAACATCAACCTGCCGCACGAGGCGCACAACAACGAATTTCAGACCATCAGTCTGCAGTTCGACTACTTCTACTCGCGCAAGGCCACCTTCTTCATGCACAGCGCGGCCTACGTGTCGATGCCGGGCGGCTTCGGCACCATGGACGAGCTGTTCGAGGCGCTCACGCTGATCCAGACCGGCAAGGTGCCGCCCGCGCCGATCATTCTCGTCGGCAGCGAATTCTGGGGCGGTCTGGTCGACTGGCTCGGCGAACAGCTGCTCGGCAACGGCATGATCGGTGCGCACGATCTCAATCTCTTCATCATCGAAGACGATCCCGAGAAAGTCGTGCGCCGCGTCGCGGAGTTTTTCGACAAGGTCAAGGTGCCGGACGAGGCCTACGCCCCGTCGCTGCCGGCCTGAGGCCGCGCCAGCCGCCTCAACGAAAGTGCGCGACCACCGCGTCGCGCACCTGCCCTGCCCGCGCGTCCTCACCGGCGCGCGGCGGCAGCGCCTCGAATACCGCCATCCCCAGCGCGGGCAACGCGCCGGCCCCGCGCCACGGCACGATGCCGTCGCTCATGGCACCCCGATTCAGGCACGCCACGCCCAGCCCGGCCGCCAGCGCCATCTGCAGGCCCGCCACCCCGGTCGTGACGTGGGCCACCCCATAGGCCACGCCAGCCCGCCGCAGCACACCCTCGGTGTATTGGCGCAGTGAGCACGACTCCGTGAGGCACAACAGCGGCAAGGACGCGGCTGACATATCGACATCCGACGCCCCGGCGCCCGAGGCATCGGGGCCCGACGTACCGCCGCCAGCCGCAAAGACCTCGGGATCGCCCGCCACGCCGAGATCCACACCCTCACCGGCCAACCATACCAGCGGCTCCCGGCGCAGCACCCAGGCCGGATCGGCGGCCGCGTCCGACGCGCCGGCCTCGGTCACCCGCATGGCCACCGCCACGTCGAGCTCGCCGCGGGCGTAGGCGGCGCGCACCAGGTCGCTCTTGGCGATCTCCACACGCAGCCGCAGGCCCGGATAGGTCAGCTTCAGGCGGGCCAGCAGCGGGCTGATCTCGTTGGGCCGGAAGTAGTCGGTGATCCCCAGACGCAGATCGCCCTCGAGGGCCAGCCCGCGCATCTCGCGCTGCGCCTGCTCGGCCAGCGCGAGGATGCGGCGGGCGTAGTCCAGCAGGCGCACGCCGGCCGGCGTCAGCACCACGCCGGTTTTACCCCGCCGCAACAGAACCTGGCCGGCGCGCTCCTCGAGCTTGCGGATCTGCTCGCTGACGGAAGACTGCGACAGGAAGACCCGCGGCGCCGCCGCGGTCAGGCTGCCGGCGTCGGCCACGGCGGCGAAGGTACGGAGCTGGTCGAGATCGAGTTGTGACATGGCGGACTTCCGGGGGATAAGCTTATCCATCGCTAAAACCGATTGATTCGATCATAAATTCCCGTTTTGCCGATGTCAAAGGCCTCCCTAGACTGATGTCATGGCGGATGCGACCGCACCGCCGCCCCTCTTGGAGAACCACCATGCCTCACATCGTGATCCACCTATCCGGCGCACCCGACGCCGCCCGCGACGAACGCGTCGTGCAGGCCACCATGGACCTGACGCAGCGGGTGCTGGGCAAAGAACGGGATGTGATCGCCATCACCGTGCTGCACGTCCCCGCGGCGGCCTGGTACGTCGGCGGCCGCAGCCTGGCCGATCTCGCCCGCAACGCCTTCCATCTGGACATCAGCGTGACCGACGAGACCAACACCAAGGCCGAGAAGGCGGCCTATCTGAAGGAAGTGCATACCGCGTTCGCTGCGATTCTCGAGCCGCTGCACGAGGTTTCGTACGTGCACGTCATCGACGCCCGCGCGGCGGCCTACGGCTACGGCGGCCGCACGCAGGAATACCGGCATCAGCACCGGCCCACCTGACGCCACAAATGACAAAGGGCGCATCGTTGCCGATGCACCCTTTGTCGGTGGCGGCGCCGGAGATCCCGGCGCCCCTGCCCTGGCGCTTATGCGCCTTCGCGCGACGCGCGGCGACGCTCGTGCTCTTGCAGGTGACGCTTGCGCAGACGGATCGACTTGGGCGTGATTTCGACCAGTTCGTCGTCGTCGATGAACTCGACCGCGTACTCCAGCGTCAGCTGGATCGGCGGCACCAGGCGCACGGCTTCGTCGGTGCCCGAGGCGCGCACGTTGGTCAGCTGCTTGCCCTTGATCGGGTTCACGACCAGGTCGTTGTCGCGGCTGTGGATGCCGATGATCATGCCTTCGTACAGCGGCTCGCCCGGGCTCACGAACATGCGGCCACGATCCTGCAGCTTCCAGAGCGCGTAGGCAACGGCGTCGCCGTTGTCCTGGCTGATCAGCACGCCGTTACGACGCTCGCCGATCGAACCTTCCTTGAGCGGCGCGTATTCGTGGAACGTGTGGCTCATCAGGCCGGTACCGCGGGTCAGCGTCAGGAATTCGTTCTGGAAACCGATCAGGCCACGGGCCGGGATCAGGTATTCGAGGCGGGTGCGGCCACGGCCGTCCGGCTGCATGTCCTGCAGGTCGCCCTTGCGGCGGCCCAGCTCTTCCATGACGCCACCCTGGTGACCGTCTTCGACGTCGACCGTCAGGGCTTCGACCGGCTCGCACTTCACGCCGTCGACTTCCTTGAACACCACGCGCGGACGCGACACGGCGAGTTCATAGCCTTCGCGGCGCATCGTTTCGAGCAGAATGGTCAGGTGCAGTTCGCCACGGCCCGACACTTCGAACACGGTGTCGTCACCGGTGTCGCGCACACGCAGCGCCACGTTGGACTTCAGTTCGCGGTCGAGACGGTCGCGCAGCTGGCGGCTGGTCACGAACTTGCCTTCGCGGCCGGCCAGGGGCGAGGTGTTGACCATGAAGTTCATGGTCAGGGTGGGCTCGTCGATGCGCAGCACGGGCAGCGCTTCGGGCGTGGCCGGATCGGTCACGGTGGTGCCGATGTTCAGGTCTTCGATACCGTTGATCAGCACGATGTCGCCGGCTTCGGCTTCGTCGACCACCACGCGCTCCAGGCCGCTGAACTTCAGCACCTGGTTGATGCGGCCGCGCTGAGCGGCGGCTTCGGGACCGAAGCGGAAAGCCACGTCCATGCCGGGGCGCATACGGCCACGGTTGATGCGGCCCACGCCGATCTTGCCGACGTAGCTGTTGTAATCGAGCGAGATGATCTGCATTTGCAGCGGACCATTGGGATCGTCTTCACGCTGCGGCACGTGCTGCAGAATGGCTTCGAACAGCGGACGCATGTCGCCTTCGCGGATGTCGGCGGTCAGGCCGGCATAACCCGACAGGCCCGAGGCGTACACCACCGGGAAGTCGAGCTGCTCTTCGGTCGCGCCGAGCTTGTCGAACAGTTCGAAGGTCGCGTTGATCACGAAGTCGGGACGGGCGCCCGGACGATCGATCTTGTTGACCACGACGATGGGCTTCAGGCCGAGGGCCAGCGCCTTGCGGGTCACGAAGATGGTCTGGGGCATCGGGCCTTCGACCGCGTCGACCAGCAGCAGCACGCCGTCGACCATCGACAGCACGCGCTCCACTTCACCGCCGAAGTCCGCGTGTCCCGGGGTGTCGACGATGTTGATGTGCGTGCCTTCGTACTCGACCGCGCAGTTCTTGGCCAGAATGGTGATCCCGCGTTCTTTTTCGAGATCGTTCGAGTCCATGACCCGCTCGGCCACGGCCTGGTTCTCGCGGAACGTACCGGATTGGCGCAGAAGTTGGTCAACCAGCGTGGTCTTGCCGTGGTCCACGTGGGCGATGATGGCGACATTGCGCAAGGCGCGGGTCATAGCAGGTCCTTTAAGTTCGAGTGACGGGCAGCAAGCCCGCCGGCAATTCATTCAGGGCAAGCAGCGCCGTCTTGGGATCGGGCATCGCCTGCAAGGCGTCTAACGTCACGGCGCGGTCGAGCGAAAACGGCCCGACCTGAGTACGCCGCAGCGCCGCCAGGTGGCCATAGCATCCCAGCGCGCGCCCGATGTCCTGGGCCAGCGTGCGGATGTATGTCCCTTTACTGCATGCCACATCGATCTCTGCCTGCATGCCATCACAGGACAGCAGCTCGATGCGGTGGATGGTCACCCGCCGGGGCGGGCGCTCCAGTTCGATACCGGCGCGCGCATACTCATAGAGCGGCTTGCCGTCGCGCTTGAGCGCGGAATACATGGGCGGAATCTGCTCGATGCTGCCCTGGAAACGTGACAGCACGTCGAGCACCTGCTCGCGCGTCACGCCCGTGAAGCCGGCGTCGGCGCGCGCCACGACGTTGCCGGTCAGGTCGCCGCTGTCGGTTTCTTCACCGAACTGAATGACGGCGCGGTACGCCTTGTCGGCATCGAGCATCGCGCCCGAAATCTTGGTGGCGCGGCCCATACAGCACAGCAGCAGACCCGTTGCGAACGGGTCCAGCGTGCCGGTGTGACCGGCCTTGGCGGCGTCGAGGGTGCGCCGCGCACGCTGCAAAGCGTGATTGCTCGACAAACCCACGGGTTTATCGAGCAGCAGCACACCGTCGAGCGCGAGCCCGCGTCGTTTGGCCATCGTCTAGATCCGGAAGTAAAACGAAAAAAACAGAGACGACAGCCCGATCAGGACTCGTCTTCGGGCTCGTCGGGCACGCCAGAGTGCGGCCCGCGATTGGCGCGGTCGATCAGCATCGACATTTCGATGCCGCGCGTGATTTGCGGATCATGGAAGAACCGCAGCGTGGGAACAGTGTGGATGTGCAGCAGCTTGTAGAGCTGCGAGTGCAGCCAGCCGGCCTTCTCGTTCAGCAAGGCGGCAGCGGTCTCGGGCTCGGCGCCCAGGACCGTGAAGAACACCTTCGCGTGTGCGTAGTCGGCCGAAAGCTCCACACCCGACAGCGTGATCAGTCCGGCGCGGGACATATCGATCTCGCGCTGGATGATCCCGGCCAGATCCTTCTGGATCTGGTCGGCCAGCCGCAGATTGCGGCCGGGGATGGCTTTGGACTTGTGACGGCTCATGTAGAAAACGACTTGAATCGCACGTATGCCTTACAGCGTACGCGCAATTTCCTTGATTTCAAAGACTTCCAGCTGGTCGCCCATCTGGAGATCGTTGTTGCCGCGCAGGGTCAGACCGCAATCGAAGCCCGACTTGACTTCCTTGACGTCGTCCTTGAAGCGGCGCAGCGAATCGAGCTGGCCGGTCCACTGGACCACGTTGTTGCGCAGCAGGCGGACCTGCGAATCGCGACGCACGTAGCCGTCGAGAACCATACAACCGGCGACGGTACCGATACGCGAAATCGTGTAGACCTCGCGCACTTCGACCAGGCCGATGATCTCTTCGCGCTTTTCGGGCGCCAGCATGCCCGACATGGCTGCCTTAACCTCATCCACGGCGTCGTAGATGATGTTGTAGTAGCGCAGGTCGATGCCGTTGTTTTCGGCCAGCTTCTTGGCGCTTTGTTCGGCGCGCACGTTGAAGCCGATCACGACGGCATTGGAGGCGATCGCAAGGTTGACGTCGCTTTCGGAGATACCACCCACGGCGGCATGCACCACCTGGACGCGCACTTCGTCGGTCGACAGCTTGGTGAGCGAGGCCACCAGTGCTTCCTGCGAACCCTGCACGTCGGTCTTGACGATGAGGGGCAGCGTCTGGGTGCCTTCGCCCATGTTGTCGAACATGGATTCGAGCTTCGCGGCCTGCTGGCGAGCCAGCTTGACGTCGCGGAACTTGCCTTGACGGAACAGCGCGATTTCGCGGGCCTTGCGTTCGTCGGACAGCACGATCAGTTCGTCGCCAGCGGCGGGCACGTCGGTGAGACCCTGAATTTCGCAGGGAATCGACGGACCGGCGGCCTGGATCTGCTTGCCGTTTTCGTCGAGCATGGCGCGCACGCGGCCGAAGCTTGCGCCGGCCAGCACGACGTCGCCGCGCTTGAGCGTGCCGCTCTGCACCAGAATCGTGGCCACCGGGCCGCGACCCTTGTCGAGACGGGCTTCGATGACCAGACCCTTGGCGGGTGCCTCGATCGGTGCCTTGAGCTCGAGAATTTCGGCTTGCAGCAGCACGTTTTCGAGGAGGTCGTCGATGCCGGCGCCGGTCTTGGCGGACACGGACACGAACGGCACGTCGCCACCGTATTCTTCGGGCACGACTTCTTCGGCGACCAACTCTTGCTTCACGCGCTCGGGGTTGGCATCGGGCTTGTCGATCTTGTTGACGGCCACGACCAGCGGCACGCCGGCGGCCTTGGCATGGTGAATGGCTTCACGCGTCTGGGGCATCACGCCGTCGTCGGCGGCGACCACCAGAATGACGATGTCGGTAGCCTTGGCACCGCGAGCACGCATGGCCGTGAAGGCCTCGTGACCCGGGGTGTCGAGGAAGGTCACCACACCACGGCCGGTTTCGACGTGGTACGCACCGATGTGCTGCGTAATGCCGCCGGCTTCGCCCGCGGCGACCTTGGCGCGACGGATGTAGTCGAGCAGCGAGGTCTTGCCGTGGTCGACGTGACCCATGACGGTAACGACGGGGGCACGCGGTTGCTCTTCGGCATCCGACGCCACGGGCGCCAGGTCGAGGAAGGCTTCCGGATCGTCGAGCTTGGCGGCGATGGCCACGTGACCGAGCTCTTCCACCACGATCATCGCGGTTTCCTGGTCGAGCACCTGGTTGATGGTGACCATCTGGCCCAGCTTCATCAGGTGCTTGATCACCTCGGCGGCCTTGACGGACATCTTGTGCGCCAGGTCGGCCACGCTGATGGTCTCGGGCACGTGGATTTCGCGTGCGATGAATTCCTGGGCTGCCGGCTCGTTGCGGCGGTCGTTCTGCTGATGGCGGTTGTTGCGGCCCTTGCCACCGCCACCCTTGCCACCCGCGCGCCAGCCGTCGCGCGACGGCGCGGCGGGCGCCTTGTCGGCGGGCTTCTTGCGCGACGCGTCGTCGGACCAGGTGGACGACACTTCGGCCGTCTTGATGACCTTCTTGGCGCCCGGAGCGGCCGGCTTGGCGCCGTCCTTCTTGGGGGCGGCAGCGGGCTTGCCGGCAGGCTTGTGCAGCGTACCGGTGATCGCGCCCGCGGCGGGCTCGGGTTCCGGTGCGCGCAACACCTTGCGCGGACGATTCAGCATTTCGCGCAGCGCGGCGGCTTCGGCTTCGGCGGCGCGACGGGCGTCCTCGCGGCCGGCACCGCCGGCGGAGGCGGCCACGGGGGGCGCGGCACGGCGAGCGTCGGGACGCGCGGCGGACTTGGGTGCGTCGGCACGAGCGGCGGCAGGCTTGCCGGCGTCGGATTGGGGCTTGGCGGGCGCGGCGGCCTGCGCTTTGGAGTTCAGATCGGTTTGAGCTTGCACAACAGGTTCAGATCGAGCAGCTTCAGCCGGTTGCTCGACGGCAGGTTCATTCTTGGCTTCGGGCTCGGCGGGCTGCGCCGAAGACTGCTTGCTGGAAGCCTCGGGTTGAGGTTCGGACTCGGACTCAGGCTCAGCCTGGGCCGCGGGTTGGGCGGAAGCCGGAGCCGGGGTGGCTTCGGCGGGCACGACCGGCGCGGCGGGCGCTTCGGCCACGGGGGTCGTCGCAGGCGCAGCCTCGGGCGCGGTTTCGGTGGCGGGCGCCTCGGCGGCCGGCTCGGCCTTGGGCGCTTCTTGCACTTCGGGCGCCGGCTCGGCCGCGGCGGCAGGCGCCTCGGCGGCGGCTTCTGCGACCGGGGCGGCCTTCACGTCGGCCGGGGCGTCCTGGACGGGCGCCTCGGCGGCCGGCGTCTGCGCAGCGGGCGCGGCGGCGGCGTCCTGAGCCGCGACATCGGCGGCTTCGGCCTGCTCGGCGGTCTGTTCGGCGGCGAGCTCGGCCGGATCACGCTTGACGAAGACGCGCTTCTTGCGCACTTCGACCTGGATCGTGCGCGAGCGACCGGTGGCATCGGCCTGGCGGATTTCCGAAGTCTGACGACGCGTGAGCGTGATCTTCTTGCCTTCGGAACCGCCATGCGCGCGGCGCAGCGAGTCGAGCAATTTCGCCTTGTCGCTGTCGGTCACGGCATCGTCGACCGATTTGAGGTCAACACCAGCCGCACGCAGCTGCTCCAGCAGCGTGTTGGCAGGCATTTTCAGCTCGGTGGCGAACTGGGCGACAGTATTACTCGACATTAGGCTCTCTTCCCTATATGCAGCTATTTACAAACTTCAACTCGCGGCGGATCGCCGGCCTGATAGGCGGGGCGGATCATTCCTCGTCGAACCAGTGAGCGCGTGCACGCATGATCAGGTCGCTTGCCTGGCTTTCGTCCAGGCCGGCGATCTCGGCCAGCTCATCGGTGGAGAGCTCCGCCAGATCATCACGCGTGTGCACTTGACGCTCGGCCAGCTTGGCAGCCAGCTCGGGCGTCACGCCTTCGAGTTCGAGGAGGTCCTGTGCCGTTTCGAGCCGCTCTTCCTGGGCGATCGCCTCGGTCAGCAGCGCGTTGCGGGCACGGGCACGCAGCTCGTTGATGGTGTCTTCGTCGAATGCCTCGATTTCCAGCAGTTCCTGCATGGGCACGTAGGCGATTTCTTCGATACCGGTGAAACCTTCATCGATCAGGATGTCGGCGACCTCTTCGTCCACGTCCAGCTTCTGCATGAAGGTGGCGCGCAGCGAGGTACGCTCGGTTTCCTGGCGGTTCAGGCTTTCTTCCGGCGTCATGATGTTGATCTGCCAGCCGGTCAGCTCGGAGGCCAGACGCACGTTCTGGCCCTTGGCGCCGATCGCCTTGGGCAGATTTTCTTCGTCGACCACGACGTCCATGGCGTGCTTGTCTTCGTCGACCACGATGGATTCGACGTTGGCAGGCGCGAGGGCGCCGATCACGAACTGGGCCGGATCTTCGGACCACAGCACGATGTCGACTTGTTCGCCGCCGAGCTCGTTACGCACGGCGGTGACACGCGAGCCGCGCATGCCGACGCAGGTACCGATCGGGTCGATACGCTTGTCGTAGGCGATCACGGCGATCTTGGCGCGCACGCCAGGATCACGGGCCGCGGCTTTGATCTCGAGCAGACCCTGCTCGATCTCGGGCACTTCGTTTTCGAAGAGCTGGCGGATGAATTCGGGCGACGTGCGCGACAGGATGACCTGCTGGCCGCGAGCGGCATGGTCGACACGCAGCACGAAGGCGCGCACGCGATCACCGATGCGGAGGTTTTCCTTGGGGATCATTTCCGAGCGCGGCAGACGGGCTTCGATCTTGCCGGTTTCGATGATGGAATCACCCTTGTCCATGCGCTTGATCGTGCCCGAGATGATGGTCTCGCCACGGTCGAGGAAGTCGTTGAGCACCTGCTCGCGCTCGGCGTCACGGATCTTCTGCAGAATCGCCTGCTTGGCGGCCTGCGCGCCGATACGGCCGAATTCGACCGGCTCGAGCGGCTCTTCGATGTACTCGCCTTCCTGGATTTCGGGCACGATCTCCTTGGCGTCCGACAGCATTTCCTGCTTGTCGGGCTCTTGCAGACCGGCCTCGTCAGGCACCACGAGCCAACGGCGGAAGCCTTCGTGGCTACCCGTCTCGCGATCGATCGAGACGCGGATATCCGCATCTTCCTTGAAACGCTTTTTCATGGCCGAAGCCAGCGCGCCTTCCAGCGCCCCGAACACGACATCGCGCGTGACGTTTTTCTCACGCGCCAGTGCATCGACCAACAGAAGAATTTCGCGACTCATCGCTTTTTGCCCTTGAAATCCAGAACGGGATCCAGCTTGGCGCGCTCGATGTCAGCGAGCGTGAAGCTCAACACCTGGATATCGTTCTTCTTTGCCTCAAATTCGAGACCGAACATCGCCGTGTCCTGCGCCGCGCCTTCAGCGGAAGGCGCCGGCTCGGCCAGACTCAGGATGCCGGTGAATACTTTGCGTCCGTCGATGGCGTCGCGCAGCTTGATCTCTACGCGCTCGCCCACGAAACGGCGGAATTCTTTTTCGGTGCGCAAGGGCCGATCGACGCCGGGCGAGCCGACTTCGAGACGCTTGTAGTCGATGTTTTCGACTTCATACACACGCGAGAGCTGGCGCGAGACCTGCTCGCAGTCTTCGATGCGCGCACCGCCTTCACGGTCGATCGTCACGCGCAGCAGTCCCATGGCGGCACGTTCGACATCGACGAGTTCGATGTCCATGCCAGCCAGCGCTTCTTCGGTCAGTGTGAATAAATCAGCCATACGCTCAAAAAAAATGGGCTGTACGCCCAGCCCACCCTATTGCCTGCCCGAGATGCCACCAGAACGCCCGTCTTAAAAACGGACATCGCCCCGACAACCCTCTCCAGACAGACCCAATGTTGCGACCTGCGCCGTGGAAATACCGGTACCAGCTACCGCGAGCTCGCAGGCTCGTGACCACGGCAGTGGCGGACAGAAAGGAGCCCGATACCGCCAGGCCCTGCACGGCGTCCGCCGCTATAACGTCTGTTTTTTCGTTGCGCCTGCCTTGCGCAGCCAGCTCAACGAGCCCGCGGATCGCGCATCGCACGATACCGGCAACCGCGGCACACGGCCTGCAGCGCGATCACGAAAGCGCCGTGGCAGGCAAACCTGCGGGTGCTTCGTCCGTACTGGCCACATGCAGCGCAGTCTCTGCGCGGTTTTTGCTCAGCTGCTGCAGTTTCTGCAGCTGCCATGTACTGCCACCTGCATCAACCTACACCCGAGGGGCAGAACGCAAAAACCAGCAACGCTGGCGCGGTTCTCCATCGCCACCCGCCAAAAACCGGCCGAGGCAAAAGATACGCGCGCCACGAAAACGAATGATTCTACCAGAAATTGAAAGAAATTGCCTGATTCGTCGCGGGTTTACGCGTAATCGGGACATATCTCTGGCAGCTCGGGCGTCGCGCCGCGGACGCGCCGCGGCACGACGGACCCGCATCGATCAGCGGTCGCCGCGGCCCCGGCCACCCATGAATCCCAGGCGGGACTCGTGCGCCGAAGCGCCCTTGGGTTGCCAATCGTCGCCACGACCGGCGCCACCACCATTACCACCGCGGCCGCGGGGCTTGCCGGAGGCTGCCGGCTTGTTGCCGCCATTCGCCGATTTGGCGGCGCGCGGCGGCTTACCACCCGCACCCTGCGCCTTCTGATTGCGACCCTGACCCTGGCCCTGGCCTTGGCCCTGACCGGGGCCCGCGCCGCGCGGCTTCTTGCCACGCCCGTCGGCGGGCTTGTCAGCGCCCTCGACACCCGGGCCACGCGGCTGGCCGCGGCCACCCGGCGCCGCCTTGCGCGCGCCACCGCGACCCTTGCCGCCTTCGGCGCGAGCACCGCCCGCCTTGCCGCCCGCGCCACCCTTACCACCGCGGCCCGAGCGATTGCCATTGGCATCGCCACCGAGCGGATGACCGTTGGCGTAGCCGCCGGTGATCATGAGACCCGTGCCAAAGGGATCCGACGGACACGCCGCGGCCTGGCCCGCGCTACCGGCGCGACCGCCCTGCAACTTGCCGCGACGGCCGATACGCGCACCGTTCATGCCATTGCGATCCATGGTGCCGAACCCCGGCGGCAGCGCGCTGTCATGCGACTGCGGCTGGCGCGACTTGCGGCGCCCGCCCTCGGAATCGTCGTCGTCATCGCGCAACAGACCGAGCTGGACCATCAGCGCGCTCACCAGCTTGCCGTCGAGCTCTTCCCAACGACCGCGGCGCAGGCTGCGCGGCAGCACGATGTCGCCGAAGCGCGTGCGGATCAGGCGGCTCACCGTGACACCCACCGCCTCGAACATGCGACGGACTTCGCGGTTGCGGCCTTCCTGCAGCGTGACGCGATACCAGCGATTGCTGCCGTCGCCACCGATGTATTCGAACGAACCGAACGCCGCCGTGCCGTCATCGAGCTCGATGCCTTCGGTGAGGGACTTGCGCTGAGCCTCGTCCATCTCACCCAGCACGCGCACGGCGTACTCGCGCTCGGTGCCGTAACGGGGATGCATGATGCGGTTGGCCATGTCACCGGAGGTCGTGAAGATCAGCAGACCTTCGGTGTTCAGGTCCAGACGGCCCACCGACAGCCATTTGCCGGTGCGCAGCTTGGGCAGGCGCGCGAACACGCTGGCACGGCCGCCCGGGTCGTCATGGCTGACGATCTCGCCGGCCGGCTTGTGATACAGGATCACGCGCGGCGGCTTCTTGGCATTCGGACGCATCACGGGCTTGCCATTGACGCGCACCTGATCGTTGGCCGCGACACGCTGCCCGATGTGGGCCGGCTCGCCATTGACGGACACGCGGCCCGCCACGATCAACTCTTCCATTTCGCGCCGCGACCCGATACCGGCGTCGGCCAGCACCTTGTGCAGCTTGGGCATGACCGCTTCGCTGTTGAGGTACTTGCCCAGACGCTGTTCGATGCGCTCGGCGTTGTCGAGATAAGACAGAGCCTGGTCGGCATCGCGCTCGGCGGCCGGATCCGCGGCGTAGGCCGGGAACTGATCGCCGCCCTCGCCGCGAGGCGCGCGCTCACCGCGGGGCGGGCGTGCCCCGGGCGGACGCTCGCCGCGAGGGGCGCGCTCGCCGCGAGGGGCGCGCTCACCCGGGGCGCGCTCGCCGCGAGGGGCACGCTCGCTCTTCTCACCCTTGGCGGCACGTTCGGCCTTCGGCGCGCGCTCACCCTTGGCGGCACGTTCACCCTTCGGCGCGCGCTCACCCTTGGGCGCACGCTCACCCTTGGGCGCACGCTCACCACGAGGCGCTCGCTCGCCCTTCGGGGCGCGTTCGCCACGGGGCGCGCGCGCAGGACGCTCGGCAGGCGCGGCGCCCTCTACCGCGGGGGCAGCCTCGGAGGACTCGCCATCGCCCGCGGCGGCTTCCGCGCCCGGCGCCTGCTCGGCATCACCCCGGCGGCGACGGAACGGCGTGCGCAGCTTGCGGCCACGGCCACGGCTGCCCGCATCGCCCTCGGCGCTCGCGCCGGGCTGCTCTGCGCCAGCGTCGGCGGCGTCGTTGCCCGGGCCCGGGGTATTGTCATCCTGCATCGTGATATTGGTTGTCACTGGGACAGCTCCGGATTTCAAACTTGGGAAGGCTTGCCGTCGGCAAGCTCATCGTCATCATCATTGGACGGATTCGATGCGCCAGACACGCCGGGCAAAGCCTCGGGCGCGGGGGGCGCGATCTCGGGTTCTTGCAGGCCCGGCTGGAATTCCGGCGCGGGCGCTGGGGGCGTGGTTTCGCCGGGCACGGACGGCGGATCGATACGATCCGAGTCGAGCTGTGGCACCTCGGGCACCACATCGGCCAACGGTACGCCCAGAGGCGCGCGCGGGGCGCTCGCCTGGACATCATGCGAAGCTTCGGAAGGAAGCGCCGCGGGGGGAACAGCATCGATCCGGGCGCGGCCCGAAAGCCCTGCGGGATCGCCAGCGGCAAACCCTGCCGCATCGGCGACACGCCCTGCCCCGCTCGCCACCCCGGCCGGATCCTGATCTTGCGAATCGGGGTCTTGTTCGGGGGGTTGATCCGAACTCTGCTCGGGGGTTTGCTCCGAACCTTGCTCGGGGGTTTGCTCCGAACTTTGCTCCGAACTTTGCTCGGGGGTTTGCTGGGGCTCCGGCTCGGGGCGTTGCTCCGGGTTTTGCCGGGGCTCCTGCTCGGGCTCCTCCGGGAGACTCGGCTTTTGGCCTTGCTCTTGCCCGGCATCGGAAACCGGCGCGGCGCCCTGAAGTTCGACACCCTGCAGGTCAACACCCTGACCGTCGGCACCGTCGGCACCCTCGCCGTCGAGCGCCGGATCCGAATCGGAGGCGACGCGCGAAACCATCGATTCTACGCCATCTGCGTCCTGTGCGTCAGGTAAAGCTTCGGGCGTGTGCGACGCGGTTGCGACCGCAACGTCTTCGACCACGCTGTCGCCAGGCTCCTCGGCAGGCGGCAGATCTTGCGCCACCGACGTCCGGGCCTCGCCGTCGGGGGCTGATTCGCCAGGGGCGACGTCGGCCTGCGAGCCCGCCTCGGCGCCGCTCTCAGCGGCGTCGGCGTCCTGCGCGCGATCGGCGCCCGGCTCACCATCGAGCAGCGCGCCCTGCTCCGGCGCATCACCCAAGGCATCGCCCACGGCCTGCGCGGCGGGATCGGTCTCTTCCGGCGCCAAGCCTTGTGCGATCGCGATCTCTTCCGGCTGAATTTCGGCCCCGCCCAGATCGAGGCCGGCCAGCGCGGCGGCGGCCTGCGCCGACTCGAGCGGCGGCAGCTCATCGAGCGCGCGCATGCCCAGATCGTCAAGGAATTGGCGCGTCGTGCCGAACAGTGCCGGGCGACCCGGCGCGTCGCGGTGGCCGATCACTTCGATCCAGCCGCGATCCTCGAGCGCCTTCACGATCTGCGACGACACGGTCACGCCCCGGATGTCTTCGATGTCGCCGCGCGTCACGGGTTGACGCCAGGCAACGATGGCGAGCGTCTCGAGAACGGCGCGCGAGTACTTGGGCGGGCGCTCCGGATTGAGACGCTCAAGATAGCGCTGCATGGCCGGGCGGCTCTGAAAACGCCAGCCCGATGCCAATTGCACGAGCTCCAGCCCGCGGCCGTCCCACTGCGTTTGCAGGGATTCGAGGCAGGCGCGCAGCGTGTTGTTGTCGAAGTCGGGGCTCTCGCCAAAGAGCTTGCGCATCTCGGCGATCGGCATCGGCTGGCTCGCGCACAAGAGCGCGGTTTCCAGCACGAGAGTGGCTTCGCTATCGTTCATTGGTACTCATCAAAAAAACGGCAAACTTGCACCAGGTTGGAATTCAGAGTAATATCTTTCTTCTCAGACGCGGGGTGGAGCAGTCTGGCAGCTCGTCGGGCTCATAACCCGAAGGTCGTAGGTTCAAATCCTGCCCCCGCAACCAGTTATTGATTGAAGCCCGGTTTTCGAACCGGGCTTTTTTCATTTCTGCCGCCGGCGCAGCATGAGCACCAGCCGCAGCATGAGCACCAGCCGCAGCATGAGCACCAGCCGCAGCATGAGCACCGGCCGCAGCATGAACACCAGCCGCGAGATGAGCCCCAGCGTGAGCCCCAGCGCGGCCATGCGCCTGAACAGCGCAGCCTGACGAAGCGGGCGCAACGTGACCGTGCGAAGCCGAGGCGGCCTCGGCAACGGCCATGGCGCGAGCCGCGGCCGCACGCGCAGCCGCCAGGTCCGCGCCAACACCCTTGGAATCTCCCGCCCGTAGCCCTGCCGCGACGGCTGCGCGCGCAAGGCCTGCGACAGCGCGCACCAGGCCCCACCAGCGCGGCATCTCCGCGCAACAGGCCCGCGCAGCGCGTACGCAGCCGCGAACGGCCGCATGGATGCACGCAAAAACGCTGAAGCACATCCAGACGCAGACGCACCAGCGCGCGGCCTCGGCCGGATGGCGGTGGCTGGCGGGTGTGGTCATGAGCCCGAAGAACACGATGTGTCTGTTTTCAATTGCTTAGGGTTAAACGCCGCGGCCCGATCCGCACGCTGGATGGGCCACGCAGCATTCGCGGATGCTTGCGCGCGAACTGCGCGCTGGCCGCGCGCAAACACGGCGTACAGAGCAAAAAAATGCGCAGGGCAAGGTATTGCACGGCATCGATCGCCGCGACAGCGCGGCGGTCAGTCCAGGCAAGCGCCCGTGCCACCGCCGAGGCGGGACCGACGCCGCAAAGAGACCGGACAACAATACGGCGGGACAACACCGGACAAACCGGCCACATGCCCCGCCCGACGGTACATCGGCCGCCTGCGGCCACGACGACTTCTCGTGGTGAACCCAGACCGCCAGGATGACGCTGAATCGCAGGACCGGCGCGCCATGGTGGCCGATCAGCTCACCCAGCGCCGTGCGACGACGGAGAGCCAGGTGTGCCGGACATCGCTGGCCCGATCAGGCCAACTGCCGACGACGATTCTTGGACGATTATGGTTGCTGCCAGGAGAGCCGCCCCGCCCCGATAAGGGCGCAGGCGCGGAACCGCAGCGTGAAACAATTATAGCCCCCAAGGCAGAAGGGGCAACACCCCCATAAGGATGATCCGCGCGGCCCGCATGTCAGGCCTTGATCTCCTGATCCCAGGGCGCAGACCCGAGTCGCTCGACCAGAAAATCCAGCATCGCGCGGAGAATGAGCGGCATCTGGCGCCGCGAGGCGTACACGCCATGAATGCCGAGCACCTGGGGTTCGCACTCCGGCAGAATGGCGCGCAGTCTGCCCGCTGCCACCTCGGGCGCCGCCAGATAGGTGGGCAGCAGCGCAATGCCGGCGCCGCCCAGTGCCGCGCGCATCAATACGACGGCCTCGTTGGCGGTGATATTGCCGCTCACCGGCACATCGACGGTTTCGCCATCGCGCACGAACCGCCACAGACTGCGGCCGTAGTAGGAATGCGTGAGACAGTTGTGCAGCGAGAGATCCTCCGCCCGCGCGGGCAGCCCCGCGCGCTCCAGGTATGCCGGCGCGGCGCAGACCAGCGAGCGGCAGTCGGCGAGGTGACGCGCGATCAGATTGGGATCTACATCGTTGGTGATGCGGACCGCCAGATCCACACGCTCTTCGACCAGATTCACCGCCCTGTCGACGAGCATCAGGTCGACGGCGGCGCCGGGATAGCGCCCGACGAACTCGCTCACCACCCCGACAAGCTGGCTTGTGCCGAACGACATCGGCGCCGTCACGCGCAACAACCCTCGCGGAGACGCCTCGGGCGTGGCAACGGCGTCGCGCATGTCGCCGACGAGATCGAGCATGCGGCGGCAACGAGGCAAGGTTTCCGCGCCCGCCGGCGTCAGGCTCAGGCGCCGCGTCGTGCGGTGCAGGAGACGTACGCCGACCCATTCTTCGAGTTCGGCCAGGTAGCGCGACACCATGGCGCGCGACATATCCAGGTGCGCGGCGGCCGCAGACAGGCTGCCCCGGTCCGCCACCTCGACAAAGACCTGCATGGCTTTCAGGCGATCCATGATTGTCTCGTTTGACGCATCAGATTGCCTTTGTTTATACCGTATTTTGATCGGATGCAGGCCCTCCGAGGGCGATCTTCCGCCCGGCCGATCGATGCGGAGACCCCGACGCTCACTGGCAGCGCCTGACGAAAAAAACAGGCCGGCAACCCGGCGCGACGACACGCGCCGCGGTCGCACGCACAGGGCGTTCAGGCGAGTGGCGGCTGGTGCAATGCGCGACGCACCTGCTCCTGGACCGCGTCGCCCCGCAAGCCGCGCAGAATGAACACGAGCCGCGAGTCGCGACCATCTCCCGGCCACTGCGGCAAGGCCTCGAGCGGATAGAGCTGGCGGTGCACGCCGTGCACGGCGCAGGGCAACGCGTCGCCGGAGAAGCAGATCATGCCCTTGATGCGCAGCAGGCCCTGATCGTAGCGGGCCTGGATGTCATGCATGCCCGCCAGAAACTGGCCACGGCTGATCGGCGCGACCAAGGTCATCGAGAAATGCTCGACCTGGGCGTGACCGCCGGGCCGGCCCGGCGCGCCGAGCGGCTTCGAGTAGGCCGACAACCAGCCGTCGAGACCTTCGGGCGACGCGCGCTGCCGCGCGAGCGCGGCCTCTCCCAGCATGCTGTCGAGTGGCGCGTCCGCCCGCAGCACGGTGCAGGGCACCCCCGGATTGATGCGCATGACCTCAGCCCGGGCGCTTTCGATGCGTGCGGGATTGACCAGATCGGCCTTGCTGAAGGCCACGACGTCGGCCAGGGCCAATTGCTGCGTCGCCTCTGGTTGCGTGCGCAGATGATTGTGCAGATGCTGCACGTCGGCGACCGCGATCGCGCCACGGTAGACGTAGCGCTCCGCCAGAAATGGATCCGTGCGCAACGTGAACAGGATAGGCGCCGGACTCGCGAGTCCGGTGGTCTCGATGAGAACGCGCCTGAAGGGTTTGATGCGCCGCTGAAGGGCGAGCATGAACAGCGAACGCAGTGTGTCGACGAGGCCGCCGCTGACCGTGCAGCAGATGCAGCCGCCTTCGAGGAGCACGATGCGGTCGTCGGCCACGCGCACCAGCTGGTGATCGATACCGATATCGCCGAGCTCGTTGACGATGACCGCGGCGTCGGCATAGGCCGGGTCGCGCACCAGACGATTGAGCAGCGTGGTCTTGCCGCTGCCCAGAAAACCCGTCAGAACGGTCAGCCCGATCCGCCGATCCTGTATTGCCCCACCACCGCTCATCCGCCTGATCCCGACTCACCACGCGCGCGCCCCCGAGGCGCGCTACCGCTGTTGTTTCGAGGCATGTTAGTACAGAGAGGGAGGCCCGACTATGTGCTGCGCAGCATGGGCGAGCGCGATGTTACGCTCACACAACGCCCAGACTCGCCTTCCCGATCTCTCAGGAGCCGCACATGTCCCTGCACCACGCCCGCCCCGGCGAGCTTATCGACATCCGTCCACTCGGGCCCGCGCTGCGTGACACGCCATCGAAGGCACTGGTGCGTTCGGACCAGATCGAAGTGCTGCGGCTGAGCTTGATGGCGGGCGAGACATTGCCTGCGCACGAAATCGCGGCGAGCGCCATCACCTTGCAGTGCCTCGAAGGCGTGGTCGAAGTCACGGCGTATGGCGTGACGCAGCCCATGGAAGCGGGCACGCTGCTGTTTCTGGCGGCCGGCGTGCCGCACAGCCTGCGCGCCATGACCGACACCTCGGTGCTGGTCACGCTGTTTCTCAATCGCGCACCGCTCCCGCCGACCTCAGCCTGAGCGCGCCGGCCCGCACAGAAAATCTCGCGCAGAAAGCCAAAAGGGCCATTCACTTGCGTGAATGGCCCTCGAATACTTTGGCTCCCCGAGCTGGGCTCGAACCAGCGACCTGCGGATTAACAGTCCGTCGCTCTACCGACTGAGCTATCGGGGAACTGCTAAGAAACGAGATTATGAAGGAATTTTTCAAACTGTGCAAGCGAGGGGGTTAGAGAATTTTTTTGCGCCGCAGGCTTCACAATGCCTGAAAACTTCTGATATGATTTCGGTCTTTCCTGATCTGCACTTACCTGCAGAGATGCTAGGCAAAAACGCCAAGCAGAAATGCAAGGCATGTAGCAAAAGCGGATTCGGAAAACAAAACAAAGCACAGGTTAAAAGCCGGCATAGCTCAGTTGGTAGAGCAGCGCATTCGTAATGCGAAGGTCGGGGGTTCGACTCCTCTTGCCGGCACCAGTTGTAAGGAAAGGGCCACCCATCTGGGTGGCCCTTTGCTATTGGGCGAAACCGCGAGGCCACCATTACGGTGGCCTTTTGTTTTTGAGGCACGCTGTGCGAATGCGCATTTCAAAACAACGCCGCCCCATGGGCGGCGCTGTGAACCGGTCTGCGGCAGCGGCGGAACAGACGGTCCGCCACCGACGCATTCATTCTGCGTCGGGCTGATTCTGAGGCTGTGCGTCGACGAAGGCCTGCAACTCGCCGCAGGCCGCATCGATGCGTTCGATCGTCGGGAACGCGCTCATATCGCAGCCGAACCGGCGCGCGTTGTACACCTGGGGCACGAGGCAAAGGTCGGCGACGGTGGGCGTGTCGCCGTGGCAGAAGCGTCCGGTGTCATCGGACTGCGCCAGCATCGCTTCGAGCGCGCCCAGACCCACATCGACCCAATGGCGGTACCACTCGTTCTTGGCGTCGTCGGACACTTGCAGCGTGTGCTTGAGGTACTTCAGCACGCGCAGGTTGTTCAGCGGATGGGTATCGCACGCGACCGCCTGGGCCAGCCCGCGCACCCGCGCACGACCCAGCGCGTCGGCGGGCAGGAGCGGCACTTCGGGGCGGGTCTCGTCGAGATACTCGATGATGGCGAGCGATTGACCCAGCGCCGCGCCGTCGTCGACCAGCGTGGGCACCAGCGCCGCCGGATTGAGCGCGCGGTAGGTATCGCTCAGTTGCTGCCCGCCGTCCTTCAGCAGATGGACCGGCACGTATTCATAGGAGAGCCCCTTCAGATTGAGCGCGATGCGCACGCGGTAGGCTGCCGAACTGCGGAAGTATCCGTACAACTGCATGAAGAGGTCTCCTGATTGTTATGTATGAGGGCACCGGACGGCACGGGTGTTGAGGTGCGCCGGCAGGCCAGCATGCGATGGGCGCGATCCCGACGTGCCGGCATCGCAGCCCCCGCCCGGCCGCGCGGACCGGACGGACAAGCCGATTACTCCAGCGTCTCGATCTGCGCGCTCTTGCGCGAGAGCCCGCGAGGCAGCGGAAACGCCACGTTTTCTTCGAGGCCGGGCATGGTGCGCACCGACACGGCACCCAGCTCGCGCACCCGCGTGATCACCTGCTGCACCAGCACTTCGGGCGCCGATGCGCCGGCCGTGATGCCGATGCGCTGGCGGCCTTCGAGCCAGGCGGGATCGATCGCGGCGGCGCCATCGACCAGATACGCATCGACGCCGATGCGCTCGGCGACTTCACGCAGCCGGTTGGAATTCGAGCTGTTGGGGCTGCCCACCACGAGCACGAGATCGCACTCCGGCGCCAGGACCTTGACCGCATCCTGGCGGTTCTGGGTGGCGTAACAGATGTCGCTCTTCTTGGGCTCGACGATGGTCGGGAAACGCGCCTTGAGCGCCGCCGAAACCGTGGCCGCGTCGTCCACCGAGAGCGTGGTCTGGGTGACGTAGGCGAGGTTGTCGGGGTTGACGACCTCGAGGGCCGCGACATCTTCGGCGGTCTCGACGAGATACATGCCGCCCTGCGCCTGGCCCAGCGTGCCTTCGACCTCGGGGTGCCCCTTGTGGCCGATCATGATGATTTCGCGGCCGGCGGCGCGCATGCGAGCCACCTCGACGTGCACCTTGGTCACGAGCGGGCAGGTCGCGTCGAACACGCGCAGCCCGCGCTCGTCGGCCTCGGCGCGCACGGCCTTGGACACACCATGCGCCGAAAACACGACGATCGCGCCCGCAGGCGCCTGCTCGAGCTCGTCGATGAAGATCGCGCCCTTGCCGCGCAGGTCTTCGACCACGTAGCGGTTATGCACGATCTCGTGGCGCACATAGATCGGCGCGCCGTGCAGCTCGAGGGCGCGCTCGACGATTTCGATCGCGCGATCCACACCGGCACAGAAGCCGCGCGGCTGCGCGAGCAGGACTTCCGCCTCGGGGGCGGTGACGGAGACGGGCATTACAGAACTCCCAGAATGGCGACGTCGACCCGCAGACGGGTGCCGGCCAGCGGGTGGTTGAAGTCGAACATCGCCCAGTCGTCGTTCATTTCTTTGAGCACGCCGGAATACCGCCCGCCGTTGGGGGCCGTGAACTCGACCAGATCGCCGGGCGCGAAGGTGGCGTCGGCACCCGCGTGTTCGGCGAGCATCTTGCGCGTGACCTTCTGGATCAGATCGGGGTTGCGATCTCCGTAGGCGTCGGCCGGCTCGAGCGTATAGCTGAAGCGCTCGCCTTCCAGGCGGCCGGTGAGCGGCGCCTCCATGCCCGGCGCCCACTGGCCGCCGCCCATCTGCAGGGTGGCGGGACGGCCGTCGAAGGTGTCGGTGAAAACCGAACCCTCCGCCGGGCCGGAGGCCAGGACGATGCGGTAGTGCAGGGTGAGGTAGGAGTCCGGACGGATGGAAACAGTCATTTTGCGTGAGGCGGCGCCAGGGCTTTGGCACTCTATTTGAACATCGATGAACCTGATTTTAGAGCCTAGACGATGAACCTGCCCGACCGCATCCCCGAAACCGAACGCCCGCGCGAGCGTCTGACCTCCCACGGCGCCCACGCACTGCAGGATTCGGAGCTCCTGGCCGTGATCCTGCGCACCGGCGCGCGCGGCACCCACGCGATCGATCTGGCCCGCGAATTGATCCTGCGCTATGGCGGGCTGCGGGGCGTGCTGTCCGCGCCGCTGCACGAGCTGTGCCAGACCCACGGATTGGGCATGGCCAAGGCCAGCAGCCTGGCGGCGGTGCTGGAGATGGCGCGGCGCGCCCATGTCGAGCCGTTGCGCTCGCGCAACCTGATGTCACACCCGGAAGCCGTGCGCCAATATTGTGTCGCGGCGCTGGGCCACCTCGAGATCGAGCTCTGCCTGGCCCTGTTTCTGGACCAGCGGCTGCATCTGATCGAGGCCACCGAACTGGCGCGCGGCACGCTGAATCAAGCGTCCCTGTATCCGCGCGAGGTGGTGCGCGAGGCGCTGCGGCGCCACGCCGCGGCGATGGTGCTGGCCCACAACCACCCGTCGGGCGCCACCCGGCCCAGCGCGGCCGACGTGGCCATCACGCGCCACCTGAAACAGGCGCTCGCGCTGGTCGACGTGCGGCTGGTCGACCACCTGATCGTGGCGCGCGACCAGGCCATCTCGATGGCCGAACTGGGCGAACTCTGACGGCGCACGCGCGCGCGTTTCTCTCGTCGGGGCGGCCGATTTTCGTTAGACTAGGCGCCGACGCAGGAATTACTTTAACCATGAAACGTTTGTGGGACATTTCGCCGCCGGTCTCGGCCAGCTCCCCGGTTTTTCCGGGAGACACGCCGTACAGCCAGCAATGGAAATGGACGCTGACGCCGGACTGTCCGGTCAATGTCAGCGAGGTCCGCATGTCGCCCCATATCGGCGCCCATGCGGATGCCCCCCTGCACTATCAAAATGACGCCGCCGCCATCGGCGCGGTGTCGCTCGAGCCCTTTCTGGGCGTGTGCCGCGTCATTCATGCGATCGACTGCGGACCGCTGATCCTGCCCGAAGATCTCGAGCCCTGGGCGCACTCCCTGCCTCCGCGCGTGCTGGTGCGTACGGCCAAGCATGCCGCGCTCGACTGGTGGACCGACGATTTTTCCGCCTACGCGCCCCAGACCATCGAATGGCTGCATGCACGCGGCGTGACGCTGATCGGCATCGATACGCCGAGCATCGACCCCGCGTCCAGCAAGACCCTGGACAGCCATCACACCATCCTGCGGCACGACATCCGCGTGCTGGAGAATCTGCTGCTCGATGAGGTGCCGGCGGGCGATTACGAATTGATCGCCCTGCCGCTGAAGCTGATCCAGGCCGACGCCAGCCCGGTGCGTGCGGTATTGCGCTCGCTGGGCTGACCCTTGCATGCCCGCCGCCACACCCGTGGCGGCATCGAGATCTGCCATGACCGACAAACCCCGCAGCGCGCCGCCCACGGGCGGCTGCCCCATGCACGCCAAGCCCGAAGACATCGTCCATACCGAACGCGCGCAACTCGATTTTTCGCGCGACATGACGTACGGCGATTATCTCGACCTCGATCGCATTCTGGGCGCGCAGCATCCGCTCTCGCCCGAGCACAACGAAATGCTCTTCATCGTGCAGCACCAGACCAGCGAGCTCTGGATGAAGCTGATGCTGCACGAGCTGCGCGCCGCGATCGCCAGCATCAGCCAGGATCGCCTGCCCCCCGCCTTCAAGATGCTGGCGCGGGTCAGCAAGATCATGGAGCAGCTGGTCCATGCCTGGGACGTACTGGCCACCATGACCCCGCCCGAGTACTCGGCCCTGCGCCCGTACCTGGCGAAGTCGAGCGGCTTTCAGAGCTATCAATACCGCCAGATCGAGTTTCTGTTGGGCAACAAGAACGCGGCCATGCTGCGCCCGCACGCCCATCGCGCGGACCTGCTGGCGCAGGTTCAGGCCGCCTACGAGGCGCCGTCGCTCTACGACGAGTCGCTGCGCCTCTTGGCCCGTCACGGCGTGCCGGTGCCGGCGTCCCACCTGGAACGCGACTGGACCCAGCCCTATGCCGCGGACGACGGCGTGGAGGAAGCCTGGCTCACGGTGTACCGCGACACCGAGCGCTACTGGGACCTGTATCAGCTGGGCGAGAAGCTGACCGATCTCGAGGACGCGTTCCGCCTGTGGCGTTTCCGCCACGTCACCACCGTGGAGCGCGTGATCGGCTTCAAGCGCGGCACCGGCGGAACCTCGGGGGTCGACTATCTGCGCAAGATGCTCGATGTCGTGCTGTTCCCCGAGATCTGGCGCCTGCGCACGGAGCTCTGACGCCCGGGCCCGACCGGACCGCCCACGGCCCCTTCCCCGGCCGTGGGCGCCCTGCCCGCATCAAATCCGCCACGAAACGGCCCTGCGTGCTAGAATTAAGGGTTACTTTTTGGATACGTGGTCCGGCGCGAGGGTTTTGCGTCTGGCTGGCGACCCGCCCAACCCTAGGATTCGACATGAAAGAAGGCATTCACCCCGAATACCGCGAAGTGGTGTTCCTCGACGTGCAGACCGGCAACAAGTTCGTCACGCGCTCGACCATCAACACCCGCGAAACCATCGACATCGATGGCAAGACGTACCCGCTCTTCAAGTGCGACGTGACGTCCGAATCGCACCCGTTCTACACCGGCGCCCAAACCCGTATCGTCGAAACCGGCCGCGTCGAGAAGTTCCGCGCCCGCTTCGCCCGCACGGCTGGCACCGTCAAGTCGGCTTCGTAATTCACGAGCCGCTGCGGCACTCCTCCGGGAGGCGCACGAAAAAGCAGCCCTCGGGCTGCTTTTTTTTCCCCTCGATTTCCCACACCGGATCGGCCCGCCTCGCGCCGCTCCGCAATTAGGGCTGCCGATTCCACGTCGGTCGGTTACATTACGTCAGTGTCCCCACTTACGCGCTCCACTCCCGCCAGACTGACCGCGCTGGCCACCGCCAAGCTGCCTCGGCTGGTCCTGATCGGCCTGTCGCTCGCCTATATCGTGGCGGGCCTGTTCATGCGCGACCCCTGGAAGACCGACGACGCCGTGGGACTGGCGACGATGGTGACGGCGCTGCGCGAGGGCGGCATCACCTGGCTGCTGCCGCAGGTGGGTCATCTGGCGCACGCGGAAGAAGGCCCGTTCATCACCTGGGTGGGCGCCATTTCGATGTGGCTCTTCGGGCCACTGCTCGGTGACATCGCCGCGGGCCGCCTGCCCAATCTGCTTTGGTTCGGCATCAGCGTGTTTTCGGTCTGGTACGGCACCTACCTGCTGGGCCGACGCAACGAAGCCCAGCCGCTGGCGCTGCCGTTCGGCGGCGAGCCCTCGGTGCGCGACTATGGCCGCATGCTGGCCGACGCTGCTCTGCTGCTGTTGCTGGCCACCGTGGGCATTTTGCAGCGCGTGCACGAGACCTCGGTCGTGCCGGCCATTCTGGCCTCGCAGGCCCTCGCGTTCTATGCGATGGCGCGCACGCTCGACCGCCCTTTCCTGGGCGCGACGACGCTGGGCGTGGCCGTGGCGACCGCCTTTCTGACCCGCGGCTGGATCGGCGCCGCGCCGATCATGGTCGCCGCCGTGCTGGCGTTTTACCCGCGCAGCGCGCTCTGGCAACACAAGCGCTGGCTGCCCTGGGCCGCCCTGGTCGCGCTGGTGCTGATCCTGGCCTGGTGGCTGCCCGCCTCCACCGGTCATGGCAACGACTACTGGATCCGCAACTGGAAGATCTGGAACCTCACCTCGTTCGACTGGCCCCAGATCGGCACCACCGGCCGCGCACTGCGCGATCTGCCCTGGTACCTGTGGCCGACGTGGCCGCTGGCGCTGCTCGCGATCTGGCGCTGGCGCGCCTGGCTGTTCGCCCCGCACATCTGGCTGCCGCTGATGTTGCTGGTGCCGGCTGCCATCATGCTGCTGATGCTCGAAGAGCCCAACGACGCCGAATACATTCTGCTCGTCGTGCCCTGCGCCGCCCTGGCCGCGTTCTCGCTGCCCACGCTGCGCCGCGGGGTGGTCAATGCGCTCGATTGGTTCGCCGTGATGTGCTTCTCGCTCACGGTCGCGACGGCGTGGCTGGGCTGGGTGGCCCTGCACTTCGGCTGGCCCACGCAGATCGCACGCAACATCGCGCGTCAGACCACGGGGTATGAACCGCAGATTTCGTGGATTGCCTTCCTGCTGGCCCTGGTCGTGACCGGCGCCTGGGTCACGCTGGTGGTCTGGCGTCTGCGCGTGAAGCCGCTCGCGCTGTGGCGCGGCACCGTGCTGTCAGCCGGCGGCCTGACCGCCACGTGGATCCTGCTGGTCCTGCTGTGGCAGCCGGCGGTCGACTACGCGCGCTCGTACCGCACGGTATCGGGCGAACTCGCACAGGCCTTGCGTGCCAACCTGAAGCCGGGCGAGTGCGCACGCGGCCTCAGCCTGGGCAGCGGCCAGCGCGCCTCGTTCCTGATCTTCGACAACCTGACGTTCTCGTACGACTCGCGCTGCACGCTGGTGCTGCAACAGACCACCCAAAGCAGTCTGCGCGATGGCACCGCCGCGTATAGCGAAGGGGCCACCGAGCTGTGGCGCGGCGGCCGCCGCGCCGATCGTCACGAGATCTTCCGCCTCCTGCGCGTCAACGCCCCGCGATGAACACCACCGTTGCGCCTCCCGTCGGCCTCGGCGCGACGATGCTGGGCATCGTCCGTCAGGCCTGGCCCGTGCTGGTGAGCCAGTGGGCCGGCATCGCTTTCGGCGTGCTCGACACCGCCATGACCGGGCATGCCAGCCCGCAGGATCTGGCGGCGATGTCGCTGTCGGCGTCCGTCTATATCACCGTGTTCGTCGGGCTGATGGGCGTGATCCATGCGCTCATCCCGATTCTCGCGCAGCAGTTCGGCGCGGGACGGCTGAGCGAGGTCGGGCGCACCTGGGGCCAGGGTGTCTGGCTGGCGCTCGGGCTCTCGCTGGCCGGCGCGGTGCTCATGCTGTTTCCCGACATGTGGCTGGCGTTCTCGGGCGATGTCGACCCCGAGGTGCGGTCGCGCATCACCTGGTATCTGCGCGCGCTGATTCTGGCGCTGCCGGCGGCGCTGGTGTTCCGCACGATCTACTGCCTGGGCACCGCCGTCTCGCGGCCCAAGGTGGTGATGAGCATCAACCTGGGCGCAATCGGTTTGAAGGCCTTCTTCAACTGGGTTCTGATCTACGGCAAGTTCGGCCTGCCGGCGCTCGGCGCCACGGGCGCCGGGCTCGCGACCGCGCTGGTGTCGTGGATCAGCCTCGCCGTGGGCTTGTGGTTCGTGGCGCGCAACGGCTACTTCCGCCAGTTCAGCCTGCGCGTGGAGCGCCCCGACTGGAAGGCGTTGCGCGAGCTGCTGCGCCTGGGCCTGCCGATGGGCGGCTCGTATCTCGTCGAAGTGTCCGCCTTCACCTTCATGGCCTTGCTGGTGGCGCGCGAAGGCACGTATGTGTCAGGCGGACATCAGATCATGTCGAACCTGGCCGCGCTCTGCTACATGATGCCGATGGCGCTCGGCGTGGCGACGGCCGCGATGACGGCACAGTCGATCGGCGCCGGTCGCCTCGAACACGCACATCGATGCGGCCTGGCCGGACTGGTGCTGGGATTGCTGGGCGCGCTGCTGACGTCGGTGATCCTGCTGGTCGGACGTCCGGCCATCCTGGCCGCCTACACCGACGACGTACAGGTGGCCGCCGTCGCCGCATCGCTGCTGGCCGTGATTCCGTTCTTCCATCTGTGCGACTCGATGCAATGCATCAACTCGTACCTGTTGCGCGCGTACAAGGTGGCGGTCGTGCCGCTGATCCTGCAGACGGTGGCATTGGCCGGCGTGGGGCTCGTGGGCGGCTGGTGGCTGGGCTTCGGCCCGGGCCTGGAAAGCGCCGCGCATGGCACGGTCGAAGGCCTGCGCAATCTGATCATGCCGGGCTCGCCGCAAGGCGCCGGCACGATGTGGATGATGGCCATGGTGGGCCTGGGCTTGTCGGCCATCCTGCTGCACGTCTGGTACTGGCGCATCGTGTATCGCGTGCGCACCCAGGGCATCGACGCCGTCATTCCCCGCTAGTCGTCTCACCTGAAACACGGAGGCCCCGCCCGACGCACTGACGCCGGGCGGGGCCTTGTCTTTGGCCGCGCACCGCGCCGTGAGCGCGGCGCGGCGCGGCGACACTACTTGACCGAGGCAGCGCTGGTCTTGGCCTTGGCATGCGCGTGCGTGCCGGTCTTTTTGGCGTGATGCTTGGAAGCGTGCGTCTTGGTGTGGGCCGTGGCGCCCGGGGTCGCGTCGGCGGGCGCCGCGAAAGCGGACGGCGCGGCGGCGAGGCCCAGGCACAGGGCCGAGGTGGACAGGAAAGCAGCAATGCGCGATTGAGTGGTCATCTGAGAGACTCCTGGTCAGGCATGAGGCCCGGACAGCGGGCCAGCTGGGGTCAGCCGCGACCGCGCCTGTACCCTCACTGCGTTGGAGCGCGCAAAGGGTGCCGTGGTTCTGCGCTGCACGACTCTTTTGCGCACGTAACGACTCGACACGGCGCCGACATCGGAGCGACAGACTTCGTTCATCGTGGCGTCAGCCTGCGCGGCCGCGCACGCCCGGCGCGTCAGCCTTCGAAGACGAGCAGCGCGACTGTGGCCATGAGCATTACCGCGAAGTAGATGCGCAGCTTGCGCTCGGGCAGGCGATAGGCCAGACGCACGCCGACCGGCACGAAGACCAGGCTCCCGATCGCGAGCGGCAGCCCGACCCACCAGTTGGCCTCGCCGGCCCAGGTGTAGGTGACGAGGGCGATGGTCGATCCCGGGATCACCATGCTGAGCGCGAGCGCCTGCGCGGCGGTTTGCGGCAGGCGGAACACCGAGGTCAGGATCGGCACGGCCAGCACGGCGCCGCCGACGCCGAAGAAGCCGCCCAAGGTGCCGCACACCATGCCGAGCACGCAGGCGCGGCGTGGAGTGAAGGCGGGTGCGGCGGCCGATGCCGCGCCGGCCGTTGCCGCGGCGGCCGTGCCGTCGTTCTTCGGCTTGCCCCGCCGCAACGTCTGCTGGATGTAGTGCAGCGCGATCACGAACAGGAACACGGCGAAACTCAGGCGCAGCGTGCTCGACGGGATGCCGAGCGCGAGCCGGGCGCCGATCCAGGTGAAGAACATCGCACCCGCGGCGCCGGCGGCGGCCGCGCGCAGATCGATGCGCGCCTGCTGGTGATATTTGCGCACGGCCATCATGATCGTGGGCAACACCATGATGAGCGCGGTGCCCTGCGCCATCTGCTGCGACATGCCCAGCGTCAGCACCAGCGCGGGAATGGCGATCATGCCGCCCCCGATCCCGAGCACCCCGCCCATGAAACCGATCATGGCGCCGCTCGCCAGACCCGCCACCATCACCCACACACTCACGTGCCACTCCTCGATGCATGAAATCGGCCCGGGCGATGCGTGGCAACCCCCGGGCCCGTATGACGTCTGGCGCGCTTCCTCAGCGCAGTTTTTCGAGTGCGTCCTCGAGACGATCCACCGCCCAGATCTCCAGGCCCTCGATGGGCTGGCGCGGGGCGTTGGCCTTGGGGATCAGCGCCACGCTGAAGCCCAGCTTCGCGGCTTCGCGCAGGCGCTCCTGGCCGCGCGGCGCGGGCCGGATCTCGCCCGCCAGGCCGATCTCGCCGAACGCGATCAGCCCCTTGGGCAGCGGCCGATCGCGCAACGACGACATGATGGCCAGCAACACGGGCAGGTCGGCCGCGGGCTCGGTGATGCGTACGCCGCCCACGGCGTTGACGAAGACGTCCTGGTCGAACGTCGACACACCGGCGTGACGATGCAACACCGCGAGCAGCATCGCCAGCCGGTTGCTCTCGAGGCCCACGGTGAGGCGCTTGGGATTGGGGGCATGCGAGGCATCGACCAACGCCTGGATCTCGACCAGCAGCGGGCGCGTGCCCTCCTGCGTGGCCATCACGCACGAACCGGCCACCTGGCTCTGGTGTTGCGACAGAAACAGCGCGGACGGATTCGCGACGCCGCGCAGCCCGCGGTCGGTCATGGCGAACACGCCAAGCTCGTTGACCGCACCGAAGCGGTTCTTGAAGGCGCGCACCAGCCGGAACGAGGAATGGGTATCGCCCTCGAAATACAGGACGGTGTCGACGATGTGCTCGAGCACGCGCGGCCCGGCCAGCGCGCCATCTTTCGTGACGTGGCCGATCATGACGATCGCGATGCCGGTCTGCTTGGCCAGGCGGGTGAGCTGGGCGGCGCATTCGCGCACCTGCGACACCGAGCCCGGCGCCGCGGTCAGCTCGCCGCTGTAGAGGGTCTGGATGGAATCGATCACGGCCACGGCCGGCTTCTGCTCGGACACCGCCGCCTGAATCGCCTCGAGCCGGATCTCGGCGAGCAGATTGACCTCGCCCGTCTGCAGGCCCAGCCGCCGGGCGCGCAGCGCCACTTGCTCGGCCGACTCTTCGCCGGTGACATAAAGCACCGGCGTGGTGGCGGACAGGGACGCGAGCGCCTGTAGCAACAGGGTGGACTTGCCGATCCCCGGATCGCCGCCGATCAGCACCACCGCCCCGGCCACGAGACCGCCGCCCAGCACCCGGTCGAACTCTTCGAGCCCGGTGGGTTGACGCGGCGTTTCGCGGGCCTCGATTTCGGCAAGGCTGCGCACCGGACTGGAATTGGCCAGCGGTGCATAACGGTGGCTCGCCGCGGCCTGGCTGGCCGGCGACTCGACCGTTTCTTCGAGGGTGTTCCAGGCGGAACAATGCGGGCATTTGCCCTGCCATTTGAGGCTGGTGCCGCCGCACTCGGTGCAGACGTAGACGGTTCTGGATTTGGCCATGGGCGAGAGTGTACCGGGAAGCCCGGCGCCTGGACCGGGCCGGCCCGGCGCGCGCCCGACACACCCGGCCGGCCGGCGGATACATTCTTTTGCACTAAAGCCGGGCGGCTTTTAACCCCGATGTCGCGCGGCGGGCGTTTCACCGTACATCACCCCACACGAGGATGTCCGCCATGAGCCACCCGAACCGCCGCGCCGCCCGCTTCATGCCGCGCCTGATCTGCGTCTTCACCTCGCTGGCCCTGCTGGCCGCCTGCACGCCCTCCCGCGACACCGACGGTCAGGTTCGCAGCGCTCCCGGCACGACCGCGTCGGGCGCCGCTGCGAGCGCCGCCCCGGGCAGCGACGCCGCCAGCCCGGCAACGCGGCAACAGGAGTCGCAGGCGCGGGTCGACGCCAGCACCCTGAACGCGCCGCCGCCCCCGCCGCACCCGCAGCCCGCGATAACGCCCGCGAGCGAGCCGTACGCCGCCGCCACCGTGCGCCGCATGGTACCCGCTCCCGCCTCTTACTCGCCGCCCGCCGCCCAGGAGAGCCGGGACCGCTACAGCAAGTACACCGAGAATCCCGTGCGCATCACCCGGGAGGCGCCGCTGGCGACCTTCGGCGTGGACGTCGACACCGGCTCGTATACCCACGTGCGCCGCATGCTGTCGATGGGCAAGCTGCCGCCCACGGATGCGGTCCGTGCGGAGGAGTTCATCAACTATTTCGACTACGGCTACACGCCGCCCTCGAACCGCGACGTGCCCTTCTCGGTCACGACCGAGCTCGCGCCCTCGCCGTGGAACCCGAAACGGCAGTTGCTGCTGGTCGGCATCCAGGGCTGGCAGGCCGAGCCGAGCACGCTGCCGCCGGCCAACCTCGTGCTGCTGGTCGACACGTCGGGTTCGATGGCCGGCCCCGACCGGCTGCCGCTGATCCAGGCCGCCATGCGGCAGCTGGTGGGTCAGTTGCGGCCACAGGATCGCGTCGCCATCGTGACGTACGCGGGATCGGCGGGCGTGGCCCTGCCCTCGACGGCAGGCGACAAGAAAGCCGAGATCCTGGCGGCCATCGACGCCTTGCGCGCGGCGGGCTCCACCAACGGCTCGGCCGGTCTGGAGCTGGCCTACAACGAGGCGGCCCGCGGCTTCATCGATAAGGGCGTGAACCGCATCCTGCTCGCCAGCGATGGCGACTTCAACGTCGACACGACCGACATCGATGCGCTGAAAGAACGCATCTCGGTGCAGCGCAAGCGCGGCATCGGCCTGACGACGCTGGGCGTAGGTTCGGGCAACTTCAACGAAGCCCTGGCCCAGCAACTGGCCAACAGCGGCAACGGCAGCTACCACTATCTGGACAACCTGCAGGAAGCGCGGCGCGTGCTGGTCAACCAGATCGGCGCCACGCTCTACACGATTGCCAAGGACGCCAAGGTGCAGGTGGAGTTCAATCCGGCCTATGTCGCGGAGTACCGCCTGATCGGCTACGAGAAGCGCGCGCTCGCGAGCGAAGACTTCAACAACGATCAGGTCGATGCCGGCGAGATCGGCGCGGGAGCCAGCGTGACCGCGCTGTTCGAGATCACTCCCGTCGGGTCCGATGCGCCCAGCGTGGATCCGCTGCGTTACGGCGACAAAAAGGCCGCTGCCGATTCGAGCGCCGGCGCGAATGAGTTGGCCATGGTGAAGGTGCGCTACCAGAAGCCCGAAGGGGGCCCGAGCCACCTCGTGTCGCGGCCGGTATCGACGCGCGCCGACGCCGCGCCGTCCGATCGCCTGAGCCAGGCGGCCGCCGCCGGCGCCTTCGCACAATGGCTGCGCGGGGGCAAGTATCTCGCCGGCTACGCCCCCGCCGATATGGCCGCCCTGATCCGCCAGCACCGCCCCAACGCCGGTCAGACGGCGCTGGCCGATCTGGTCGATGTCGCCGGCAGTCTGGGCGTGCCGGTCCAGCGCTGAACGCCGTCTCGCGATGAACACGTTGGCCGCCCCGCTGCCCGCCGAGATTCCCGCCGCCCCGGGATGCGCGGCGGGCGCGGGGGCGATACACTTCGCCGCCATGGACTATGCGCGCGCGGAAGACGAAGCGTTGATGATGGCCTACGGCACCGAGGGCGACATGGCCGCCTTCGACGTGTTGTATGCGCGCCATCGCGCCGGCTTGTACCGCTATATCGCGCGTGGCGCCCGCCATCGGGAGCAGGTCGACGATCTGTTCCAGGAAACCTGGAGCCGCGTGATCGATGCCCGGGGGCGATACCGTCCCCAGGAATCCACGCGATTTTCCACCTGGCTTCTACAGATCGCGCATAATCTCTTGATCGACGCCTATCGCCGCCAGGCGCGTGCCGGCACGACGGTGAGCGATGACGACACGCTGCACCAACTCAGGGCGTCGGAACACGAACAGCCCGACCAGCAGCTGTCGCAATTCCAGTTGCGTCGCCGCCTGCAGCGCGCGATCGAAGCGTTGCCCCCCGATCAACGTCTTACCCTGCTTTTGAAACTGGAGCATGATTCGAGTGTGGACGAGATCGCTGCCATCACCGAGGCGCCGCGCGAGACCGTGCGGTCGCGTCTGCGTTACGCCACACGCCGGATTCGCGAGGAGCTAGGCGCATGAGCCCTCATATGTCGCCCGACGACGACACCGAAGATCGCGACCTGCGCGGCCTTTACCGCCATCTGCCGCCCGTCGAACCGTCCGCCCAGCTCGATTCGGCGATTCGCGGGCAGGCGGCGAGCGCCGCCGCGTCGGATCGGCGTGGCCGGCGTCCGCACGGCACCTGGCATCCCGGTTGGGGCGTGGCGGCGTCGGTGCTGGCCGTGTGCGCCCTGCTGTTCCTCACCGACTACAGCGATCTGGCCAACACGCCCACGCTCGACAGCGAGTCCGACGAAACGGCCGCCGTGGATGAAGAGGCGCCGCAACCCGAGATCGACACGCAGCTGGCAACGCCGCCGCCGCTGGGCACCTATGCGCCCGCCCCGGCGCCGGCCCTGCCCTCGACCCTGACGGCGCCGGGCGGCACGGCCGCGCCACCGCCACCGCCGCCGCCCGCCGCCCCCGGCGCCGCGCCGGACGCAGCGCCTGCCGTGCCGGCCGTGCCCAGCCCCGAACCCTCGGCGGAATCCGCGTCGGCGCTCGAAGGTTCGCGCGCCCGCATGGCCCGGCCCGCGCCGCGCGCCGCGGCGCCGCTCGCATCGGCACCGGCGGCCGAAGCGCCGGCTGCCGCAGCGCCGGCTGCCGGCACACCCTCCGCTGAAGCTCCCGCTCCCGCAGCGCCGGCTGCCGCAGCCCCCCCTGCCCCTGCCCCGGCTGGCGGAACGGCCGCGGGCGAAACGTCGGCGAGCGCGCAGGCGCCGTCGTCCTCCGACGCCAACGTCGCGCCGGCCCCCACCGAGCGCGGCGCGCCGCGGATGGCGGAAGTCGGCGAGGCCGCGCGCCGGTCGGAACAGTCCTTCAGCGGCGAGCCGCTGCCCGGCAGCGCCCTGCCGGCGGAGCGCGCCGCCGAAGGCGCGAAGGCGCAACTCGCTGCCAATCCCAATCACACCGTAAAGCCGCCCGCCGGCCCGGACGCCACCTCGCGCATCGAGTACATCCGCGCGCTGTTGCGCAACAACCAGCGCAACAACGCGCTCGCGCAACTGCACTCGCTGCACGACGACGAACCCGAGATCGAGTTGCCGCCGGATTTGGTCGCGCTGTTGCCCGCCGCCGAAACCGTGCCGGCGGCGCCGTCGCCCCTGCCGCCCCCACCCGCGCCGCAGCCCGCCGCGCAGCCTGACAGCGCCGCGCCAGGCACGACGTCTCCCGCCGCGACGCCGTCGCCGGACGGCACGACGCCGGCCGATCCGGGCACCGCCCCTCGACCCTCTCCCTGATCGCTCATGGACCTGCTGACCAACCATTTCAAACGCGCGCTGGCCGCCCGCCAGCCCCAGATCGGTTTGTGGGCCGGTCTCGCTCATCCGTACACCGCTGAAATCTGCGCCGGCGCGGGCTTCGACTGGCTCGTCATCGACGGCGAGCATTCGCCCAACACGCTGCAGACCATGTTGTCGCAGTTGCAGGCCGTGGCGCCCTACCCGGTCATGCCGGTCGTGCGTCCGGGCAGCAATGATCCCGTCGAACTCAAGCGCATCCTCGACATCGGCGCGCAGACCGTGCTGATTCCGATGGTGCAGTCCGCCGAAGAAGCGGCGCGCGCGGTGGCGGCGGTGCGCTATCCGCCTCAGGGTATCCGTGGCGTCGGCAGCGCGCTCGCACGCGCGGCCCGCTGGAATCGGGTGCCCGATTACCTGGCCCGCGCCAACGAGGAGATCTGCGTGCTGGTCCAGATCGAGACGCCGCAAGGACTGGAAGCGCTCGAGTCCATCGCGGCCGTCGAGGGCGTGGACGGTCTGTTCATCGGGCCGGCCGATCTGTCGGCCAGCATGGGTTATCTGAGCGAACCCGATCACCCCGAGATGCTTGCCACCCTGGACCGCACGATCGAACGCATCGTGGCCACGGGCCGGGCGGCCGGCATCCTGCACGGCGATCCGGCCCGCGCGCAGCATTTTCTGGATCTGGGCGCCACGTTCGTGGCCGTGGGCGCCGATGCTTCGCTGCTGGCGCGTGCCAGCGAGCAACTGGTGCAACGGTTCAAGCCGGGCGCCGCGGCAACCGCCCGCACGCAGGGACCCTACTGAGCCACACGGGCCGAGGCCGTCGCCTGACGCCCGCGCCCGCCAAGCACAAAAAACAAGGCCGCCGGATCGCTCCAGCGGCCTTGTTGCATGGGTATGAAATGCCCCCACGCCGCGCCTGCGGCTTGCTGCCCCCCGAGGGGGCGCTTTTTGTCTTGGGGCGGCCCGGCGACAAAAAAGATCAGCGTCCGCCCAGCGCGCCGCCGCCGTCCACGCCGATGACCTGGCCGGTGATGTAGCCCGCGTCGTCGGACAGGAGGAATGCGATGGCGGCCGCGACATCCGCGGGCGAACCCAGACGCTTCATCGGGATCGAGGCCAGCGCGCGCTTTTCGGCATCGCTGCCGGCCGGGTGGTTGGCGCGGAACAGCTCGGTCTCGATCGGGCCCGGCGCCACGGCGTTGGCCGTGATGCCGTATTCGGCGAGCTCGAGCGCCCAGGTGCGGGTGCAGCCCACCAGCGCGCTCTTGGCCGCGGAGTAGGCGGTCCGGTGCAGCGAGCCCTGGACGGCACGGCTGCAGACGTTGACGATCCGGCCCGCGCGGCGCGCCTTCATGGATTCGATGAAGGCCTGCGTGACCTGCACCGCGACGCGCACGTTCAGGTCGAGCACGGTGTAAAGCGTGGCGAGGTCGATCTCGCCCAAGGCCTGCGGCGACACCACGCCGACGTTGTTGACGACGGCGTCGACCGGGAATTTTTCACGGATCTCGCGCAACACCTCTTCGGTGCGGCCGGCGTCGGAAAGATCACAGGCGTAGAGATAACCGGGGAAGTCCACATCGGTGGTATTGCGCGCGATTCCGACCACGTGACAGCCCAGGTCCGTCAACCGCTGCGACAGCGCCCAGCCGATGCCCTTGGTTGCGCCCGTCACGAGCACACATTTGTCCTTCATGGATCGAAACCTCGCTAAATTATTGCCGTGGCTGCCCACGCTGCCACGGTTCGTTCGGCCGCCCCGTGAGGGCGGATTCGCCTAGTAGACACCAAGCCGGGGCGCGCTGTCTTGTAACTTGCGTTGCCGTCCGCCGCTATCCGGGTGTCCACGTACGGGACACGGCCGCGTCGGCCCCGACGGCCGGCAAAAGCCAGGACTGAAACCGCAGGCTCGTAATGGCGGACTCGAAACGCGCCGGTCAGACCACGAAACGCGGCACCCGCGGCGCGACGGCGCACAGCAGCTCGTAGCCGATGGTGCCGGCATGCGTGGCGACCTCGTCGACGCTCGGGCCGCCCTCGCCCCACAGCACGACAGGCGTGCCGAAGGCGGCGCCCGGCACCGGATCGAGATCTACCATCAGCATGTCCATCGACACGCGGCCGACCAGACGCGTGGTCACGCCGCCGACCGTGACCGGCGTGCCGGTGCCGGCATGGCGGGGATAGCCGTCGGCATAGCCGCACGCCACCACCCCGATGCGCATCGGCGCGGGCGCGGTGAAAGTGGCGCCATAGCCCACGGCGGCGCCGGCGGGAATCTCCTGCACGGACAGCAGCTCGGAACGCAGCGTCATGGCCGGGCGCAGGCCGAAGCTCGCGGCGTCGGCATCCGCGAACGGCGAGGCGCCGTACAGGCAGATGCCCGGGCGCACCCAGTGGGTGGTCTGCGCGTCGCCCACCGCGATCTCCGCGTAGCGCAGCGTGGCGGCCGAGTTGCAGACGCTGACCGGCCCCGCCGCCAGGCCCTGCGTGTTGGCGTTGAAGACGTTCATCTGCGCGGCGACGCCCTGCTCGCCGTCGGCGCAGGCAAAGTGCGTCATTTTGCCGACGGTGCCGAGCTGGCCGCGCTCTTGAAGCTGCAGCGCGCGGGCATGCGCGGGGCCGTACGAATGGGCGCTGAAGCCCAGGCGGTTCATGCCGGTGTTGAGCTTGAGCATGATGTCGACCCGCCGCGACAGCTTCGCATGCGCGAGCATGTCGAGCTGCTCGCGATTGTGCACGGAAGTGGTGAGGTGGTAGCGGTCGACGATATCGAGGTCGTCGGGCTCGAAAAAGCCCTCGAGCAGCAGGATCGGACCACCCCAGCCGGCCTCGCGGCAGCGCACGGCCTCCTGCAGATCGAGCATGGCCAGACCCTGCGCATCGGAAAAGCCGGACACTGCCTGCTCGATGCCGTGGCCGTAGGCGTTGGCCTTGATCACGGCCCAGATCGAGGCGGGCGTGCCGCCCGCGCGCTCCGCCGTGCGATCGAGGTGCTCGCGCACCACGGACAGGTTATGCCGCAGGGCGGCAGGAGCTATCGAGACGGAGATCGGACGCGGCATGAGGATTTTCCTTCAAGCCGCCTAGTCTAACTGATCGCTGACATCCGGACACCCGCCGCGCCCCGGGCAGCCACTAAAATACGGGGCCTGCGCGGGATGGGCCCGCGCACCGCCGCTACACAAGGTATATGGCCGTCGACCACTACGAGAACTTTCCCGTGGCCTCGCTGCTGCTGCCGCGCCGCTTGCGGCCGGCCGTGCGCGACATCTACCGCTACGCCCGCCATGCCGACGACCTGGCCGACGAGGGCGACGCCGCGCCCGACGAGCGTCTGCGCGCCCTGCAGGCCTATCGGGCCGAACTGCATCGCATCGGCGCCGAACCGGCCACCCGGGTGCCCGGGGACCCCGCGCTGGCGCCCATCTTCGATCCACTGGCGGCCACCATCGCGCGCCATCAGTTGCCGATCACGCCGTTCTTCGACCTGCTGTCGGCCTTCGAGCAGGACGTGACCACCACGCGCTACGCCGATTACGCCACCCTCCTCGACTACTGCAGCCGGTCGGCCAACCCGGTGGGCAGACTGATGCTGCATCTCTATGGCGCGGCCGACCAGGCCAACCTGCGCGACGCCGACGCCATCTGCACCGGGCTGCAACTGGTCAACTTCTGGCAGGATGTACGGGTCGACTGGCGCAAGGCGCGCGTCTACCTGCCCCAGGAAGACCTGGACCGTTTCGGCGTGAGCGACGAAGACATCGCGGTCTGCCGTCTCACGCCCGCGTGGCGCCAGCTGATGGCCTTCGAGGTCGAGCGCACGCGCGCACTGCTACACTCTGGCGCTGCGCTGCCGCGCCGGCTGCCCGGGCGCATCGGCCTCGAACTGAGGCTGGTGGTTCAGGGCGGATTGCGCATCCTGCAACGCATCGAACACGCCAACTACGACGTATTCATGAATCGCCCCGTACTGGGCGCCAAAGATTGGGCCCTCATGCTGTGGCGCTCCCTGACTTGATATGACCCCTGACGAATACTGCCAGGACAAGGCCGCCAAAAGCGGCTCGAGTTTCTACTACGCCTTCCTGTTCCTGCCCGTGCCCCGGCGCCGCGCGATCACGGCGCTGTACGCGTTCTGCCGCGAGGTCGACGACGTGGTCGACGAATGCACCGACCCGTCGCTGGCCCGCGTCAAGCTGGCGTGGTGGCGCACGCAGATCGACGCGATGTTCGACGGCAAGCCCGAACATCCGGTCACGCGCGCGCTGGCGCCGCATCTGCCCGACTACGGCATCACGCGCGAGCGCCTGCTGGCCGTGATCGACGGCATGGAAATGGACCTGGACCAGACACGCTATCTCGACTGGCCCGGCCTGCGCAAATACTGTTGGCACGTGGCCGGGGTCGTCGGCGAGATGTCGGCCGGCATCTTCGGCTACACCGATCCGCGCACGCTCGAGTACGCCTCCAAGCTGGGGCTCGCATTCCAGATGACCAACATCGTGCGCGATGTCGGTGACGACGCGCGCCGTGGCCGCATCTATCTGCCGGTCAACGAGCTGCAGCAGTTCGAGGTCAAGGCGAGCGACATTCTGAACGGCGTGTATTCCGAACGCTTTTCCGCGCTGATGGCCTTCCAGGCCCAGCGCACCCGCGAGCTCTACCGCGAAGCCATGCAGGCGCTGCCGGATGCCGACATCCGCGCGCAGCGCCCCGGACTGATGATGGCGGCGATCTACCACGCCCTGCTCGAAGAGATCGAGCGCGACGACTGGCAGGTGCTGCATCAGCGCATTTCGCTCACGCCGCTGCGCAAGCTCTGGCTCGCCTGGAAGACCTGGGTGAGTGGCGGGCGCGGTCTCGTGCGCCGTCTCGGCCGTCCCGGCGCGGGCCAATGAAGGCAGCGGTCATCGGCGCCGGCTGGGCCGGGCTGGCAGCCTGCGCCACGCTGCGCGCCGCCGATGCGCAGGTCACGGTGTTCGAAGCGGGCCGCACGCCCGGTGGCCGCGCGCGCCGCGTCGTACATCCCGGCTTCGCCGCCGACCTCGACAATGGCCAGCACATCCTGCTGGGCGCCTACCGTGAAACCCTCGCGCTGATGCGCCGCCTCGGGCGCAATCCCGACGCGCTGCTGATGCGCCGGCCGTTGCGCCTCGCGAGCCTGGATGGCCGTTTCCGGCTGTCGGCCCCGCCGCTGCCCGCGCCCTGGCATGCGGCCGCCGCGCTCATCACCGCGCGTGGCCTGTCGTGGCGCGAGCGCTTCGCCGCCATCCGGCTGATGCGGGGGCTGGAACAACGCGCCTGGCAACCGCCGCGCGACTGGACCGTGACGACGCTGCTGGCGCAGTACGAGCAGCCCGACGGACTGGTGCGCAACCTCTGGGAACCGCTCTGTCTGGCCGCGCTCAACACGCCGCTGGCCACCGCGAGCGCCAGCCTGTTCGCGCATGTGCTGCGCGACTCGCTCACGGGCGACCGGCGCAACAGCGACATGCTGCTGCCCTGCGTGGACCTGTCGGCGCTCTGGCCCGACCTCGTCGCGCTGCGCGCCACGATGCGCTACGGCAGCACCGTGCGCCAGATGACGCCGACCGATCAAGGCGTGGAGATCCACGGCGAGCAATTCGATTGCGCCGTGCTGGCCGTGCCGCCATCGGCGGCCGCCCGCCTGCTGGGGCCGGCGCTGCGCGGTGCCGGCTCGCAAGGCCTGCTGCGCGCGCTGCAGGCCTTTCAGTACGAACCCATCGCCACGCTCAACCTGCGCCTCGCCGCGCCGTGGTCGCTGCCCGAGCCCATGATGCTGCTGCGCGAAGACGCGGCCCGCGGCCATCACGGCCAATGGCTGTTCGACCGCGCCCGCCTCACCGGCCACAGCCAGCGGGGCGAACTCGCCATCGTGGCCAGCGCCGCGCGCGCGCTGGTCGACGCCGACCGCGACACCGCCATCGCCGCGCTGGTCGAACAGGTCACGCAGCAGGCCGCGCACCACCCTGCCCGCCTGCAGCCGCTGCCCGCGATCGAGCGCGCCGAGTTGTTTGTCGAAAAGCGCGCCACCTTCGCCGCAGTGCCCGGCCTGGCACGCCCGCTCAACACCACGCCCTGGCGCTCGCTGGCGCTGGCGGGTGACTGGACCGACACGGGCTATCCCGGCGTGCTCGAAGGCGCCGTGCGCAGCGGCCTAGCCGCGGCCCGCGTGCTGCTCGGCCGCTGAAGCGCGTCAGCGTAAGGCGTGCGCGGTCGCGAGACCGGCGGCGGTGAGCAGTAGCGAGCCGCACAGGCTCAGGGCGATGGCGCCGCGCCATTGGCCGCGGCCTCGATGAGCGCGCATGTCGACAACACTTGATCGAAAGCGGGCGCCCCCTCGGGCAGCAGGCCTGCATCGAGCATACGAAGGTAGTCGTCGTGTAGCGCGCCAAGCGCAGCGCCCTGGGGCACAAGCACGAGCGCTCCCCGCACGGCCTGCCAGTAATCGATTCGATTGCCGCCGGCATCGTTATGCTTGAAGAACCACGACTTATGCGCGGCGACCATGTCGGCAACATTCCGATCCCTGATCATCGACGTACCATTGACGCTTCCGAACATGGCGGCCAGGTCATACCAGTGTCGCGCGAAGCGCTCCGCACGCAATCGTTGCTGCATGCAGTACACATGGGCCGCCGTTGCCTTTTCCCAGAAAGTTCGGCTCAGACCCATGACGACTGGCGTTGCATGCGGCAGCTCGAACGCGTCGGAGAGTGCAGAGACACTAGCGATGTCGCTGCTTACCGGCATGGGCCCATGAGGTTCGCCCGTTGCACGGGCACCAAACTCGAACAAGACCGTGGGCCGAACATAGGACCTCTCGGCGGTGTCCAGCGCGCTCGGGTAGTGCAGTTCCACCTGATCCGGAGCCGCGTGGTTCAGGCGAGCGGCCAATCCCTGCGCGACCAGTGCTGCGGATACTCCCGGAACGAAGGTGTTTGCGATCCAGTCAGGCAGCCGAACGTCGATCAGCCCGCGCCATTTTTTCTCCTGGGCGGCCGATGAAGGAAGGCCGGACTCTGCCGCGTGCTCCGGAAGCATCCTGCGTATGTCGCAAGTGAGGTCCAGATCCTCGGAGAATCGGTCGATGATTTGGTAGGCCTTGGACAGCGAAGTTCCCCCCTTGAAGGTCAGGCCGCCGGCCAATGGCCCGGAGTAAATAACCTCGAGCGCCCACTCCACCCAGAGGTCTTTTTCGAGCAGATCCGGGAGGCGGCCAAGCTGTTCGCTGGCATATAGCAGGGCTTCTCGCCTGGTGTGGACAGGCTGCCCGAGAAAGGAATCAGCCAACGTGCATTTCCTGCCCGATGGCTTCAGCCATCCAGGCAGGCAACCGTCGGCGTGCTCGAGTCAATGCCTGCCACGCCTGCGGGGCCAACTGTTGATGCAGCTTGCGCAGGGCCTGCGCCGCGACCGCCGGGCCCAACCATGCGAGCGCGCGTGCCGCCGCGGCTTCTTCCGTGCGGCCCAGCAGAAAGCTGGCGGGTGCGATGTGCTCGATTTGCACCGGATTTTTGCCGAACAGCAGCCGACGAGGGGGCCCGGAGGACAAGAACACCCTGCGTACGGGCATCTGCGAGGTGAGCCCCAGACGATTGGCCTCGGCCGCACCGTGAGCAACGATGGCTTCGCCCGTGGTTTCCTCGAGGGCGCGAATGACCTTTTCGGCTGCGGGAGCCCGCTTGCCAAAGGGCGAGGCCACCGGCGCCGCATACACCCCGCGCCCCAGACGCAACAGCACGCCAGAACGCGTGAGGCGGGAGAAAGCCTGGTCCACGGCGGCACGAGAGCCCAGATGTAGAAAATCGCGGGGCGTGACAGTTCCGCCCTCAGGGAGAGACTGTGCGAATTGCAGAATCGCTTGAGGTAAAGATGTCATGAGGGCCACCGCAAACCAGATTGATGTCAGATTTTACATCTTAAATCTGACATTTTGGCCATGGGCGCGGCGACCCGCGAGCGTGCCGGACTTATCAACGATGGATAGCCCCTAGCGTAAGGCGTGCGCGGTCGCGAGACCGGCGGCGGTGAGCAGCAGCGAGCCGCACAGGCTCAGGGCGGCGTAGCCCAGCGCGGTGGCGTAGGCGCCGCGTTCGATCATGTCGACCGTTTCGGCCGAGAAGGTCGAGAAGGTGGTGAGGCCGCCCAGAAAACCCGTGACGGCCGCGAGGCGCACCCAGGCAGGCCATTCGGGATGCGCGGCGATCAGGCCCAGCACGAGGCCGATCAGATAGCCGCCGCCGAGATTGGCGGCCAGCGTGCCCCAAGGCCAGCCCGCGGCATTCAGGCGCAGGCCCAGCATCCAGCGCAGCCAGGCACCCAGCGTGGCGCCGCAGCCCACGGCAAGAAAATTGACCGCTGTCAGCATGGCGCGCGTCATCCTCGAGAACGGCCGGGCCGACTGCCGGCCCGGCTTGCAGCGTGCATCTTATGCCGCCCGCCCTCACAGCGCCATGAACGGCCTTATTGCAGCTTGATCCCCGCCTTGTCGATCACCACCTTCCAGCGGTCTCGTTCGGTTTCGATCTGACGGGCGAACTCCTGCGGCGTATTGCCGAGCGGGAAGGCGCCCGTCTCTTCCATCTTGGCCGCGGTGGCGGGGTCGCGTACCGCCTGCGCGAAGGCGGCCGCCAGCTTGTCGCGCACCGCGTCGGGCACGCCGGCCGGCGCCACCACGCCGTACCAGGCGGTCACGTCGTAGTCTTTGTAGCCCTGCTCCGCGAAGGTCGGCAGATCCGGCAGGCGGGCGTTGCGCGCCGTGCCGGTGATCGCCAGGGCACGCAGGTGGCCGCTCTTCACGTACGGAAGCGTCGACGGAAAGTTGTCGAAGATGACCGGCACCACGCCGGCCACCGTGTCGGTGAGCGCCGGCGCCGAACCGCGATACGAGATGCTATTCATCTTGCCGTCGATCAGCTGCAGGAACCAGATCATGCCCAGGTCGTTGACACCGCCGGCGCCGGCATTCGCGTAACCCTCCTTGCCCGGATTGGCGCGCACGTGGGCGACGAACCCGGCGAGGTCGCGCGCGGGATGCGAGGGGTTCACGGCGAGGATGTTGGGGCTGGTGACCAGATTGCTGATGGGCGTGAAGTCGCGCACCGGGTCGTAAGCCAGCTTGGGAAACAGGTGCGGCGCGGTGCCGTGGGTGCTCACGGTGGCCAGGCCGATGGTGTAGCCATCGGGCTTGGCGCGCGCCGTGGCGGCCATGCCGATCGTGCCGGAAGCCCCGGTGCGGTTTTCCACCACCACCTGCTGGCCCAGGATCTCGCCGGCCTTGGCGGCGGCGACGCGGCCCACGATGTCGGTCGGGCCACCCGCCGGGAACGGCACGATCAGCGTGATCGGGCGGTCCGGAAAATCGGCTTGGGCCGCGGCCCAGGGGCTACAGAGGGCCAGGCCCAGGGCAATCGCGTTGAACGCTTTCATGTCGGTCTCTCTCCTGTTGAATGCCGGTCAGTGAGCGCCGGCTTGGGGGTCGCGCCGCAACACGCGGCCGGGCCGGTCGCCGCTCGCGCCGGCCGGAAATACCTGGGCGCCGTTGACGAGCACGGCGTCGATGCCGATCGAGGCCAACGTGGGCTGATCCCAGGTGGCCTCGTCGATCACGGTGGCGGGATCGAACACCACCACGTCGGCCAGCGCGCCCACGCGCAACTCGCCCCGGTCACGCAGGCCGAAGACGCGGGCCGGCAACGACGTCATCTTGGCGATGGCCGCTTCCAGCGACATCAGCTCGGCCTCGCGCACGAACCGGCCCAGCACCCGCGTGAACGATCCCCACAGACGCGGATGGGGCCGCGCGTCGTTGGGCAGTCCATCGGAGCCGACCATGCAGCAGGGGTGCTGGAAGATGCGCCGCACCTCGCTCTCGTCCATCGCAAAATAGATCGCGCCCGCCGGCAGCAGGCGCCGCGCGGCGCTGACCTTGTCGCAGCCCCACTCGCGCGCGATGTCGGCCAGGTCGCGGCCATTGCATTCGGGGTGCGGGGTGGACCACGTGATGCGGATCTCGTCGATCGTGTCCGCGCGCTCGGGGATGAGGATGGTGGAGCTGCCGGGGTAGGGATACATGTCGAGCGCGACGTCCACGCCCGCCGCGCGGGCGCGGTCGATGTTGGCGAGCGTCGCGGCGCTCTTGCCCCAGTTGGCCGGCATCATGCATTTGTGATGCGAGAGCACGGTGGCGCAGCCGGTGTCGCGCCCGATCGCCAGCACCTCTTCGACCGCCTCTTCGACGCGATCCGCCTCATTGCGGATGTGACTGGTGTGCAGGCGGTTCAGTTCGGCGGCGACGCGCGCCAGCCCCCGCAGCTCCTGCTCGCCGGCCTGCCCGCCCGGATCGTAGGCCAGGCCGGTGCTGAAGCCCACGGCGCCCGCCTCGAGCGACTCGCGCAGCAGGGCCTCCATGCGCGCCTGCTCGGCCGGCGTCGGCTGGGCCCGCGCATCGTCCATGACGGCCAGACGCAAGTTGGCATGGCCCACGAGCGCGGCCACATTGATCATCGGGCGCTGGCGCGCCAGCTCGGCCAGGTAAGCGGCCATGTCGTCGAAGAGCGGCGTCTCGCCCAGCAGCGCGAGCGCGGCGGCGGTGTTGCCCGGCCGGGGCGCGGGCGCGCCGCTCACCCCGCAGTTGCCGACCACCACCGTGGTGATGCCCTGGCTGGTTTTCCATTCGAGACCCGGCTTCTCGACGAACATCAGGTCGTCGTGGCCATGCGTGTCGATGAAGCCCGGCGCCACCACCCGGCCGGCGGCGTCCAGCGTCCGGCGCGCGGCTCGTTGCGACAGATCGCCCACCGCCACGATGCGGTCGGCCACGATGCCGACATCGGCCCGCACGCGCGGCGCGCCCGAGCCATCGATCACCCAGCCACCCTCGATCTTGAGGTCGAGCACTTCGGAGTCGGCAAACGTATTGGTCATGGCGCAAAGCACGGCGAGTCAGTGATCCGCCTAGTATCCACGCCAGGATCCATCTGCAAAAATTGTTTTACTTAATCCATTGATCGCATTTTGAAATGGCTCGCCTTCCCAAGCACGTCACGCTCAAACACCTGAACGCCTTCGTGGCGGTGGCCCAGGAGAGCAGCTTCACGCACGCGGCAAGCCGCCTGTTCCAGACGCAATCGTCGGTCACCACCCTGATCCGTCAGCTGGAGACGGCACTCGGCGCCAATCTGTTCTCGCGCACCAGCCGCCGTGTGCTGCTCACTCCGCTCGGGCAGGAATTTCTGCCGCGCGTGATGCGGCTGCTGGCCGACGTGGACGGCGCGATCGACGACGCGGTGCGTTATGGCGCCCTGCAGCGCGGCCGCGTCGGCGTGGCGGCCGCGCCGTCCGCCATCACCGAGCTCATCGCGCCGGCGGCGGCGGGCTTCTGCGCCAGTCACCCCGGTATCCGGCTGTACCTGCGCGACGACAACTCCGCGCGCATCCAGCGCCAGGTGGCCGCTGGCGAAGTGGACTTCGGCCTGACCAGCCGCTGGGCCGACGCGCCGGGGCTCGTGTTCGAACCGCTGCTAGAAGACCGTTTCGGCGTGCTCTACCGTAGCGACGACACGCAACTGGCGCCGGGCCAGGACGGCACGGTGCGCTGGTCGGCGCTGGCCGACCGCAAGCTGGTGGGGGTGGTCGACGAGACCGGCATCATGGCGCTGCTGCGCGCGCGTGCCGATCTGCCGATCGAGGCGGCCTCGCCCTTCTACGAAGCGTCCAGTACCACCTCGCAGGCGGCGCTGGTGCTGGCCGGACTCGGGGTCGCCCTGCTGCCCGCGCTGGCCGTGCAGCGCGTTCTGCAGCCGGGGCTGTCGTATGCCCTGCTGGCGCGGCCGACCCTGGTGCGCACGCTCTGCCTGATCCATCCCGAAGAGCGCGAGCTCAGCCCGGCGGCGCAGGCATTCATGACGACGCTGCGCGGCCACGTGCGACAGCGTACGTGGCCCGCGGGCTGCAAGGTCGTGGGACGAAAGGCTTAGCGCAGGCGCTCGGCCATCGCGCGGATGCCGGCGGCGAACACGTTCTCGCCCACGGCCTGCGCCACGCCGGCCAGGTCAGCGCCCTCGGCCACGTTGAAATCGGCCCACCACGTGAACAGCGTGGCCTGATCGAGCGTGATCGGGGCAAGGCGCACGCCCGCCACGTAGTTGCGCATCGGCAGGCTGGTTTCGATGATGCTGTAGCGCAGCGTGAACCCCGGGTCGTCGAGCGCCAGCAGGCGTTCGCGCACGAAGCCGCCGCCGTTCAGGTCGAGATACCGCACGCTGCCCAGCGCGTCGCCCCGGCCCTCGTCTTCGAGGCGCGAGGCCGCGATGCCCGGATGCCACTGCGAGAGCGCATTGAAATCGCGCAACAACGACCAGACCTGGTCAATCGGGGCGGGCACCACGCCGCTGACGAACACGGTGTGCTTCTGATGATCCTGCATGCTGAACTCCTGGCGGACGGGCTTGGGCCACGCGCGGCCGCAACGTGGCGGATCAGAACGAGAGTGACTTGAATGCCTGGGTGGCGGCCGTGAGCGCGGTCTCGGTCGGCAGCCGCTCCATCGAGCTGGCGCCATAGAAACCATGGCAGTGACGGCACTCGCGCAGCACGCGCGTCGCGTCGGCCGGCGTGGCGATCGGCCCCCCGTGGCACAGCACGATAACATCGTCGCGCACCGCCAGCGCGGCCTCGGCGATCGCGTCGATGCGGGCGATGCAATCGTCGAGCGTGAGCGCGGTCGACGCCCCGATATTGCCGCCGGTGGTCAGCCCCATGTGCGCGACGATGATGTCGGCCCCGGCCTCGGTCATGGCGCGCGCCTCGTCTTCGTTGAACACATAGGGGGTGGTGAGCAGGCCCTTGTCGTGCGCCAGCCGGATCATCTCGACCTCCAGCGCATAACCCATGCCGGTTTCTTCGAGATTGGCGCGGAAGTTGCCATCGATTAGCCCCACCGTGGGGAAGTTCTGCACGCCCGAAAAGCCGGCGCGAATCAGCTCATCGAGAAACACGTCGAAGTTGCAGAACGGATCGGTGCCATTGACGCCGGCCAGCACCGGCGTGTGGCGCACCACGGGCAGCACCTCGCGCGCCATGTCCATCACGATCTCGTTCGCGTTGCCGTAGGCCAGCAGGCCCGCGAGCGAGCCGCGTCCGGCCATGCGGTAGCGGCCCGAGTTGTAGATCACGATCAGATCGATGCCGCCGGCTTCTTCGCACTTCGCCGACAGTCCGGTGCCGGCGCCACCGCCGACGATGGGACGGCGCTCGCGCACCATGGACTGGAACTTCTGCAGCAAGGCAGTGCGTTCGAAACGGGGCATGACGGAAACTCCTCAGTCGGGCGCGATCGCCCGGAAATGCTCGACCGCGATGCTGGCGAAGCGCGGATCGTTGATGTGGTGCGGCACCCGGATCAGGCGCCGCCGTTCTGTCTGGATGAAGTCGCGCTCGATGGCCTCGAACAGCGCGGCATCGGCGGCCGGGTCCCAGAAGGCCTGGCCCGGCGCGTCCAGCGCCGACACGCCGCCCTCGGGCAACAGAAAGCGCACCTCGCCGTCGCACTGGTTCAGCCGCTCGGCGATCCAGGCGCCCTGGCGCGCGTTCTCTTCGGCCGTGGTGCGCATCAGCGTGACCTGCGCGTTATGCGGATAGAACAGGCGGCCGCGGTAGCGTTCGGGCACGGTCGCGGGTTGGCCGAAATTCACCATATCCAGTGCGCCGCACGATCCCACGTAAGGCGCGCGCGTCCGCGCCACCGCGCCGAAGCGATCGGGCGTGCAGGCGAGTACGCCGCCGAACAGCATGTCGCAGACCTCGGTGGTCGTCAGGTCGAGCACGCCGGTCAGCAGATGGCTGTCGAGCAGCTTTTCCATCGAGCGCCCGCCCGTGCCCGTGGCATGGAACACCAGCGTGTCGTAGTGCGATTGCAGCAACGCGCTGACCTCCCGCACACACGGCGTGGTCACGCCGAACATCGTGATGCCGACCGCGGCCCTGCCGTCTGCATCCTGCGGCTCCAGGGCCGCGCGATAGGCGCCCGCGATGGCGCCCGCCGCGTTGGCAAGCACGCGCCGCGAGATGCGGTTCAGCCCGGCCACGTCGGTCACGGAATACATCATGGCGATGTCGACGGGGCCGACGTAAGGGGCGACGTTGCCCGATGCCATGGTCGAGACCATCAGCTTGGGCAGGCCCACCGGCATGGCCCGCATGGCGGGCGCGATCAGCGCCGTGCCACCGGAGCCGCCGACGCCCAGCACCGCGCCCACGTCGCCGCGGGCGACCAGAAAGCGCTCGAACGCGAGCGTCATGGCCGCGATCGCACTGGCGCGATCGCCGGTGAACACCGCGGCACGGCCCTCGGGATGGTGATCGGCGACCTCGGCGGCCGATACGATCGCGCCGGACGCTGCCTCGGCGCCGGTCGACAAGTCCACCGTGATCACCGGGACATCCGCGGCCGCGAGCCGCGCCGCCAGGAAGGCGGCCTCGTCGGCCTTGGTGTCGAATGTGGCGGCGACATAGACGCGCCGTAGATCAGTTGCCATGACTCCTCCGCGAGCGCGTTACACTGACAGGTGCGCGCGCCTCTGTATATCCTGGGTCGCGAGCGCCCGCAACACTACTGCCGCTGCCGGCGATGCGACTGCAATGAGACGAACGAATCATAATGAGACACCTGTCTCAGGTCAACCGGAAGGCGTCCGCCCTGCCGCCGCCTCTCCCATGAAAAACCCCCAGATCGGCCCCGCCAGCCGCCAGGCCGCTCAGAGCGGCGAACCGCCGCACGGCCCGCGCGCGCGCATGCGCCGCACGCTGCTCGACACCGCGCAGCGGATGATGGCCGCGGGCATCACTCCGTCGGTCGCCGAGCTTGCCGAAGCCGCCGAGGTGTCGCGTGCCACGGCGTACCGCTATTTTCCGAGCCAGAGCGCGTTGATCGCCGCCGTGGTCGACCAGAGCCTGGGCCCCCTGCTCGACTGGCAGGCCCGCGCGGGCGACGCCGGCGCGCGCGTCGACGAGTTGCTCACCTACGCCTATCCCCGCCTCGAAGAGCACGAAGCGCCGCTGCGCGCGGCGCTGATGGTGTCGCTGCAGCAGCAGGCGGCCGCACGGGCGGGCGATCAGGCCACGCCGCTGCTGGTGCGCGGACACCGTGTCGATACGCTGCGTCATGTGCTGGCGCCGCTCGCCGACCGGCTCGAGCCCGCCGCGCTGCAACGTGTGGCGCAGGCACTCTCGCTGCTGTATGGCACCGAGGTGTTCCTGGTGCTCAAAGACATCTGGAAGCTCGATCTCGAGGGCATTACCGATGTGGTGCGCTGGACCGCCCAGGCCATCATCGCCCAGGCCGAGCGCGATGCCGCCGGCGCGGCCGGAGGCCAGACATGAGCGATGGTCAGGCAAAAAAATACGGCGCCCGAGGGCGCCGTATTTCATTTCAGGCCGGCATTCACTGCAGCGTGCGCGTGAACACGAACTTGCCGTCCTGCCAATCCACCGGCACGACGTCGCGCGGTCCGAACTTGCCTTCGAGAATGAGCCGGGCGACCGGGTTCTCGACCTGCTGCTGGATCGCGCGCTTGAGCGGCCGCGCGCCGAACACCGGGTCGAAGCCCGCACGCGCGATCTCCGCGAGCGCCGCATCGGTCACCTCCAGCCGCATCTCCTGCTTCTCGAGCCGGTCGGCCAGCCGCTTGAGCTGGATGCGCGCGATCGATTCGATGTGCTGCGCGTCGAGCCCGTGGAACACCACGACTTCGTCGATCCGGTTGAGGAACTCCGGGCGGAACGACTGCTTGAGCTCGTCCCACACGACTTCCTTGATGACTTCGTAGGGCTTGCCCGCCATGGTCTGGATATGCTGCGAGCCCAGGTTGGACGTCATCACGATCACGGTGTTGCGGAAGTCGACGGTGCGACCCTGGCCATCGGTGAGGCGGCCGTCGTCGAGCACCTGCAGCAGCACGTTGAACACGTCCGGGTGCGCCTTCTCGACCTCGTCGAGCAGGACCACGCTGTAGGGCTTGCGCCGCACGGCTTCGGTCAGGTAGCCCCCTTCTTCGTAACCCACATAGCCCGGGGGCGCGCCGATCAGGCGGGCCACCGAATGCTTCTCCATGAACTCGCTCATGTCGATGCGGATCAGGTGCTCTTCGGAGTCGAACAGGAACTCGGCCAGCGCGCGCGTGAGCTCGGTCTTGCCCACGCCGGTGGGGCCCAGGAACAGGAACGAACCATACGGACGCGACGGATCGGCGAGGCCGGCGCGCGAGCGGCGGATCGCGTCGGCGACCAGGCGCACGGCTTCGTCCTGCCCCACCACGCGGCGATGCAGGAACTCCTCCATCTTGAGCAGCTTGTCGCGCTCGCCCTGCATCATCTTGGACACCGGAATGCCGGTGGCGCGTGACACGACCTCGGCGATTTCTTCGGCGCCGACCTCGGTGCGCAACAGGCGCGGCTTGCCGCTGTCGGTGTCCTGCTTCTCGGCGGCCTGCTCGGCGCTATCGGCGGCCGACAGGCGCGCCTCGAGCTCGGGCAGCTTGCCGTATTGCAGCTCGGCGAGCTTGTCGAACTGACCCTTGCGCTGCAGCTCGGCCATCTCGGCACGAACCTTGTCGATCTCTTCCTTGATGGCCTGCGCGCCCTGCACCGCGGCCTTTTCGGCTTTCCAGATCTCTTCGTAGTCGTTGTACTCGCGCTGCAACTTCTCGAGCTCTTCCTCGATCACGGCCAGACGCCGGCGCGACGCATCGTCGGTTTCTTTCTTGACGGCTTCGCGCTCGATCTTGAGCTGGATGATGCGGCGGTCGAGCCGGTCCATCACCTCGGGCTTGGAATCGATTTCCATGCGGATGCGCGCGGCCGCCTCGTCGATCAGGTCGATGGCCTTGTCGGGCAGGAAGCGGTCGGTGATGTAGCGATTGGACAGCTCGGCCGCGGCCACGATGGCCGGGTCGGTGATGTCCACGCCGTGGTGCAGCTCGTAGCGCTCCTGGAGGCCGCGCAGAATCGCGATCGTCGACTCGACGTCGGGCTCGCCCACCAGCACCTTCTGGAAGCGGCGTTCGAGCGCGGCGTCTTTTTCGATGTACTTGCGGTATTCGTCGAGCGTGGTCGCGCCGATGCAATGCAGCTCGCCGCGCGCCAGCGCGGGCTTGAGCATGTTGCCGGCGTCCATGGCGCCCTCGGCCTTGCCGGCGCCGACCATGGTGTGCAGCTCATCGATGAACACGATGTTCTGGCCGTCGTCCTGTGCGAGCTCCTTGAGCACCGCCTTCAGGCGCTCTTCGAACTCGCCACGGAACTTGGCACCGGCCAGCAGTGCGGCCAGGTCGAGCGACAGCACGCGCTTGCCCCGCAGGGACTCGGGCACCTCGTCGTTGACGATACGCTGCGCCAGCCCTTCGACGATGGCGGTCTTGCCCACGCCGGGTTCGCCGATCAGCACCGGGTTGTTTTTGGTGCGGCGCTGCAGAATCTGAATGGTGCGGCGGATCTCGTCGTCGCGGCCGATCACCGGATCGAGCTTGCCTTCGCGGGCACGCTCGGTGAGATCGAGCGTGTACTTGGACAGCGCTTCGCGGTTGGACTCGCCTTCGGCGGCGTTGACGTTCTGACCGCCACGCACCGCGTCGATGGCGGCTTCGAGGGCCTTCTTCTGCAGGCCGGCTTCGCGCAGGATGCGGCCGGCGTCGCTCTTGTCGTCGGCGAGCGCCAGCAGGAACAGCTCGCTGGCGATGTAGGTATCGCCGCGGCGGGCCGCCTCTTTATCGGTACGCGTGAACACGCCCTGCAGGTCGCGGCCGACCTGGACGTTATCGCTGCCCTGCACCTGCGGCAGGTTCTTGAGGGCCTGGTCGAGCGCGGGCTGCAGCCGGTTGACGGCCACGCCGGCACGCGCCAGCAGACTGGTCGCGCCGCTGTCGGCGTCGCCCAGCAGAGCGGCCAGCACGTGCAGCGGCTCGATGTAGGGATGGTCGTTACGGGCGGCCAGGCTTTGCGCGTCGGCCAGGGCTTGCTGGAACTTGGTCGTAAGTTTGTCGAATCGCATGATGGTCGTTGGCTATGAAGAGAGCCACGCCGAAGATGGATCAGCCGGCTCGATGACCTGAATATGCGGACGCGAGTGGGGTTTTCAAGACCCACTGCCCTATTTGCGTGGGGGCGTCCAGCGCCGAACTACGACTTGCACCCGGCATACACTACACGCGAGACGCGTCCCGGCACAACCCACGGCCTCGCGCGTGCGAAGCCGCGCGCAGACCACCCCGCGTCGCGTCGCGCCCGGCCTTGCGACCAAAGGGTCGCTACACATAATCCGGGCGCGTCATCACACCGCTGACACCCGGAGTCGCTACGATGGCGCCAGCGGGACTACAATGTAACGACGCTATACACATTTGGTACGCACACTCGCGTGCGCGCCAGACGTAACACCAACCGGCGGGCCTAGCTCAAAGCCGGTGTTCAAGCCTCGAGGTCACTATGCAAAAACGGGTTGCCATTTCGCCGGATGCCGCACATTGTTCGAGCTGCATGCTCGGTCACGTCTGCATTCCCGTCGGCATGGCCGCGAGCGAAGTCGAAAAGCTCGACGACCTGGTCAAGGAACGCGTGCGTGTCGAAAAGGGCAAGCCGCTGTACGAGCTCGACGCCCCGCTCGACGCGGTCTATGGCGTGCGCTTCGGCTCGCTCAAGACCCAGCTCGAAGACGCGTCGGGACAACTGCAGATCACCGGCTTTCACCTGCCGGGGGAGATCGTGGGTTTCGACGGCATGATCGAAGGCCGCCATGTCTCCAACGCCGTCGCGCTCGAAGACTCCGAGGTCTGCGTCATCCGCCTGCCCGAGATCGATCGCGTGGCCACCCATCTGCCGAGCCTGCAGCAGCAGTTCCGGCGCCTGATGAGCCGCGAGATCTCGCGCTCGCATCAGATGCTCGCCACGCTGGGCTCGATGCGCTCCGAGCAGCGCGTGGCCGCCTTCCTGCTCAACCTGTCGCAACGCTACGCCGCCCTGGGCTACTCCTCGAGCGAATTCGTGCTGCGCATGAGCCGCGAAGAGATCGGCAACTACCTGGGCCTCACGCTCGAGACCGTCTCGCGCCTGCTGTCGCGCTTTGCGCGCGAGGGCCTGATCCGCATCAACCAGCGCGAAGTGCGCATCCTCGATCACGCGGCCCTGCTCGAGCTGCTGGGCCAGGAACATTGCTGAACGCGCCGCGCACGTGCTGGCCCGCCACGGCCGCGCTGGCCGCGCTCTGCTGCGCGTGGCCAGCCCACGCCCAGCTCGCCGGCCAGCCCGCCGAAGGCCATGATCCCTACGCCGCCCCGGTCGTGCCCGCGCCGGTCACCACGCCGCCCTGGCGCCCGATCGAGCTGGGCAAACCCGGCCGACGCTATGCGTTTCCGGTCTACACCAGCAAGAATCTCCAGGAAGACGATCTGCGCGGCATCCGCCGTGTCGTGATCGTGGTCCATGGCGTCACGCGCGACGCCAATCGCGCCTTCGAATCGGTCGCGCAGCTCTATCACGCCAACCCGGAACGCGCCGACGACACGCTCATCGTGGCGCCCAAGTTCGCCAGCGCGATCGATGCCGGCTTCGGACGCATGCCGGCATGGCGTCGCGCCAGCTGGGAAGACGGCGCGGCCAGCATGACCCTGAAGGACCGCCCACCCGCCGTGACTTCGATCCAGGTGCTCGACGATCTGGCGCGCGAGCTCACGGCGCAGGGCCGGCTGCCCGCCCTGCGCGAGCTGGTCATCGCCGGCCACTCCGCCGGCGCTCAGCTGGTGCATCGCTACGCCGTGCTCAACGATGCCGACGAGTCCTTGCGCAAGACGGGCCTGATCCTGCGCTACGTGGTGGCCAACCCGTCGTCGTATCTGTACCTCACGCCGGAGCGGCCGCGCGCCGATGGCCGCGGTTTCGCCCCCTATGAGCGCGGTATTTGTCCCACTTACACCCAGTACAAGTATGGGCCGGACCAGATGCCGCCGTACTCGTCGGTCACCGATCCGCTCAAACTCGCCGCGCGATATCTGCAGCGCAACGTGACCTATCTGCTGGGCAGCGCCGACAACAATCCCGAACACCAGTATCTCGACAAGACCTGCGGCGCCGAGGCCCAGGGTGCCACGCGCTGGGCGCGCGGCACCGGCTATTGGCGCTACGAGGCCTGGCTGGCGCAGCGGCACACCGACTGGCCCGCCACGCGGCATCAGGCGCAGCAGGTCGTGGGCGTGGGACACAGTTCGACGGCCATGTTCGGCTCGACGTGCGGCGCGCGGGCCTTGCTCGGCGACACCACGTCACCGTTGCCCAAAGGCGCGCCGTGCCTGCCGATCGAGCCCTGAGACCGCGGATCTTCAGCGCTGCGCGCCGGTGAGGCGCTGGCGCGGCGCGGTCGAAGCAGGCTCGATACGCACCGCGTCGGGCACCTCGAGCACCACATCGCTTTGCGCGTGCGCCACACAGGGCAGCATCCAGCCCTCTTCGCGCTCCTCGCGCGTCACGCCGGGCCATTCGATCTCATAACGCACCTCGCCGCTGACCAGCATGCACATGCAGGCGCGGCAGGTGCCGTTGCGGCAGGAGCTCGGCAGCCTGATGCCGACCGCGCGCGCGGCCCGCATCAGGGACTGGCCCTGCGGTGCGTCGTACTGCCAGCCCGACGGCTGCAGCGTCACGCGATGGCTCGGAGCCGCCGGATCGGCGTTCCCTTGCGCCGGCGGCGTCAGGCCGCTTGCCACGGCAGGGACCACGCGCCGCTCAGCGCGTTCTGCAGCCAGAGGGTGCATGTGAGCGTCTTGGCGTCGGTCACTTCACCGCGCTGACAGGCGGCGAGAAACTCGTCGACCGAGGCGCTGCGCACGTCGAGGAATTCGTCGTCGTCGAGCTGACGTTCGCCGGCACGCAGGCCGCGGGCGAAATAGATGTGGATGATCTCGGTGGAGTAGGCGATGGCCAGGTGCAGGATGCCCGCCTTGGCCCATTCGCCGGCGGTGTAGCCGGTCTCTTCGAAGAGCTCGCGCTTGGCGCAGGCGAGCGGGTCTTCGCCCGGATCGAGCTTGCCGGCCGGAAACTCCGTCATCACCTGGCCCACCGGGTAGCGGAACTGGCGCTCCAGCAGAATGCGGCCGTCGTCGAGCAGGGGAATGATCACGACCGCGCCCGGATGCACCACGTATTCGCGCGAGGCGACGTTGCCGTTGGGCAACCGCACCATGTCGTTCTTGATGTGCAGGAAACGGCCGCGATAGACGGACTCGCTGGATTCCAGGGTTTCGGTGAGGTGGCCCTCGGGGGCCTGACTGAGGTCGAGATGCGAATCGGACATGGAAAGCCTGACAGGGAGATGCGAGCCGTCATCTTATTGCACGGCCCGACCGCGCGACAAAAAAAGCGGGGTATCGAGGTCCGCAAGCGGAACGCGATACCCCATGCCGATGCACCTCGCTGCGTGTTCGCCGTCGGCCAGCAGCCTTCAGCCTGCGAACAGGAGGTGTCCCCCCAGCAAAAACAAAGCGATGAAGAAGCCGCGCTTGAACGCCTTTTCGCTGACGCGCTGGCGCAGCCAGCCACCGAGCGCCATGCCGGCGAGCGCCGGCAGCACGGCGAGCACCGAGGCGCTGGCCTCGCCCGTGCCCAGCGCGCCGCTGTAGATCAGGCCGCCCGCCATCGCGAGCGTGGACACCATGAAGGAAATGCCCATCGCCTGCACGAGCGCGTTGCGGTCGAGGCCGAGCGCCTGCAGGTAAGGCACCACCGGCACCACGAAGACGCCGGTGGCCGCCGTGACGAGGCCGGTGGCGCCGCCCACGAGCGGGCCCAGCCAGGGCTCGGCCCGAGGCGGCACCTGCATCCGCACGGCCGCCAGCCCCAGCGCCGCGTACAGCAGCAGCGCACAGCCCAGCAGGCTGGACGCCCCCTCGACCGCGGTGCCGGCGAGCCAATAGGCGCCCAGGGCGTTGCCCACGCAGATCGCGATCAGCATGGGCCCGAGCCGGCGCAGCAGCATCCAGAACTGGCCGCCCACCAGGCATTGCCAGACGTTGGTGACCAGCGAGGGCACGATCAGCAGCGCGGCAGCCTGCGGCGCGGGCATAGCCAGACTCAACAGTCCGATCGCGACGGTGGGCAGACCCAGGCCGATGCAACCCTTGACGGTGCCGGCCAGCAGGAACGCGCCCAGCACCATCGCGGAGAGGGCCGGGCCGGCGTTTTCATAGAATTCGGTGAGTGCATGCATGGCCGCATCTTGCGCCCCGCGCCACGGTTTGAAAATGCGCAATAAACTGAGTCTGCCTTCGGCTTTTCCGTAGGCAGCACCTTCAGAGACCGCCATGCATTTCGACCTGACCGATCTGCGCCTGTTCCTGCACATCGTCGATGCCGGCAGCATCACCGCCGGCGCGGCGCTGTCCCACCTGGCGCTGCCGTCGGCCAGCGCGCGGCTGCGTGCCCTCGAGACCTCGGTCGGCACCGCGCTGGTCACGCGCGAGCGCCGCGGCGTCACGCCCACGCCGGCCGGCGTCGCGCTGGCCCACCATGCGCGCGGCCTGCTGCAACAGGTCAACCGGATGGAAGAGGATCTGGGCGAGTACGCGCTCGGCTTCAAGGGTCAGGTGCGGCTGTGGTGCAACACCGCCGTCATGTCGGAATTCCTGCCGGATCCGCTGGCCGACTTCCTGCGCGCCTATCCGAACGTGGACGTGGAACTGCAGGAGCAGCCCAGCTATCGCATCGTGCCCGCGGTCTCGCAGGGCGTGGCCGATGTGGGCATCCTGTCGAACGCCGTCGACCTGAGCGGTCTGGACGTGCTGCCGTTTCGCGATGACCGCCTGGTGCTGCTGGTGCCGCCCGACCATGAACTGGCCCGGCGCGACGCCCCCGTGCGCTTCGTGGAAACGCTGCGCCACGACTACGTGGGCCTGGAGACCGCCAGCGCGCTGTCGGCCCACCTCGACGACCAGGCCGCGCGCGCCGGCCAGCGCCTGCGAGCGCGGGTGCGGCTGCGCACGTTCTCGGCGGTGCTGCGCATGGTGGAGCGCGGCGTGGGGGTGGCGGTCTTGCCGAACTCGTCGGCCCAGCGGCTGCGCCGCACGGCGCGGGTCAGGCGGCTCGAACTGACCGATCCCTGGGCCAACCGGCAACTGGTGCTGTGCGTGCGGGGGCTCGCGCAGTCGCCGGGGTATGTGCAGGCGCTGGTCGACACCTTGCGTCGGCCCGCGTAATCGGCTGGTCGAACCCGGACCGCGCCCGGGCGCGGGCGCGGTGGCGCAGCCTCAGGCGGGTGGCCCCGCCGGCTTGCCGCCCTCGCGCAGGGGGTCGAGCAGAGGCCGCAGATTGTTGTGGTCGAGCTCGTACATGAGCGCGAGCAGGCGGCCGATCTCGCCCTTGGGAAATCCATTGCGCGCGAACCAGCCGAGATAGTGGCCGGGCAGATCGGCGATCAGGCGGCCTTCGTACTTGCCATAAGGCATCTGGCGGCGCACCAGCAGGTTGAGCAGTTCGGGATCCATGGACACGGCCACTGAAGAAAGCGCGATTATGCCGCGAGGCCGAAGCGCTCGATGCCGCCCTGCTGCCGATCGTGCTGGCGGCCGCCCGCCCGCGCGCTGCCGGCTTACTGCCCCGCCTGGCGGCGCAATTGCAGCTCTTTCAGGCACTGCGCCACGCCGTCCTGACGCTGCTGATTGGTGACCGCGGCGCGGTCGGACACGGTACGGCAACGCTCGTACTCGCGCACGCTTTGCGGGGTATCGCGGATCGGGGGCGGCGGCGCGGCGACGGTGCCGCCGCTTTCCGTGATCCGCAGCGTCGACGGCGGCGAGAGGTTGCCTTGCTGCGTGTTCGGAAAGCTGTATTCCTGCACGGCCTGGGCGTGTGCAACGGAACCGGCCGCGAGCGCGGCGATCGCGCAAAGGGTGAGCAGTCTTTGTTTCATCGATTTCTCCTGACTGAACGGACGGACAGGGCGCCATGCGCCTGCCGCCGGGCGTTTCGATCGTATTCCCTGCCAGGGACGATCGGGCGTTACGCCGCCGAGACATTGGTGCCAAAGCGAAACAACGCCGCCCGCCGGGAAACCCCGCATGGGGACGAGCCGGCCCGGCAGCCGATAATGCCCGGCGCACGCAACCACGGAGCACGGGATGATCCTGCTGGACAAGACGTTTCCTCGCACCCTCGACACCTGGGTCCGGACCTATGCCACGCCGGCCTGGCGTGGCGCCATGCTCGAAGGCTGGCTGTTCGAGGATGCGCCGGCCCGGCGGGCCGCCGAAGCGCGGCTTGCCCAGGCCGGCGTGCAGGCGCGGCTGCGCAGCGCCTACAAGCCGCTGCTGCATTATTTTCTGGAAGAGGCCGAGCGCGAGGATCTGGTCGACGCTCACATCACGTATCCGATCCATCCCGACGCCGCGCCGAACCGCTACACGCTCGAGGCCTACCCGCTGGTGGCGTTGCTCGCGCCGGCCACGGTGCGCTTCGCGCCCGGCGGCCAGGTGTCCGGCGACGTGCCGGGGTACGAGGTGGTCCTCACGTACCGCGACGGCAGCCAGCGCACGGCGCGGGTGAGCGCGCCGCAAACGCGTTCGCCCGCCGCGGACGGGCTGACACAGCTCTCGCCCACGGGCTGGCTGTGCGTGACGCACGCTCACGGAGAGAACGCGCACGATGGCCCCGTCCGCACGGAATACCAGGCCGTGTACGACGCGATGATGCAGGCGATCACGCAGCATGCCTGGGGGACATCGGAACCGTACTTCGAACGCCTGTCGATTCGTGCCGACATCCCGGGCATCGAGTACGCGCTGCCGGTGGACGAAGACCTCGTCAGCACCTGCGAAGGCCTGCACGAAGACGCTTACTTCTCATTGCTGGAGTTTTTCCAGCGCCACGCCGACCGGCCGATGGGCGATCGCGGCCTGCAACCCGGCCAGATCGCGCCGGACATCCGCTTGACCGACGGGCCGGCGCGCCTGCGCATCGCGCTCGAGGCCTTCGAGGCGCCCGAGCCGTTTACGATGCAGCCGCCCGACGGCGCGCTGGCGGCGCGCACCACGCCACTGTCCGCGGGCGAGATCGCCGCGCTGGTACAGGACTGCGGCGGCACGCCCATCGTGGCCCCCACCCGGCAGCGGCGCGAGGTGAGCGGCACCTACGTGCACGGCCCCGGACCGGCCGTGCTGATCTCCGGCGCGCAGCACGCCAACGAAACCTCCGGCGTCGTGGGCGCCCTGCGAGCCGCCCGGCGTCTCATCGACAGCGGCAACGCCCACTTCGCGCTCATCGCCTGCGAAAACCCCGATGGCTATGCGATGTTCGAGCAGTTGCGCGGCGTGCATCCGCGCCACATGCACCACGCGGCGCGCTACAGCGCGCTGGGCGACGACATCGCCTATCGCGAACGCGAGCCGCTGTTCGAACTGGCCGCCCGCCGCGAAGCGCTCGCGCGCAGCGGCGCCCGTCTTCATATCAATCTGCACGGCTATCCGGCGCACGAATGGACCCGGCCCTTGTCGGGCTACCTGCCCCGCAATTTCGAACGCTGGACCTTGCCCAAGGGCTTCTTTCTGCTGTTGCGCCATCATCCCGGCCTGGAAGCCGAGGCCGAGGCACTCGTCGACGCGGTGGCGATTCGGGTGGCGCGCGCCGTGCCGGATCTGGCGGCCTTCAACGCGCGGCAGCTCGCCCTGGCCGAGGCGCACGCGCTGGAGCCCGGGTTCGACCTGAGGCACGGCATTCCGGTGCAGGTATCGGCCAGCGATCGCGAAACGGCGCCACTTACGCTGATCTCCGAGTTTCCCGACGAAACCGTCTACGGCGAGCGCTATCGCTTCGCGCACACGGTGCAGATGGAGACCGTGCTGGCGGCCGTGGCGGCCTATCGCGCCGCGCAGGGCGGCGAACGCTTTCCGTAAAATGCAGGCTTCGCATCCATCGATATCCTGAGCTTATCAATCGAGGCGCCTCATGACTTCCTCTCTCGACGCATCGCCGCTGCTGGACCGCTTGCGCATGCGGCAGGTGGCCCTGCTGCTCGCGATCGAGGAGCACACCACGCTGCGCAGCGCCGCCGAGGCGCTGGGCATGACCCAGCCGGCGGCGAGCAAGATGCTGCAGGAACTCGAGAACGCGCTCGGCCAGCGCCTGTTCGACCGGGTCGGACGTGGCCTTGCCCTGACGCCCTCGGGTGCCTGTGTGCTCAGTTATTTTCGCGGCATGCGCGGCACCCTGGCTTCGCTGGCGCGCGAGCTGGACGATATCCGGCTGGGTGGCGGCGGCAAGCTGTCGATCGGCAGCATCATGGCCGCCTCGCCCGGCCCGCTCACGGATGCCCTGGTGCAACTCAAGCGCGAGTACCCGCTGCTCGCCGTCGAGATCCTCACCGGCACGAGCGACATGCTGATCAGCCGCCTGCACGAGGGCGAGCTCGATGTGGTGCTGGGCCGCATGCTCAGCCTGCCGGCGCACGATTACGCCTTCCGGCCCATCGAAGACGAGGCGCTTTCGGTGATCGCCGCGGTCGACCATCCGCTCGCGGCCCTGTCGGACGTGAGCTTCGAGGCCTTGCGGGCCTTTTGCTGGATTCTGCAACCGCAGGGCAGCCCGGTGCGCGAAGTGGTCGAACAGGAGTTTCGGGCCAATGACTGTGCCGTGCCGCGCGGGGCCATCGAAACGATGTCCATCCTGACCACCACCAATCTGGTGGCGAAGACCGACATGATCGGCGTGATTCCCGAATCGGTGGCCGGCCGCTACGAACGCCATGGCCTCGTGCGCATTCTGCCGTACCGGATCCGCCACTCGCTGTCCGCCTACGGCACGATCGTGCGACGTGACCGTCCGCGCAGCGCCTGCGCCGCGCGCTTTCTGGAGCTGCTGCACGGCGCGGCGCAGGCGCCCCTGCCCATCACCGGTGGCGATCCCTCGCTCGCGCCGCTGACCACCTCCGACGCGGGCTTCATGCCGCCGCCCCCACCGGGCGCGGCACACAATCCGTAACCGCGCCGACGTGCAGGACGCCGGGATTCAGGTACGTTGAACGTCTCCCTCATGCCATTAAGGAGATCGACATGAAACCCGTGCTTCCTGCACTTGCGTTCGCGGTGATCCTGGCGGGCTGCGGCGGCCCCGAGGAAATTCGCACCAATCCGCCGCCCCCGCCGCCGCCGCCCGCGGCGCCGATGAACGGGGCGCCCGTCACGCCCCTGGGCGACACCTCCCGCACCTCGCTCGACTGGCCGGGGCTGTACGAAGGCATGCTCCCCTGCGCCGACTGCCCGGGCATCCGCACCCGGCTGACCCTGCAGCAGGACAATACCTATCAGTTGCAGAGCCAGTATCAGGATCGTCAGGCCGCGCCCCAGACCGCGCAGGGGCGTTTCACGTGGCTGCCGGACGGCGTGACCATCCAGCTCGACGCCGCGGGCGCCAACCAACGCTATCTGGTGGGCGAGAACCGGTTGACCATGCTGTACCAGGACGGCTCGCGCCCCACGGGCCCGATGGCGCAGAAGTACGTGCTGGTCCGCACGTCCGCGCGCCGCTAGCCGCACCCCGCTAGCCATGCGCGCCTAACCGCCCAATCGTGCGCCACTGGCCGTGCGCCACTCGCCGTGCGCCACTGGCCGTGCGCCACTAGCCGTGCGCCAGTGGCCACGCGCCGCCGAGCCGCTCACTCGCCGTGTTGGCGCGCCTCCCAGGCCTGCAGCGCGGCGAGGTAGCGCTCGCGCGCCTCCTCGTACAGATCGTAGACGCACGGAATGCACCCGCTCTGACAGCAATCACCCGGCAACGGGGGCTCGGGCGGGAGCGGACGCGGGTCGGTAACGCGCGCTGGCGTGCCCGCGGGGAACGCCTCTGCCGCGGAGGGCTCTGACTCAGAGCCACTGACCGCCGGCGAGTGAACTAGGGACGCATCCACGGCCGACGCGTCGCGGCTCGTCGGCCCGCTCGGGGCCGGCGGGCGCGCAGCGGCCGGGCGGGGGACAGTGGGGGAGGCTCGCTTCATGCCGCCCAGTATGCCAAACGCCTCCCTCGCTGTAACCGGAACGCGTCATTGGCATGTAACAGCCTCGTCCGGTCGACGCCGGTCAAACGGCGTTGGCCGCCCGAAGTCGAAACATTGCGATACTCAACGCTCGTAGGGTGCAAATTTCTTTGACATAATGCTCCCAGCGTCGAGACCCGCATTAGCAACTGGTCTTTCCTCCGCCAGGGTTAACCTTGGCAAAAAAGCACCAGATGACCCCATACCCGCCCAGTGCGCCCGCTGTAACGCTGGCCAATTGCGATAAAGAGCCCATCCATATCCCCGGGGCCATCCAGCCCCAGGGCGCGCTCATCGCCATCGACCGGAAAGGGGTTCTGCGTTACGTCAGCACCAATGCCTCGGCCACGCTAGGCACGACCATGGTGCTGGGTCAGCCGGTCACGCCACAAGGGCTGCCCCGGCCACTCGACCGCCATCTCGCCGAATGGCTGCGCACCCCCGCGGATGAAGAACCGGTCTTCGACCCGTTCGACATGGTCGCGGGCGCGGAGCGTTATGACGTCGTCGCCCATCTCAACATCGACGGCCTGATCATTATCGAGTTCGAGCGCAGTCCGCCCGAACTCGGCTTTCAGGCCGGATCGCTCCACCGCTCGTATCGCAGCATCGAGCAACTGCGCCGCCAGCGCTCGATCGAAAGCCTGCTCGAACAAGCGGTGCGCGAGGTGCGCCGCCTGACCGGCTTCGACCGCGTGATGGCCTATCGATTTCATCCCGACGACAGCGGCGAAATCGTGCGCGAAGACCGCCGCGCCGATCTGGACGACTGGCAAGGGCGGCGCTATCCGGCCGAGGACATCCCGGCCCAGGCACGCCGCCTGTATCTCACCAATACCCTGCGGCTGATCGCCGACGCGCAGTACTACCCGGTGCGCATCCTGTCCGATCGCCACGATTCGCCGCCGCTGGACCTGAGCCTGAGCGTACTGCGCAGCGTCTCGCCGATTCACATCGAGTACATGACGAACATGGGCGTGCGCGCGTCCATGAGCATCTCGCTGGTGGTCGCCGGACGGCTCTGGGGCATGATCGCCTGCCATCACTTCAACCCGCGCCACGTGCCGTACAGCGTGCGCATGGCGTGCGAAGTCCTGGCCCAGGTCCTGTCGGCCGCCGTCGCCACCTTCGAGGGCGCCGCGCAACTCGAGCGGGCGCGCCGGACGAGCGCGCTGGTGAGCAACCTGACCGAACGCGCCTCGAGCCAGGAAGACGTGCACAATGCGCTCGCGAGCGGCGAACAGACGCCGGGCGATCTCGTGCCGTGCGACGCGTCCCTGTGCCTGTGGGGCAACAGCGTTACCGTCTTCAACGGCATCGCCCCGCGCGGCGAGCTCACCGGCATCCTCAACGCGCTGGACCAGACCGGCCAGCGCGTGGTCAAGTCGACCAACATCGGCCGCGACTTCCCCGACCTGCAGACCGATCTGGTGCCCTACGCCGGCCTGCTGGCCGTCAAGTTCGACCCGATGGCCAACGGCTGGCTGGTGTGGTTGCGGCGCGAGCAGATCGAAACACTGGTGTGGGGCGGCAAGCCCGAGAAGCAATACGCCGTCGGCAATCAGGGCCCGCGCCTCACGCCGCGTGGCTCGTTCGAAGCCTGGCGCGAGATCGTGCGCCAGACCAGCCTGCCCTGGCTCGCGCACGAAGTCGACGCCGCCGATGACCTGCGCGACGAGCTCTCGCACATCGCCACCAGCCGCGCCGCCGATGTCGACCGTGCCCGCATCGCGCTGCTGGCCATGCTGGGCCACGATCTGCGCGATCCGTTGCAATCGATCTCGATGGCCGCCACGCTGCTGTCGCGCACCGATACCGGCGCGAAGATGGGCGAGCGCATCCGCTATTCGAGCGGCCGCATGCAGCGCCTGATCTCGCAGGTGCTCGACCTGTCGCGCCTGCAGGGCGGCATCGGCCTGGGCCTGCAACATGAGCTCTGCGACCTGTCGCAACTGCTCGACAACCTGATCGCCGAGAAGCGCCACGCCTTTCCCGGCCTGACCCTGCTGCCGCAGATCGAGCCCGAACTGATCCTGTGGGCCGACCCCGACCGCATCGTCCAGGTGCTCGCCAATCTGCTCAGCAACGCCCGGCAGCATGGCGCCCAGCGCCAGCCGATCCGGGTGCATGCGCGCCGGGTGGGCACGGATGTGGTGCTGGACGTCATCAATCACGGCGCGCCGATCCCAGATGAGGTGCGTCCGCACCTGTTTTCGCCGTTCAAGCCCGAATCGCTGGGTCAGAATCGCAACCGTTCTGGGTTAGGATTGGGCCTGTATATCGCCGACCAGGTCGTGCGCGCCCACGAAGGCACGCTGACCCTGGCCTGCCAGGATGGCCTGGTCACCTTCACCGTGACGCTCCCCGCCGCCCAGGGCCTGGAATCGGCCAACCCCGAACATCCCATGCCCCCCGGAGGACAATCTTGAGCAACACGGCCGCCCCGCGCATTGTGCTGGTGGACGACAACGAGATGGCGGCCGAGCTGCTATCCGAGTTTCTGGTGCTGTCGGGGCTCGACGTACGCGTCGCCTACGACGGCGCGCAGGCGCTTGCCGCCTGCGAAGCCTTCCAACCCCATACGGTGGTCCTCGATATCCTGCTGCCGGATATCGACGGCTACGAACTGGCCAGCCGGCTGCGTCAACAGCACCGGCCGGCGCCCCGTCTGATCGCCCTGAGCGGCCTCGCGCGCATGCGCGGCGACGGCCGGGGCGATGTCTTCGATGATTGGATCGAGAAGCCCGCCGACCCCGACGCACTGTTGGCGCTGCTCTCGCAACCCTAAGGTAATTTCATGGTCACGCTCGACTGGCAAAACGATCTTCAGGCCCAGGGAGTCCGGTTCAAGGTACTGGCTCATGTGTTTTCGGTCCTGCGGCACGATGTCATCGGGCCGATCTCCAACGCGGCGCTGGCCGCCGCGATGCTGCACCAGGTGCCCGAAGACGCCACCAACGTCGTTGCGCAGGCGCGCCACGAGCGTCTCGTGGGCGACATGGAAAGCCTGCTCGACGAAGGCGTGGCGTCGCTGCGCGGCCTCGATGACTGGCTCATCGACCGCCAGCGCACCGTGGCGAGCGGCAAGCTGCTGGCCGAATGCCGGCGTCTGGTGTTCACGCGCCTGATGGCGACCGGCAAACAAATCCATCTGCCCGAGACCGAAGAAGGTCCCGACCTGCCCGAGTTCAGCGCCCGCTACGTCATGATCGCGTGGCTGCTCGCCCTGGTCGACACCCTGCCCGAAGGCCAGGCGGTCACGATCGAATCGGTCGGACCCGGCTTCTGGACGGCGCAACCCGGCCGGGCAGAGCCTCCCCAGCCCTGGGACGGTCAGCCCGAGCCCGTGCGCGCCAACGAAATGCAATGGCTCGCCAATGCCGGCGGCTGGATCGCGGAGTGCGGCGACACGCTCTGGACCCTGCGTTGCCCGCCGGGCGCAGCCTCGGCCGCGTGAGCGCGGAGGCCGACGCGCCACGCACCAGCGCCGGTGCCGCCCGCTTCTGGCGCGACCCCGCCCTGCCCTTCGCCGAAAGCCGCATCGCCCAGAACAGCCGCGCCTGCTATCAGGCGCATGCGCACGACACGCTGTCGGTCGGCATGGTCGAACGCGGCGCGAGCCGGTTCAGCAGCCAGGACCGCGTCCACGATCTGGCGCCTGCTTCCGTCGTCATGGTGCCCGCCGGCGTCGTGCATGCCTGCAATCCCCTGCCCGATGCCGCCTGGAGCTACCGCATGCTGCATCTCGATGCCGACTGGTGCGATGCGCTGTGGCGCGAGAGCGGGCAGCGCGTCGCCAGCAGCACCGTCGTGACGCGGCGGGGCGCGGCCTCTGCGCTGCGCGCCCTCACCGACCTGCTGCATGGTGCGGGCGGCGTCGCCGCCAAAGAAACGGCGCTGATCGAGTATGTGGGCGGCTTGCGCTGGATCGTCCCTGCCGCGCATGCGACGGGCACGGCAAGCGACGACACGATCGCCTCGCACCCCGGCATCACCCGCGTGATCGCGCTGCTGCGTGACGATTGCACGTGCAACCATGCGGTGGCCGACCTCGCGGCCCAGGCGGGCCTGAGCCGCTACCACTTCATCCGCGCCTTCCGCGCGCGCACCGGCATCACGCCGCATGCGTTCCAGACCGACCTGCGCATTCAACAGGCGCGCCGGCTGCTGCAGGCTGGCCAGGCGCCGGCCGAGGTCGCCCACGCGTTGGGTTTTGCCGACCAGAGCCATTTCCAGCGCGTCTTCAAGGCCCGCGTCGCCGCCACGCCCGGCCAGTACCGCGCGCTCGCCGCGCACTGAAGCGACCGCACTTTCGTTCTATCTTCGCCGGCACCGGCGCGCCACACTGCGGCCTTTGTCGAGAGGGCGCACGGATGGACTTCGCGTGGCAACAATTTGGCGTCGTGGCCGGCGCGCACTTCCTCGCGCTGCTGAGCCCAGGACCGGATTTCGTGCTGATCGCGCGCAGCAGCATGCTGATGGGCTGGCGCCGCACATTGCCGCTGTGCGCCGGCATCGCGAGCGCCAATGGCATCTTCGTGGTCCTGGCCGTGGCGGGACTGGCCGCGCTGAACGAGGGCGCCTGGTTGCTGCAGGCACTGCAGTGGGCGGGGTGCGGCTACCTGCTCTACCTCGGGCAACTGTTCTGGCGGCACGCTCAAGCGGTCGGGATGCCGCCCGGCGCGGACGCCACGCCCGTCCGCACGCCATCTCGCCATGCAGGCCTCGCGGCCTTCGCCACCGGGCTGGGCTGCGGCCTGATCAATCCGAAGAACGCGCTGTTCTATGCCAGCCTGTTCGCCCTGCTCACCGAACGCGCCACGGCCGCCACGCAGGCACTGTATGGCGCCTGGATGGTGGCCGTGGTGTTCGTGTGGGACGCCCTGGTGGCCGCGGCGTTGCGCCACCCCGCCATGGTGCGGCGCTATGCCCGCCACCATGTGCGGATCGGCCGCATCACCGGCGTGGTCCTGGCCCTGATCGGATTGGCCGGCGCGGCGGCGCTGCTGCGGCAATGAGCCTTGCACGGCGCTGCCCCGCGCGCGTCGGGCCTCAGTTGGCCTTGAAGCCCGTGGCCTTCACCACCTCCGACCAGCGGCGCGACTCCTGCTCGAGCAGCTGACGCATCGCGGCCCGGTCACCGCCGACGACGACGAAGCCGGCTTCGCTGAGCGTGCGGGCGGCCGCCGGCTCGCGCAACGCGGCCGCGCTGTCGGCCTGCAGCTTGTCGAGCACGGCGTCCGGCGTGCCGGCCGGCGCGAACAGCGCGAACCAGGCGCCGAAGTCGACGGCCGACAGGCCCCGTTCGGTAAAGGTGGGGACATCCGGCAGCGCGGGCGAACGCTGCTTGCCGGTGGTGGCCAGCGCGCGCATCTTGCCGCCCTGCACCTGGGGCACGGCCAGCGCGGTGGTCACGAACGCGGCCTGCACACTGCCCGAGGCCAGCGCCGTGATGGCGTCGCCGGTCGAGCGGTAGTGCACGGGCTCGATGCGCAGGCCGGCCTCGCGTGCGAAGAGCTCCGCGCCGAAGTGGCCGGGCGTGCCGGCGCCGAAGGTGGCGAAGTTGATCCGGTCGGACGCGCCCTTGGCGCTTTGCACGAAGGCCGCGAGATCCTTCTCCGTGGCGGTTGCGGGCACAACCAACACGAAGTCGGCGCGCACCACCTCCGAGATCGGCGCGAAATCGCGCGCGGGATCGTAGTTCAGATTGGAATACGTGGCGGGCGCGATGCTGATCGACCCGACCTCGCCGAGCAGAATGTTCTGGCCATCGGGCGCGGCGCGCGCCACCGTCTGGGCGGCGATCTGTCCGCCCGCGCCGACCTTGTTCTCGACGACCACGCTTTCGCCCAGGCGCGGCCCGAGATACTGGCCGAGCGTGCGGGCGACGATGTCGGGGCCGGTGCCGGGCGGAAAGCCCACGTTCAGGCGCACCGGGCCTTGCGGAAAGGAAGCCGCCTGGGCCGGCAGCGCGGCCAGCGTCAGGCACAACGATGGAATCAGGCCGCCCAGCAGGCGGCGCAGCGTCATGGACATGTCTTGTCTCCTCGAGCTTGTTTTTTTATGCACGATCGAATGCAGCCCGAGCAGGCGCTGCGGTCCCACTTCAGCCCAGGCGGAAAAAGTTCAACTCCACCCGGTCCGGATAACGCGCCCCCGTCCCGACGAACAGGCTGTCGTTGAGCCACGCGAGACTGGGCTCGGCGGTCTCGAAACGGGGAAAACTGCGGAAATAGATGCGGGCGGGGTCCACCGGCTCGCCCCGCGCGAGCCGGGCAATGTCCTCCGCCGAGCCGGTACGAATGCCCGTGTTCTCCACATAGACACGCTGCCCCGCTTCGGTCTCGATCACATAGCGGGCGTGAATGTCGGTGAACGTGGGGCTGCGGATGAGCTGAAAATCGGCTCCGCCCGGCAGCACCCGGCCGTTCAAACGTGCGCCGCGCACCGTGCCTCCCGTGATCGGGATCACCCGCCGCCGGCCCTGGGGTGTATCGCCCACTTCCTGTGGCGGATCGACCTGCACCACCACCGTCGCCAGATGTTCGAGCGCCGGCAACGCGCCGTCGAAGACGAAGTCGCTCATGCCCGCTGCTCCCGGCTCGCGCGCAATGCCGCCGGATCGAAGCCGGCCAGGCGCTTGTAGCGCGACGACACCGCCTGCAGTTCGTCGGCGCGGATCACGTCGTGCACGTCGGCGAAGCCACCGGGTGCGCGCTCCTCGGCCATCTGCATCACCTGCTCCGGCCCGTTGAGCCGGTTGCGAAGCACGATGCCGGCGGTGGGCGGCAGCCGCAGCGCCTCGTACTCCAGCAGCGCCGTCTCGGTCGAGCGCAGGGTGCCCGCGCCGGCCTGCACGAGGCAATCGGCCAGGCAACGCGCATCGAGAATCGCCTGCGCCGAGCCGTTGGAGCCGATCGGATACATCGGATGCGCCGCATCGCCCAGCAGGGTAAGACGGCCGCGGGTCCAGCGCGGCAGCGGATCACGATCGACCAGCGGAAATTCGTAGATGGCCTCGGCCCCGGCGATGATCGCCGGAATGTCGATCCAGTCCCAGCGCCAGTCGGCGAAGCGCTCGGCGAAGACCGATTTGTCGACGCGGCGATTCCAGTCGGTGGCGGGCAGCTCGCCGTCGCCCACCGCCAGTTCGGCGATCCAGTTGATGCGTGACCGCCCCGCGCGGCGCAGCGGCTCGGAAATCGGATAGCAGACGAACTTCTGATCCTGATGGCCCGCCATGAACATCGTGCGGCCATCGAGATAGGGCGCGCCGTCGGTCACCGCGCGCCACAGCATGCGGCCGGAAAAGCGCGGCTCGTCGCCCTGCGGATAGAACTGCCGGCGCAGAGCCGAATGAATTCCGTCGGCCCCCACCACGACATCGGCGGCCACATCGATCAGCGCGCCGTCGGCGCGGCGGCGCAGGCTCGCCACGGCCTGCCCGGTTTCGGTGCGGGCGGACTCCAGCACGACGCCGGTGGTGATCGCATCGGGGCCGAGGCGCTCACGCACGGCCTGAGCCAGCAGCATCTGGAATTCGCCACGATGCACCGAATACTGGGGCACGGGATAGCCGGCAGCCACGCCACGCGGCTCCTCCCAGATCGGCTGCCCGTGCTTGTTGTAGTAATGCAGCGCCGCCGTCTCGACGGCCAGCTCGCGCAACGGCGCCGCCAGTCCGATCTGGTCGAGCTCGTCCACCGCATGGGGCAATAGATTGATCCCCACGCCCAGCGGACGCAATTCCTGGGCGCTTTCGTAGATGCGGCTCGCGATGCCGCGCTGATGCAGCATCAATGCGAGCGCGAGCCCGCCGATGCCGGCGCCGGCGATGGCAATTTGCATGTCTCCTCCAGATCCGCAGCGCGGTCGAGTTCGTTTAATTGTTATGTACCATAACAAAATACCCGACTTTGGCCTGCCGGGGTTTTCCCGCAATCCGCTGGCGCATAACGCCGTTGCACGCTAGGGTAGACCCCCAACTCGCCCCACACCCATGACACGAACTCCCGCCCTGCGCGCGCGCCGACCTGCGGCTCGCGGTGAACACTTCGAGCCGCACGTCGCCGGTCTGGATTACGGCGTGCTCGACGACCTCGTGGGTTATGCGATCCGGCGCGCCCAGATCACGATCTACGAGGATTTTCTCGCCGCCCTGACCGACTGGGACATCACGCCGCAACGCTTCTCGGCGCTGACGCTGATCGCGAACAACGACGGCATGAAGCTCACCGACCTCGCGCGCGCGCTCGGCATCGCGCGCTCCGGCGCGGTACAGGTGGTGGACCAATTACAGGCGCTGGGTATGGTGGAACGACGCGAGACGCCCGCCGATCGCCGCGCCTATGCGCTGGCGGTCACGGCGTCGGGCCGGCGGGCGCTGCAGCAGATCACCGCTGCCGTGCAGTCGCATGACCAACGCATCAGCGCGCGCCTCGCACCCGCCCAACGCCGGCAATTGATCGAGCTGCTGGGCCTGCTCGGCTGAGTCCTGTCGGGCCGGCCGCGCCACGCCGGCCGCGCCACGCCGAAGTGCTAGCGCGCGTCCGCCATCTCGGCCTCGGGTTCGGCCTCGGCCACCACCCAATGGCCACTGAGCAGCGGTCCCGCGCAGCGCGGCGCCCGCACGCGCGCGGCCACGGCCCAGGCATCCATGCGCACGCGCAGCCCCGCATACACGCCGTGACCTTCGCCCGGCACGATGTCGCCGCCCGCGTCGATGCCCTCGCCCGCGCGGATCGCCATGCCGGCCCGCACCGCGCCGCCCGCGCGCATGCCCCAGCCCGTCTCCAGATGATCGCCGGCCAGGATATCGCCGCCCGCCTCGATGCCGCGGGCCACGAGCAGATCGCTGCCGGCCTGCACGTCGCCACCTGCCTTGATGCCATGGCCGACCTTCAGCAGGCCACCCGCCTGCACCGAGTCGCCCGCCCGCAGCATGGCACCCACGTTCAGGTCCCCGCCCGCGGAGACTTCCCATTGTGCGCGCAGCTCACCGGTGCAATCGAGCGTGGTGCCGGCCTGTACGCCCCACGCGGCGCGCAGGTCGCCGCCACAGCGAATCGCGCCCGCGCTGATCACGCTGGCGCGGGCCTCGATGCGGCCTCCCGCCACCAGCGTGCCGGCGCGCAGGCCACCCGCGGTGACGATGCCGCCGCCCGCGCGCAACATGCCGTCGACCAAGCCGCCACGCCGCAGCCGGATCGTGCCGGCATGGATCAGCGCATGCGCGTCGAGCTCATCGAGCTCGAGCACGGTGTCGGTCGGGCCGAACTGGTCGAGCAGCCAGCAGGCGTCGTCGATGCGCCCGGCGGCGACCAGGGCATCGAGCACCGCCTGGTAGTCGCCGCTGCCCTGCTGATCGCGCAGGAACCATCGGTAGCCGGACGTGCAGGGGTTTTTCGCTTTGACGAAATTTTTGGTGAGTTGCATGAGTAAAGCTTGAGCGCGTGCCTCGCCGCGCCAGCCTCAGAAAGGCTGCGCGCGGCGCGACGTGGACAGGACGACGACCGCCCAAGCGGCAGGCTGCCGCGGGCGGTCAGGTGGCTAGACGAAGGAAGCGGCGCTCAGCCTGGCTTGGCGCGCGCGTAGGCGCGCCGTTGTGCGAGCTCTTGGGTGCCCAGCAACGACACGGGCGCGTGCACGGGCCGGCAGGCGCCACGGCCGCTGATGCGCACGGCACCCGGATAAGGCCGCGCGCCGTGTCCCGCGCGCGCACCCGCGCGCGGCTGGCGCCGGGCGGGTTGGCAGGGAATCTGGGCGGGGTGCATACGCGGCGAATCAAAGAGATCGGACAGGCCGCGATACTAGCAAATAGGCGATTTGGGTCAAGCCGCGGGCGGCGCCACCGTGATCGTGACGCGCGTCGCCGCGCTCAGCGCGGCAGCGACGACCCGCCGCAGATCGCGATGTCCTGACCGGTAATGGCGGCCGCCGCCGGCGACAGCAAAAAGGCCACCAGCGCCGCGATCTCTTCGGGCTGGATGAGGCGGCCGATCGGCGGCAGTCGCGGTGCGCTGCCGGCCCGCGCGGGGTCGCTCAGCATGCCGGTCTGGGTGGCCGCGGGCGACACGACGTTCACCGTGACGCCCTCGCTCGCCAGCTCGGCGCCCCAGCTGCGCGCCAGCGCGACCAGCGCCGCCTTCGACGCGGCATAGAGGCTGCGTCCCGGCATGCCCTGCGCGACGCGGCTGCCGATCAGCACGACGCGCCCGCCCCCGGCCGCCGCCATGCGCGGCGTCAGCGCCTGCGCCAGCCGCACGCCCGCGTCCACATGCAGCTTCCACATGCGCTCGCCGTCTTCCGGGTCGAGCTGCGCGAGCGGCCCGACGCGCAGGATGCCCGCCGCGTGCACCAGCGCCCGCGCGTCCGCCAGATCGCCGAGGACGGCACGGGCCGCGGCGGCATCGCACAGATCCACCGCGATATGGCGGTAGGCGGCGTCCTGCAGCGCGGCCGGCCCGAGATCCACGCCCGCGACGGACCAGCCGTCCGCCAGCAGGCGCCGGGCGATGGCCAGGCCGATGCCCCCGGCCGCCCCGGTCACGACCGCCGTGCCGCGTGCGCCCTCAGTCGACACGGATCTTCCCCTCGTCGACGATCTTGCGCGAACGTGCCATGTCGGCCTTCTGGAACTCGGCGAACTCGGCCACCGAGCCGCCGCTGATGGTCACGCCGAGCTGCTCGTACTTCTCCTTGAGCCCGGCGCCCAATGCCTTGTTCATCTGCGCATTGAGCTGCGTGACGATGGCCGGCGGGGTGCCGGCCGGCGCCCACAGGCCATACCAGCTGTAGAACTGATAACCGGGCAGCGTTTCGCCCACCGTCGGCACCTCGGGCAGGTTGGGCAGACGCGTGTCGGACGTCACCGCGATGATCTTCAGCATGCCGCCCTTGTAGTACGAGATCGCGCCGAGCACCGGGTCGATGAAGCCCTCGATCCGGCCGCCCACGAGGTCCTGCAGCGCGGGCGACGTGCCGCGATACGGGATCACCATGTAATCGAGGCCGCCCTGGCGCTTGAGCAGTTCGGTGGCGAGGTGGCCGGCCGAGCCGATCGAGCCGACCGCGAAGCTGAGGCGCCCGGGGTTGGCCTTGGCATAGGCCAGCAGGCCCGGCAGATCATTCACGGGCAGATCTTTCTTGACCGACACCGACAGAGGCGCCTTGCCTGCCATCGCGACGGGCACGAAATCCTTCTCCACCGCATACGGGACCGACTTCATCGTCATGGGTGCCGTGGTGAACGTCGAGGCGTTGAACAGCAGCGTGTAGCCGTCGGCCGGCGACTTGGCCACCACGTCCGCGCCGATGATGCCGTTGCCGCCCGAGCGGTTCTCCACGATGAAACTCTGGCCGGTCTGCTCGCTGAGCTTGGCCGCCACGTCGCGGCCCAGCATATCGAGCGTGCCGCCCGGCGGGAACGGAATCACGAAACGCACGGATTTCGACGGGTACTTGTCCTCGGCATGCACGACGCCGCTGCCCAGCGCCGCGCACAGCGCCAGACCAATGTGCCACAACATTTTCTTCTGCATGAGATGTCTCCTCGATTTATGTTTTTGTGCAGATGGCGTCGCGCCCGCGGGCGCGCCGTCGTCGTGTTTCAGCGCGCCAGCAGATCGGCCTGCGCCAGCGCATCGCGCAACGCCTTCATTTCGGCGTCGTTCGGGGCCTCGGTGGGCGGGCGCACGGTGGCGCTCTCCAGCACGCCGGCCAGATACATGCCGGCCTTCATGCGGGCATGCGCCTCGCCGGTGGGCTCGCCGCCGCCGTACACCGCGTCCTTGAGCGGCGTAATCACGGCCTGCACCGCCTGCGCCCGCTTGAGATCGCCTGCCTTCACGGCGTCCCACAGGTCGGAGATGAGTTGCGGAATGAACGTCGCGAACCCGACCAGTGCCCCGTCGATGTCCTGCACCATCGAGGCCAGCAGGTATTCGTCGTGGCAGGTGAGGATGGCCTTCGAAGCGTCGGCCTCGCGCAGGGCCTGGATGTCGCGTGCGTACTTGTTCATGTCGCGCTGACCGACCTTGAACGCCTGCACATAGGGCAGGCGGGCCAGATCGGCCAACAGGCTCGACGAATACGATGCGCGCGTCCACGCCGGGTACACGTGGCACACCAGATCGAGATCGGGCGCCGCCTCGTGGATGGCCTTGAAGTAATCCAGCGCATGGCGCGGCGTGAAGCCGAAGCGCAGCCAGTGGTGCGGCGGCATGACGTCGAGCGCGGCGGCGCCGGCCGCACGCGCGGCGCGGGCATGTTCGGCGGCTTCGGCGAGGCCCTCGCAGACGATCGACGAAATCACGGGCAACTTGCCGCGCAGCTCGTCGGCCACGATGCGGGTGACTTCGGCGCGTTCGGCGGGCGTCAGGGAAAACACCTCCCCGGTATGCCCGTTGGTCATCACGGCCACCACGCGCTCATGCTCGGCCAGCCAGCTGGCGAGGCGGCGCAGCGCGGGCTCATCGATGCGGTGATCCTTGGTGAACGGGCACGAAATCGCCGGAATGATGCCGCGATAGTTCGAGATGGAAGCCATGCTGAGTCTCCTTTGTCGTGTGAGTCGTGATGGCCGTTATGATTGCGGCAGCGTATCTGGCCCGTCCAATACTCGAATTGCATAGAATTATCTTTGCTGCACCGCAGCGACCTCACCACACATGGGACTCAAGAACCGTCCGCTCGATACCAATTGGCTGGAGGACTTCTGCGCCCTGGCGGAGACCGGCAGCTTCTCGCGCGCCGCCGAGGCACGCGCCATCGCGCAGCCCGCCTTCAGCCGCCACATCCGCGCGCTCGAAGAATGGGTGGGCGCCGACCTGTTCGATCGCAGCACCCATCCCACCGAGCTCACCGCCGCCGGACACAAGTTCCTGCCGCTGCTCAAGCAGGTGATGGCCGATCTCGAGGCTGCCCGCATCAAGGCCCTCGCCGCGCACGCCCAGGACGCGGCCAGCCTGCGCTTCGCCGCCACCCATCTGCTGTCGCTGATGTTCTTTCCGCGCTGGCTCACCCGGCTCGAGGCCGAGCTCGGCGTGGGTGCGATTCAGATGATGTCCGACAGTTTCCAGGCCTGCGAAGACCTCATGGCGCAACGCCGCGTGCAGTTTTTGCTGTGCCACCGTCATCCCGACGTGGCGAGCCGGCTCGACGAAACGCCCTACCCCATGGTGCGGCTGGGCACCGATGTGCTCATGCCCGTGAGCGCGCCCGCGGCGGGCTCGACCGACGCACCGGCGCATGCCCTGGCCGGCAAGGGCGCGGTGCCGTTCCTGGCGTATGGGCCGGCATCGGGGCTGGGCCGCATCGTGATGAGCCAGTTGCGGCAGAAGTCGGTACGCGATGGCCATGTGCAGGCCACCTTCGTGGGCCCGCACGCCACGCTGCTGCGTTCGATGGCGGTTCAGGGCCGCGGCGTCGCGTGGCTGCCGGCCATGCTGGTCCAGGACGACCTCGACGCGGGCCGCCTCGTCCGCGCGGGAGGCCCCGAGTGGGACATCCCGCTCGAAATCTGCCTCTATCGCCAACCCTTCGACATGGCCCAGGTCGCCGAGCGGCTGTGGGCGCTGGCGCAAGGCGCCCCCGCGCCGTAGTCCGACGCGTATCGAGCGACGCAGGACTGGCTTGGCCTATACTGGTCCGATCAGAACACGGTCTCTTTCCGGTTCGTGGCTTCGGGCACGGAGGCACGGACGTTTTACCCCAGGAGGTCCTTATGTTCCCTGAGTATCGCGACTTGATATCGAAGCTCAACGGCGCCAATCCGCACTTCTCGCGGATGTACGACCGGCACGGCGAGCTCGATCAGCAGATCCAGAAAATGGAGGCGGGCCGCGAGCAGGCCACCCTGCTGGATATCGAGAAGCTCAAGAAAGAAAAGCTGCACCTCAAGGATCAGCTCTACGCCATGCTGAAGGCCACCGGCTGACGCCAGGTCAGCCCAGGGCGTCGGCAAACTCCGGCGAACCGCCCGCGAAGGCGCTGCGCATTCCACCCTGCGCCTTCGCGCGGTACAAGGCCGTATCGGCGGCTTCCAGCACACGTTGCGCATCGGCATTGGTGGCATCGATCATCGCGATGCCGACCGATACGCCGACCTCGACCCGCGTCCCGGTTTCGAGCACGATGGGCTGCGACAGATCATGCATTAGATGCTCGGCCAGGCGCGTCGCCGCCGCCGGTTGAACGCCGGTCGCCAGCATCACGAACTCATCGCCACCGATGCGCGCCGCCACATCGCCCACGCGCAGCATCGACCGCATGCGCGCGGCCAGCGTGCGCAGCACATGGTCGCCCGCCGCATGGCCATGGCTGTCGTTCACGATCTTGAAATCATCGAGATCGAGATACAGCAGCGCGGCGCATTGCGTGTGCGCCCGCGCGGCGCCGCACACCCGCTCGAGGGCGGTGAGCAGTCCGGTCCGGTTGGCCAGCCCGGTGAGCGGATCTTCGCTCGCGCGCCGATCGTTCTCGCGTTCGGCCAGCATGGTGGCCACCAGGATGCGATTGAGACGATGCGAAGCGATCGTCATGCTGATCAGATAGAACGGCACCTGGATGAACACGATCGCCATTACCCACTCGCCCGTGAACAACGCGCCGATACACATCGGTCCGAGGCTGAGCAGAATCATCGCGCCCACCAGGCGCGGCGCGCCGTAGTTGCGAAAGCAGATACCGCCCGCCATGGCCCCGCACGAGACACCCGCCAGCGTGGCCGCGAGCCAGTCGCCGTTCATGAACGTGATGAGCACGCCGTAGCCCACGCTGAAGGCCCACAGCAGTGCGAGAAAGAGATAGAGGTCGGTCTGGGTGCGCTCGCCGCGCCGCGCGGCGCGCAATGAGTTGCGCAGCACCGTGACGCGGATCACGCCGAGCAGAATCTCGAGCGCGAGCCACGAGATGTAGAGGGGATTCGGATTGCGCCACACCACGACGCCCGAGATCATGATCGTGTTGATGACGCCGCCGGCAAAAATCGGCAATGTTCCGAAAAGACTCGCGATAAGGGCGACGCGAATCTCGGCGGGGGTGTCCACACCACTGTCCGTCAGCCACCGCGTCAAACGCCACGACGGCAGGCTGAATTTCAATCCCTTATCCACGCCCCTGCTTCCATTGCCATTTTGCTGGCGTACCTCAAGGCGCGATTTATAACAGGTCTATCCTGCGCTGCGATGATCTTTGTCAGATCTGCACGGAAAATCGTGCGAAATTCAGTGTTTACCCGCGATGTGCGCCGCATCTCGACGCGATGATGCGCGCTCGATACGTTGCGCGTTCCAGCGTGCCGCCGCCGTGGCGCCCGCGACCGCGAGCGCCTGCGGCACCAGCATCTGCAGCGGCGCGTGGGTAAACTCCAGCATCAGCACGAGCGCCGTGAGCGGCATGTTCATCGAGACCGCCAGAAACGCCGTCGCGCCGATCAGGGCGAACGCGGCGGGATCGAGCCAGGGCGTCGCGCTCCAGGCATCCGCGCAGTGCGCCAGGACCAGCGCCAGCAGAGCGCCCACCGCGAGACCCGGCGTGAGCAAGCCGCCCTGTGCGCCCGACCGCAACGTACTCAGCGTGATGAGCACGCGCAGCCCGAGCAGCAGCACGGCCATGCCGAGCGGCAGGCTGGCGTCCAGACTGAGCTGCACGGGCCCTTTGCCATTGCCCAGCAGCGCGGGCAGCACGACGGCCAGACAGGCGATGCCCCCGAAGTTGAGCAGCGCCACGAACGGCAACGCGGCGCCTCGCGGCGCGGCCGCCCGCGCGGCGGACGTCGCGCGGGCGAACGCCTGCCCCGCCAGCCCGAAGAGGGGCCCGGCCACACAGGCGGCCATGGCGAGGGGCCAGTCCAGTGCGATGGGCCCGAGCGCGTACTGCTGCTGCACGCCCAGCCCCGTCCACGCGACGGCGGCCGCGATCGCCGAGCTCGCCAGTGCCATCACGGCAATGCCGCGATCAAAGGTGCCAAGCAGCACCTCCAGCACGAACAGCGCGCCCGCAAGTGGCACGTTGTAGACCGCGGCCAGCCCCGCTCCGGCGCCGCACGCCACGAGCGCACGGCATTGCGCCGCGGTCAGTCCCATCCAGCGCGCCACGCTGCCCGCCCACAACGCGCCGGCCTCGCGTGGTGCCACTTCACGGCCCAGCGGTGATCCCAGGCCTACCGTCACGATCTGAAGCAGCACGTGCACGATCGTGCTGCCCACGGGCATGGCCTGGCCGGGCGCCGCGGCCCCGACGGCGTCGCGCACGCTCACCAGCCGGCGGCCGTAACGCCGCAGCGCCCACCAGCCCACGCCGGCGACCACACCGGCCATCAGCAGCGCGGCGACGCGGCGCCACGGCGGCGCGGCGCTGGCGCCCTGCAGGAAGCTCTCGTGGCCCAGCGCGCCGTAGCCGTAGGCCAGGTGCTGGACCGCGTGCAACAACAGCCCGAGCGCCATGCCCGCCAGACCCGCGCCGATGCCCACCAGCACCACGGCGGCGGCGAGCGCGAAGGGTCTGGTGCGAGAACGAAGTATCGAGGAGGCGGACGGCATGCGGAGGCGCGAGCGGAGCCGCCGGACGCGCCGGCGTGCGCTGCCCGCCACGCTGGCGGGCAGGACCATTATGCGCAGGGTCGCGTCAAGCGCGCGTTAACACCTGTGTATGGCGCGCGCGCCGCCCGTCTCAGGGGTGCGGCAAGGTCCCGCGCCAGAGGGCCAGGGTGACGAGCACGCCCGCCTCGCCCTCATCGTCGAGCTGCAACATATAGCTGTAGCCGTCGCGCTCGCCGCTCAGGACCACGCCGTGCGCGCCGCGCTGCAGCCGCGCGCCGCCGGCCCGACGCATGCTCTGCGTGCGAACCTCGTCGTAGGGCGCATAGCTGCGCCACGCGATCTCGAATGCGCGCGGCGGCCGTCCTTCCTGCTCGTCCCAGTCGTTTACCAGCGGCACGCCTTCGAGCGCGGGCGGGAAGGTGTAGGCGCCACCGCCGGCCGCCGTTTCGAGCGCCACGTGGCCCGGCGCCAGCGCGACGAATGCGAGCGGGAATCCTGGCGGCAACTGCGCCGCGCCCCAGGTCTGCGCACCCGCTTCCACCGGCACCAGCTCCACATGCGCGATGCGCTGCTGCACCGGTGCGTCGTCCAGCAGCGGGGGCTGCGCGGCCCAGCGCTCGAAGGTCGAGAGAATCGCCGCGTCGCGCGTGGGCGCGCGCGTGACCGGAACGAATACCGACAGCCACGCCTCGTCTTCCGCGCGGCAGTCCAGCAGCCCTTCGTCGCCCAGATGGCACTGGCCATTGACCAGCCCGACGGCCGCGAGCTGCCCCTGTGCGTTGTAGAGCAGGGCCGCACGGTCGCGGCCGCGCGTGGTTTCATCCAGCGAACTCAGCAGGTAGCGCCCGTCGTCCAGCGGGATACGACGGCGCGCCGCATCGGAATGCAGCGCCTGCAGCACCTGCGTCAGCACCAGCGCCTGCGGCATCGTATAGCTGCCGCGTGCGTAGCCCAGCACTTCCAGCAGATCCGCGCGCACGCGCGGCTCCTCGGCCAGGGACCGCACCTGGGCCGGTGCCTGGCCTTGCGCCTTGGTCTGCGACGACGCCGCCACGGCCGGGGTGACGCCCGACCCCGCGGCCAGGCATGCCGCCAGCACGGCACCACGCGCGCCAACGCGCAGCGCGCGCGCGAAGGCGCGCGCCAGCTCACAGGGGGATTGCATCGATTCGGTCATGTTTGCGGGTACTCCACGGACGCGGCGCGGCGCACGATACCACGAGCCCGCCCATGAAGAAGGCCGCCCGCAGGCGGCCTCGATCGTTGCGCGCGCACCCATGACGACCGCGCCGGCCGTCAACAGGCGACAGGTACTCAGGGACCCGCGCGGTCCAGACCAGCCTCGGCGCCCGCCTCGGCGCGCGCCTGCCGCGCGTTGCGCCAGCACAGCGTGCCCGCCACGCCGAGCGCCAGCACGAGAAACACGCCGGTGAGTTCGGCCACGCCGGTCCAGCCCGCGTGGGCCCAGCTCTTGCCCCCCACCGCGCCCAGCACGCTCGAGCCCAGGTAATACACCAGCAGATACAGGGCGGCGGCCTGCGCCTTGTAGCCGCGCGCCATCTGCCCCACCCAGCCGCTCGCCACGGCATGCGCCGCGAAGAAGCCGAAGGTGAACACCACGATGCCGGCGATCAACACGCCCAGATTGTCGGAGAGCGTGAGCAACAGGCCGGCCAACGCCAATGAAGCGCCCGCGACCAGCATCGGCCCGCGGCCGTGGCGATCGGCCAGCCGGCCGAACCAGGTCGAGGCGAAGATGCCGACCAGGTACACCACGAAGATCGCGCCGATGAAGGTCTGCGACAGGGAAAACGGCGGCAGCAACAGGCGAAAGCCCACGTAGTTGTACACCGTGACGAAGGCGCCCATCAGCAGGCCACCCAGCACGAACAGGCTCACGAGCGGCCCATTGCGCAGGTGCACGGTCAGACCCGTGCGCGCCTCCTGCCAGCCATTGCCGCGGCGAGGCACGAAACGACGCGAGGGCGGGAGCAGCCACAGGAACAGCAGCGCCGCCACGAGGCCCAGCACGCCGAGCGCCCCGAGCGCGGCGCGCCATCCCATGTGATCGGACACGAAGCCCGTGACGATGCGTCCGGTCAGCCCGCCGAACGCGCTGCCACTGATATAGAGCCCCATGACGAAGCCCAGCGTGTCGGGCTCGACCTCTTCGGCGAGGTAGGCCATGGCCACCGCCGGCACGCCGCCCATGGCCAGCCCCTGCAACGCGCGCAGCACCAGCAGCGAATGCCAGTCGGGCGCCAGGGCCGCCAACAGCGACAATATCGCCGACGCGAACAGCGAAATCGCCATCACGCCCTTGCGCGACAGCGCCTGCGACCAGAGCCCCACGCCGAAGATGGCGAGCGCGAGCAGGCCGGTGGCGAGCGACAGCGACAGGCTGCTCTGCGCCGGCGACACCGAGAAGGCCTGCGTGAAGAGCGGCATCAGCGGTTGCACGCAATACAGCAACGAAAACGTACTGAAGCCCGCGGCGAACAACGCCCACTGGGCGCGATGCAGCTCGCGCGAGCCACGGCGCAGCCACGTGTCGCCCGGCTCGCGCTGCGAACGGGTGGCGGTGACCGCGGGGGAAGACGGGGGGGACATGACGATCTCGGGAGACGCGCGGGCCACATGCCCGCACCGTCAAAGTAGACGCCGCCCTATCATTTGTCCAATATATGGCACTGTATCCCTCCATATTCTAAAAAAATGGAACTGCGCCACCTGCGTTATTTCGTCGCGGTCGCCGAAGAGCTGCACTTCACCCGTGCCGCGGCGCGGCTCGGCATCGGCCAGCCGCCGCTGTCTCTGCAGATCCAGCAACTCGAGCGCGAGCTCGGCACGCCGCTGCTGCTGCGCCTGCCGCGTGGCGTGGCGCTCACCGAATCGGGCAGCCAGTTCCTGGATGACGCCCGCGCCATTCTGGCGGCGGCCGTGCGCGCGGCGGACACCGCGCGACGGCTGGGCCGAGGCGAGCGCGGGTCGGTCGCGGTGGGGTTCACGGCCTCCGCCGTGTTCCACCCTTATCTGCCCCAGGCCATCCGCGCCTATCGCGATCGCTATCCGGGCGTGCATATATCGTTGGAAGAAAGCAACACGCAGGCCCTGCTCCAGCACCTGCGGGAAGGCGGCGTCGACGTGGCCTTCGTGCGGCCGCCCTACCAGCTCGCCCCTGAGCACGCCTCCGAGCGGGTGCTGGACGAACCCATGCTTGTCGCGCTGCCGCCCGGCCATCCGCTGTGCCGCCGCCGCTCGGTGCCGATCGACGCCCTGGCGCAGGAGGCATTCGTGCTCTACCCCCGGCCGGTCGGCGCAGGCCTGTACGACGCCATCCAGGCGGCCTGCCAGCGTGCCGGCTTCACGCCGCGCGTGATCCAGGAAGCCCCGCAAATGGCGTCGATCATCAGCCTCGTCGCCGCGGGCGTGGGGATCTCGGTGGTGCCCGCCGCCATGCGGCACATGGGCGCCGAGGGCATCGAATACCGTCCGATCAAGGGCGACGCGCCGCGCGCCCTGCTCGACATGGCCTATCGACGGCACGAGCGCTCGACCGCCGCGCGCAATGCCGTGCTGTTGCTGCGAGAGCTGGCCCACCCGGCGGGCTGACCGCTCCCCGGCCCACCGGAATAACCCTCTCGCCAGCCCAGCCTTACGAGCCGCAAGTAATCGCTACACGATAAGAAAATCGGCTACGCTTGCCGTCCTGTAAGGCGGCCCCACTCTGCGCGGTTCCAGACTGCTCCACCCGGCCGCCCCTCCCCCACTTTTCTCCTTGCGTCCGCCAGGCTTCGGCCGGAGCGCGGCAGAGACTATCGATGCTTGTTGGAAACTACGACGCCACCCTGGTGCTGGTGTCACTGCTTGTCGCGATCCTGGCCGCCTACACGGCGCTCGGCATGGCCAGCCGCGTCGCGGCGGCCCAGGGCGTGGCCTCGCGCTTCTGGCTCGTCGGCGGCGCCAGCGCGATGGGCCTGGGCATCTGGTCGATGCACTTCGTCGGCATGCTGGCCTTCAGCCTGCCGATTCCGCTGGGTTACGACGTCGGCCTGACGGTGCTGTCGCTGGCGCTCGCCATCGGCTGCTCGGCGTTCGCGCTGTGGGTCGTGACCCAGCCCGCGCTACCGCGCCGCCGGCTCGCGGGTGCGGCACTGCTCATGGGTGCGGGCATTGCCGCCATGCATTACGTCGGGATGGCCGCCATGCGCATGTACCCGGCGATCGAATACTCCCCGCCGCTGTTCGCGCTGTCGGTGCTGATCGCGATCACGGCCTCCGGCGCCGCGCTCTGGATCACGCACGTGCTGCGGCATAACCGCCCCGGCGCGCCGGCCTACCGCGTCTGCGCCGCCATCGTGATGGGCGTGGCCATCGTGGGCATGCACTACACGGGCATGGCCGCCGCGCGTTTCGCGCCGGGCAGCGTGTGCCTGGCGGCCGGCGACGGCATGAGCGCCGGCTGGCTGGCCGTGTCGGTCACCGCGGTGACACTGAGCGTGCTGGCGATCGCGCTGGTGGTCGCCGTGCTGGACACCCGGCTCGAAGCCCGCACCTCGGCGCTCTCGTCGTCATTGGCCGAGGCCAACCAGGAGCTCGTGCAGATGGCTTTGCACGACGCGCTCACCAAGCTGCCCAACCGCGCGCTGCTCGAAGAACGCATGAAGCAGGCCATCGAGCGCGCCCGCGACACGCGCGGCCACTTCGCGGTGCTGTTTCTCGATCTGGATGGCTTCAAGGCCGTGAACGATGCCTTCGGCCATCAGGCCGGCGATCAGCTGTTGCAGACCATGGCCGACCGCATCAAGGAAGGCCTGCGCGCGCAGGACTGCGTGGCGCGCCTGGGCGGCGACGAGTTCGTGGTGCTGGCCGATGTGGTCGAGCCCACCGACGCGGCCAATCTGGCGGAACGCCTGATCGACATCCTGGGCCAGCCCGCCGAAGTGCTGGGCCAGGAGGTGGCCGTGGCCGCCAGCGTTGGCATCTCCATCTATCCCAACGACGCACGTGATCAGCATGTGCTGCTCACCAACGCCGACGCCGCCATGTATCACGCCAAACGGCTGGGTGGCAGCCGGCGCTACAGCTTCTTCGAGCCCTCGATGAACGAGGACGCGCGCGAGCAGCTGCAGATGCTGCAGGACCTGCGCCAGGCCCGGGCCCGCGGCGAATTCGAGCTGTACTACCAGCCCAAGTTCGTGGCGCCCTCCGGCCCCATCGTGGGTGCCGAGGCCCTGCTGCGCTGGAACCACCCGGAACGCGGCATGATCGCGCCCGGCGTGTTCATCCCGATCGCCGAGCGCACCGGGCTGATCTTTTCGATCGGCGAATGGGTGCTCGACGAGGCCTGCCGCCAGATGCGCGAGTGGCGCCTGCAGGGCCACGACGACTGGACGGTCGCGGTGAACCTCTCCGCGATGCAGTTCTCGCAGGTGAACCTGGTGGAGAGCATCCGCGCCACGCTCGCGCAATACGAGCTGCCGCCGTCGTGCCTGGCCATCGAGATCACCGAGACCACCGCCATGCGCGATGCCGAAGCCAGCCTCGCCGTGCTGCGCGAGCTCGCGGCCCTGGGGGTGTCGATCTCGATCGACGACTTCGGCACCGGTTACTCGAGCCTGCTGTATCTCAAACGCCTGCCGGCCTCCGAACTCAAGATCGACCGCGGCTTCATCAGCCAGCTCGAACACGACCAGGAGGATGCGGCGATCGTCTCCGCCATCATCGCGCTGGGCCAGAAGCTCAACCTGAAGATCGTGGCCGAAGGGGTGGAAACCGCTGCGCAGCAGCGCTTCCTGACCGAGCTGGGCTGCGACTCGCTGCAGGGCTTCCTGCTCGGCAAGCCCATGCCCGCCAAACAGTTCACCGACACCGTGGGCGCCGCGGCCACCTGAGCGCCAGCCGCGCCCGGCATCCGGGCCGGGCTCGATCGGTGGCCCATCAGGCAAAACGGCCCGCCAGGTGACTGGCGGGCCGTTTGCATTTGTCGAGCGGCGGCGCGGTGGCGTCAGCTCTTCAGGCGATAGCCCGTCTTGAAGATCCAGCGCACGGTCAGCATGCAGGCCACCAGGAACAGCAGCGTCATGCCGATGCTCACCAGCACGTTCACGTCCGACACCCCGTAGAAACTCCAGCGGAAACCGCTGACGAGATAGACCACCGGGTTGGCCAGCGTGACCTTCTGCCAGAACGGCGGCAACATCTGGATCGAGTAGAACGTCCCGCCCAGGAAGGTGAGCGGCGTGATGATCATGAGCGGAATGATCTGCAGCTTCTCGAAGCCGTCGGCCCAGACGCCGATGATGAAGCCGAACAGACTGAACGTGACGGCCGTGAGCACCAGGAACGCCAGCATGAAGATCGGATGCTCGATGCTGAAGTCGACGAAGAGCCGCGCGGTGGCGAGCATGATCAGGCCGAGCACGATGCTCTTGGTCGCCGCGGCCCCCACATATCCCGCCACGATCTCGATGTACGAGATCGGCGCCGAATGGATCTCGTAGATCGTGCCGGAAAACCTCGGCATATAGATGCCGAACGAGGCGTTGGCCACGCTCTGCGTCAGCAGCGACAGCATGATCATGCCCGGCACGATGAAGGCGCCGTAGCTGACGCCTTCGATCTGCACCATGTGGGCGCCGATCGCGGAGCCGAACACGACGAAGTAAAGCGAGGTGGAGATTACCGGCGAGGCCACGCTCTGCATGAGCGTGCGCCAGGCGCGGGCCATTTCGAAGCCATAGATGGCGCGTATACCGTACCAGTTCATGTTTGCTCGTGTACCAGGCTGACGAAGATGTCTTCGAGCGAACTCTCCGACGAAGACAGATCGGAATAGGCGATCCCCAGACGGTCGATCTGACGCAGCAGACGCATCAGCGCCTCGGAATCGCGCTGGGTGTCGTAGGTGTAGATCAACTCGGCGCCGTCATTGCCCAGTTCGAGCGAGAAGTCGGCCAGCGCTTGCGGCACCTCCTGGAGCGGCGCGGCCAGCGCGATGCGCAGCTGCTTCTTGCCCAGCTTCTGCATCAGCGTGCGCGTCTCTTCGACCAGGATGATCTCGCCCTTGCGAATCACGCCCACCCGGTCGGCCATCTCCTGCGCCTCTTCGATGTAGTGCGTGGTCAGGATGATCGTGACGCCCTGCTCGCGCAGACGCCGCACCATCTCCCACATGCCGCGCCGCAGTTCCACGTCGACGCCCGCGGTGGGTTCGTCGAGGAACAGGATGCGAGGCTCGTGCGAAAGCGCCTTGGCGATCATGACGCGCCGCTTCATCCCGCCCGACAGGGCCAGGATGCGGCTGTCCTTCTTGTCCCACAGCGACAGGTCGCGCAGCACGCGCTCGATATGGGCGGGATTGGCGCGCTTGCCGAACAGCCCGCGCGAGAACGACACCGTGTTCCAGACGGTCTCGAACACATCGGTGTTGATTTCCTGCGGCACCAGGCCGATGGCGGCGCGCGCCTCGCGATAGGCGGTGACGTTGTCGTGACCGTCGGCGAGCACCCGGCCGGCCGTGGCGTTGACGATGCCGCAGATGATGCTGATGAGCGTGGTCTTGCCCGCGCCGTTCGGGCCGAGCAGCGCGAAGATCTCGCCCCGGCGGATGTCCAGGTCGATCTTCTTGAGCGCCTGGTGGCCGGAAGCATAGGTCTTGGTCAGGCCCTGCACGGAAATGACGATATCAGTCTGCACGCAGACCCCTTATGGACGAATCGAGTGCAGATTTTAACGAAACGACCCGCCCCGATTGTTCACTCTGAGCGAACTATCCGTTGCAAATCCGCCCGCCAATCCCCGCGTCACACATGACCCGCTAGAATGCCGGTGCGGCCACTTCCGCTGCCGCGCAAACTCCCATCCCATGACCGACTTACGCTTCGAGGAACTGAACGCCACCGACATCGACGCCCTGGTGGCGCTGTGCCGTGCGGTGGACTGGCGCTTTTCCGCCGCCGATTTCGCCACGCAACTGGCGGCCGGCCGACTGTTCGGCCTGCGTGGCCAATCGCCCGACCAGCCCGCCCTGATCGCGGCGGGCGGCACCTTCGACTTCGGCAGTCATGGCGCGATCGGCGCCGTGATGATTCAGCCCGAATGGCAGCGCCGCGGTATCGGGCGCGCGTTGATGCAGCACCTGCAAGACACGCTGCCGGCGGGCCGTGCCATCAGTCTCATCGCCACCGATGCCGGCGTGCCGCTCTACGAACGCCTGGGCTACCGCGCGGGCGGACGCATCACCCGGATGAGCGCGCCGCTCACGGCGCTCGACTGGTACGCCGGTGCCCCGGCGGCCCCCGCCGACCGCATCCTGCCCGCCCGTCCCGAAGACATCGTCACGCTCGAGGCCCTCGACGTCGCCGCCACCGGCGCTCGCCGCGCCGCGCTGGTGCTGGCCCGCCGCGCGCAGGCGCACAGCGCCTTCCTGGCCCTGGACTCGGGCGGCGCGCCGAGCGGCTATGCGCTCGGCGTCCCGCAAGGCCCGATCACGCTGATCGGCCCGGTCATCGCCCGCAACGACGAAGACGCGCTGGCGCTGATCGAATCCGTGGCCCGCGCGGCCGCGCGTCAGGCCGGCTGCGAATCGCTGCGCCTGGACCTGGCGCCGGCGCAGGACACGCTGGCCGAGGCACTGCAGGCCCGTGGCTTCACCATCGACGACAGGCCGGTCATCATGACGCTCGGCGCCGAGCCCGACACCCAGCCCGGTTATGGCCCGTTCGTGCGCGCCGTGGCCGCGCAGACCTACGGTTAGGCCGGCTCGCCAGACGGCATTCGAGCGAAGGCCCCGGCGGCGCGAGCATCTGCTCGCCCTGCCGGGGCCTTTTTACTGATGCATCGAGACGCGAGGCGGCGGGCGCATGCCCATCGCCCGCGCGCGATCACACCAGGGTGAGGGTCACGTCGATGTTGCCACGCGTGGCGTTCGAGTACGGGCACACGATGTGGGCCTTTTCGATCAGCGACTCGGCAACGTCACGCTCCAGGCCGGGCAGCGAGATCTTGAGCTCGACCTCGATGCCGAAGCCGGTCGGGATGGCGCCGATACCGACCGCGCCTTCGATGGACACGTCGTTGCCCAGCGCGATCTTCTCGCGGCCGGCCACGAACTTCAGCGCGCCCAGGAAGCATGCGGAATAGCCCGCTGCGAACAGTTGTTCGGGGTTGGTGCCTTCACCGCCGGCGCCGCCGAGTTCGCGCGGGGTGGTCAGGCGCACGTCCAGCACGTTGTCCGAGGACGTGGCGCGGCCGTCGCGGCCACCGGTGGCTTTGGCATGGGCGGTGTAGAGGACTTTTTCGATCGACATGGTGAAACTCCTGTAGAGGTAGACAAGCAGTGAAGGGTCAGACTGAAACAAAGATCAAAACAGCATTCAAACAAATACTATTGCAAACGATTAAATAGCGCACTACTTATTTGTGGAAAAAAAAGCGGGTGCTCATTCCACATAGCCCGCCATCCGCTCGCGCAGCGCCTCGAGCTGTTGCTTGAGCTGCGCCAGCTCTTCGACCGGACAGGCCAGCGCGCAACCGACTTCGGCCGGCACCTCGGTGGCCTTGGCGCGCAAGGCCCGGCCCGCCGCGGTCAGGGTGATGACGATATGGCGCTCGTCATCCGCGGCACGCACACGCTTGAGCAAGCCTGCGGTTTCCATGCGCTTGAGCAGCGGCGTGAGCGTGGCCGAATCCAGAAACAGGCGCTTGCCGATGTCCGACAGGCTCACGCCATCGCGTTCCCAGAGCACCATCATAACCAGGTACTGCGGATAGGTCAGGTCCAGATGCGCCAGCAGCTTGCGATACAGCTTGTTCATGGCCAGCACCGTCGAGTGCAGGGCAAAGCACAGCTGATTGTCGAGCAGCAGCGACTCGGGTCCTGCGGCAGGCTGAGCACTGCGCTTGCCGCGGGTCGAGGAGGAAGTGGCCTTGGCGTTCATGATGGAATCAGTTTACATAGCGCGCTATTTAATCGCAAGTTATTTTTTGTGGGCGGTGTGGCCGGCGCGCCTCCCCTTCCCCGCTTCGGACCCTCGCCCTGTGCGCTTCGGACGCGTGCCCTGCCCTTCACAGGTCTTCGTCATCCTCCTGGTGCGCCGGAAGCAGCCACGCCGTCAGCGCGCAGGCACCGGCGGTGATGAGCCATTGCAGCAGGAAGAAGACGGAGTAAAAGCCCACGCGCCCGGTCACGGCGTGGCCGAACACCGTGATGTCGAGCGGGTCGACCAGCGCGAACACGAGGCCGCTGCCCACCGCCGCCGCCACGAAGGCGGGCCAGAGAATCCACATCAGCTCACGAGGGCGCAGACGCATGTGCGGCCCCTCAGCGCCGTGGCGCGCTGTCCGGCGCCGGCGCGGCGATCGGCGCGCCGGCGGGCGCCACGTCGGCATGACGCTCGACCACCAGGCCCCGGCGCACGCCGCCATCGATGATGGGCGCGTCGGGGTGATAGGTGTAGGCCAGATAGATCGTCGCGAAGCATCCGATCAGCGCGGCGGCCGGCCCGGCCATCAGGATCCAGGGCCAGGGCTCGCGATACCACGGACGGACGATCTCGGTTGCGGAATGGGTCATGGTCGGCTCCTTGCTGGCCGCATCACTGCGGCAGATAAAAACTCGCGGCTTCGTGCAGATCGAGCTGCGCGCCGGATTGGCCGGGCGCGCTGCGCAGCACGAACTGGATGGGATGTGAACCGGGCGTGCCGGCGTCGGTCGGCGCACGCACCACCACCGGCACGAGCAGATTGCTCGAGGGCGGCACACGCACTTCCTGGCGGTCTTCGGGCACCGTGCGCACGCTCAGGCCCGGCAGGCCATCGGCCGCCAGCTGCAGCGTGAGCGGCTCGTTGGATGTGTTGATGAACTGCAGGCGGTAGATGTTTTCGATCAGGCCGCCGGCGACTTCGCGCGCCAGCACATTGCGGTCGCGCACCACGTCGACCCGCAGCGGGCTGCGCAGCGCAAGACTGACGACGAAACCCACGGCCAGCAATCCGATGGCAGCCCCGTAGACCAGCACGCGCGGACGCCACAGACGCCGGCGCGTGGCGCGCGCGTCCAGGCCATCGGCAATGGCGCGGTCCGAGGTATATCGGATCAGGCCCTTGGGGTACTGCATCTTGTCCATCACCTGCGCACAGGCATCGATACACGCCCCACAGCCGATGCACATGTACTGCAGGCCGTCGCGGATGTCGATGCCGGTGGGGCACACCTGCACGCACAGGCTGCAATCGACGCAATCGCCCATACCCGCGCCCCGGTGATCGACCTTGCGCGAGCGGCCTCCACGCGGCTCGCCGCGCTTGTGATCGTAGGTGACCACGAAGGTGTCGCGATCCACCATCACGCTCTGAAAGCGGGCATAGGGGCACATGTACTTGCACACCGACTCGCGCATGAAGCCGGCGTTGCCCCAGGTGGCGAAGCCGTAGAACAGCATCCAGAACCATTGCCACGGCCCCAGCTGCAGCGTGAAGAGTTGCTCGCCCAGGTCGCGGATCGGCGCGAAGTAGCCGATGAAGGTCGAACCGGTCCACCACGCCAGCAGAATCCACAGCGCGTGCTTGCTCAGCTTGAGCCGGATCTTGCGCGCGTTCCAGGGGGCCTCGTCGAGCCGGATCCGCGCCAGGCGATCGCCTTCGATGCGGCGCTCGATCCACATGAAGATTTCGGTGTAGACGGTCTGGGGACAGGCGTAGCCGCAGAAGAGCCGCCCCGCCACGGCGGTGAACAGGAACAGCGCCAGCGCGCTGATCACCAGCAGCACCGCGAGATAGACCACGTCCTGAGGCCACAACACCAGGCCGAAGAGATAGAACTTGCGCGCGGCCAGATCGAACAGCACGGCCTGCCGCCCCTCCCATTGCACCCACGGAAGCCCGTAGAACACCAGCTGGGTGAGCACCACGAATACGATGCGCCAGTGCGCGAACGTCCCGCTGACCGACCGAGGATGCAGCTTGACCCGAACCTCGGCGATGCGGCTTTCGACCGAGCCGGGCGCGGGCGGCGCGGGGCGCCATAGCGGGGCGGCGTCGCCCTCGTCGGCACCCGGCGGCGTGTCGCCCTGCGGTGCGTGAGAAGAAGCGGATTCGGATACAGCGAGTCGTGTCATGGTTTGGCCATCAAGGCTGAGGCGGGGCGCTCGGCCGGCGGATCACCGCGCGTGGCGATGCGCGGACCGCGTCCGGCCGGCCGCGCGCGCGGCGCGTGCGCCACGGCGCATGTCTTGCGCTCGTGGCCGGCCAGGACGGCGTGCGAGGTCATTGCGTGGCGACGGCCGGCGCGGCGACGGCGGCCGGCGCAGTGGCCGCGGTCGCGGTCGGGGTCGCCGCGACGCCGGCCGGCGCGGCGCTGGCCGGCGCGGCGGGGGCCGCGGCAGCGGCCGTGGACCGATTCGACAAGCCCCAGACCCACGCGGTCAGCAGACGGATCTGCTCGGGCGTGAGGATCTCCTTGTGCGCAGGCATGCGGTTGTCGCGACCTTCGCGAATCGTGCGCACGATGCTGGCTTCTGAACTGCCGTAGAGCCAGACATCGTCCGTCAGATTGGGCGCGCCGAGCGCCGTATTGCCCTTGCCATCGACACCGTGACAGGCCACGCAGAAGTTGCCGAACTCGCGCTTGCCGCGGAACACCCGCACCGGGTCCGAGGCCAGGCCGGACATCGATCGCACGTAGTGGGCGATGTCGGTCGCCATGCGGGCGTCGACCACGCTGCCCCAGGGCGGCATGATGCCGTGGCGGCCTTCCGTGATGCTGGTCTCGATGTTCTCGGGCAGGCCGCCATGCAGCCAGTCGTTGTCCGCCAGGTTGGGAAAGCCGGGGGCGCCACGGGCGTCCGAGCCATGGCATTGCGCGCAGGTGCTGAGGAACAGCCGCTGCCCGGCCTCGCGGGCCGCCGTGTCACCGGCCAGCTGCGGCACGCTCATGCCCTCGAAGCGCGCGTACAGCGGCTTGACGGCCTCGCGCTGCTCGGCCTGCTTGTCGGCCACCTCACCGGCGGTCGTGTAGCCCAGCATGCCCTTGTACGCGCCCAGGCCCGGGAACAGCACGAGATACACGAGCGCGAATACACAGAACAGCAGGTACATCCAGGTCCACCAGCGCGGCACCGGGTTGTTGAGCTCGGTGAGGTCGCCGTCCCAGACGTGGCCGGTGTCTTCGACCGGCCCCGCCGTGGGCTGATCGCCCAGCCAGCGGCGCTGCGTGTACAGCAGCCACACGCACCACACGATGCCACCCACGGCGATGATGCCGATGAAGTAGCCCCAGAATCCGTTGACGAAATCGCTCATGGTTTCCCCGTCGTTTCGGAGTGGACGGGCGCGTTCTCGGCGCCTTCGTCCGGCAGGGCGAACGGCAGCAGGGCCGACGCCGCGTTATCAGGTTGGCGGTGGCGGGACCAGGCCCACCACACGATGCCGCAGAACGTCGCCATGGAAATGGCGGTAATCACGCTGGAGAGCATCAACATCGCATCACTCCTTGGGGGCGGGCGCCGCGCTCGTGGCCGGCGTGACGGGCGAGCCCGCCGCCGGCGCGGCAGGCGCCCCGGCCTGGGCCTGACGCCGCGCGGCCACGCCGAGCACCTGCAGGTACGCGATCAGCGCGTCTTCTTCGGTCTTGCCGGCGAGGGCCTCGGGCGCCGCGGCGATCGCGGCGTCGTCGTAAGGCACGCCGAGCCTGCGCAGCGCACGCATGCGGTCCTGCACATCGGCATCGGCGACGCTGCCGTGCTGCAGCCACGGGTAGGCCGGCATGTTCGACTCGGGCACCACGGCGCGCGGATCGCGCAGGTGAATGCGATGCCATTCGTCGGTGTAGCGCTCGCCCACGCGGGCCAGGTCGGGCCCCGTGCGCTTGGAGCCCCACAGGAACGGATGATCGAACACCGACTCCGAAGCGAGCGAGTAAGCGCCGTAGCGCTGCACCTCGGACTGCAGCATGCGCACCTGCTGCGAGTGACAGCCCACGCAACCCTCACGGATATAGATGTCGCGGCCGATCAGCGTGAGCGCGTCGTACGGCTTGACCCCCGGCGCGGCCTGGGTGGTGGAGTGCTGAAAGAACAGCGGCACGATCTGCACCAGCCCCGCGAACGAGACCACGAGAATGCTGGCGATGATCATCAGCCCGATGTTCTTTTCGAGCGTCTGGTGCGAGAAGAAGCGCGGCTTGGCGTTGTTCTGGCTCATGTCGTCTCTCCTCAGGCAACGGCCGGTGCGGTGACGCGCGGGGCGGCGGGCGTGGCGCCCGGCAGCGGCACCGCCGGATTCACGGCTTGCGCGCCGCGCACGGTGTGCCAGACGTTCCAGGCCATCACGCACACGCCACTCAGGTACAGCGTGCCGCCCAGCAGACGGATCAGGTAGTACGGCACCCGGGTCTTGAGCTCTTCGACGAAGCTGTACACCGGCAGACCGTCGGCACCCATATCGCGCCACATCAGGCCCTGCTGCACGCCGGCGATCCACATCGCCGCGATGTACAGCACCACGCCGATGGTGGCCACCCAGAAATGCAGCTCGATGGCGCGGATGCTGTACATGCGCTCACGGCCATACAGACGCGGAATCAGGTAATACAGCGCGCCGAAGGTGATCATCGCCACCCAGCCCAGCGCGCCGGAATGGACGTGGCCGATGGTCCAGTCGGTGTAGTGCGAGAGGGAGTTGACCGTACGGATCGACATCATCGAGCCCTCGAAGGTCGACATGCCGTAGAACGACAGCGCCGTGACGAGGAACTTGAGGATCGGGTCCGTGCGCAGCTTGTGCCAGGCACCCTGCAGCGTCATGATGCCGTTGATCATGCCGCCCCACGACGGCGCCAGCAGCACCAGCGAGAAGGTCATGCCGAGCGACTGGGTCCAGTCGGGCAGCGAGGTGTAGAGCAGATGGTGCGGGCCGGCCCACATGTACGTGAACGCGAGCGCCCAGAAGTGCACGATCGAGAGGCGGTACGAGTAGATCGGGCGGCCGGCCTGCTTGGGCACGAAGTAATACATCATGCCCAGGAAGCTGGTGGTCAGGAAAAAGCCCACCGCGTTATGGCCGTACCACCATTGCACCATGGCATCCTGCACGCCCGAGTACGCCGAGTACGACTTCCACAGCGACACCGGCATTTCGATGTTGTTGAAGATGTGGAGAATGGCGATGGTCAGGATGTACGAACCGAAAAACCAGTTCGCCACATAGATGTGCTTGACCCGGCGCTTCACGATGGTGCCGAAGAACACCACCGCGTAGGCCACCCACACGGCCGTGATCAGGATGTCGATCGGCCATTCGAGCTCGGCGTATTCCTTGCTCGAGGTGATGCCGAGCGGCAGCGTGATGGCCGCGGCGACGATCACCAGCTGCCAGCCCCAGAACGTGAAGGCGGCCAGCGGCGCACAGAACAGGCGCACCTGACAGGTGCGCTGCACGACGTAGTACGACGTGGCGAAGAGCGCGCTGCCGCCGAACGCGAAGATCACCGCGTTGGTGTGCAGCGGGCGCAGCCGGCCATAGCTCAGCCAGGCGGTGTCGAAATTCAGTTGTGGCCAAATCAGCTGGGCCGCGATCAGCACGCCGACGGCCATGCCGACGATGCCCCAGACCACCGTCATGAGGGCGAACTGCCTCACCACGGTGTAGTTGAACTGCTCCGGCGGCGCCGGGACGGTGCCATCGCTCATCAGACTTCCCCTAAAGAAACCGCAACACCACAAACGATTTGTTTCGTTTTGAATGATGCGCGCGGGTCCTGTTTCGGGGCTTGATTTGCGTCAAGCGCTTGCAAGGCAGCGGGGAACTCAGCCGTCGCTGTCGCGCAGGATGGACACGGCCTCCTGCTCGGTGTCGTCGAACTGGCCGTTGAATACGGCCCACCACAGCGCCACGCCGATCGCGAGCACGAACGCGAGCGACAGCGGCAGCAGCAGATACATGATGGTCATGCCGCCTCCAGCGTCACGGCGGCGTCGGCGGCGGGCCGGGCACGGGCCAGGCGCCAGGCGTTCAGCGCCACGGCGACCGTGGACAGCAGCATGGCGAGCGCGGCCAGCCAGGGCGTCATCCAGCCGGTCAGGGCGGGCGGCACCATCAGCAGGTGCCAGGCGAGCGAGCCATACAGGCTCTGCCGGGCGATGCGACGCATGCGCGCCATCACGTGCCGCGCGTGCAGCGCCGCATCGGACGGCGCGACACCATCCGGTTGCGGCTGCAACAAAGCCGACTGGGCGGCCGCCACCGTGGCGGGCACCGCCATGGCCATGGCGCACGGACAGCTCATGACCAACAGCGCCACCATCACCGACACCGAGCGCGCGGGTTCGATCCAGAGCCAGGCCGCGCCGGCGGCCAGCGCCAGCAGCACCTGTGCCGTGACAAAGCGCGCCGCCACCCGATCGGCCTGCGCGCCCAGCTCGGCGGCCAGCGGCGCCAGCGCGCCGGGCACGGCGATGCCGCCCACCCGTTGCCGCGCACAGAGCTCGAGATAGCGCGCCGCCAGCAGGAACGCCACGAACATCGTGACCGAGTCGAAATAGACTTCGCCGTGTTGCTGCCAGGTGGCCCAGACGCTGGGCAGGAAGGCGCCCACGATGCCGAGCGCGACGGGCACGTCCATGCCGGCGCGCGCCTGACGCAGGCTGCGCCACGCGCCGCGCCACAGCGGCCAGGCGCAATACATGACGACGGGGACCGTCAGCACCAGGCTGGCCCAGTTCATCAACACGATCGCGCGGTCCAGCGTGAAGGCCGCGTCTTCGGGCATCGATTGCCCGCTGAGGTAGCCGGGCCAGGCCAGCATCATCACCTGCATCATGACCAGCCAGGACACCCCCAGGCGCGCGAGCGCGTGGCGCCGCAATTGACGCTCGGCCGTTCCGAGGACGGACGGCATGGCGAAGATCGACGGGGCGAGCGGACGACGCGCGGCGAGGCCGGCGGGATCACAATCGGACGAAGGATGGCTCATGCTGCCGATCGTAGGCCGCCGCCGCCAGGTGCCCCTTGATCTGGATCAAGGGCGCAACCGGCACGGGGCAAAAAAAGCGGGGTGCCCCTCCGACAAGGCACCCCGAACCCACTCTACAACAGGAACGTCCGGATGCGGACGGGGCGGCCGGCCCGGCCCCCCACCCGCTTTACTCGAGCTTCAGGGACTCAGGCGGCGCGCACCGCCGGCTCGGCGTGGCCATGTTCGAACTGCGCTTCCTCGGTCGAGCCGGTCAGGGCCGTGGTCGACGAGCGGCCGCCCTCGATGGTCTGCGTGACCGCGTCGAAGTAGCCGGTGCCCACTTCGCGCTGGTGCTTCACGGCGGTGAAGCCGAGATCGGCGGCGGCGAACTCCTTCTGCTGCAGTTCCACGAACGCGCTCATCTGGCGGCGGGCGTAGCCGTGCGCCAGCTCGAACATGCCGTAGTTCAGCGAATGGAAGCCGGCCAGGGTGATGAACTGGAACTTGTAGCCCATGGCACCGAGCTCGCGCTGGAACTTGGCGATCGTGTCGTCGTCGAGGTTCTTCTTCCAGTTGAACGACGGCGAGCAGTTGTAGGCCAGCAGCTTGCCCGGGAACTGGCGATGCACGGCCTCGGCGAACTTGCGCGCGTATTCGAGGTTGGGCGTCGAGGTCTCGCACCAGATCAGATCGGCGTAGGGGGCATAGGCGAGACCGCGCGAGATGGCCTGATCGATGCCGGCGCGGGTGCGGAAGAAGCCCTCGACCGTGCGCTCACCGGTGATGAACGGGCGGTCGTTTTCGTCGACGTCGCTGGTCACCAGATCGGCCGCATCGGCATCGGTACGCGCCAGCAGCAGCGTGGGCGTGCCGCACACGTCGGCGGCCAGACGGGCCGACACGAGCTTGGCCACGGCCTCGCGGGTGGGCACCAGCACCTTGCCGCCCATGTGACCGCACTTTTTCACCGAGGCGAGCTGGTCTTCGAAGTGCACGCCGGCGGCGCCCGCCTCGATCATGCCCTTCATCAGCTCGAAGGCGTTCAGCACGCCGCCGAAGCCCGCCTCGGCGTCGGCCACGATCGGCGCGAAGAAGTCGATATAGCCCTCGTCGCCCGGGTTCTTGCCTTCCATCCACTGGATCTGGTCGCAACGGGCCAGGGCATTGTTGATCCGGCGCACCACCTGCGGCACGGAGTTGGCGGGGTACAGCGATTGATCGGGGTACATCTCGCCGGCCAGGTTGGCGTCGCCGGCGACCTGCCAGCCCGACAGATAGATGGCCTTCAGCCCGGCCTTGACCTGCTGCATGGCCTGATTGCCCGTCAGCGCACCCAGCGAATTGACGAAGGGCTCGGAATGCAGGGATTGCCAGAGCCGCTCGGCGCCACGGCGGGCCAGCGAATGCTCGACGGCCACCGAACCGCGCAGACGAATCACGTCCTCGGCGCTATAGCCACGCTTGATGCCTTGCCAGCGAGCCTGCTCGGCCCAGTCTTTTTGCAGATTGCGGATTTCGGTTTCGCGCTTGCTCATGATGTGCTCCAGAAGGTGAAAAAGAAGACTGCGGGAACGGGAAACTGTGAAGGCATCCCCATCGGGGTCGGGGTGCCGGACCGATCGCCGGATCGCGGTGCGCGGGTGCTGCCCTTGGAAAACAGTCTATGCCTCTGCTGCAAAGCAATGCGCGGCTGACTCTTATATGAGATGAAAAATATATTCCTTTAAAATCAACAAATTAAAAGAACCATTTCGCATAGCGAAAGGATTTTCAGTACCGTGAAATGAGCCTACGTTGCCGCGCAACATGCGTTTTCGCATGCCGCGATGAGCGTTTCACGGTATGAAAAATGCGCGCTTCCGGCAGCGCCTACAATGCCGTCTGGCTTCTCTAGACCCTCATCACGAATGTCGCTGTCCAACGCCCCGCTGGGCCACTCTGTCGCCTACCCCTCCGCCTACGATCCGTCGCTGCTGTTTCCCATTCCGCGCGCCGCCAATCGCGAGGCGCTCGCCCTGGACGAACTCCCGGGCGCGCAAGCCGGCACGCTGCCGTTCCGCGGCGCGGATCTCTGGAATGCGTACGAGCTCTCCTGGCTCGATGCGAAGGGCAAGCCGCGCGTGGCGATGGCCACGTTCACCGTGCCGGCCGACAGCCCCAACATCATCGAATCGAAGTCGTTCAAGCTCTATCTGAATTCGTTCAACCAGACGCGCCTGGCCAATGCGCAGATGCTGCGCGATCACCTCGAGCGCGATCTGAGCCTGGCGGCCGGCGCGCCGGTCGGGCTGGACTTCATCCTGCCGCAGCGTTTCGGTGATCTGGCGATGGGCGAGCTGCGGGGCGACTACCTCGACAAGCTCGACGTGGAGATCGACACCTATGAGCCGGCGCCGCAACTGCTGAAAGTGACGGGCGACGAGATCGTCGAAGAGACGCTGGCGTCGCGCCTGCTGAAATCGAATTGCCCCGTGACCGGCCAGCCCGACTGGGCCAGCGTGCAGATCCACTATCGGGGCCGTCCGCTGGATCGCGCGGCGCTGCTGAAGTACATCGTGTCGTTCCGCCAGCACGCGGAGTTTCACGAGCACTGCGTCGAACGCATCTTTACGGACGTGATGCGCGCCTGCCAGCCCGAATGGCTGACCGTGTATGCGCGCTACACGCGCCGCGGCGGCCTGGATATCAATCCCTGGCGCAGCAACGCGCCGGGCGCGGCGCTGCCCGCCGATGTGCGGATGGTGCGTCAATAAGACAGGCCGCGGCGCGGCCGAGGCGGGCCGGCGCGCGGCACCGCCGAGGCGTGGGCGCCTGGCTTTGCGTGAGCCGATAGACGAAGGGCGGCCAGGGCCGCCCTTCTCATTGCCGCATCAGGCGGCGCGGCGCGCCTGGATCGCGATCCACTGGGCGAGCACCGCGCCCAGGGCGAAGGCGATGCCCGCCCCCACCCACGGCCCATGCGAGAGGCCGGCGTCCAGCAGCAGACCGAAGGCCAGCGGCCCGAAGGCCGAGCCGACGTCCATGCCCGAATAGACCAGGCCATAGACGGAGCCGGTGGCGCCCTTGGGCGTCACGCGGCGGATCAGCATGTCGCGCGAGGGCGCGGCCACGCCGGCGCAAAAACCGGCCACGGCCACGACGCCCGCCGCAAGACTGGCCGGCACCCAGCCCATCGCGAGCACCACCAACGTGAGACCGGCCATCAACAGCGCCGCGGTCACGGTGCGCTCGGTCCGCGGCGTTGCCGAGACCAGGAAACCGCCCGCGGCCATGCCGACGGCGGACGCCACCATATAGCCGGACAGCGCGCCGCTCGCCACGACCTTGGACAGGTCGTAGAGCTGCTGCAGCAGCGGGATCGTGTAGTTCTGCACCGACGACAGCGCCACCGAGGTGCAGGCGAAAAAGAGGAACGCGCCCCACAGCGCGGGGCGGGCCAGCAGATCCTGCAGGGTCTGCCAGGCGGACGCGGACGGCGCGGCGGGCCGGGCAGGCGCGGCAGCGGCACTGGCAGCCGCGGCCGAAGTGGCTGCCGCTGCCACGCCCGGCGTGGCGACGCCCGGCGCGGCAATGCCCGGCGTCGCGATGCCCGCGGTCGCGCTGGTGCCGCCCGACGCAGCGGCGCCCGACGCAGCGACGCCCGACGCAGCGGCGCCCGACACCTCATCGGCATCGTCCTCGTCGGCCAGCAGACGCCGGCCCAGGATGGTCAGAAGCAGCACCACCGCCACCAGCGCGGCCGCCGAGAACGCGGCCACGCGCCAGTTGGCGAGCAGCGTGATGCTGGTGATGAACACCGGTGTCAGCGCCCACCCGAGGTTGCCGGTCAGGCCATGCAGTGAAAAGGCATGTCCCAGGCGCGCCGGCGAAACGCGGTGGTTGATGAGCGAGTAATCCGCCGGATGGAAGATCGAATTGCCGATCCCGCCGATCACCGCCGCCAGCATCAGCATGGCGTAGCCGTTGGCCGCGCCGATCAGGGAGGCGGACAGCACGAAGGCGGCCAGCCCGAACCACAGGACGGGACGCGCCCCGATGCGGTCGACCACGAAGCCCGACGAAGCCTGGCCCACGCCGGAAACCACGTAGAACACCGACACCAGCAAACCGAGCCGGGCGAAATCGAGACCGAACTCCTGCCCCAGCGACACGTACAGCGAGGGCAGCAGCAGCTGGAAAAAGTGCGAACTGGCGTGCGCCACGCCGATCAGCATGATGGTCTGCCAATCGCGCCGGCGCAGGTCAGGGGAGTCCAGGGGAGCGGTATCGACTGCGGTATTCATGAAACGGCCTTGCCCGCGGGTGGGGCTGCATGGTGCGCGGCGCGGCGGCGCCGGGGTTGTCTCCGAAACCGGCCAGCACGGCCGGCCCGCCAGCCCTCGCCGGCGGTGCTGGAGCGCGGTCGGCCAGGCTCGCCGCGCTCTCGATGGGATAGAGGTAAAGCAAAGGGGCTGCCCCGCGCAGCCCCCTCAATGATACGGCCTCGGCCTCAGCCCGCTTTTTCGCGGATCGCCGGCCAGGCGCGTTGCAGGTAATACAGCATCGACCACACGGTGAGCACGGCGGCGACCAGGATCAGCCACGTACCGACCACGCGCAGATCGACACCGCCGAGCGGCTGATCGTACAGCAGGCACGGGATCGCGATCATCTGCGCGGCGGTCTTGAATTTGCCGAGCCAGTGCACGGCCACGCTGCCGCTGGCGCCGATCTTGGCCATCCACTCGCGCAGGGCCGAAATGGTGATCTCGCGCCCGATGATGATGAGCGAGATGAAGGCATCGACGCGGCTGAGGTCGAGCAGCACGATGAGCGCGGCGCACACCATGAGCTTGTCGGCCACGGGATCGAGGAAGGCGCCGAAGGCGGAGGTCTGGTTCCAGCGGCGGGCGAGCCAGCCGTCGAACCAGTCGGTGAGCGCCGCCACGATGAAAGCCAGCGCGGCCAGGGTGTCGCGCACGGGCGTGGACATCCAGCTCTCGGGCACATAAAACAACCCGACCACCAGCGGAATCATGGCGATCCGCAACCAGGTCAGGAAAATGGGTACGTTTATCGGCATAGTGCTCGTATGCTACCTCAGGTCGGCCTCAGCGGGCGGTCATCAGTGCAGGGCGTCGTAGATCCGCCCGGCCAATTCGTCGGAGATGCCATCGACCGACGCCAGGTCTTCGACACTGGCGGCGATCACCCCCGACAGACCGCCGAAGCGGGCCAGCAGGCGTTGCCGCCGGCGTGCGCCCACCCCTTCGATCTCTTCGAGGCGCGACACGGTGCGCGCCTTGGCGCGCTTGGCCCGCATCCCGGTGATGGCGAACCGGTGCGCCTCGTCGCGCACCTGGGCGATCAGCATCAGCGCGGCCGACTCCTTGCCGAGCGCGACCGGCACGCGGCCGTCGGCGAACACCAGCGTTTCGAGGCCGACTTTGCGGTTCTCGCCTTTGGCCACGCCGACCAGCGCCGCGATATCCAGCCCCAGCTCCACGAAGACCTGGCGCGCCACTTCGACCTGGCCCTTGCCCCCGTCGATCAGCACCAGGCCCGGCATCTCGGCCTCGCCGTCGGCCACCTTGCCGAAACGCCGGGTCAGCACCTGGCGCATGGCGGCGTAATCGTCGCCGGGCGTGATGCCCACGATGTTGTAGCGGCGATAGAGCGAGGGCTGCATGTCGTGGTGCAGGAACACGACGCACGACGCCTGCGTCGCCTCGCCCGCGGTGTGGCTGATGTCGAAACACTCGATGCGCAGCGCGTCCAGCGCGGCTTCGTCGGTGTCCAGGTCCAGCGTTTCGGCCAGCGTACGGGTACGGGCGGCCTTGGCGCCCGACTCGGTGAGCGCGCGCGCCAACGCCATTTCGGCGTTTTTCTCGGCCTGCTCCAGCCAGGAACGGCGCACGCCCTGCGGGCGGGTCAGCACGCGCGCCCGGGTGCCGGTCTGCTCGGCCAGCAGGGACAGCAGCTCGGGATCGGGCAAGGCGTGCGTACAGACCAGGATCGGCGGCAGCGGACTGTCGGTGTAGTGCTGCGCGACGAAGGCTTCCAGCACGTTGGCCGCCTCCTCGCCTTCGGCGTGCGCCGGGAAGAACGGCTTGTCGCCCAGGTGGCGTCCGCCGCGCACCATGGCGAGATTGACGCAGACCTTGCCGCCCGCGCTCGCCACCGCGATCACGTCGGTATCGTCGCCACCGGCGTTTTCCATGGTCTGCTGATGCAGCACGCGCGACAGCGATCCCATCTGGTCACGCAAGGCGGCGGCTTCTTCGAAGCGCAGGGATTCGGATGCCTGAAGCATGCGCGCCTCGATCTCGCCCATGACCTCCTGCGCTTCGCCATTCAGAAAGCGCACGGCGCGATGCACGTCGCGTTCGTACTCGTCGGGCTCGATCGCTTTGACACAGGGCGCCGAGCAGCGCCCGATCTGATGCAGCAGACAGGGCCGCGACCGGTTGGAAAACACCGTGTCTTCGCAGGTGCGCAGCCGGAATACCTTCTGCAGGATCTGGATCGTTTCGCGCACCGCCCATGCGTTGGGATAGGGCCCGAAAAACTGCCCGCGCTTGTTGGTCGCGCCACGGTAGTAGGCGATGCGCGGCCAGGCATGGCCGGTGATCCACAGATACGGATAGGACTTGTCGTCGCGAAACAGGATGTTGTATCGCGGGCGCAGGCTCTTGATGAGGTTGTTTTCGAGGATCAGCGCCTCGGCCTCGGAGCGCGTGACCGTGACCTCGACGGTCGCGACCTTGGCCACCATCTGCGCGATGCGCGGGCTGGCGAGGTTCTTCTGGAAATAGGACGAGACGCGCTTCTTCAGGTCGCGCGCCTTGCCCACATACATCACCTGGCCGTCGGCATCGAGATGCCGGTACACGCCCGGCAGATGCGGCAGATCAGCGAGAAACGATTTGAGATTGAATGCGTCGGGCATGCTGGTAACGGGTCTGGGCCTGCAGCGCATCCCAGGTGGGCGCGGCAAACGCGGGCATCAGGCGGCGGATGCGTTCGATCGAGACGGGGTCGTGCACGACCTTCAGACGTGCAAGCAGCTCATCGGCCAGATCGGGGCGGTTGCACACCAGCACCATGTCGCAGCCGGCGGACAGCGCGGCCTCGGCACGCGCCAGGATGTCGCCCGCGACCGAGGCGCCTTCCATGGTGAGGTCGTCGGAAAACACCACGCCATCGTAGCCCAGGCGCTCGCGCAGGATCTCGGTGACCCAGCGGCGCGAGAAACCCGCGGGTTGCGCGTCGACCTTGGGATAGATCACGTGCGCCGGCATCACGGAGGGAATGACGCCGTCGCCCAACCAGGCGTAGGGCGCGCCGTCTTCCTTGAGGATGCGTTCGAGCGGACGCGGATCGACCGGAATTTCGTGATGCGAGTCGGCGCTGACGAAACCATGACCCGGGAAATGCTTGCCGCACGCCGTCATGCCGGCCAGCGCCAGGCCCTGCGCCAGCGCACGCGCCAGCATCGCCACCACGCGCGCGTCGCGGTGGAAGGCGCGGTCGCCGGTCACCTTGCTGACGCCGTAGTCGAGGTCGAGCACGGGCGTGAAGCTCATGTCGACGCCGCACGCGCGCAGCTCGGCGGCCAGCACGTAGCCGGCTTCGGTGGCGGCGCGCATGGCCTCGAGCGGATCGCGATCCCACAGAAGGCCCAGCGCGGCCATCGGCGGCAGCGCCGTGAAACCGTCTTCGCGAAAGCGCTGCACGCGGCCGCCTTCGTGGTCGACCGCGATCAGCAGCGGCTCGCCGCGCGCGTCATGGATGCGGCGGGTGAGCTCGGTGAGCTGCGCACGATTCTCGAAATTGCGCGCGAACAGAATCACGCCGCCCACGAGCGGATTGCGCAGGCGGGCTTTTTCTTCGTCGGTGAGGCGCGTGCCGGCCACGTCGACCATCACGGGACCGGGCGGGAGGTGCTTGTGGGCCTTGCCCTTGGAATCTTTCTTGGATTTCTTGCCAGCCATGGCGCGGCGTCCTTGTGGAGGTAGAGGAATGATCGCGTGCTTCAGCGCGGCCGGCTCTCGACGATGACATAGGCGGCCGCCATGTCGATCTCGTCGGTCAGCGACACGTGCGCGGCGCCGAAGCGGGCGTCATACCAGGTCTTGAGTTCGGGGGCGATGACCAGCACCGGCCGCCCGCCCGGGGCATTGAGCGTCTGCACGCGCGTCCAGGTCATGGGCATGCGCATGCCCAATCCCACGGCCTTGGAGAAGGCCTCCTTGACCGCGAAACGCGTGGCCAGGAAACGCACGCCCCGCATCGGGTCGCGGGCGCGTCGGGCATGGAATTTCTGCAATTCCTGCTCGCCCAGGATTTTTTCGGCGAAACGATCGCCATGGCGCGCGAGCGCGCGCTCGATGCGGTCGATGCGGATCAGGTCCAGACCGATGCCGGCGATCGCGCCCATGGGCAGAGGCGCGGAGACCGGCGCGGCATCGGCGGCGGACGGGAGGGTCGGCTCGGAAACGGAATCGGTCATGGCAAGGTCGGGGAATACGCGGCGGGCGATCGTGACGGGCGCATCACGGCGCGCATGCGCCACGGCCCGAGGCACGGTGGAGGTCCATCGGATCACCCATCATACGCGAGCGGGTAAGGCGCCGGCGTGACCGGTGGCGAGCCCGCGTAACCGCGCGACACGGCGCGGCTCAGCGTCCGCGCGCGGCCTCGACCATCAGCGCCTTCATGTCGCGCACGGCCTTGTCCCAGCCGTCGAACACGGCCTGCGCCACGATGGCGTGGCCGATATTGAGCTCGGACAGTCCGGGCAGCGCGGCCACGGGCTTGACGTTGCCGTAATGCAGGCCGTGGCCCGCATTGACGCGCAGCCCGAGGCGCACGCCCACCGCCACGGCGGCACGAATGCGTTCGAGCTCGGCCTCGGCCTGTGCGCCCTCGGCCTCGGCGTAGGCGCCGGTGTGCAGCTCGATCACGGGCGCGCCCACGCGGGCGGCCGCCTCGATCTGGCTCGCTTCGGGATCGATGAAGAGCGACACGCGAATGCCCGCGGCCTGCAACTGCGCCACGGCCGCGGCGACCGCGGCCTCGGCGCCGATGACATCGAGCCCGCCTTCGGTGGTGAGCTCGGTGCGCTTTTCGGGCACCAGGCAGACGTCGTCGGGCTTGACCTCGCAGGCGATGGCCAGCATCTCGGGCGTGATCGCGCACTCGAGATTCATGCGGGTGCGCAACAGCGGCCGGATGGCGTGCACGTCGGCATCCTGGATGTGGCGGCGGTCTTCGCGCAGGTGCAGCGTGATGAGGTCGGCGCCGGCCTCTTCCGCGCGTACGGCGGCGGCGACCGGGTCGGGGTACTGGGTGTGGCGCTGCTGCCGCAGGGTGGCCACGTGATCGATGTTGACGCCGAGTTCTATCATGGTGTTGCGCCGCGGCTAGGGCCGCGAGTTCTGCTGAGTAGGTTGGGAAGCTTGCTGGTCAGCAGGGATTGTATGTTCCTGCCAGCCTCCGCCCAAGGCCTTGTACAGCTCGACCCGGTTGGTGAGGGACGCCAGGCCCGCCTGCACCAGGGCGATCTGCGCATTGAAATAGTCGACCTGGGCCGTCTGCACCTGCAGGAAGCTGTCGATCCCGCCCGAGTAGCGCAGGTTCGACAGCTCGAGCGTGCGCGCCGACGAGGTCTGCAGACCGCGCAGGGCATCGAGCTGGGCGCTGTAGGTGGCTTCGCCGGCCAGCGCGTCCGACACTTCGCGGAACGCCTGCTGGATGGTCTGCTCGTACTGCGCCACGCTGATGTTCTGGCGCGCGCGGGCGAGGTTCAGTCCCTCGACGATGCTGCCGCCCGAAAACAAGGGCATGGTCAGCTGCGGCGAGAAGCTCCAGTAGCCCTGCCCGCCCCGGAACAGCCGGTCGAGGTCGGGGCTGGCCACGCCCAGCAGGCCCGTCAGCGAGATCGTCGGGAAGAAAGCCGCGCGGGCCGCGCCGATGTTGGCGTTGGCCGAGCGCAGCTGATTCTCGGCCGCCAGAATGTCGGGACGGCGCTCGAGAATATCGGACGGCAGGCCCGCCGGCACGGTGGCCAGGATCTGGTCGCGGCCGAACTCGGCCGGCGCCGGCAGATCGTCGGGCAATGCCGGCACGCCGACCACCACGAGCAGCGCATTGATCGCCTGCGCACGCGTGCGCGCCAGGCTGGCGAGATCCGCCGAGGCCTGATCGAGCAGCGCCTTGGACTGGTTGAAGTCGAGCTCGGAGGCCACGCCGCCTTCGAAGCGGGTCTTGGCGAGCCGGAACGACTCTTCGCGCGAGGCCAGCGTCTTCTGGGTCAGCTCGAGCTGGACATCGGCCGCACGCAGGTTGAAATACGACTGCGCCACCGAGCCGACCAGCGTGATGTGCACGGAGCGCTGCGCCTGCTCGGTCGAGAGGTACTGCTGGTAGGCCGCTTCGGACAGATTGCGCAAGCGGCCGAACAGATCGATCTCGAACGTGGTGAGGCCGATGCCGGCCTGCCAGGAGCTCGAGATCGAGGTGGAATCGGGACCGCCCACGCGCATGTCGCGCGGCAGACGCTGACGCTGGCCCTGCACGCCCACGCCGATGGCGGGCCACTGCGAGCCGCGTTGCACGCCGTACTGAGCCCGCGCCTCTTCGACGCGTTGCACGGCGACACGCAGATCGCGGTTGTTGACCAGCGCGAGCTCGATGAGCTTCTGCAGGCGCGGATCATGGAAGAACTCGCGCCAGCCGATTTCGGCCGCCGGCACCGCGCCCGCCGGCGCGACGTTGGCCGCGGGCTGGGTGCCCAGGTCGGTGGCACGGTCGTAGGCGCCGTAGCGCACGCTGGGTTGTTCGGGCCAGTTGGACTGCACCGGCGACTCGGGACGCTCGTACTTGGGCGCCAGCGAGCAGCCGGCCAGGGCCGCCACGGTCAGCGCCAGGGCGCTACGCTTGAACATCAGGGCCGTCATTCTTTTTTCTCCTGGCCGCCTTGCGTCGAATCCGGCGCGGGCAGTGCGGGCTTGGGCGCGTCGGCGGTTTCGCCGGTCTGCGCACGCTGGGCCGCCTGTTCTTCTTCGTAGGCCTTGGCTTCGGCGCCCAGCAGGCGCGGCTTGGTCTTGAAGAGGCTCATGACCACGACGAAGAACGTCGGCACGAAAATCACCGCGAACGGCGTGGCGGCCAGCATGCCGCCCAGCACGCCGATACCGACGGCGCGCTGGCTGGCGGCGCTGGCGCCGGTGGCGATGGCCAGCGGCACCACGCCCAGGATGAAGGCGAGCGAGGTCATCAGGATGGGCCGGAAGCGCAGCCGCGCCGCCTCCACCGCCGATTCGTAGAGCCCCGCGCCGCGCGCGTACTGGTCTTTGGCGAACTCGATGATCAGGATGGCGTTCTTGGCCGACAGGCCGATCACGGTCACCATGCCCACCTGGAAGTACACGTCGTTGGACATGCCCATCGCCGACACCAGCCCGACCGCGCCCAGCATGCCCAGCGGCACGACGAGCAGCGCCGACAGCGGGATCGCCCAGCTTTCGTACAGCGCGGCCAGCACCATGAACACCACCAGCAGCGCCAGACCCATCAGGATGGGGGCCTGGCTGCCGGCCAGACGTTCCTGGTACGACAGACCGTTCCATTCGTAGCCGAAGCCCGCCGGCAGCTTGGACATGAAGCCTTCCATGGCGGACATGGCTTCGCCCGAGCTGTAGCCCGGCGCGGCGTCGCCGCTGATCCGGACCGACTCATAGCTGTTGTAGCGCACCACCTGGGTCGGGCCCTGGGTCCACTTGGCCGTCACGAAGGCCGACAGGGGCACCATGCCGCCGTCGGCATTGCGCGCGTTCAGCGCCAGCACGTCTTCCATCTGCATGCGGTACTTGGCGTCGGCCTGTACCCAGATGTTCTGCATGCGGCCCATGTTCGGGAACTTGTTCAGGTAGGCCGAGCCGATCGCGGTCGAGATCAGCGTGGCCGCCTCGCCGAAGTCCACGCCCAGCGCCGCCGCCTTGTCGCGGTCGATGTTGAGCGAGAGCTGCGCGCCCGGTCCGAGACCGGTGATCCGCACCTGCGACAGGACCGGGCTGTCCATGGCCATGCCCATCAGCTGGCCGGTGGCCGCGGCCAACGCATCGGTTCCGGCGCCCGCGCGATCCTGCAGCCGGAAGTCGAAGCCGGTGGCGTTACCCAGCGCGGAGATCGCCGGCGGCACCACGGTGAACACCATGGCGTCCTTGATGCCCATGAACAGACTCTGGAAGGCCCCGCCCGCCACCGCCATCGCGGAGTTCTCGGCGCCCTTGCGCTCGGAGAAGTCCTTGAGCGTGGTGAACACGAGCGCCGCGTTCAGACCGTTGCCGTTGAAGCTGAAGCCCTGCACGGCCACCACGTTTTCGGTACCCGGCTGCTTGCGGAAGTATTCCTCGACCTGCTCGATGACCTCGATCGTGCGATTGGCCGACGAGCCCGACGGCAGCTCGACGTTGCTGATCACGTAGCCCTGATCTTCTTCGGGCAGGAACGACGACGGCATGCGCAGATAGAGCCAGCCCAGCAGGATCACCAGCAGCATGAAGACGAACATCATGCGACCACCCTTGTGCAGGATGCGCGAGACCCAGTTCTGGTAGCCGTGCGTGGTCGCGTCGAACTTGCGGTTGAACCAGCCGAAGAAACCCTTCTTCTCTTCGTGATGGCCCTTGGGCACGGGCTTCAGGATGGTGGCGCACAGCGCCGGCGTGAAGCTCAGCGCCAGGAAGGCCGAGAAGAAGATGGACACGGCCATGGCCACGGCGAACTGGCGATAGATCACGCCCACCGAGCCGCTCATGAAGGCCAGCGGCAGGAACACCGTGACCAGCACCAGCGTGATACCGACGATGGCGCCGCTGATCTGCGGCATGGCCTTGCGTGTGGCCTCCTTGGGTGGCAGCCCCTCGGTCACCATGATCCGCTCGACGTTCTCCACCACCACGATGGCGTCGTCCACCAGGATCCCGATGGCGAGCACCATGGCGAACATGGTGAGCACGTTGATCGAGAAGCCCAGCGCCAGCATCACCGCGAAGGCGCCCATCATGGCGACCGGCACGACCAGCGCCGGAATCAGGGTGTAGCGGACGTTCTGCAGGAACAGATACATCACCAGGAACACCAGCACCATGGCCTCGAGCAGGGTGTGCACCACCTTCTCGATCGAGACCTTCACGTACGGCGCGGTGTCGTAGGGAATCTCGTACTTGATGTTGTCCGGGAAGAACTGCGCCAGATTGGCCATCTCATTGCGGATGCCGTCGGCGGTCGCCAGCGCGTTGGCGTTGGGCGACAGCACCACGGCGAACGCGGCGGTCGGCTGGCCGTTCAGGCGGGCGCCGAACTGGTAGTTGTCGGCCCCCACCTCGATGCGGGCGACGTCGCGCAACAGCACCTTCGAGCCGTCGGTATTGGCGCGCAGCACGATGCTGCCGAAGCCCTCGACCGTGCTGAACTGGCCGTTGGCGGTCACGGTGGCCGTGACGCGCTGGCTTTCGGGGTTGGGCGGCGCGCCGATCTGGCCGCCGGACACGAGAATGTTCTGCTGACTGATGGCCTGGTTGACCTGGGCCATGCTCAGATTCAGACCGACCAGCTTGGCCGGGTCGATCCAGATACGCATGGCGCGCGGCGCGGCAAACAACTGGAACTGCCCCACGCCGGGCACGCGCGAGATCGGGTTCTTGATGTTGCGCGTGATGTAGTCGGCGAGCGCGGCCTGATCCAGCGTGCCGTCGGTGGACGACACCGTGACGAACAGCAGGAAGCCCGCGCTGGTCTGGTCATATTGCAGACCCTGCTGCGTGACCGCCTGCGGCAACTGCGCCGACACGTTGGACACGCGGTTCTGCACGTCCACCTGCGCGAGGTCGGGGTCGGTGCCCGGACGGAACGTGGCGGTAATCTGCGACTGGCCGTTCGAATCGCTCACGGATTCGTAGTACAGCAGGCCCTTGGCACCGTTGAGTTCGTCTTCGATGATACTGGTCACCGTCTCGGCGACTTCCTTGGCGGAAGCACCCGGATAGGTGGCGGTGATCTGAATCGCGGGCGGGGCGACGTCCGGATACTGCGCGACCGGCATATTGGGCAAGGCCAATATCCCCGCGAGCAGGATGAACAGGGCGACGACCCAGGCGAAGATCGGTCTTTCGATAAAAAATTGCGGCATGTGGGCTGACTCTGAAAGCGATGCTCACGAGAAGAGGTACGCGGCGCCCGGCAGGCGCCGCGCGCCGCTTAAGACTTCTGGCCGGCCTGCTCGGCGGGCTGTTTGGCGGGCTCCTGGGCGGCGGGCTTGCCATCGGCGGGCTTGCCGTCGGCGGGCTGACCCGCGGCAGGCTTGCCCTCGCCCGGCTTGCCCGGCGTCCAGGGCGTGGGCCGCACCGGCGCGCCCGGACGGATCTTCTGGAAGCCCGCCACCACCACGACGTCACCGGCGCTCAGGCCGCTGGTGATCGTCCACTGGTTATCGATGACGGACCCCGTGGTCACGGGCACCTGCTGCACCTTGCCGTCTTTCACGAGCATCAGACTCTGCAGGCCGTCGGACGTGCGTTGCAACGCCTGTTGCGGCACCAGCAGCGCCTTTTCGTTCACGCCCTCGTCCAGGCGCACACGCAGGTACATGCCCGGGAGCAACACGTGATCGGGGTTGGGCACTTCCGCACGCAGGTTGACCTGGCCGGTCGAGGGATCGACCGTGATGCCGGTAAAGAGGAGCTTGCCGGGATGCGGATAGACGCTGCCGTCTTCCTGCACCACCGACACGCGCGCGGCGTCCGGACCCAGCTGCTGCAACTGGCCCTTGGCGAAGGCCTGGCGCAGGCGCGCCAGTTCGGTCGTCGATTGCGTGAAGTCGACATAGACCGGATCGAGCTGCTGCACCAGAGCCATCTGCGTGGCCGAGGTGGACTCGACCAGCGCGCCTTCGGTCACCAGCGCCTTGCCGATGCGCCCGCTGATGGGCGAGGTCACGTCGGTGTAGCCGAGGTTGATCTTGGCGGCGGTTTGAGCCGCGCGTGCCGCAGCCACGGCGGCTTCGGCCTGGCGATAGGCCGCGACGGCGTTGTCGTTTTCCTGCTTGCTGACGGCGTTGGCCTTGACCAGCGGCGCGTAGCGTTCGGCGAGCACCTTGGCCGAATACAGGTCGGCCTGGGTCTGCTTGAGCTGCGCGGTCGCCTGGTCGTAGCTGGCCTGGTATTGGGCCGGGTCGATCTTGAACAGGACCTGGCCTTCCTTGACGTCGCTGCCCTGCTGGAACTGGATCTTCTGGACGATGCCGGTCACGCGGGCGCGGATCTGGGCGTCGCGCACGGCGTCGACGCGGCCGGGCAGGTCGGAGATCGTGGAGGCCCGCTGCGGTTGAATGGTGATGACGCTGACTTCCGGCGGGGGAGGTGCGGGCTGTTCCTTCTCGCCACATCCCGCGAGGGCCAAGGACACGGTTGCAACAATACCCAGGGCCGAAACACGCTTACGCGAAAAACGCATGGATCCCTCACGGAGTGAAAAATCGCGCCATCCCCCGCTCGCCCCCCAGGGGCGATTGTTATGCGATTGTCAGGGGGGGCGTGGAACCCGTTACTGTAGCTCATTTTTTTTAGATTTTTTTAAGAAAGCTAGACGCCACGGGCCTCTCCGGCGTATGGTCCTTGCCCGCCCGCCGGCCGCCAAACCCGGCGTGAAACGGTCGCGCAGGCGCCTTTACGGCATGCCGTGGCGACAATCCGCCGCCCGGCGCTCGATTGTTGCGCCCGCAACGCCCCCACGCTTCATCCCTGCCATCCTCAGCCGGGTTCGCGCGCCCTGCCGCGGGCCCGGTGCACGTCGTGCGTGACCACGCTTTGGTCCGGATCGGGACGGTCCAGCACATGGGGCTGGGACAGCGTGGCGCGGATGTCGGTCAGGCCCGATCGCCAGTGCTCCTCGACCGCCGCCGTGCTGAACTCATAGTCCTTGGACTGACGCTCGTATTGCTTGGCCTCGTAAATCAGGTTCACGATATTGACCGCCGGCGTGCAGGCCTGCTCGAGCAGCTCGGCCATCTCGGGGCAGTCGCGCGCATCGGGCGGCAGGCGCTCCAGCACGCGCTGCAGGCTGCGGCGCAGCTTGAGCACCCGGGCGAACGAGTCCGTCACCACCCGGGTCCGGCTCGAATACTGAATGTCTTTCTGGCGCTCGGCCACTTCAGCCAGCGTGGTGGGCAGCGGGCCGCGCGCCGGCCAGAGATCCACCTGGAACGCCAGAGTGTCGCGCATCGGATGCACGCTGAGGATCTGCGACAGCGGCGTGTTCGACACCAGCCCGCCGTCCCAATAGAACTCGCCGTCCACCTCGACGGCCGGAAATCCGGGCGGCAGCGCCCCGGAGGCCATGATGTGCTCCACGCCGAGCCGGGTGGTGGTGCTGTCGAAGTATGCGAAGTTGCCGGTGCGCACATTGACGGCGCCGAAGCTGGCCCGAATGTCGCCCTGATTCAGCAGGTCGAAATCCACGTGCTGGCGCAGCGTCGCGGCCAGCGGGGTGGTGTCATAGAAACTCGTGGACGCCGCGCCCGCCCCCTGCAGCAGATACGGCGGCGGAAAGCGGGGCGTGAAGAAACCCGGCTGCCCCTGCACCAGCGCGTGCGCCGCGGCAAGATGCCCGTTGAACGTGGGCAACGCGGACGCGAACGGGGCATCCGCCAGCAGTGAGGTCCATGCCTCGCCCCAGGGCAGCGCGGCCAGGCCCGCCGGCCGGCTCACCGCCGTCCAGAAGCTGCGCAGCCGCGCCACGCGCTCGTCGGGAGGCGAGCCGGCGATGATGGCCGCGTTGATCGAACCGATCGAAATACCCGCGATCCAGTCCGGCGCGATGCCGGCCTCGTGCAGGCCTTCGTATACGCCTGCCTGGTAGGCGCCCAGCGCGCCTCCGCCCTGCAGGACGAGCGCCACGGTGTCGTAGGCCGAGGCGCCGGCCGCGCTCGGGGCGCGGCGGGATTTGCGCGTCATGCGTATTTGCTCCCTGCTGCATGCGAGGCCGTGGGCCACGCGCAAAGACGCGGGCCGAGGCCCGCGGGGTGAAGCGGCGCCTGGCCGCCGCTCAAGGTTTCTTGGGGGCCGTCTGCACCGCGCCGCTGCCGGCTCGGAACGGATAGTTGCTGAATATCTGCGCCACGGTCTTGTCCACCGTCTCGGGCGCCGCCGCCTGCTGCGGATCGCGCACCTCGCCCGTGGCCACGCCCTCCCACACCAACTGTTTGCGGCGCGCGTCGATCAGGTCGATGTTGAGCGTGCCTTCGGTGTACTGGATGACGTCGTCGCCCCAGCCGTACCCCGGCCAGGCGCCATAGAAACCGGCGCGGTAGCCGTAATAGCCCATATAGGGCGCGGGGGGCGGCGCGGCCGGCACCACCTCGGTCTGCTTCTGCAGCTTGCTCGCGAAGTTGACCAGGAGATCGGGCGACTCGGCGCGGTAGGTATAACCGCGCATCTCCATCTGCGCCGTGGTGGCGGCCTTGAGCCGCTGCGTGAGCAGGCCCGCGTAGCCCGCCCGGTCGGTGCCCAGCGGCTGCATGTAGCCAAAGGTGCGATACTGCGCGAAATCGGCCTGGTGATCGTAGTCGCTGCGGACCACGGGCCCGCTGGCGCAGCCGGCCAGCATCGCGCTCAACAGCAGCGCCACCGCGCCCATCGGCCGGCCCGCTCGCGTCCACACTCGGTCAGTTCCTTGCATGATCCCGCCCTCCGGTCATCGTGTCAGTGCCAGGATCAGGATGGCCTCGGTCCGCGACCGCGGCCTGCCCGAGCTGGCGAGTCCGGCCTGCCGAGCTGGCGGCCGATCCGTCCTTTTTAATGCAGAGTATTCTCCGCGACAATGCCCACGCCCCCTGCCCCCGCCGACGCGCCCCCTCCGCCCCTCGCCCTGACCGGTTCGATCTGGTTGCGCGCGGGGGACCAGAACTGGGGCGGCGCCCAGCGCATCGACCTGCTCGTGCAGATCGATCTCACGGGCTCGATCACGGCCGCGGCCAAGGCCGCCGGGCTGAGCTACAAGGGGGCCTGGGACGCCATCGACACCATGAACAACCTGGCCGGCGAGCCGCTCGTGCTGCGCGCGACCGGCGGCAAGGGCGGCGGCGGAGCCCGCCTGACCGACCGCGCGCGCCAGCTCATCACCACCTTCCGCGCGCTGGCCGATGCCCATCAGCGCTTCATGCAACACCTGTCCGAACAGGGCGTGTCGCCCGCGGGCGACATCGATCTGGTGAAACGGCTCATGTTCAAAACCAGCGCACGCAACCGCCTGTTGGGCACCGTGGCCCAGGTCCGCACGGGCAAGGTCAACGACGAAATCGAATTGCGCATCGCGGGCGGGCACCGCGTGGTGGCCACCATCACGCGCGCCAGCACCGAAGAGCTCGGGCTCGCCCCGGGCCGGCCCGTCATCGCGCTGATCAAGGCGCCTGCGGTGATGCTGGCGCTGCCGCAGCCCGGGCTGCGCCTGTCGGCCGAGAACCAGATCGAGGGGTCGATCGCCGCGGTGCGTCCCGGCGCGGTCAACGACGAGATCGTGATCGACGTGCCGGGTGGCGCGGCCCTGGTGGCCGTGGTGACGAGCGAGAGCACGCGCGCCATGGCGCTGGCCGAAGGCGTCACGGTGCTGGCCTGCTTCAGCGCCTCGGCCGTGATCCTGGGCGTGGTGGACTGAGAGGCAGGTGCGGCCGGCGAGGTGCGGCCGGCTAGGTGCGGCCGGCCAGGTGCGGCCGGCTAGGTGCGGCCGGCTAGGTGCGGCTGGCGAGGTGCGGCCGGCTAGGTGCGGCCGGCGAGGTGCGGACCCGACCGTCTCAGAGCGCGGCCGGCTCGCGCTCGGCCACCACCCGGCCGTCGCGCAGCTCGAACACCGCCAGCCCCAACGCCTGCACATCCGCCGGGTCGTGCGTGATGAGCATCATCGGCACATCCAGCGTTTCCTGCAGCTCGCGCAACTCCGTGCGCATCCGCTGCCGCAGCTCGGCGTCCAGCGCCGAGAAAGGCTCGTCGAGCAGCAGCAGGCCGGGGCGCGCCACCAGCGCACGGGCCAATGCCACGCGCTGCTTCTGTCCGCCCGAGATCTCGCTCGGATAGCTGTGCAGCACCGGCGCGAGTTCGAAGGCGTCGACCCAGCGCGACGCCTCCGGCGGCAGCTCGCGGCGGCGCGGATTGAGCCAGCCCGGCTTGAGCCCGAACACGATGTTCTGCGCCACCGTGAGATGCGGGAACAGCGCGTAATCCTGAAACAGATAAGCCACCCGGCGGGCCTGCGGCGCGACCCAGACATTCGCGGCGCTGTCATAGAGCGTGCGCCCGCCCACCTCGATGCGGCCCGCGTCCGGCCGCATCAGCCCGGCCACGGCGCGCAGCGTCTGGCTCTTGCCGGCGCCCGACGGGCCGAACAGCACGATGCGCCGTGCGTCGGTACGCAGGTTCACGGCGAGTTCGAAACGCCGGTCGCCCGACACCAGCGTCTTGCGTACGCCGATCGCGATGCTCATGCGTCGCTCCGGGCGTTGCGACGGCCAGGCCCGGGAAACAGCCGCCCGGCCAGCAGCAGCGCCGCCACGCAGACCGCCGACGTGATCAGCACCAGCAGATTGGCCGTGCGGTCATCGCCCGCCTGGACCGCCTCGTAGATGGCGATCGACAACGTCTGGGTGCGGCCCGGCAGATTGCCCGCGATCATCAGCGTGGCGCCGAACTCGCCCAGCGCCCGGGCGAACGCCAGCAGCACGCCGGCCCCGATGCCGCGGGCCGCCAGGCGCAGCATCACACGCAGGAAAATCCCCATCTCGCTCACGCCCAGCACGCGCGCGGCCGCCGGCAGCTGCGGGTCCACATCCTCGAACGCGGCGCGTGCCGACTTGAGCACCAGCGGAAACGCGACCACGGCCGCGGCGATCACCGCGCCCTGCCAGGTAAAGACCAGTTCGATGCCCCACCCGGCCAAGGTCTCGCCCAGCACGCCGCGGCGTCCGAGCAGCACCAGCAGGTAGTAGCCCAGCACGGTGGGCGGCAGCACGAGCGGCAGCGTGAGGATGGAATCGACCAGATCGCGCAGCGGCGAGCGCCAGCGCGCCAGGCCATAGGCCGCCGCCACGCCGGCGATCGCCGCGATCACGGTGGCCCACAGCGCCACCTTGAGCGACAGCAACAGCGGCACCCAGATCGGATCCGTCACGCCGGGCTCCCGGTCGGGCGGGCGCAGCGCAAAGCGAGGGCGTACAGCAGAGACATCGCAACCTTTGGCGAGCGTCGGGCGGGTGAATCAGCGTGCTTCGGCGTCAGGGCTTGGAGAAGCCGAACTTCGCCAGAATAGCCTGCCCCTTGTCGGATCGCACATAGTCGATGAACGACTGCGCCTCCTTGGCCGACGCCTCGCGCGTCGTGCGGGCGATCGGATATGTGATGGCCTGCGGCGTGGGCACCTCTGCCACCACGCGCACCTTGTCGGGCATCACGGCGGCGTCGGTCGCGAAGACGAAGCCCGCATCCACTTCACCGCGCGCCACGTAGTCCAGGCTCTGGCGCACATTCTGCGCCGGCACGCCCTTGGCGGCCACCGCATCCCAGAGATTCTGCTGCTTCAGCGCGCCTTCGGTATAGCGGCCCACCGGCACCGAGGCCGGATTGCCGTAGGCGACCCGCTTGACCGCCTCACCCGCGAGGTCCTGCGTGCTGGTCACCGTGGCGGCCACGCCCACCGGCGTGATCAACACGAGCTTGTTGGCGGCGAAATCGACGCGCGTGGCGGGCAGCACGGCCTTCTGGGCCACGGCCCGATCCATGGCGGTCTGGTCGGCGGATGCGAACACGTCGGCCGGCGCCCCCTGTTCGATCTGGCGCAGCAGCACGTCGGAGGCGGCGAAATTGAACGTCAGCTTGGTGCCCGGATGCGCCGCCTCGTAGGCCTGGCCGACCTCGCGAAACGCGTTGGTGAGCGATGCCGCGGCGGACACCACCAGATCGGCCGCCATCGCGGGGCTCGCCCACACGCCGGCCAGCACGGCCGCGATCACTGCTTTGTCGCGCAAGGTCATTCGAATCTCCGGTTTGCCGCGCGCGTCAGGAAAACGGGCAGCGATGCAAGCGAAATATACCGAGCTATATAACGCGCGTCAAAATTGGTGACCCGGTGTTTGCGCAGTATCAAATACGCGCGGGCGCCAAGCGGCGCCGATGAAAAACGCCGCCCTGGCGGGGGCGGCGTGAGCGGGTGCCGACGCAGGGACCGGCGTCTCAGCTCAGCAGCAGCGCGTCGTCGGCGAGCTTTTCGCCGCGCACGCGCTCGAACATGGCGAGCAGGTCCGGCACGTCCATGCCGCGCCGCTCGTCGCCCGAGACATCGAGCACGACCTGGCCCTGGTGCAGCATCACCGTGCGCTCGCCCACGTCCAGCGCCTGCCGCATGCTGTGGGTGACCATCATCGTCGTGAGCTTGTTCTCGGACACGATGCGGGCGGTGAGCTGCAGCACGAAATCGGCCGTGCGCGGATCGAGCGCCGCCGTGTGCTCGTCGAGCAGCAGGATGCGCGACGGTTGCAGCGCCGCCATCAGCAGGCTGACGGCCTGGCGCTGACCGCCGGACAGCAGGCCGATCCGGTCGGTGAGGCGGTTCTCGAGGCCCAGGCCCAGCGTGGCCAGACGCTCGCGAAAGCCTTCGCGCATCGAGGCCTTGACCGCGCGGGACAAGCCGCGGCGCGCGCCGCGCAGCTGGGCCAGCGCCATGTTCTCTTCGATGGTGAGGTCTTCGCAGGTGCCGGCCATGGGATCCTGGAACACCCGCGCCACCCGGCCGGCGCGCGCCCACACGGGCTGGCGGGTCACGTCGGCGTCGTCCACCAGGATCTGGCCCGAATCCACGGGCAGGTCACCGGACACGGCGTTGAGGAACGTGGACTTGCCGGCTCCGTTGGAGCCGATCACGGTGACGAACTGGCCGCTGGGAATGTCGAGCGACAGACCGCGCAGCGCGCGCGTCTCGATCGGCGTGCCGGCATTGAACGTAATGAACAGATCGCGTGCGCACAACATATCAGCGCCCCTTCTTGCCGAACAGACGGCGCTTGAGCATGGGAATGACCAGCGCGATCGTCACCAGGACGGCGGTCACGAGATTCAGGTCCTGGGCCTTCAGGCCGATGAAGTCGCTGTTGAGCGCCAGGGCGATGAAGAATCGATACACGATGGCGCCGATGATGACGGCGAGCGTGGCCATCACCAGCTTGCGCGACGGCAGGATGCTTTCGCCGACGATCACCGCGGCCAGCCCGATCACGATGGTGCCGATGCCCATCGAGATGTCGGCGCCGCCCTGCGTCTGCGCGAACAGCGCGCCGGCAAGCGCCACTAGCGCGTTCGACAGGGCCATGCCGCCAAGGATCATCGCGCCGGTGTTGACGCCCTGCGCACGAGCCATGCGGCCGTTGGAGCCGGTGGCGCGCATCGCAAGGCCGCTCTGCGTGGCGAAGTACCAGTCGAGCACGATCTTGGCCACGATCACCACGAGCAGCAGCAGCAACGGCCGCGCTTCGTAATCGCTGAGCCACGACGGCTGCAGGATCGTGAAAATCGTGGGCTCCGTGATGAGCGGCACGTTGGGCTTGCCCATGATGCGCAGATTGATCGAATACAGCGCGATCATCATCAGGATGCTGGCGAGCAGGTCCATGATCTTCAGGCGCACATTGAGCCAGCCCGTCACCAGTCCGGCGAGCGCGCCGGCACAGGTGGCGATGATCGTGGACGTGAACGGGTCCATGCCCGAGGCGATCAGCGTGGCCGCAACCGCGCCGCCCAGCGGAAAGCTGCCGTCGACCGTGAGGTCGGGGAACCGCAACAGGCGAAACGAAATCAGCACGCCCAGCGCCACCAGACTGAAGATCAGGCCGATCTCCAAAGCGCCCAACAGTGAAAACAGAGACATCAAATCCATCCGGTCAGGGAGCAGGAACGGGCATGCTACCTAAAGCACACGCCGCAATTCTTGCGTTCGAGCATCGGTAATACCCGAGGTTTCGAAACGAATATTTCAAAAGCTGAAGGGGACAGGGGAAGGGAAAGGGGAGCCCCCACGCTGCGCCTTCGGCTTGCTGCCCCCCGAGGGGGCGCTTTTGCCTTGGGGCGGCCCGGCGGCAAAAGGTGCCCCCACGCTGCGCCTTCGGCTTGCTGCCCAGTAAACAAAATGCCCCGCGCCAGGTGGTGCCTGGGGCGGGGCATCGGCGAAACCGTGATTATTTCACGATCTGCGCGGCCTGCTTGACCAGCGCGTCCGACAGCGTGACACCCTGCTTTTCGGCGGCGCCCGGGTTCACGAAGAGCTCGAGCTTGGAGCTGGTTTCGGAGGGAATCGCGCCGGGCTGCTCGCCCTTCAGGATGCGGCCGACCATCTTGCCGGTCTGCACGCCGAGGTCGCGGTAGTTGATGCCGAGCGCCGCGATCGCGCCGCGCTTGACGCTGTCGGTATCGGACGCGATGAGCGGCAGCTTGGCGTCGTTGCCGACCTTGACCAGCGCCTCGTAGGCCGACACCACGTTGTTGTCGGTGTTGGTGTAGATCACGTCGACCTTGCCGATCAGGCTGCGCGCGGCCGAGGCCACGTCGACGGTGCGCGGCGCGGCGGCCTCCACCAGCGTCATGCCCGCCTTGGGCAGCAGCTCCTGCAGTTGCTTGACCACCACGACCGAATTGGCTTCGCCCGGGTTATAGACCATGCCCACGCGCTTGGCTTCGGGCACGACCTTCTTGATCAGCTCGATCTGCTTGTCGAGCGCGAGCAGGTCGGACACGCCGGTGACGTTGGTGCCCGAGGCCTGCATGCCCGGCACGAGCTGCGCCGCCACGGGATCGGTCACGGCCGAATACACGACCGGCACGGTCTTGGTGGACGCCACGACGGCCTGGGCCGACGGGGTCGCGATCGCCACGATGGCATCGGGCTTATCGCCCACGAACTTGCGAGCGATCTGCGCCGCGGTGCCGGTATTGCCCTGCGCGCTCTGGTACTGCCACTTCAGGTTCTTGCCTTCGTCGAAGCCGGACTGCTTCAGGCCTTCCTTGACGCCATCGCGCACGGCATCGAGGGCCGGATGTTCGACGATGGCGGTCACGGCGACCGACTTCTGTTGCGCCAGGGCCGGCGCGGCCTGTACGGCCATCGCCAGCGCCATCGCGCCGACCGTCAGAAAATGTTTTTTTCCGATCAGCATAGGTAAGCTCCTTACACCCGTTGTTTATGGTTCGTCGCAACCAGGTCGGTCGCGAGAGCGCGTAGTCTAACGTGGGCAAACGCCGGAAGCGGCGCGGGATATCCCTCATCGCCCGGCTGCGCTATCGCCCGAAAGGTGTAGTCTAACGTCAGCGCCCCGCTGCACCGCAGCATCGGCCCGCCTCTCTTTCTTTCCGGCCCGACCTGTCGGGCCCGATCACCAGGACACCCATCATGCAGACTCGCCCGCTCGGCCGTTCCGGTTTGTCGATTCCGCCCATCGCCTTCGGCGGCAATGTGTTCGGCTGGACCGCCGACGCCGCCACCACGTTCTCGCTGCTCGACGCCATGGTCGACGCCGGCCTGAACTTCATCGATACCGCCGACGTGTACTCGCGCTGGGTCGAAGGTCATTCGGGCGGCGAGTCCGAAACCCTGATCGGCCAGTGGCTCAAAAAAACCGGCAAGCGCGACCGCGTGCTGATCGCGACCAAGGTCGGCATGGACATGGGAGACGGCAGAGTCGGACTCAAGCCGGCCTACATCCGCCAGGCGGTCGAGGATTCGCTCGCGCGCCTGCAGACCGACCACATCGATCTGTACCAGGCTCACAAAGACGATCCCGACACACCGCTCGCCGACACGCTCGAAGCCTTCGCCGAGCTGATCGCCGCCGGCAAGGTGCGCGCGATCGGCGCGTCCAACTACTCCACCGCCCGGCTCAACGAAGCGCTCATCACCAGCGAACGCCTGGGCCTGCCGCGCTACGAAAGCACCCAGCCCGAATACAACCTGTACACCCGCGAGCCGTACGAGAATGGCTTGCAGGAGCTGGTCCTGAGCCAGGAGCTCGGCACGATCAACTACTTCGCGCTGGCGAGCGGCTTTCTGTCGGGCAAGTACCGCAGTGCGGCCGATGCCGGGCTCAGCGTGCGCGGTCAGAAGATCGTCGAAAAATACCTCGACGCGCGGGGACTGCGCATTCTCAAGGCGCTCGACGAGGTCGCGGAGAACAGCGGCGCGCGCCCCGCGCAGGTGGCGCTGGCCTGGCAACTGGCCCAGCCCGGCATCACCGCGCCGATCGCCAGCGCCACCTCGATCGCGCAGCTCGACGAGCTCGTCGGCGCCGCCCATCTCAAGCTGTCGCGCGACGACCTCGTGCGCCTGAGCGCGGCCAGCGCCTGGTGCTGACGCCCCGCTAGGCGGCCACTGCCACCTCGTAGCGCACGGCGTGCGCCTCGGTCGGCAAGGGCAGCTCCCAGCGGTGCAGCATGCCGAGCAGCGCCTTATTGCTGAGCGTGGTGTCGCGCCGGTTATTACGCCGCAGCAACTCCGCGCGCGGCTGCTCGAGATACACGATCTCGACCTCGGCGCCGTAGGCGTAGCAGAGGTCGAGCGCGCGCGAACGCATCTGCTCGCTCAAGTGCGTGGCGTTCCACACGAAAGCCTGGTGCTCGCGCAACAGGGCACGCGCCCGGTCCAGCGCGTAGTGCGCGGCGCGGCCGTCGTTCTGGCCGTGCCGCAAACCCAGTGCTTCGCGCGCGTCGTCATACGACACCACCGGCAGCCCCGCGCGCTGCTCGCGCACCCAGCTATCCTTGCCCGCGGCGGGCAGCCCGCACATCAGCGTGACACGCGCGCCCGGCTCCTGAAACAGCGGGTAGTCGGGATGCACGTCCGCGCCGCGAAAATAGCTCACGCGCGTGTGCGCATCGGCGAAAGCACGCGGCTTGCCGTAGCAGCCCTCCTCGCGCGCCAGCTCGCGGAACAGCTCGATGCTGTCGAGCACCCGCGCCTGGTCCGCGCAGATCCGCCCGCGCATGTCGGCCTCGGCCAGCGCCGCCAGCAGACGGATATCCAGCTGCCACGACAGCGCCCGCACCGTATGCACCGGCGGCACGGGCCGGCGCGTGTCTTCCAGGCAATAAAAAGGCACCTGATGCACGGCGATCAGACGGCAGACCGCCTCGCGCTGGTCGAACGGCATGCCGGCCTCCCAGAGCAACACACGCGCGTCGATCGCGCCTTTGCGCGAATGGCCGGGCTGCCCGATCCGGCCCGTCACCGGGTCGATCACCGTCGTGCGGTACTTCGCCACGTCGTGTAGCAGCGCCGCGAAAAACAGCACGGCCCGCTCGTGCGGCGTGGCGAGCGCATAGTCCTGCGACGCGATCAACGCCTCGACGACCATGCAGGTGTGGGTCCAGACGTCGCCCTCGCCGTGATAGGCCGGCTCCTGCGGCGTGGTGCGCGCCTGCTCCAGGACCGGAAAGGCGGCCAGGCATTGCGCCGCGTCGAAGGCCTGACAGGCTTCGGGCACCAGGCGGCTCAGTTGATTCCAATTCATGTCGATACTCCTTGTTCTGTTCGCGTCAGCTCAGCGCGCGCGGCGGCGCTTGCCCGTCGGGACCGCGGCGTTCAGTTCGTCCAGGCCCTGCAGCGTGCGCAGGCCCAGCGATTCCCAGGTGAGCGCGAGCCGCGGCGCATACAGATCCACGCCTTCGGCCAGGCCGTTGGGCAGGATCGGGCGGCGCTGGTGATGCGAACCGCTGTCGAGAATGGTCTGCACGAAGTCCGGCCGCACGAATTTGTAGCGGGCCAGCACGCGTTGATCGTCCTCGACCTTGATGTACAGCCCTTCGGCCTGATCCGAGGGGTCGGTCTGCTGCCGGCACAGGTCCAGCGGCAGGCCTTCACGCGCGACCGTGTCCGCGAACCGCTCGCGCCACGTCGTGCTCTTGGCCAGCGAGGGCCGCACCAGTTGCCACAGCAGCGCGGGCCGCGCCGGCATGGGCCCCGCATACAACACGGGCACCGGCAGCACCGGCGCGCCAGCCAGCAAGGCATGGCGGCGCGGCGTGGACAGAAAGCAGTCCGCGCGGCGGTCGTAGATGTCGAACTCGTGGAAGTGGTGCGGCAGGCGGTCGTAAAAGACCGAATGCTTGCTGAACGTCCATTCGCCATACATCACGTAGCGGTCTTCGAGCAGCGCGAGCAGCCGCGCCTCGTGCGCCACCGCCCACTGCTTGAACAAATTGAACTGGCGTTCGCGCGCGCCGCCGGCCAGGTAATGACCGCGCGACTGCAGCCGCAATTCGCCCGCCGCGCTGAACGACACGCCGGTGTTCGCGCCATCGAGTTTTTCTTCGATGACGACGCGACGGCCGGCCAGCGCCTGCAGCGCGACCTGATCGCTGGCGTCATCGCCCACCTGCAGCCGCGACCCTTCGAGGTGCGGCGTGCGGGGGTACTTCAAGAGAGATTGAGAGGAAATAAGCATGTTCGTCGCCCGCCGCGTTATTGGCGCGAGCGGACCAGGGACCAGACAATGGAACCGACGAACAGGCGAATCCGGGCGCATGCGTGGCGATGCACGCAAGGGCGGGAGCAAGAGCGGATCGGGCGCGAGAAGACGCGGTCCTGCCAGGCGTCACGGGAGACGTCGGGGACCTGCGTTGCGATGCGAGGAGGCGGGAGCTTCGTGCCGCGGCAGCCTCATGGCAGGCTGACGGGGAACGGAACCAGTACCGCAGCCAACACGGGCGCAGACTGCGCCGGATCGAGGCTGCTTGCGGCAGTCGTCGGCGATTAGCGGATGACGAACAGACGGGGCACTTGAGGCTCCAGAATGAAGAGGTGTTTGAAACAGAGCGCGATTCTAACGCGCCCCGGGCGCGGCTTTCAAGTATCGATGCGCGCGCAACCATTTCGTGCCGGGCAGCCGGCGCGGAAGCAGCGACGAGAAAACGCGGCGGAACGGCGGCGCGGAACCGCGGCCGAAAAACCCCGGTCGAGAAACGCGGCCGAGAAACGAAAGAGGACGCCGTGGCGCCCTCCTCCTGCCAGCTGCGGCGTACTTACTTCACGACACCGCAGACGATGCGCGCACCGCCACCGCCGAGCTTCTCGGGATGATCGCTGTGGTTATCGCCACCGGCGTGCACCATGAGCGAATGGCCCTTGAAATCGGCGGCCTTCAGGCGCGGCGCCAGCACGGGATACGTAGCCTTGCCGTCGGCCGTCACGTAGAGCGCCGGCAGGTCGCCCTTGTGGCCGCTGTCGTCGTAGGGGCCCTTGTGCGCGTTGGTCTTGTCCGGATCCCAATGGCCGCCCGCACCGCCACCCGGCACCGGCTTGCCGTCGGCCGTGGTGGTGTCGCAGGAGGGCTTTTCGTGCAGATGGAAGCCGTGCACGCCGGGCGGAAGGCCTTTCAGATCGGGCGTGAGCACCGCACCGTATTTGCTGTCTTCGATCTTCACGGTGCCCGCGGCGCCTTCGACGCCCTTGGCGCTGACGAATGACAGGTCGACGGTCTGCGCTTGCGCCAGGCCGGCGGCGCCGGCCAGCACCGCGGTCAATATCACACGCTTCATGAGAGCTCCTTCGGATCGGTGGGGCGCGGACGCGCCCCCGGTCCCAACCAGTCTAGCGAAGGGCCGGAGGGCCAGCAACGCCGCACCGGCCCCGGTGTGTCACCGATTGCTTCAGATGGCGGGGCGATGCGGCGTTTGACATGCGGCCGCGAGGCGCGGCCGGCCGCACCTCGCCGGCCGCACCTGGCCGGCCGCACCTCGCCGACTCCGTCAGTCCAGCGTGACGCCGGAATCCTTCACCACCTTGGCCCAACGCGAGATCTCGCTGTTGACGAACTCGCCGAACTGCTTGCCCGTGAGCGTGGGGATCGTCGAGCCGTTGCCGGCCCAGGTTTCCTTGATCTTGGGCTGGTTCAGCGCCTTCGTCACGGCCTCCGTCATGCCGGCGACGGCGTCGGGCGGCGTGCCGGCCGGGGCCCACAACGCGTACCAGGTCGACACCTCGTAAGTGGGCAGGCCGGCCTCGGCGGCCGTCGGCACATTCGGGAACGACGGCGAACGCTCCTTGGCGGCCACGGCCAGCGGCTGAATCGTGCCCGAGCGGATATGCCCGGCCGACGAGCCCAGGCCGTCGAACGCCATGTCGACCTGCCCGCCGATCAGGGCCGACAACATGGGGCCGGCGCCCTGATACGGCACGTCGACGAGTTTGATTCCGGTCTGCATGGCGAACAGCTCACCCGCCAGATGGTGCGTGCTGCCCTTGCCGGCCGTGCCGAAATTGATTTCGCCCGGATGCTTCTTGGCGTAGGCGATCAGCTCGGCCACGTTCTTCACGGGCAGCTTGCTGCTGTTGATCACGACCACCTGCGGCGGTTGCGCCAGCAGCGCGACCGGCACGAAATCCTTTTGGATGTCGTAGCTCAGGCTCTTGTACAGCGAGGGGGCGAGCGCGTGGTGCGCGCCGCCCATGAAGAAGGTGTAGCCGTCGGGCTTGGCCTTGGCGGCCACGCCCGCGCCGACGGTACCGCCCGCCCCGCCCTTGTTGTCGATCACGACGGGCTGGCCGATCTGGGTGCCCAGCTGCTGGGCCAGGGGCCGCGCAAAGGTATCGGTGCCACCTCCGGCCGGGAACGGCACGATGATCGTCACCGGGCGGTCCGGCCATGCGGCCACCGCGGGCAAACCGGCCGTGCAGGCCACCAGGGCCGCGATCGCGGTCAATGCTTGTCTCATGAAGCTCCTCCTTGGTCATGCGCAGGATGGACGTGCCGCCGAGTACCCGGTCGTGCGACGTCCTTGTGTTATGTGTCGTGGCGCCCGCTCGCTGTCGGAGGGTGCGCCCGCCTGTGCTTCTGCTGCATACACTACAAGTACTGCCGGGATGTTTGAGTCGAACCTCCTTGCCCATCAATGGCGCGCCCGCGAAACGCTGCCGGCGCCGTCGTCAAAGAAAAATGGCCGGGACACTCGCCCCGGCCATGCGATCACGCCGCGCGATAGGTGTCGCGCAATACGTTCTTCTGCACCTTGCCCATGGTGTTGCGCGGCAGCTCGGCCGCCACATGGATCTGCTTGGGCACCTTGAAGTTGGCGATGCGCTGCTTCAGCTCGGCCTGCATGGCCTGCGCGTCGAGCTTAACGCCGGCCTTCGGAATGACCACCGCGACCACCGCCTCGCCGAAGTCCGGATGCGGCACGCCGATCACGGCCGACTCCGCCACGCCATCCATCTCGTCGATCAGCGTCTCGATCTCCTTGGGGTAGACGTTGAAGCCGCCGGAAATGATCAGGTCCTTGCTGCGGCCCACGATCGACAGGTAATCGTCGGGGACCGCGCGGCCGGCGGCCTCGCCGCCCCAACGCCCGACGTCACCGGTCTTGAACCAGCCATCGGCCGTGAACTCTTCCGCCGTCTTTTCGGGCATGCGCCAGTAACCCGAAAACACGTTCGGGCCCCGCACCTGCACATTGCCGATTTCGTTGGCCGGCAGGGCTTTGCCCGCATCGTCGACCACGCGCACCTGCACCTCGGGCAACGCCTTGCCGACCGTGCCGCCCAGCCGGGCGCCTTCGCCGGCTTCGTAGGGGTTGGAGGTCAGCATGACGGTCTCGCTCATGCCATAACGCTCGAGGATGGTGTGCCCGGTACGCTCGTGGAACTCGTTGAACGTTTCGGTGAGCAGCGGCGCCGAGCCCGAAATGAAGAGCCGCATGTTGGCGACCACGGCCTTGTCGAAACGCTTCTCGGCCAGCAGGCGCACGTAGTACGTCGGCACGCCCATCATGACCGTGCTGCGCGGCAGGTAGTGCAGCGCCTGTTCGATATCGAGCTTGGGCAGCCAGATCATGCGGGCGCCGGCGAGCAGCGCGCCGTGCGAGGCCACGAACAGGCCGTGCACGTGGAAGATCGGCAGCATGTGCAGCAGCACGTCGTCGGCGCGCCAGCCCCAGTAGCGATGCAGCGTGCGCGCGTTGGCCGCGAGGTTGCCATGCGACAGCATCGCGCCCTTGCTGCGGCCGGTGGTGCCCGAGGTGTACAGGATGGCCGCGAGGTCATCGTCCTTGCGCACCGCGGTACGGAACGTCTGCGGCAATCCGGCGGCGGCCGTCAGCAGCGTGCCGGTGCGGTCTTCGTCCAGCGTGTACACATGGCGCGTGCCGGCCGCCTTCGCGACCTTCTCAATCCAGCCGAGGTTCTTGCTCGAGCACACCACCACGTCGGGTTCGGCGTTGCCCAGGAAATACTCGATTTCGGATTCGCGATAGGCGGTGTTCAACGGCAGGTACACATAGCCCGCGCGCAGCGTGGCGAGGTACAGCAGCAGTGCTTCGGGCGACTTCTCGACCTGCACCGCCACCCGGGCGCCCTTCGGCAGCTTGAGCGAGGCCAGCAGATTGGCCATGCAGGCCGTGGCGCGCTCGATATCGTCGTAGCTGTATTCCAGGTCGGGCGTTTCGATGGCGATTTTCGTGCGATCGGCGGGGAAGCCGCCGGCAAGGACCGCGTACAGATTGGCGTTGCTCACCGTTTCAGTCTCCGGTAAAGGTCGGTGTCGTGCCGGCCAGAAACGCACGCACACCTTCGTGGTGGTCCCGGCTCTCGGCATATTGGAAGAATTCGTTGTACTCGGCGTCGCTCAGCGGGGTGGCATCGGTCAGCCGCCGAGCATAGCGCTTGTTGAGTCGCGCCGCAGCCGGCGCGCCGGCCACGATCCGCGCCACGGCCGCCTGGGTCTGGGCATCGAGGTCGGCCGGGTCGACCACCCGTGTGAGCAGGCCCATGCGCAGCGCCTCGGCCGCATCGAACACGCGCCCCTCGAGCAGCAGCGCGACCGTGGCCGCACGACCGATCAGGTCGATCATGCCGCGCATCTCGTCGGGCGCCAGCGGAAAGCCGAGCCGGTTGATCGGCACGCCGAAGCGCGAATCGGCCGCCGCGATGCGCAGATCGCACTGGCTCGCGAGTTCGAGGCCACCGCCCACGCATACGCCGGCGATGCTGGCGATCACGGGATGCGGGCACGCCGCGACGGCATGCAGCGCGGGCGCCAGCACCTGGCGGTGGTAGTGCACCACGCTGGCGAAGTCGGCGCGCGCGGCCGGAAATTCCCGGATATCGGCGCCGGCCGCGAAGTTGCCGCCGTCGCCCCGCAGCACGATGCAGCGCACGCTGTCATCCTGGTTCAGCGCCGCGAAGCGCTCGGCGAGCTGATGCCACATCGCGATGCTGATCGCGTTGAGCCGGCCCGGCAGGGACAGCGTGACCCACGCGACCGCGCCCTGCCGTTCCAGCTTCACTTCGCCCGGCTGCGCCGGGTCATTGACTTGTGTCACGCGTCTCCTCCTGCCGCCGTCGCCGGCCGCGCTAGCCCACGCGGGCGATCGAACGGCTGATCACGGGCTTGCCATCCTGCAGGCGCGCGAGGTTGTCGTCCAGGTCGGCCAGCACGTAGGCGTAGTTGACCATCATGCCGCAGGACTGGCTCAGCCCCTTGGCGGACAGGTCGGCGGCCCAGTTCAGGCGCTCGATGCGGGCGCCGTTGCCTAAATGGAAGCGGGCCACCGGGTCGAGTGGCATGTCGTTTTTCATCTCTTGCAGATAGTGCGCGGCCAGCTTGAAACCGGCGCGCTGCACCACCTCGGAGGGCTTGCCCTGAGCGGCCCGGCGCAGCCGTTCCACCCAGCGCGCGCCATCCGGCGCACCGGCGCGCACCTTCTTGGTGTCGCGCACGATCGCTTCGACCTCGGCGGCCGGCAGCTTGGCCAGCCAGTCGGCGAAGCCGGGGATCGGCGAGAGCGTGGCATACGACTTCAGCTGCGGCAGCTCGTCGACGAGCGACTCGATCACGCGCTTGAGCAGGAAGTTGCCGAAGCTGATGCCGCGCAGGCCCGCCTGGGTGTTCGAGATCGAATAGAAGATCGCCCAGCGCGCCTTGGCCAGATCCTGGGCGGGCGCGGCCATGTCGAGCAGGACCTGCACGTTGTCGGCCATCTGCGGCGCGAACGCCACCTCCACGAAGATGAGAGGCACGTCCGGCATCTGCGGGTGGAAATAGGCATAGCAACGGCGGTCGGCCGCGACACGATGCTTGAGGTCGTCCCACGAGCGGATTTCGTGCACGGCCTCGTAAATGATGAGCTTCTCGAGCAGCGAGGCCGGCGAATCCCAGGTGAGCGGGCGCAGCGTGAGCAGGCCCACGTCGAACCAGGCCGACAGCAGCGCTTCGAGCTCCTTGTCGAGCGCCTGCAGGCCGGCCACCTGCTTGCGCCAGCGCAGCATGTCGGCCCGCAGCGACACCAGAAAGCGCAGGCCATCGGGCAAGGCATTGAAACGCTTGAACAGACGCACCGCGGACTCGGCGGGCTGCTTCTGCGCGCCGTGTCCCTGGACCAGCCCGCTCAGCAGCGCGCGTTGGCGCTTCGCGTCGCCCTCGTGATAGGCCGCGCACCAGGCACGCGCCAGCTTGTTGGCGCGCACGTCGGTCAGACGCGCGGTGAAGAGCGCCTCGATGTCGGCGGCGGGCGGCAGCGGGTTGCGTTCCCAGAGGCGGCCCAGCCGCGCCATCAGGCCGGCCTGTTCACCCGCCTCGGGGCGGTCGAGGTCCGCCTCAGGCGTTGGCGCGACGCGTGCGGGAACGAGCGAGTCGTGTACTGGCATGGGACGGGTCCTCCTGGATGATGTCGGTCGGCGTGCGCGAGCCGGCGCGCGCCAGAGTGCGTAGCGCGTCGAGCTGGCGCAACAGATGCTTGCGCGCCAACGCTTCGGCCCCCTCGGGGTCGCGCGCCTTGAGCGCGGCGTAGATGGCGAGATGCTCGGCGCAGGATTCCTGAATGCGGCCGGGCAGGGAAAGGCTTTTGTGGCGGAACAGGCTCAGGACCTTGCGCAGCCCGTCGACCATGTCGGAAAGCCAGCGGTTGTCGGCCAGGGCCTGTGTCGCCACGTGAATCTGGTAATTGGTTTCGTAGTAGGCGTCGATGCGGCCGGCGCTGGCATGGGCCTGCAAGGCCTCGTGCAAGGGCGCCAGCGCGGCAAGCTGCGCATCCGTCGCCCGCAGGGCCGCTTCGTGGGCGCACCGCCCTTCCAGCATGGCCATCAGCGGGAAAATCTGCTCGAGATCCTGCACCGAGACTTCGTTGACGAAGCAGCCGCGGCGCGGCTCCAGACGGACCAGGCCTTCGTTGGCCAGCACCTTGAGCGCTTCGCGCAACGGCGTACGCGAGATGCCCAGTTCGCCGGTGAGGCGGACCTCGTCGATCCACTGGCCACTCTCCAGCGACTGGGTCCGAATCATGTCGCGCAGGCGATCGGCCACCTCCAGGTACAGAGCCTGCCGAACGATCGGGGCGGGGGCGATATCCATGGCGCGTAATTCATAATTATGAATACAACCATCGTACGCCCCCCTCCCGCAGGCGGCTAGCCCTGGCGAGATCAGGACAAACCCTTAGAACAAAAAAAGGGCGTGGGCCTTCCGGCGCACGCCCTCCGCTGAATGTAAGACCCGCCTCAGAGATGCAGCACGCCGTCCGACGCGTGACGGACCAGGGCGCGGGCCCAGCGCCGTGCCGGCAGCCCATATTGCGACTCGACGACCTCGGCGCGCGCCAGCAGATCGGCCGGCGTGACGGCCAGCGGCGGCCCGGTGAAGGCAAGCACGATCCGGTTGCCCGCGTCGACCTCGGGCAGCGGCATGATGCGGCCGTCGAAGGCTTCCATCAGATTGTCGATGTTGCGGTCGAAGCTGTCGTGCTGGCCGAACAGATTCACGGTGAGCACGCCCACCTCGCCCAGCACGCGACGGCAGTCGCGGTAAAAGGCCACGCTGTCGCGCACGGGCCCCCGGGCGGCCGCATCGTAGAGATCGACCATCAGCACCGAGCAGCGCCCGGCATTGAGCGGATCCGCCACCCACAGGGCGGCGTCGTCATGGTGGACCGCCAGCCGCTTGGGCGTGGGCAGGCGGAAAAACATCTGGCAGACCGCCGTGACCTGCGGGTTCCATTCCACGACATCGAGTTCGCTGCGCGTGTGCTTGAGGCAGAAGCGGGTCAGCGACCCGGCGCCCAGACCGAGCAGCCCGATCGACTGCTCGCGGGGCGGTTCGAGGAACAGCAGCCAGCCCATCATCTGGGCGGTGTATTCGAGCACCAGTTCGTGGGGATCCTTGATGCGCATCGCGCCCTGGATCCATTCGGTGCCGAAATGCAGATAGCGCACGCCATCCGCTTCGGAAAGCGAAGGTTGATCGTGCTCGGAAGGTTTGTTGTGCTTGGCCATCGGGCGATTGTAGCGAGCGCCGGTGGCGCGGGTGGCGCACGCATCCGCTGCGCGACGCGCGTCTGCTGCGTAAGTCCGCTGAGCGCCCGCAATACGCGCACGGGAAAAGCGCTTGGTCCATAATGGCCGCTCCGTCCCGGCGACGTTTCGAGCGAAGGAGTACCGCGGTGTCCGACAATTTCTCGTCCTCGCAAACCATACGCAAAACTGTGCTGCGCACCCACGGCGGCGTGGTGGCCTCGCAGCACCGCAAGGCCGCCGAAGCGGGCGCGGCGGTGCTGGCCGCTGGTGGCGACGCGGTCGATGCCGCCGTGGCCACCTCGTTCGCGGCGGGGGTGGCCGAGCCCTGGATGAGCGGCCCGATGGGGGGCGGCGCCATGGTCATCTACCGCGCCGACGAAGACCGGGCGCGCGTCGTGCACTTCGGCATGCGCTCTCCGGCCGCGCTCGATCCCGCCGCGTACCCGCTGGCGGGCGGCGGCCAGGTGTCGGCCGACCTCTTCCCCTGGCCCGCCGTGGTCGACGACATGAACTGCCGCGGCGCCAAGGCCGTGGCCGTGCCCGGCGTGGTGGCGGGCATGAGCGAAGCCCACGCCGCCTATGGCCGGCTGTCGTGGGGCGAAGTGCTGCAGCCCGCCGTGACCCTGGCCGAAGCCGGGCTGGCGCTCGACTGGTACACGACCCTCATGATCACCGGCTCGGCGCGCTGGCTGTCGCGCGACCCCGATGCCGCGCGCATGTTTCTCGATGAGGGCCAATGGCCCAAGGCCGGCAACTGGGCCACGGCCGAAAACAACCGCATCGCCCTCACCCAGCAGGCGCTCACCCTCGCCCAGCTGGCCGAAGAAGGCGCAGGCGCGTTCTATGGCGGCGACATTGGCGCCACGCTGGTGAACGACGTCCAGCGCAAAGGCGGCTTCCTGGCCCTGCGCGACCTGCTCGACTACCGCGCCCAATGGCTCGAGCCGCAACGTGTCGCCTACCGCGGCGGCGTGATCCATGTCACGCCCGAAATGACGGCCGGCCCAAGCCTGGCGCGTTGCCTCGGCCGTCTCGAAACGCTGATCGAACCGCACGGCCATCCCGACGCCGACACCTACCTGGCCTACGCCAAGGTGCTGCGCGACGAATACGAATGGCGGCTCGGCAACATGGGCGACAACGAAGACCCGCGCGCGCCGGCCTGCACCACGCACTTCAGCGTCGTCGACCGCCACGGCAACATGTGCGCGGTCACGCAGACGCTGCTTTCGGCCTTCGGCTCGCACGTGGTGTCGCCCGGCACCGGCATGCTGCTGAACAACGGCATCATGTGGTTCGATCCCGAACCGGGCAAACCCAACTCCCTCGGGCCCGGCAAGCGCTGCCTGATGAACATCTGCCCGGTGGTGGGCCAGCACAACGGCCGCGCCTTCGCGCTCGGCGCCTCGGGCGGTCGCAAGATCCTGCCCGCGGTGATGCAGCTGGTGTCGTTCCTGGTCGACTACGGCCTGTCGCTCGAAGACGCGTTCCACCACGCCCGTATCGACGCCAGCACCGAGACCATCATGATCGATCCGGCGCTGCCGCCGGCGGTGCAGGCCGCCATCGCCGAACGCTTTCCGCACGCGCTCGCCAAGCGCACCTGCTATCCCTATGCGTTTGCCTGCCCCGCCGGCGTGCTGCGCGACGGCGAAGGCAACCAGGGCTGCACCGAGATCATGTCGCCCTGGGGCGACACGGCGTTCGAGGAACACGCCACCTGGCCTTCCGCCTGATTCGCGGAAGCCGTCCCGGCATGCGATTCCACGATCTGGTGTTCGATCCCAACTGGCTCGCCGCTCACGGCGATGACGGCAGCGTGATCCGTTTTTCGCGCAAGGAGCGCGCGCTGCTCGAGCAGCTCATCGGCCAGGCGCCGCGTCTGCTCAGCCGCGCCGCGCTGGCCGACGCGCTGGCGAGCGACGGCAACGAATCGGCGGATCGCAACGTCGACTTCGTCGTCAATCGCCTGCGCACCAAGCTGCGCGACTCGGCCCGCACGCCGCGCTTCATCGCCACCCAGTATGGCGAGGGCTACTACTGGATCGCCCGCCCGGCGCTCCCGGCCCAGGCCGCGGCGGCGCGCCCGCCGTTTCTGGTGGTGGGGCCCAACCACGGCGGCAACGCCGAGTTGGCCGCACAGCTGGCCCGGGCGCTGCAGCGCGCCAGCCATGCGGATACGCAGGTCCATTGCGCCCATCCCGATCTGCCGGGCCCGGCCCAGGAAGCCCTGCTCGAGACCGCCCGCTATACGCTGGAGACCAGCGTGCACACGGCGTTCGATCAGCCTCAGGCGCACCTCGCGCTGGTGCTGCGCCATGTCGCCACGCGCCAGATCGTGCGCACCTTCCGCGCCACACTGTCCGCGTCCGACACTCGCGACGCGCTCGCGGCCCTGGCGCAGCAGATCCTGCATGCCTTGTGGCAGCACGGCGCGCTGAACGCCACGCAGGCCACGCCGACCGACCGCCCGCTGGACCTGCGGCTGCACGAAAGCGCACTCATGCTGAGCGACTCGCCGCAGACGTGGAGCGCGAACGAAGCGCGTATCGCCCGCGAGCGTGCCGAGCATCCCGATGATCCGCGGCTTGCCGTGATGCAGGCGCTGGCACTGCTGAGCCGGATGGTGCTGGGCGGCGGCGCCGACGCGCCCGGCGACGCGTCATGGGAGGCAATGGAAGCCGAGATCGAGGCGCTGGTGCTGGGCGCACTGCCCCGCGTGCAGGACGATCCGCTGCTGGTCCTGAGCGTGGCGCGCGCACTCTACTTCGTCAATCGCGGCCACGATGCGCTGGCCGAGCGCCTGGCGCGCCAGACCTTCGAACGCAGCACGGCCTTCGCGGCCGCATTCGCCACCCTGGCCCCGATGCACATGCATGCCGGGCGCATCGACGAGGCCGAGAGCCTGTTCGACCAGGGGATCGCGCTGTCGGAGCCGGGGTCGGAATTTCGGGTCAGCCTGATGGTGCAGAAATGCATCGCGCTGCTGGCCTGCGATGCGCGCGACCGGCTCGACAGCGCCTGCGCGGCGCTGTATCAGGTCAAGCCGCTGACCCGGATGCAGCTGGGGCTCTTCGTGGCACCGGCCGCCCCCGCCGTGCTCGCTCCCGATCTGCAGGGGGTGATGGCCACGTTCGACACAGCGGGCGCCGCGCGGCTGCTGCAATACGCCTATACGGTGCACGCCCGCCACTTCCGCGATCCGGCGCACCGGCGCAATGTGCTCTACGGAGCCAACAGCCATTTCGAACGGCATTTCGGCAAGGCGGTGGCCAGCGCCGACGTGATCGCGGCGCTCGGCCGCTAGCGGCGGGCGATCCCGCGGCGGGCGGTCCCGCGGCGGGCGGTCCCGCGGCGGGCGGTCCCGCGGCGGGCGATCCCGGGGCGGACCGCCCGGCTTTCCGCCGGACCGTGGCCGCGGCGTTCAGACCCGCTCGAAGATCGCCGCGATGCCCTGCCCGCCGCCGATGCACATCGTGACGAGCGCGTAGCGGCCCTGCACGCGCTGCAGTTCGTAGAGCGCCTTGACCGTGATGATGGCGCCCGTCGCGCCGATCGGATGGCCCAGGCTGATGCCGCTGCCGTTCGGGTTGACCTTGGCCGGATCCAGCTTAAGCTCGCGCGACACCGCGCAGGCCTGGGCCGCGAACGCCTCGTTGGCCTCGATCACGTCCAGATCCTGCACCGTCAGGCCGGCGCGCTTGAGCACGGCCTGCGTCGCCGGCACCGGGCCGATGCCCATGATTTCGGGGTCCACACCCGCATGGGCGTAGGCCACCAGCCGCGCCAGCGGCCTGGCGCCGCGGCGCGCCGCTTCCTCGGCGTGCATCAGCACCACCGCGCCCGCGCCGTCGTTCAGTCCCGAGGCATTGCCGGCGGTGACCGTGCCGTTCTCTTTCTGGAACACGGTCTTGAGCGTGGCCAGGCCCTCGGCGGTGACATCGCCGCGCACGTGTTCGTCGCGGTCGAACACGACCTCGCCCTTGCGCGTCTTGATCTTGACCGGCACGATCTGCTCGCGGAAATGGCCCGCCTCGATGGCGGCATGCGCGCGGCGATGCGACTCGACGGCAAGCGCGTCCTGGTCGGCGCGGCTGATGCCGAAGCGCGCGGCCACATTCTCGGCGGTCACGCCCATGTGCATGCGGCCGAACGGATCGGAGAGCGCGCCCGTCATCATGTCGATCATGGTGCTGTCGCCCATGCGCGCCCCCCAGCGTTGTGCCGGCGCGATATACGGCGCGCGGCTCATGCTCTCGGCTCCTGCGGCGACCGCGATGCGCGCGTCGCCCAGCAGGATCGTCTGCGCGGCCGACACGATGGCCTGCAGGCCCGAACCGCACAGGCGATTCACGTTGAAGGCGGGCGTTTCCTTGGCGATGCCGGCGTTCATCGCCGCCACGCGCGACAGGTACATGTCGCGCGGCTCGGTATTGATCACATGCCCCACCGCCACGTGGCCGACCTCGTCGCCGCCGACCTGCGCGCGCTCGAGCACCTCGCGGATGACCAGGGCGCCCAGGTCGACAGGTGCCACGTCTTTCAGTGCGCCGCCAAAATCGCCGATCGCGGTGCGTGCGCCCGCCACTACGACTACGTCATTCATGGTCTTGCCTCCTTGGTCATCCGGGGTGGTTTGCTGCGTCGATCATACTCGCCGGGGCCCCGCGCCCGCGCGCCGGGCCGGCGCGGATGTGCACGCCACGGACGTCCCAGGACCGCGCGGATACCGGGTATGACCCAGGCTTGCGGCGGCGCGTTCTATCGTATTCTGTCCCTCGTGCCCCAGTCCGATTCTGGTGCCGCACGATCGCGTGCCCGACGCTCGCTCGACGCCCCCGGGTACGCCATGCCCCGGAAGATATAAGAGCGGAGGAGCAAGACATGAAATGCTATTGCGTGGTCGACTTCCACCAACCGTTGCAGCGGCTCGAGCAGGACACGCCGAAACCGGAAGGCGCACAGGTGCTGCTGCAGGTACGCGCCGCCGGCGTCTGCCACAGCGATGTGCATCTCTGGGAAGGCGGCTATGACCTGGGTCAGGGCAAGCGTCTGTCGATCCAGGAGCGCGGCGTCGTGCTTCCGCTCACGCTGGGCCACGAAACGGCCGGCACCGTCAGCGCCGTCGGCCCGGACGCCAGCCATATCCACATCGGGCGCAACTATCTGGTCTATCCCTGGATCGGCTGCGGCGCCTGCCCCGCCTGCCAGGGCGGCCAGGAAAACCACTGCTCCGCGCCGCGCTACCTGGGCGTCTACCGGCCGGGCGGCTATGCCGACTACCTGCTGGTGCCCGACGCGCGTTACCTGATCGACATCGGCACCCTCGATCCCGCCACCGCGGCACCCTACGCCTGCTCCGGCCTCACCACCTATTCCGCCCTGCGCAAGATCGGCGAAGACATCTACCGCAACCACCCCATCGTCATCTTCGGCGCGGGCGGCCTCGGCCTGATGGCCGTGGAGATCCTGCGGGCGCTCGGCGGTCAGGGCGCGATCGTGGTCGACATCGATCCCGCCAAGCGCGAGGCCGCGCTCGCGGCCGGTGCACTGGCCGCCATCGACGGCGCGGCGCCCGACGCGGCGGCCCGGCAGATCATCGCGGCGGCCGGCGGCAAGCCGCTGCAGGCCGCGCTGGACCTGGTCGGCGCCCCGGCGACCACCGGCACGGCCTTCGACACCTTGATCAAGGGCGGCAAGCTGGTCATCGTGGGTCTGTTCGGCGGCGGCGCGACCTGGCCGCTCGCGCTGATTCCGATGCGCGCCATTTCCATCATCGGCAGCTACGTCGGCAGCCTGCAGGAACTGCTCGAACTGATGGTGCTGGTCAGCGACGGACGCATCAAGCCGATTCCGGTGCACCGCCACCCCCTGGATCAGGCCGATCAGGTGCTCGCCGCGCTCGTGGCGGGACGGGTGGTGGGCCGCGCGGTGCTGACGGCCTGAGCACCCGGCCGACGCCCCTGCCCGGCCCCGCAGGCACGACCGGGCCGGGCCAGGCACGCGAGGTGCTGCCCTACGGTTCCTGACGCATTTCTGAACGGCGCGCTCCGGCCCGGAGCCGCGCCCGCGTCAGCCTGTTCACCCCCGCCCGTGCATGCGCACCGGGCGGCCGGCACCGGAGGCAGCGCATGTCCGATCAGAAATGGCACCATCCCACCGACCAACCCACGGGAGGCTGGGGTTCCGTAAAGTCGCTCGTCAAGCACGCGACCCGGCAACGCGCCGTGCACAGCGTGCCGGGCCTCGTCGCGGCCCACAATAAAACGGGCGGCTACATGTGCACCAGTTGCGCCTGGGCCAAGCCGGGCAAGCCGCACACGGCGGAATTCTGCGAAAACGGCGCCAAGGCCACCTTCTGGGACCTGACCACCCGCCGCGCGCCCCCGTCCTTCTTCGCCCGTCACACGGTCAGCGAGCTGCTGCGCTGGTCGGACCACGATCTTGAGCACGAAGGCCGCCTCACCCACCCGCTGCGCTACGACGCCACGCAGGACCGCTATGTCGAGGTCACCTGGGACGAGGCCTACGCCGACATCGGCGCCAAGCTCAAGGGCTACGATCCCGCGCGCGTGGTGTTTTACGCCTCGGGCCGGGCCTCGCTCGAGACCTCCTACATGTATCAACTGCTGGCGCGGATGTACGGCAACAACAACCTGCCCGACAGCTCGAACATGTGCCACGAGACCACCTCGGTGGCACTGGCGGAGAGCCTGGGCACGCCGGTGGGCACCGTGCTGCTGGAGGATTTCCACCACACGGACTGCATCCTGTCGTTCGGCCAGAATGTCGGCACCAACTCGCCGCGCCTGCTGCACGACTTGCAACAGGCGCGCGAGCGCGACGTGCCCATCATCGTGTTCAACCCCCTGCGCGAGCGCGGCTGGGAGGCCTTCGTCAATCCGCAGGACCCCGGCCAGATGCTGAGCAACAAGGCCACGCAGATCGCCACGCAGTATCACCAGGTGCGGGCGGGCGGCGACATCGCGGCGCTGATGGGCATGGCGAAGCTGCTGCTCGACTGGCACGAGGCGGCACGCGCGCGCGGCGAACCCGGCGTCATCGACGAGTCCTTCATCGCCGAACACACCACCGGCTTCGAAGCCTTTGCCGCCCATCTGCGTGGCACCTCCTGGGATGACATCGAACGCGAATCCGGCCTGCCGCGCGCCGCGCTCGAGCCGGCCGCGCGCACCTATGCCGGCGCACGCGCCGTGATCGCCATCTACGGCATGGGTCTCACCCAGCACCGCTACGGCGTCGAAAACGTGCAGATGCTCGTCAATCTTCTGCTGATGCGCGGCCACATCGGCCGCCGGGGCGCGGGCATCTGCCCGGTGCGGGGCCATTCGAATGTGCAGGGCCAGCGCACGGTCGGCATCGCGGAGCGCACGGCGCTGGTGCCGCTCGACCGTCTGGCGCGGCAATACCGCTTCGAACCGCCACGCGAGGACGGCCTGAACACGGTACAGGCATGCGAAGCCGTTGTAAGCGGCGAGCTGCAGGCGTTCATCGGCCTGGGCGGCAACTTCGTACGCGCCGTGCCCGAGCGCGAACTGATGGAACGCAAATGGCGCGACCTCGACCTGTCGGTGCAGATCGCGACCAAGCTCAACCGCACGCACCTGATCACGGCGCGCACGACGTATCTGCTACCGACGCTGGTGCGGTCCGAGATCGACATGCAGGCCAGCGGCCCGCAGATCGTCACGATGGAAGACTCGACGACGTGCATCCACGCCTCGCGCGGCCGGCATCCACCCGCGAGCGCGCATCTCATGTCCGAGACCCGCATCGTGGCGCGCCTGGCCAAGGCCTGCCTGCCCGATGCGGACAAGGCCCCGTGGGACATCTGGGCGGCGGATTACGGGCAGGTGCGCGAGGCCATCGAGGCCACGTTTCCGGAAGATTTCCGCGATTTCAATGCGCGGCTGGACCAGCCTGGCGGCTTTCCGCGGCCTGTCGCCGCCCGTGAGCGGCGCTGGCTGACCGACGCGGGCAAGGCCTGTTTCAAGGTGCCCGGGATGCTAAACGCCAGCTTCGACGATGGCGCGGATCCCGACGTGCTGCGACTCGTGACGCTGCGCTCGAACGATCAGTTCAACACCACCGTGTACGGCAACGACGATCGCCTGCGCGGCATACGCGGCACGCGCATGATCGTGATGATGAATCGCCAGGATCGCGAACGCCTCGGCATCGCGCGGCACGCCAAGGTGCGCCTGACGACCGCGGTCGATGACGGCGTCGCGCGCAGCATGGGCGGCTTCGACGTCATCGACTACGATCTGCCGCTCGGCACCTGCGCCGCCTACTACCCGGAGTGCAATGCCCTGATTCCGCTTTGGCAGTACGCCCGCGAGAGCATGACCCCGGCGGCGAAGTCGGTGCCGGTGAGGATCGCCGCCGATTAACGGCCGGCGGCCTTGGCGCTGACGCCGTTGGCCACGCCCATATTGATCTTCGGCACGTCGGTGAGCACCACCCGCACATCGGCGCCCGAGATGCCGATGCTGTCGCAGACGGCGCGATTGAGTGCGCCGATCAGGGCTTCTTTCAGCGCTTCGGTGCGGCCTTCGATGAGGGCCACTTCGACCAGCGCCATCGGCTTGCCGAGCTCGCCCGCCACGATCACGTGCGCGGGATCGACCTCTTCGAGCACCACTCGCACGCTGGACAGCGGCGCGGCGATGCTCTCGCACACGGCCTGCGTCGCGGCCTGGAGCAGCGCGGTTTTTTGTTGGGCCGAGTGGCCTTGCACGATCTGAACGTTGAGAATGGGCATGACGATGAGCGGATGAAGGTTGAACGAAACGTCGGGGCCCGGGAGGCGACCCTCGGGCGAGGCCCATCATATCCGCTTGCCCGCCGTGCTGCCCATCGGCGACCGGCAAGAAAAAGCCGGCGCGGGGCCGGCTTTCTCTTGAGGCGGACAATAACGCGCTGACGGTCAGGCGGCCTTGCCCTGCTCGGTCTGCGCCGCGGCGCCGGCAGAAACCGCTCCGGCAGGGGCCGCCCCGGCGTGGGCCTGCCCGTCCACCGCGTTGGCGGCCACCGCGTTGGCGGCCACCGCGCCGGCGGCCGTCGGCGGCTCGCCCGCGGCGGCGTTGGCTTCGCCCTCGACCAGCACGGGCGTGACCAGCTCGACCACCTTCTTGCGCGACAGCATGCCGATGAACTCGTCATCGTCGTTGTGCACCGCCACCGGCTGGTCGCTGTGCACGAGCTGCGCCAGCACCTCGCCCAGACCGGCCGATGCCGGCACGGACGCCAGATCGTCGATATAGCCCGACACGTCCCGCACGCCGGCCTCGATGGCTTCGCGCGCACGCGCCTCCGTCAGAATCCCGGCCAGGCGCTTGCCATCCAGCACCGGGGCGTACTCGTAGTTGAGCGCCTGCATCCGATCCAGCGAGTGAGCCGGCCGCGAACGCATCGTAAGCGTAAGGCGCGAAGGATTCACCGCGTGGGCCGCGTTGAGCACCTTGGTCCGGTTCACGTCCTGCAGGAACGACTGCACGTAGTCGTTGGCCGGATTGAGCAGAATGTCTTCGGGCGTGCCTTCCTGCACCAGCTCGCCGTCCTTCAGGATGGCGATGCGGTTGCCCAGGCGCAGCGCTTCGTCGAGATCGTGCGTGATGAACACGATGGTTTTGTTCAGCTTGGCCTGCAGCGCCAGCAGGTGATCCTGCATCTCGCGCCGGATCAGCGGATCGAGCGCCGAGAAGGCCTCGTCCATGAGCAGGATCTCGGCATCGGTGGCGAGCGCCCGGGCCAGGCCCACGCGCTGTTGCATGCCGCCCGAGAGCTGATGCGGGTACTGCATTTCGAAGCCCGCCAGCCCGACCTGCTCCAGCCAATGGCGGGCACGCTGCTCGCGCTCGGTCGTGTTCACGCCCTGCACGGTCAGGCCGTAGGCCGCGTTATCCAGCACCGTGCGGTGCGGAAACAGCCCGAAGCGCTGGAACACCATGCTCATCTTCTTCTGGCGGAAATTCTCGAGCTCGCGCTTGCTCAGGCTCACCACGTCCACGCCGTCGACCAGGATGTGGCCCGCGCTGGGCTCGATCAGCCGGTTGAAGTGGCGGATCAACGTGGACTTGCCCGAGCCCGACAGGCCCATGATCACGTAGATGCTGCCTTCTTCGATCGACAGGCTGATGTCACGCAGGCCCAGCGTGTGGCCGCTCTTGGCCAGCAGGTCTTCCTTGCTGATGCCGCTCTGCGCGGCTTCCAGCCACTTGCCCGGGTTCGGACCAAAAATCTTGTAGATGTTCTTGACTTCGATCTTGCTCATCGTTGGCCTCCGGTACGTACGCGTTGCCCATACGATTGGGTGATGCGGTCAAACAGAATGGCGAGGACGACGATGCCCAGGCCGGCCAGCAGGCCACGGCCCACTTCGAGACGGTTGATGCCGAGCAGCACTTCGTAGCCCAGCCCGCGTGCGCCGATCATCGAGGCGATCACCACCATCGACAGGGCCATCATGGTCGTCTGGTTGATGCCGGCCATGATATTCGGCATGGCCAGCGGCAGTTGCACGCCGAACAGCTGCTGGCGCGAATTGGCGCCGAAGGCGCGCGAGGCCTCGAGCACTTCGCGGTCGACCAGGCGGATGCCCAGGTCGGTCAGGCGAATGAGCGGCGGCACCGCGTAGATCACCGTGGCGATGATGGCGGGGATCTTGCCCAGCCCGAACAGCATCACGACCGGGATCAGATACACGAAGCTCGGCATCGTCTGCATCACGTCGAGGATCGGCGTCATGATGGCGCGCAGCCAGTTCACGCGGGCCATCAGAATGCCCACCGGAATGCCGATCAACACCGACAGGCCGGCGGCCATGATCATCAGGGCCAGCGTCTGCATGCCGGCGTCCCACAGACCCAGCAGACCGATCACGCACAGGAGCGCCCCCATGGCAATGCTCAGGCCGATACGTCGGCTGACCAGCCATGCGATCGCCACCGTGACCGCGACCACGGCCCACCACGGAGATTGACGCAGCAATTGCTCGAGCCACACCAGTGCCTTGAGCACCGGGCTCGCCATGGTTTCGAGCGTGTCGGCATAGTTCGCCACCAGATGGTCGACGAAATTATCAATAGCCCCGCGCACCGCGCGCGCGGGAATCAGTTCAGGAAACATCGGACGACTCCTTATCAGGAAGTGCCGGCAGGCGTGAGCGCGCCGACTCCGGACACGCACTCAGACAACACACACACACTTCAGCAATGCCCCGGGGATGCGGCCGGGGGCGGCCGCCCCGGTGTCCGCGCGGCGCGCATCGTTGGAACGGGATGCGGCGGGGACGGGGCAATGACAGCGCTGGCATGGCCAGCGCCGTGGTTCGGACATAAACGGCACGGCGTCCGCAAAAACGCCGTGCCGGGGGTGCGGGCCTTAGAGGGCGGCCTGCACGCGCTTGGCGACGTCGGCCGGGACCCACTTGGTCCAGACGTCGGCCTTGTTCTTCAGGAACCACTGCGCCACGTCGGCGGAGTCGTCACCCGACTCTTCCATGTGGGCCAGCGTTTCGTTCACCTGGTCCAGCGGCAGCGACACCTTGGACAGGAACTCGGTCAGCTGCGGCGCATCCTGAGAAAACTTGGTATTCACGGCCGTGAACACGGGGTTTTCGGGGTAGGCGCTGGGCTGCGGGTTCTCGCACTTGGTCGCCGTCAGGCACTTGTGCTTTTCTGCATCGTAGGGCGGCATGTCGAGCTTGACCAGATCGAGCGCGCCCACCAGCGGCGTGGGGTACCAGTAATAGAACACCACGTTTTGCTTGCGCTTGTAGGCCGACGTGAGCGCCGCCTTTTGCGCGGCGCCGGTGCCCGGCGAATACAGGGTGTAGCTGTCGTCCAGCTTCAGCGCATGGAACAGGTTGTTGCTCGTGACTTCGCAGCCCCAGCCTGCCGGGCAGCCATAGAAACGGCCCTTCGAGGGTTCTTCGGGATCCTTGAACTCGTCCTTGAACTTCGGCAGGTCCGCCGCGGACTTCAGCTCGGGCAGGCGCTCGGCCGTGTAGCGGGGGATGAACCAGGCTTCGCCGCCCATGAACACATCGCCCACGCGCTTGACCTTGCCGGTCTTCTCGGCGCGTTCCCAGGGATCGGCCACGCTATTGAGCCAGATTTCCGAGTTCACATCGAGGTCGCCGCGCTCGAGGGCGGCCAGGGCCGGCAGGGTTTCGGTCGGCAGGACTTCCGTCTTGCAGCCGTAGCCCTTTTCCATGATGAAGCGCTCGACGTCGGTGATGACGAGATTGGATTCCCAGTTCATGCCACCAAACTTGATGGGACGATCGAGTTCGCATTTGGCGTCGGCGGCCTGAGCGGCGCCGGCGAAAGCAAACATCATGGCCGTAGCGGCCAGGGTCTTGACGGGGGTGAAACGCATTGGCTTTTGCCTCCATAGGTTCAAGGACACAGGGCTGGCGTGCGCCGCCGGCCTATGCCGTGTAGCTAAGGGGGGTGTGCGGAAGACGGGCAGAGCCGCCAATACAGACCGACACTTACAGCAGGTACCGGTATCGTGGACACCGTTGACCTGATAGACAGCGCACAACAGGGCGGCGCGAGGCCGGCATGTTAAGCGCAGGAAATTGAAAGAAACTCAACGAAGAAGACTGCATGTTAGCCGATTTTGCTCAACAGCCCAACCCTGACACCCACACAACCCGTTACATGCGCCCATTTTTCGGACCGGGTTAACACCGATTCTTACTGAAGAATCGGGGCCATTTCCCTGCTATTGCGCTGCAACATGGCATGGATACATTCAGTTTCTTCAAGTTTCGATTTCAGCGAATTCCGGGTCGGTTTTGGCTGCCGAAACGACCCGAAACGGCAAGATCAGCGATACATGTAACCGCGCTGCCAGGGATAAGACAGGTCGAGCGGCATGTCCAGCTCGTCGCTGCGCCCGGTGGCCAGGGTGCTGGCCAGGACCTGATGCAGCGCCACCCAGCCCTGCTCGAACGCCATTGCGCAGCCCGCCAGATATAGCCGATACGCCCGCAGCACCCGCTCGCCCCGGCCGTCTCCCAGAATCGCCGCGGCCTGCGGCAGGCGCGCCTCGAGCGCGTCGCTCCAGGCCCACAGGGTGCGCGCGTAATGCGGGCGCAGGTTCTCCACATCCAGCGTTTCGAGCCGGCCTCCCGTCACGGCGGCGAGCACGTGCGAGATATGCGTGAGCTCGCCGCCCGGGAAGATATAGGTCTCGATGAACTGGCCCAGGCCGCGTCCGAGCTCAGCGTTGTGCACGCCGGCGGCCGTGATGCCGTGGTTCAGAATCAGTCCGCCCGGGCGCAGCAGGCCGCGCAGGGTGGCGAAATACGCGTCCAGGCGGGCCCGCCCCACGTGCTCGAACATCCCCACCGACGCGATCTTGTCGAACGGCGGATCGGCCTCGAGCTCGCGGTAGTCCTGCAACGCGATGCGCACCTGCCCGGTCAGCCCCTGCGCATCGATCTCGCGCTGCACGTGCGCCTGCTGGTTGCGCGACAGCGTGATGCCGGTGGCCTGCACGCCGTAATGCCGCGCGGCCCACAGCAGCAGACCGCCCCAGCCCGCCCCCACGTCGAGAAAGCGCTCGCCGCGCGCAAGCCGCAGCTTGCGGCAGATGAGGTCGAGCTTGGCCTCCTGGGCGCGTGCCAGCGTGCAGCCGGTTTCGTTGAAATACGCGCACGAATAGACCCGCCGCGGATCCAGCCACAGGGCGTAGAAATCGTCAGAGAGGTCATAGTGAAAGGCGATCTGGCGCGCGTCCCGGCCGGGCGCGTGGCGCAGCAGCGAACGCAGCCTGCGCAGCAGGTTCACCGGCCATCCGGGAGGCCGCGGATCCACGGGATCCTCGGGCAACAGCGCGGCCGCCACCGCCATCAGGTCGCGCATGCTGCCGTCGATGTCGATCCGGCCTTCGACGTAATCACGTGCCAGCCAGCCGATGTCGCCGCGCGCCAGCGGCGCCAGCGCGCGCCGCTCGCGCACCACGAAGCGCAGGCGCGCCGGCCCGCGTCCCGCGACCTGGCCGTCGGGCATCTGCAGTTGCACCGGCAGAGGCAGCGCCTCCAGTTTGCGTTCGACAAGCGACAGCAGCGGGTTCATGCGTGCCTCCGGTTCGGATGAGCCGGGCCGGCGACCCCGGCCCCGCGCTCGAATCTACCGCCCGGATGTTGCAATTCAAACGTAAGGTGGGCCGTGATACATTGGGTCGCTTGGCGCGCGCCGTGCAACAAAGCCGCGCCATCTTCCACAACGCCTGTGCACGTTTGCGCGCAGGTCGGCTCTGCCCTCCCCCCTCTCCATGTCGTCTGAATCACTCTCCCGCAGCCTGCCCGGCTGGCTGATCCTCATGGGCGCGCTCACCGCGATCGGCCCGTTCTCCATCGATATGTATCTGCCGGCGTTCCCGTCGATCGCCACCAGCCTGGGCGTGCCGCGCGGCGATGTCGAGCGCACGCTGGCGGCCTATCTGATCGGGCTGGCGATGGCGCAGGTGTTCTACGGCCCGCTTGCCGACCGTTTCGGCCGCAAGCTGCCGATGCTGGGCGGCCTGGTGCTGTACATGGTGGCGTCGCTGGGCTGCGCGCTCGCGCCGGACATCGAATCCCTCACGCTCTGGCGCGTGGTACAGGCGCTGGGCGGCGCGGCCGGCGTGGTGATTCCGCGCGCCGTCATCCGCGACCACTACGAAACCCAGGACGCGGCACGCGCCATGTCCCTGCTCATGCTGATCATGGGACTGGCCCCGATCCTGGCCCCGCTGGTCGGCGGCCAATTGCTCGCCTTCGTCGGCTGGCGCAGCATGTTCTGGTTCATGCTCGGCGCGGGCCTGACGCTGTTCGTCGCCACGCTGCTCACCATGAAAGAAACGCTGGCGCCCGAGCGCGTGGTGCCGCTGCGGCCGGGCATCATCGCCAGCAACTACTGGGCGCTGCTGCGCCATCGCGGCTTCATCTTCCACAGCTTTGCAGGCGGCCTCGGGCAGGCGGGCATGTTCGCCTACATCATCGGCTCGCCGCGCGTGTTCATCGAACTCTACGGCGTGCCGCCTCAATACTATGGGCTGCTGTTCGGGACCAACGCGGCCGCGCTGATCGTGGGCTCGCAGATCAGCGCACGGCTGCTGCGCCGCCTGGCGCCCCCTGTGTTGCAACGGCGCGCCCAGACCGCGCTGGCGATCGCCAGCCTGGCCGCGGTGGTGCTTACGCTCGCCGGCCTGATGAGCCTGCCCGTGCTGATGGCCTGCCTGATCGCCTATATGTTCAGCCAGGGTTTCGTGAATCCCAACTCCGCCGCGCTCGCCCTGGCCGAACAGGGCAAACGGCTGGGCGCCGCGTCCGCGATGCTGGGCACGCTGCAGTTGTCGTGCGGCGCGCTGGCCGGCGTGGTGGTGAGCCTGTGGCAGACCGAAAGCGCGCTGCCGCTCACGATGGTGCTCGCCACCTGCGCCTGCCTGTCCTGGGCCGCCGGCCGCATCGCACGCCGGGCCGCCCGCGCTGCCTGACGCGGCGTGGTGGCGGCCGCGGGCGTCGGACCCGCGCGCACGGCGCGCCGAGGCATCGGCGCGACACGCTGCCGGCTCGCCACCGGCAGCGCTTGACTCACCCGCCCATCTCCATATAGAATCGCTGGCTAATCAGTAATTTCCCGTGCGCGGCTACTATGCTTTGTGGTCAGCACTACTTTTCCCCGAGCCGGAACTGATCGTTTCAGGCAAGGTGGGCAAAGCGGGGTATAAGCACAGGACGGCAGCGTCCGGTGTGCGCCCTTCGCGACAACCGACGCTATCGGAGGTCTCGCGAAGCCGGCATTCAGCACCGAAACGCGCCCTCCCCATCCACCAGTTGGGTGGCCGGCCGTGTCGCAGTCTCGACACTCTCTCGCCGGCAGCTTGTATCTCCCCAACGCCCGCCCCCTGAATTGCACCGGCAAAGAACAAACCTCAAGAGGTGCATCCATGGCACGCGTATGCCAAGTTACCGGCAAAGGCCCGATGGTGGGCAACAATGTTTCGCACGCGAACAACAAGACCAAGCGTCGTTTCCTCCCCAACCTGCAATCGCGCCGGTTCTGGGTTGAAAGCGAAAACCGCTGGGTCCGTCTGCGCGTGACGACCAAGGCCATCCGCACGATCGACAAGAACGGCATCGACGCCGTCCTGGCCGACCTGCGTGCCCGCGGCGAAGCGGTCTAAGCAAGACCAGACCCACAACCGCCACATCTACATACTAGGAGCACGACATGGCCAAAGGTATCCGCGAAAAGATCAAGCTCGAGTCGACTGCCGGCACGGGCCACTTCTACACGACCACCAAGAACAAGCGCAACATGCCCGAGAAGATGCTGATCAAGAAGTTTGATCCCGTCGCTCGCAAGCACGTTGACTACAAGGAAACCAAGCTGAAGTAATTCAGCTGGATTCCGGTTCAGTCGTATGCTGACGGCCTCGCTCTTCGCGAGGCCGTTTGCTTTTGCGCCGGCCCGATCCCATCGCCGCCGTCCCGCCGTTAGCTGTCCCCGCCACGCCGCCACCGCCATGCCGTTTCGATTCGTGATCGCGCTTTTCGCCACCACCCTGATGCTCGGCGCCGCCACGGCCAGCGCGACCTCCGCGCCCCAGGCGCCGGCCGCGCGCATGCCGGCGGGCGCCACGCCCCCGCCGATTCGTCTGGGCGACATCATCGGCAGCCGCCAGGATCCGGCGCAAGCGGCCTACCGCAAGGGTTGGCAGCTCGCGCTCGAGGCTCTCAACGCCGAAGGCGGCGTGATGGGACGCAAGCTGCAGGTCGTCACACGCGAAGACGGCGGCCAGGCCCAGGAAACGGCCCGCCTGGCGGCCGAGCTGGCCGACCGCGAAGGCGTCGTGGCGCTGATGGGCGGCGCCTCCGAGGCCACCGCCGGTGCGCTGTCCGCCTACGCGGGCGAACATCAGATCCTGTATCTGGCGACGCTGGCGCGCGGCGAAGCCCTCACCTGGTCACGCAACAACCGCTACACCTATCGCCTGCCCCCGTCGGTGCGCATGCGCGTGGCGGCCGTGGCGCCCAAGGCGTTGGGGCAGCGCAGGACACGCTGGGCGATCGTGCACCGGGACGACGAAGCCGGTCGCGAGAGCGCCGCCGCCTTCCGCTCGGTCATGCAGGCGTTCCAGTCTCACATCGAGTTCGTGGCCACCCAGCCGCTGCCTACGACCGCGAAGGCGCTCGACGAAACGGTGCATGCGCTCGCCGATGCGCGTCCGGACGCGCTGTTTCTCGACCTGGACGCCGCCGGCCTCGCGCGCTTCGCCCACGCGGGCTACGCGCGCCAGTTGTTCGACGGCCGCGCCGTGGTAGCCCTGGACGCCGCCAACCCCGACGCCATCGCCGCACTGGAAGGCGGGGCGGGAATGCCGGCGGCGGGCGTCCCCGCGCCGGGCGGCCCCGCGCCGGCCGTCCCTTCGAGGGGCAGCCCCGCGCCGGGCAGCCCCGCGCCGGGCGCCACCGTACCGACCTCTCCCAACGCTGGCGCTGCGGTCGCCGGCCTCCCCGCCGGCTGGCTCGTGACGGGCTACGCCTGGGAAGGTATCGCCAGCCCCGCCGCGCAGGCCTTCGTCGAGGCCTATCGCAAGCGCCATGGCGAAACGCCCACCGCATCGGCACTGCTGGGCTACGCCGCGATCCAGTCATTTGCCGCCGGCCTGCGCGTGGCGCAGACGACCGACAGCGCGCAGCTGGCAGAGGCGTTTTCAGGACTGCGGGTCGACACGCCGGTCGCCACGATTCACTATCGCCCGCTCGATCATCAATCGACGCTCGGCGTCTACACCGGCCTGCTCACCGGCGCGCCGCCCCCGGCCGCGGTGAACAGCGTGAATTATCAGGAAGGCGGACGCCTGCAACCGCTGGACCACGATGTGCGCCGCCTGCGCGGCGAGGGCCGCGCGCGCACCGCGCCCGCGGCAACGGCCGCACCGGCACAGAACGCGCCGGCACAGAACGCCGCCAGCGACGCGGCGGCTGACGCCGCGCCCACGACGCCCGGCAAAGCGGGCGCCACACCGGCCCAGCCTCGCCCCGCCACGCCCTCACATCTCGTGCGACCCGCCACGCCGGTGACACGACCCGCGGACACCTGGACGCCCGACGCGGGCCCCGTGCTTCAGGATTGGCCGTCGGACGCGCAGGCGCGCTGATGGGCCGTCCCTGCGGGTCCGCACTCCTTGAAGATGCGGGCCGTGCAGCGGCGGCAAATCTCGGGATCCAGACGCTCGTAGATCTGCGCGATCGCGCTCGCCTTGTCGCGGAAGATGTGGTCGGCGCCCAGGCGTTGCACGAACCCCGTCCGCTCCCACTTGCCCAGCACTTCGGGACGCGGCCGATGGAAGTACAGGTCGCCGCCCATCGCGCGCCGGCGCGCGAGTTCGTCTTCCCAGACCTGCGCGCCCGCCACGTCGATGAAGTTCATGCTCTTGGTCATCACCAGCAGATGGCGCTGCGCCCCCGGAGCATCGCGCAGCATCTGCAGCCGCTCGGTCACATAGGCCGCCGCGCCGAAATAGATCGATCCCTCCATGCGCAGCAGCTTGAGTTGCGGACACTCGGGCAACGCGGTGCTTTGCCCTTCCAGCACCGCGAAGTGCCGTTCCGGGTCGCCCGCCTCGAACCCCATGGTGCGCATGGCCGGGCGTGATGTGCGATAGAGATAGGCGGTGAGCGACAACAGCGTGCCCAGCAGAATGGCCACTTCCATGCGCACCGTGACCGTGGCGATCAGCGTGACCAACGCAATCAGCGCCTCGTTGCGCTCGGTGCGCCAGAGCCAGCGCCAGCGCGCCAGATCGAACAGACCCCACGCCACGAGCAACAGCAGCCCCGAGATCGCGGCATACGGGATGTGCGCGAGCAAAGGCGCCGATAGCGCCACCAGCACGATCAGCAGCAGCGCCGCGAACACGCCCGCCAGCGGCGTCCGCGCGCCCGCTTCGTAGTTGGGCACCGAGCGGTTCAGCGAACCGCATGACAGATAACAGGAGAACAGTCCGCCCACCGCATTGGACAAGCCCTGCCCGAAGAACTCGCGATTGGCGTCGATATGCTGACCCGAGCGCTGGCCGATGGCCTTGGCGATCGAGATCGACTGCGCCAGCGCGATGATGGTGAGCGGCACCGCCACGCCCAGCATATCGGGCAACAGGCGCCAGTCGACCTGCGGCACGTGCAACGTCGGCCAGGGGCTTCCCACCGAACCCAGCACCGCGATGTCGGCGTTGGCGGCGGCCTGCAGCAGCGCGCCGCAAGCGGTGCCGGCCAGCAGCCCGGCCAGCATGTGCGGCTTGCGCCGATCCCAGCGTTTGACGAGCAACGCGGCGCCCATCGTCACGACGGTGACCATGATCGCGGCCCAGCTCGATTGTCCGATTTCCGCGCCGAGCGTCCAGAGCAGCACGCCCGCGCCATGCGCATCGATACCGCGCAGGCCCAGCGCGTCCTTGGCCGCATGCAACGCGATCAGAAGCGCCGCGCCGCTGGTGAACCCGAACAACGCCGACGGCGAAATGAAATTGGCCAGCACGCCGAGGCGCAGCACCGCCACGGCCAACTGCAGCAATCCCACCAGCAAGGTCACGGCCAGTGCGAGTTCGATATAGCCGGGCGACCCCACCGCCGCCATCGGCGCGAGCACGGCGAACAGCGCTAGCGAATTGGCGTTGGTCGGGCCTGACAACACATGACGGCTCGAACCGAACAGCGCCGCGATGATGCACGGCACGATCGCGCTGGCGAGGCCGTATTGCGGCGGCAGCCCTGCCAGCAACGCGAATGCCACGCCTTGCGGCAACACCAGCAACGCACCGAGCAGACCGGCCCACGCATCGGCGCGCAACGTCTGTGGCGACACCTCGCGTACCCAGCTTCCAAACAGCGCGCTGACTCGTGCATGCACGACAAAAACTCCTTCGGGGCAGAGCCCGCAGACATCCGGCGGGCAGCTTAACCCCGCCCGCGCCGCGCTGGCAACGATGCCGCCGGCAACGCGCCGCGCACGCGCGCAGCAGTGCGCGCGCAACGCTTTCCATGCAAAACATCATGCCATAGGCATTCTTCTCGCAAAAAAGACGTGCACACACGGGAGATTCCGCTATCATCGGGCGCGTAGTGTCTATTGCCGGATTTCCGGCACAACGCTGCCTCATATACCCAACATACGGATTTTGACCATGGCTACCAAAGCAAAAGCTCCCGCCAAGAAAGTGACCAAGGCCGCCACCAAGGCGCCGGCTAAGGCCGTCAAGGCTCCGGCCAAGGCCGCCAAGGCACCCGCCAAGGCCCCCGCCAAGAAGGCTGCCACCAAGGCTGTCGTGAAGAAGGTCGCTGCCGCTCCGGCCGCCGCCCGTCCCATCAAGGCTGCGCTGAACAAGTCGCAACTGATCGCTCACCTGGTTGAAAACACCGGCGTGGAACCCAAGTCGGTCAAGGCCGTTCTGGCCACCCTCGAAAGCGCCGTGCTGGGTTCGATCGACAAGAAGGGCGCTGGCGAATTCACGATGCCCGGCCTGTTCAAGGTTTCGGTGCAGAAGGTTCCCGCCAAGGCCAAGCGTTTCGGCAAGGATCCGTTCACCGGCGAAGAGCGCTGGTTCCCGGCCAAGCCCGCTTCGGTCAAGGTCAAGGTTCGCCCGCTCAAGAAGCTGAAAGACGCCGCTCAGTAAGCACGACGTCTTCCGGTCAAACCGGGAAGAGCCCGCCCTCAAGGCGGGCTCTTCTTTTTTCAGCGGCCGAATCGCGCACGTCCGACAAAGACCGTGTTGCGAACCGGGAATTTATTTTGATATAAAAATACTTTACGTCAAAATACTTTCTCATCATGCATGATCACGTAGACCGGGTTCTGGCCGACTGGAACCGCGAACGTCCCGATCTGGACGTCAGCGCAATGGCGGTGTGCTCGCGCCTGTTCCGCCTGGGCATCGTGGCCGCGCGCAGCGTCGACCGCGCCTTCAAGTCCCATGGCCTCACGCAGGGCGAGTTCGACCTGCTCGCGACCCTGCATCGCAGCGGCGCGCATGCCGGGCTCAGTCCGCAACAGCTCGTCAGCGCTCTGCTGCTGTCGGCGGGCGCCATGACCAACCGGCTCGACCGGCTCGAAGAGGCCGGCCTGATCGCCCGGCATCCGAATCCGGAGGATCGCCGCAGCGTCATCGTGTCGCTCACGCCCGAGGGCTTGCGCCTCATCCGACGCGCGCTCAACGACTACCTCGAAGAGCTCGACGGCCTGCTGGCTCCGCTCTCGGCGAGCGAACGCCGCCAGCTCGCGGGTCTGCTCAAGCGCATGCTGATCGAACATGACGGCGCCGCGCCCGGAGGGCTCGCAGCATGAGCGCCACGCAAAGCACGGCGCAACGTCCCGCCAATCTGTCGGCACCGATCGTGTTGCTGATGGCGGTCGCCACCGGCCTCGCCGTGGCCGGCAATTACTACGCCCAACCGCTGCTGCACACCATCGGTCAGCAATTCGGCCTGTCCACCGCCGGCGCCGGCAGCATCGTCACGATCGCGCAGCTGAGCTACGCCGCCGGGCTGGTGTTGCTGGTGCCGCTGGGCGACATGCTCGAGCGCCGCGCGCTCATCGTGTCCATGACCGCGCTCTCGGCCGTCGGGCTGTTGATCTCCTCGTCGGCGCAAAGCATCGGATGGCTCATGTTCGGCACCGCGGTGAGCGGCATGCTGTCCGTCGTGGCGCAGGTGCTGGTGCCCTTCGCCGCAACGCTGACCGAGCCGCACGAGCGTGGCCGCGTCGTCGGCACCATCATGAGCGGCCTGCTGCTGGGCATCCTGCTGGCGCGCACGGCGGCCGGCGCGCTGGCCGACCTCGGCAGCTGGCGCACCATCTATTGGGTGGCCGCGATCCTGCTGTTCGCGATGGCGGGTGCCCTGTGGCGCGTGTTGCCGCGCCACCGCAGCCCGGCCGGCCTCGGCTACCCGCAACTGCTGCTGTCGATCCTGCATCTTTATCGCGACGAGCCGCTGCTGCGCGCGCGTTCGTTGATCGGCGCGTTGCTGTTCGCCTCGTTCAGCATGCTGTGGACGCCGCTCACGTTTCTGCTGGCGGGTCCGGCCTACGGCTATTCCGACACCGTCATCGGTCTGTTCGGTCTGGCGGGCGCCGTCGGGGCCTTCGCCGCGAACCGCTGCGGCCGGCTGACCGACCGCGGGCTGGGCAATCTCGCCACCCGCGCGGGGCTGCTGCTGCTCTTCGGCTCCTGGGCGTTCGTGGCCTGGGGCGCGAGCTCGGTGTGGGCGCTGCTGGCGGGGATCCTGATCCAGGACATGGCCATCCAGGGGGTGCACGTCACGAATCAGAGCGCCATCTATCGGCTTCGTCCCGAGGCGCGCAGCCGCCTCACCGCCGGCTACATGACCAGCTATTTCATCGGCGGCGCGGCGGGCTCGCTGGCCTCGGCCTGGATTTACACCCACGCGGGCTGGACCGGCGTCACGCTGACCGGCGCGGCCGTGGGCCTGCTCGGCCTGGCTTACGGCCTGTTGGCTCGCGGCGCGCGCATCCCGGACCTGGCGCCCCCGCAAGCGCAATAAAGCCCATCCGCCCCCGATCTGGGTCCGATCGCTCAGGATCCCCGGGGGTAGCCCTATAATCTATGGTTTTGGCCGACCCGCCCCGGTGTCGGCCTCTTCCTCTTTCTACGCGCACGAGTCCATGCAGGAACGCTATCAACCCAACGCCGTCGAAGCGGCCGCCCAACAAGACTGGCAGGCCCGCGACGCCTATCTCGTCCAAGAGCACGCCCGCACCGCCGACGGTGAGGAAAAGCCCAAGTTCTACGCCTGCTCGATGCTGCCCTACCCCAGCGGCAAGCTGCACATGGGCCACGTGCGGAACTACACCATCAACGACATGATGGCGCGCCAGCTGCGCATGCGCGGCTACAACGTGCTGATGCCCATGGGCTGGGATGCCTTCGGCATGCCCGCCGAGAACGCCGCCATCAAGTCCAAGGTCCCGCCCGCCAAGTGGACGTACGACAACATCGCCTACATGAAGAAGCAGATGAAGGCGATGGGTCTGGCGATCGACTGGTCGCGCGAGATGTGCGCCTGCGATCCGGCCTACTACAAGTGGAACCAGTGGCTGTTCCTCAAGATGCTCGACAAGGGCATTGCCTACCGCAAGACGCAGGTCGTCAACTGGGATCCGGTCGACCAGACCGTGCTCGCCAATGAGCAGGTGATCGACGGCCGCGGCTGGCGTTCGGGTGCGCTGGTCGAGAAGCGCGAGATCCCCGGCTACTACCTGCGCATCACCGATTACGCCGAAGAGCTGCTGTCGCAAGTGCAGACGGGCCTGCCCGGCTGGCCCGAGCGCGTGCGCGTGATGCAGGAAAACTGGATCGGCAAATCCGAAGGCGTGCGCCTGGCTTTCCCGCACACGATCAAGGGTGCCGACGGCGCCCTCATCCAGGACGGCAAGCTCTACGTCTTCACGACGCGCGCCGACACGCTGATGGGCGTGACCTTCGCCGCCGTGGCGCCCGAGCATCCGCTCGCCACGCTGGCGGCCAGCACCAATCCGGCGCTCGCCGCCTTCATCGAGCAGTGCAAGCTGGGCGGCACCACCGAGGCCGAAATGGCCACGCGCGAAAAAGAAGGCATGCCCACCGGCCTGACCGTCTCGCATCCGCTCACCGGCGCACCCGTCGAGGTGTGGGTCGGCAACTACGTCCTGATGAGCTACGGCGACGGCGCCGTGATGGGCGTGCCCGCGCACGACGAACGCGACTTCGCCTTCGCCCGCAAGTACGGCCTCGCGATCCGCCAGGTCATCGCCCAAGAGGGCAAGACCTACTCCGACGCCGCCTGGCAGGAGTGGTACGGCGACAAGCAGACCGGCCGCACCGTGAATTCGGGCAAATACGACGGCCTGGCCTACAAGGAAGCCGTCGACGCGATCGCGGCCGACCTCGTCGCCGCCGGCCTCGGCGAAAAGCAGACCACCTGGCGCCTGCGCGACTGGGGCATCTCGCGCCAGCGCTACTGGGGCACCCCGATCCCGATCATCCATTGCGAAGACTGCGGCCCGGTGCCGGTGCCCGAGCAGGATCTCCCGGTGGTGCTGCCCGACGACCTCATCCCCGATGGCTCCGGCAATCCGCTCGCCAAGAACGAAGCCTTCCTGTCGTGCAAGTGCCCGAGCTGCGGCAAGCCCGCGCGCCGCGAAACCGACACGATGGACACGTTCGTCGACTCGTCGTGGTACTTCATGCGCTACACCTCGCCGGGCAACGGCGACGCGATGGTGGATGCCCGCAACGACTACTGGATGCCGATGGACCAGTACATCGGCGGCATCGAACACGCCGTGCTGCATCTGCTGTACGCACGATTCTGGACCAAGGTCATGCGTGACCTGGGCCTGCTCAATTTCGACGAGCCGTTCACCAAGCTGCTGTGCCAGGGCATGGTGCTCAACCACATCTACTCGCGCAAGACCCCGCAGGGCGGCGTCGAGTACTTCTGGCCCGAAGAAGTCGAAAACACCTACGACGCCAAGGGCGCCATCACCGGCGCGCGCCTGAAGTCCGACGGCAGCGAGATCACCTATGGCGGCGTGGGCACGATGTCCAAGTCGAAGAACAACGGCGTGGATCCGCAGTCGCTGATCGACACGCAGGGCGCCGATACCGCGCGCCTGTTCGTGATGTTCGCGAGCCCGCCCGAGCAAACGCTCGAGTGGTCCGACTCCGGCGTCGAAGGCGCCAACCGCTTCCTGCGCCGCCTGTGGGCGCTGTGCCACGCGCAGCGCGACGCCGTGGCGCGCGGTCTGGCCCAGGGCGCCGACTGGACGCAGGCGCCGGCCGCCGTCAAAGACCTGCGCCGCGAGGTCTACGGTCTGCTCAAGCAGGCCGATTACGACTACCAGCGCATCCAGTACAACACCGTCGTGTCGGCCTGCATGAAAATGCTCAACTCCATCGACAACGCCACGCTGCCCGAAGGCCCGGCCACGGATGCCGCGCTCGCCGAAACCATCGGCGTGCTGCTGCGCGTGCTCTACCCGGTCGTGCCGCACGTCACCTGGGATCTCTGGCGCGAACTCGGTTATGCCGCCCCGATGGGCGACCTGCTCGACGCCCCGTGGCCGCACGTCGACGAAGCGGCGCTGATCGCCGACGAAATCGAGCTGATGCTGCAGGTCAACGGTAAACTGCGCGGGTCGATCCGGGTCGCGGCGCAAGCCTCCAAAGACGAGATCGAGAAGCTGGCCGCCGCCCAGGAAGAGGTGGCCCGTTTCCTCGAGGGCCGTCCGCCCAAGCGCGTGATCGTCGTTCCGGGCAAGCTGGTCAACGTTGTAGGCTGATGAGGTCACGCATGAACATCGCCGGGCACTCCCCGCTCTCCTCCCTGAAATGGCTGGGCCGCGCCGCCGGCCTGGCGGTGCTCATGCTGCTGACGTCCTGCGGCTTCGCGCTCAAGGGCGAAACGCCGCTGCCGTTCGACACGATGTACATCGGCATTCCGGACAACACCCTGTTCGGCGCCGACCTGCGCCGCCAGCTGAAGGCGGCCTCGCCCAACACGCGTCAGGTCGAGCGTCCCGACGAAGCCGAAGCCATCCTGCAGCAGACCGAGATGCGGCGCACGCAGCGCGAAGTCTCGCTCAACGCGCAGGGCCGGGTCGAGGAATACGAACTGGGCGTCATCTTCAGCTTCCGCCTGATCGACAACAAGGGCAACGCCCTGTTGCCCGACACCACGTTCGCCGTCTATCGCGACATGCCCTACGACGAGCAGATCGTGCAGGCCAAGCAGACGCAGATGGAAACCCTCTACAAGGCCATGCAGCAGTCCATCGTGCAGCGTCTGATGCGTCGCCTGACGGCGCCCGACGTGCGCGTGGCCGCCGAGCGGGTCCGCGCGGGCAAGGCCGATCCCGACGCACCGGTCTTCGATCCGAAGTCCGCCGTGCCGCAAAACACCACGCCGCAACCCTGGAACAGCCCGAGCATCAACCGCCAGCTGGACCCGCTCTGACCGATGGCTCAGGCGATGGACGGTGACGGGCTCATCGACCACCTGCGGCGCGCGGGTGGCCGGCTGGCCCCGCTCTACACGATCTCCGGTGACGAGCCCCTGCTCGTCACCGAGGCCGTCGATGCGCTGCGCGCGACGGCACGCGAGGCCGGCTATACCGACCGGACCTCGATGGTGATGGACGCCCGCTCCGACTGGAGCGCGGTGGCCGCCGCCACGCAGAGCGTTTCGCTGTTCGGCGACCGGCGCCTGCTCGAGCTCAAGATCCCGACCGGCAAACCCGGCAAGACTGGCGGCGACACCCTCGCCAAGCTGGCCGAACAGGCTCAGGCCCAGCCCGACGATTCCACGTTGGTCGTGATCGCGCTGCCGCGCCTGGACAAGGCCACGCGCGAGTCGCGCTGGGCGCAGGCGGTGGCGCGCGCCGGCATCTATGCCGAGATCCCCACCATCGAACGCGGCCGCCTGCCGGGCTGGATCGGCGCCCGTCTCGCGCGGCAAAACCAGCGCGCCGACTCGGCCACCCTGCAATGGATGGCCGACAAGGTCGAAGGCAACCTGCTGGCGGCCCACCAGGAAATCCAGAAGCTCGGCCTGCTTTACCCCGAAGGCGAGCTGGCGGGCGCCGACGTCGAACGCGCCGTGCTCAACGTCGCCCGTTACGATGTCTTCGGCCTGCGCGACGCCATGCTGGCCGGCGACATCGGACGCACCGTCCGCATGATCGACGGCCTGCGCGCCGAGGGCGAGGCCTTGCCGCTGGTGCTCTGGGCCGTCGGCGAAGAGATCCGCCTGCTCGCCCGGATCGCCCAGGCGCGCGCCCAGAACCAGGACGTGCCCGGCCTGATGCGCCGGCTGCGCATCTTCGGCGCGCACGAGCGGCTCGCGATGCAGGCGCTGTCGCGCGTGCCGCCTCAAGGCTGGCCCGCCGCCGTGCAGCACGCGCACGAGGTCGACCGGCTGATCAAAGGCCTGAGCGTGCCGGGCCGCCTGTCCGACGCCTGGGAAGAGATGACGCGCCTCGCGCTGCGCGTGGCCGCCGCCGGACGACCGTGAAGGCGGTTTCGACCGCCGCCTTCGCCCCCGCGATGTCGACCGGCGCCCGTTCGGTTCCGGCCGATACCGCACCCCACGATGCCCTGCCCGCCCTCCGACGACCGGACCGGGAGAGCCAGCTACACTTCCGGGGATAGCCCCAGACATAACGGACGCCGTTCCAACGGCGCAGCCAGCGAGACCACCGCCATGTCCACGATAGAACAGACCATGCTCGCCCTGGGCGAGAACGCCCGCCAGGCTTCACGCGCCATGATGCGCGCCAGCGGCGCCGCCAAGAACCGTGCCCTGCACATCATGGCCGAGTCCCTCGGCGCCGAGCGCGACGCGCTGAAGACCGCGAATGCGCGCGACCTCGATGCCGCACGCGCCAACGGCATCGAGCCGGCCCTGCTCGACCGCCTCACACTGTCGGATCGCTCGATCGACCTGATGGCCGAAGGCCTGCGCCAGATCGCCAATCTGCCGGATCCGATCGGAAGCCTCACCGGCGCCAGCATCCGCCCCAATGGCATGCGCGTGGCGCAGATGCGGGTGCCGCTGGGCGTCATCGGCATCATTTACGAGTCCCGCCCCAACGTCACGATCGACGCGGCCGCGCTCTGCCTGAAGTCCGGCAACGCCACCATCCTGCGTGGCGGCAGCGAGGCGCTGCATTCGAACCTGGCCCTGGGCCGCATCGTGCAGGCCGGCCTGCGCGCGGCCGAGCTCCCGCCCGCCGCGGTGCAGGTCATCGACACGCCCGACCGGGCGGCCGTCGGCAAGCTGATCACCATGACCGAACACGTGGACGTCATCGTCCCGCGCGGCGGCAAGGGCCTGATCGCACGTCTCGCCCAAGAGGCGCGCGTGCCGCTCATCAAGCACCTCGATGGCAACTGCCACGTCTATGTGGATGCGGCAGCAGACCTCGATCGCGCCTTCGAGATCGCGTTCAACGCCAAGACCTACCGCTACGGTATCTGCGGCTCGATGGAAACGCTGCTGGTACACGCCTCGGTGGCCTCGACCTTCCTGCCCCGTTTCGGCCGCGCGCTGAGCGAACACGGCGTGCAGCTGCGGGGTTGCGAACGCACGCGCGCCCTGCTGCCCGACGCCCTGCCGGCCTCCGATGAAGACTGGGGCACCGAGTACCTCGGCCCGATCCTGGCGATCCGCGTGGTGGACACGCTCGACGACGCCATGGAGCACATCGCACGCTGGGGCTCGGGCCATACCGATGCCATCGTCACGCAAGACCTGAGCGCAGCCGAGCGCTTCCAGCGCGAGGTCGATTCGAGCTCGGTCTATGTCAACCTGCCGACCTGCTTCGCCGATGGCTTCGAATACGGGCTGGGCGCGGAGATCGGCATCTCCACCAACCGGCTGCACGCGCGCGGCCCCGTGGGCCTCGAAGGCCTCACCACCCTGAAATGGGTACTCAACGGCGAAGGCCAGACCCGAGGTTAAGGCAAGTGGCAACTCAATCCCCGATCTTCATGTACATCTTCAGCCTGCTGGCGACCTGCTTCATCACGTGCACGATCAGCGGCCTGTATCTGTTCTTCGTGGCACAGCGCCAGGTGAATGCCGAACTCAAGCATCCTTACCTGAAGCACAAGCCCTTCGGCCAGTATCCGTTTTCGATCCGCGCGGCGATCTTTCTCGACTACTTCCTGCGCCTGATGTTTCCGCGTACCAAGTTCTGGATCGTGGGCCATGCCAACGAGCAGTTGGCGCACGTCGATCCCAAGCGCGTACCGCTGGCCGTCAAATGGCCGATCGTGGGATTCTGGGGCGCATGCTGGCTGGGCCTGATCGCCATGATCGCGCTCTGGACCATGCTGCTGCTGGGCGCCTGATCGCGGCCATGCAGCTACGCGCCTTCGACCCCGCCGATTTCGACGCGCTTGCGAGCTGGTTCGATAGCCAGCGAGCGGTCTCGCAATGGGGCGGCTCGCATGTCCGGCATCCCCTCACGGCCGCGCAGTTCGAGGTCATGCTCGCCGAAGGCCGCGGAACGCGTCCGCAACGGCAATGCTGGACGGCCTGGCACGAAGACCGGGCGGTCGGCCACGGCCAGATCGCCTACGACTGGCAGGACGGCAACGCGCGGCTCGGGCGCATCGTGATCGCGCCACAGGCGCGTGGCCAGGGCCTGGCGCGGCCGATGCTGCGCCAGCTCATCGACCTGGCCTTCGACATACCCGACATCCAGCGCGTGGAATTGAACGTCTACATGTTCAACGAGGTCGCGATCCACACCTACAAAACGCTGGGCTTCGCCTTCGAAGGCGTGCGCCGTTCATCGACCCGCGTGGACGACGAACGCTGGGATACCGGCATGATGGGCCTGCTACGCCACGAGTGGCGCCCACCCGCATGAACGGCGGCGGCAGCGCCGCCCCGCGTGGTTCAGCCCGCCGGCTGCGCGATCTGCACGGGCGGTAGCGCCGCCTCGATCGCCGCGCCCGCGGCCAGGCAGAGGTCTTCGCGATACCGGCCCGCGATGATCTGCACGCCCATCGGCGCGGGGCCGTCCGGGCCCTGGGTCTCTCCCGTCGCCACCGACAGCGCCGGCAGCCCCATGAACGGCACGGCGATCTGCGTCAGCTGCGCCGCCCAGACGCGCGCGTAAGCCGACTCGCCCTGCAGGTCGAGGCCATCCGGAAACGGCACCTCGCTGGAGACGGGCGTGAGCAGCACCGGATAACGCGAGAAGAACAGCTCCCAGTCGCGTACCAGCGTGGCACGGCGGGTCAGGGTCTGGACATAACCCGGCAGATCCAGCCCGCGCGCCACCTCCTGCTGTCCCGCCAGCGCGGTCATCGCGCCGGGATCCCCCTCGCGCCGCGCCGCATCCAGCATGGCATCGTACCCATCGGCGAGCCACATGCGCAGTTGCAGCGCAGCCGCTTCGCGCATCGGCGGCGGATCCACTTCATCCACTTCCCAACCGGCCTCGCGCAGGGACGCGGCCGCATCGCGCAGCGCCTTTTCGACAGCGGGCTGCACCTCGAGGCCTTCCGGACTCACGCACAGCGCCGCGCGCCGCGGCACGACCGGACCCTGCAGCGGCGCCGGCACCCACCAGGGATCGCGCGGATCGGGCGCGGCCATGACGGCGAGCGCGAGCCGCACGTCGGCGATCGTCCGGGCCAGCGGCCCGGACACCGCGGTGATCTGGCCGCCGAGCGAGCGCTCCGGCAGCGCCGCGTTGAACGCCGCCACCCGGCCGAGCGTCGGCCGCAGACCGTGCACGCCGCAGGCATACGCGGGATAACGGATGGAGCCCGCGATGTCGGTGCCATGGGCGATGTGACCGATGCCGGCCGCCACCGCCGACGCCGCGCCGCCCGAGGAACCCCCGGGTGTGAGCCGGGCATTGCGCGGATTGCGCGTGGCGCCGTGCAGCAGATTGTCGGTGAACCAGCGCAGCGAGAACGCCGGGGTATTGGTACGACCGAGAATGACCGCGCCGGCCCGTTTGAGGTTGTCCACCACGGGGCTGTTCTCGCGCGCGATCACCTGGGCTTGCAGCTTCACGCCGTTGCTGGTCGCGTAACCGGCCTGGTCGATGTTGATCTTCACGGTCACCGGCACACCGGCCAGCGGCCCCGGATGCTCGCCGCGCGCACGGCTCGCATCGGCTTCGCGCGCCTGCGCGAGCACCTCGTCCGGACGATGATCCACCACCGCGTTCAGCTGCGGATTCACCGCGTCGAGGCGTTCCAGCGCGGCCTCTGCCGCCTCCACGGCCGACACCTCACCCGCCCGGATATGCCCGGCCAATTCCGCTGCCGACATGCGCCAAAGCTCAGTCACTCTGTTCCCCTTGCATCGTTGCGTTCGTCGTTGGTCACTGCGCCACCCGCGGGCGGCGCGTTCCACCATAGCGCCCGCACCGTCATGGCACAAGTCCGACGCCGGCTCCACGCGCCGCGCCCCTTGCATTCCCGCGGCGCAGTGAGCCATGCGTGGCGCCCCGCCCCGCGCACGCTCGCGCCCTCGTCAGGCATGCGTCGCGCCGCATTCCGCGCACGCTCGCGCCCTCGTCAGCCACGCCTTGCGCCGCATCCCGCGCACACTCACGGGCGTCGTCAGCCACGCGTTGCGCCGCCCCGCAATGGGCGCATTCCCGGTTGCGCGGCCTGCTCCGCGACTGCAACATCAGCACTTCCGCATCCCATTCCCCGCGCTGGCGGGGCGCCAGCATGCACACCCCTCCCATCTCGCATGTCGCCGTGGTCGGCGGCGGCACCATCGGCGCCAGTTGGGCCGCCCTGTTCCTGGCCCGTGGCCTCTCGGTCGCCATGTTCGATCCGGCTCCCGACGCCTGCGCCCAGACCCTGGCGCGAATCCACGCCGCGTGGCCCGCGCTGACGCAGGCCGGGCTCGTCGTGGCCCGCGCCTCCCCCGATCAGCTACGCTTCGAGACCGAGCTCGAGGCCGCGCTGGATCAGGCCGACTTCGTCCAGGAAAACGCGCCCGAGCGCGAGGCGTTCAAGATCGACTTGTTTTCGCGCATGGATGCCGTGCTGCCCGAGCACGTGCTGATCGCCTCCAGCTCTTCCGGGCTCTTGATGAGCCGCCTGCAGTCCGGATGCCGCTACCCCGGGCGCTGCCTGATCGGCCATCCCTTCAACCCGCCGCACCTGATTCCGCTCGTCGAGGTGGTGGGCGGTGAGCGCACGGCGCCCGAGGCGCTGGCGCGCGCGATGGATTTTTATCGCGGTCTGGGCAAATACCCGATAAGGCTCAACAAAGAAGTGCCCGGCCATATCGCCAACCGCCTGCAGGCGGCGCTGTGGCGAGAAGCCGTACACCTCGTCGCCGAAGACGTCGCGAGCGTGGCCGACATCGATGCCGCGGTCGCGCAGGGCCCGGGCCTGCGCTGGGCGCTGTTCGGCCCGCACATGACGTTCAATCTGGGCGGCGGCGCCGGCGGCCTGCAGCATTTCATGGACCATCTGCTGGGTCCGATGCAGGCCTGGTGGGACGACCTCGGCCATCCCGAACTCACACCCGAGCTGCAGCGTAAACTGGTGGCTGGCGTGCAGTCCGAAGCCTCCGGCCGATCGCTCGCCAGCCTTGCCACCGAGCGCGATCAGCAATTGGGCGCCATTCTTGCCCTGTTGCGGTCCGCCAGACCAGGAGCCCCCACCGAATGAGCGACATTCACCACGACTCGGCGCGCCAGCGCTTCGAAACCCGCGTCGACGGCCACGCCTGCGAACTCGATTACCAGGTGTGCAATCAGGTCATGGCGATTCTGCATACCGGCGTGCCCCAGGCCGTCGGCGGCCGCGGCATTGCCGCCCGCCTCACTCAGTCCGCACTCGACTACGCACGCGACCAGGGTTGGCAGGTGCAGCCCCTGTGTTCCTACGCGGCGGCCTACATACGCCGGCACCCGCAATACGCCGACCTGGTTCGCTGACCCGCTCTGCGCGCGGCCCTATCAACGATCCCGTGACACGGCGCCGGCCACGGCCAGCCGCATTCCTGCGATACACAAGGGTGCGCTGACGCTGCCTGCTGAACGACGCCTATCGTGGCGGTCATCCCGCCGCTGAGCGCCGCCGCGCCTCGTGGTGAGGCCACCCGCTTGAACAGGTGCAGCGAACGCGCGCGACTACGGTCGGGCGCCCGCTCAGCGATGCTCGCCGTCCAGGTAGTACCAGCGGCCATCGATGCGCTCGAATCGGCTGGTTTCGTGCATGCGCGTGGCCCGTCCGGCCTGACGGCAGCGGGCCACGAACTCCACGACCGCGTGGTCGGCGTCCGTTTGCGCACTGCGCTTCACCTCCAGGCCCAGCCATTTCAGGTCGGACGCATTCGGCTCGAGCTCAGACGGCCGCGTATCGGGATGCCAGGTCGCCAACAAATACGCGATCTCGTCCAACACGAACGCGCTGTAGCGTGAGCGCATGAGCGTGGGCGCGTCGGGCGCCTGCAGCGCAAGCGGCCCCTGATGCCAGCGGCCGCAGCAAGCCTGATAGTCCTTGCCCAGATCGCAGGGGCAGGCCGTCGAAGAAGAAGACATTTTTTTCACGCCGCTATTTTCCCATGATCGTCCGCTGGCCGACGCGCCGAGACCACCATCGTCCGCCGCCCGACGCCACGATCGTCCGCCGCCCGACGCGCCGAGGCCACCATCGTCCGCCGCCCGACGCCACGATCGTCCGCCGCCCGACGCGCCGAGGCCATGATCGTCCGCCGGCCAATGCGCCGAGGCCATGAGCGTCCGCTGGCCGACGCGCCGACGCTCAGCCGCGGAGCGAGGCACTCGCAAAAACAAAAACCCCGCCGGATCTCTCCAGCGGGGTTCGGGGCATAAAAGCCTGACGATGACCTACTTTCACAAACGAATGTTCACTATCATCGGCGCGAAGGCGTTTCACGGTCCTGTTCGGGATGGGAAGGAGTGGGGCCACCTTGCTGTGGTCGTCAGGCGTAACCGTGGGCGGTAGACGCCATATTCTTGCCAGGTCGATGTCCGGCGTATGCCGGCGCGGGCTACCTGAGCGAGCCCTGAATCTGCGAAGCCAGTGGCTTCACCTAAAAGACAAAACCCCACTGGCGTGAGCCAGTGGGGTTTTGAGCAATAAAAGCCTGACGATGACCTACTTTCACAAACGAATGTTCACTATCATCGGCGCGAAGGCGTTTCACGGTCCTGTTCGGGATG